>NZ_JBVDDO010000022.1:0-628 GCF_055454375.1 Brachybacterium sp. B718/18 | reverse complement strand
TTTCGCTCGCCACTACTCACGGAATCACTATTTGTTTTCTCTTCCTGCGGGTACTAAGATGTTTCACTTCCCCGCGTTCCCTCCACACCACCTATACATTCAGTGGCGGGTACCAGGGCATGACCCCTGGTGGGTTTCCCCATTCGGACATCCTCGGATCACAGTTCGGTTGTCAACTCCCCGAGGCTTTTCGCAGACTCCCACGTCCTTCGTCGGCTCCTTGTGCCAAGGCATCCACCGTGCGCCCTTTACAACTTAGGCAACACAACAAAGACCAAAATCTTAAAAATTGCTTACAAGATGCTCGCGTCCACTATGTAGTTCTCAAGAAACAACCCCACACCAACCCCCACCACCACATAGGCAGCAAGAATCAGGGAGGACCAGCCACACACCCACCCAGCATCCCGAAGGACCCCAAGCAGGCCGCGTGCAGCCTCACAACCCAATAGCGTGTCTCCACCTCGAACCACCCGAACCACCACACGTTCCAGACCCCGAAGAGTCGTACTAGCGCAGCCCTGCCGGCCGGCGAAGCGCCCATCCGTTGATGTTCCACCCTTGAGCAACCACCCCCACCACACTCGGGCAGGAAGATGGCCACCAATCATTGGTGATGCTCCTTAGA
>NZ_JBVDDO010000021.1:0-791 GCF_055454375.1 Brachybacterium sp. B718/18 | reverse complement strand
TTCACCTTCGCGGCGACCGGCAACTCCGTCGCCGCCTGCGGTGCGACGCCGGTGTTCGTGGACGTGGATCCCGAGACCTTCACCCTGGACCCCGCCGCGGTCGAGGCCGCGATCACGGAGCGGACCGTCGGCATCCAGCCGGTGCACCTGTACGGGCATCCCGCACCGATGGACCGCCTCGTCGAGATCGCCGAGCGCCACGGCCTGTGGATCTTCGAGGACGCCGCCCAGGCGCACGGCGCCACCTGGCAGGGCGCGCAGGTCGGCACGTTCGGGCGCGGCGGCATGTTCTCCCTGTACCCGACGAAGAACATGACCTCGGGCGAGGGCGGCATGGTCTCCACGGACTCCCCGGAGTACGCCCGGCAGATCCGACTGCTGCGGAACCAGGGCATGGAGGCGCAGTACGCGAACGAGGTCGTCGGCTTCAACAACCGCATGACCGACATCCACGCGGCGATCGGCCGCGTCCAGCTCGCCAAGCTCGGCGCGTGGACCGCGCGCCGTCAGGAGCTCGCCGCCTTCTTCGACGTGCACCTGACCGGGGTGGTCACCCCCGTGGTCCGGCCCGAGGCGACGCACGTCTACCACCAGTACACGATCCGTATCGAGGGTGCGACCGCCGCGGAGCGCGATGCGTTCGCGACCGCGCTGCGGGAGGAGCACAAGGTGGGCTGCGGCGTGTACTACCCGACGCCGGTGCATCGCCTGGCCACCTTCGCCGTGGACCTGGAGCTCCCGGTCACCGAGATGCTGGCCCGCGAGGTGCTGTCCCTCCCGGTGCATCCGAG
>NZ_JBVDDO010000020.1:0-872 GCF_055454375.1 Brachybacterium sp. B718/18 | reverse complement strand
GGCCGGGGCGGGGGAGCTGCAGATCGCCGGTCTCGTGCCGCTGTCCACCGTCGACTGGCCCGGCCGCCTGGTCGCGACCGTGTTCTGCCAGGGCTGTCCCTGGTCCTGCAGTTACTGCCACAACCGCCCGATCCTCGATCCCACCGTGCCCGGTCGGGTGCCGCTCGCCGCGCTCCTCGACCTGCTGCGGCGGCGTCGCGGGCTGCTCGACGGCGTCGTGTTCAGCGGGGGAGAGGCCACTCGGCAGCATGCCCTGCTGCCGGCCGCCGCGGCGGTGCGGGAGGCGGGCTTCGCCGTCGGGCTCCACACCGGCGGCGCGCATCCGGCGCGGCTCGAGGCGCTGCTCGCGGCGGGGCTGGTGGACTGGGTGGGCTTCGACGTGAAGGCCGTTCCGGCCGACTATGCCGCGCTCGTCGGCCGCGCGGGAGCCGCCGAGCGGGCAGGGACGTCGCTCGCCCTCCTGCAGGCCTCGGGCGTGCCCCATGAGCTGCGCACGACCCTCACCCCGACCCTCCTGCCCCAGCTGACCGAGCTGCTCGAGCATCTCGCGGGGACCGGTGCCCGTCAGCTCGTGCTGCAGCGGGCCCGGGCCGACGGCGCCGCCCCCGCCGTCGCGGCCGAGCTCGCCCGGGTGCCGGACTGGCCGGAGACCTTCGCCGCGGCGGCCGCTGCGGCACGGGGCCGGGGCCGGGAGCTGGGGATCGAGGTCGGCGTGCGATAGCCCCGGCGGCGCCGGGATCAGTCGAGGAAGGTGTCGATCACGGAGTCGGCGAGGGTCGCGCCGACGTAGCTGCCCATCACGTCCCCGACGATGCCGCCGATCACGCCGCCGGCCGCCGCGCCTCCGCCGCCGCCGACGGCCGCGCCCGGCA
>NZ_JBVDDO010000019.1:0-880 GCF_055454375.1 Brachybacterium sp. B718/18 | reverse complement strand
GATGGTGGGCGATACTGGGATCGAACCAGTGACCTCTTCCGTGTCAGGGAAGCGCGCTACCGCTGCGCCAATCGCCCATGCGCCGTGAGGCGGGGAGGAATGGAGCGGACGACGGGACTCGAACCCGCGACCCTCACCTTGGCAAGGTGATGCTCTACCAACTGAGCCACGTCCGCATATCGGCTGAGCCGACGAGGGAAGACTGTACTGCCGGATCGCTCACCGGCGCAAACCGATCGGGGTCGAGGTGGCCGACGTCACCGCGGGGGTCGGGGCCGGCTCTCGGGCGGCGGAGTTCAGGGGTGAGTCAGGGGTGGGTCGGGGGTTGCGATCGGGAGCAGGGGAAGGCGTCACAGGATGCTCGCCGGCACGTCGGATACCCCTCGGATGTACGTCACATCCCAGGTGGCATCGCCCTCGGAAAACCTCGTGTAGGCTTCTTCGAGTTCGCCCTGCGGGGCGGCATCAGGGCGATTGGCGCAGGGGTAGCGCGCTTCCTTCACACGGAAGAGGTCACTGGTTCGATCCCAGTATCGCCCACGCAGGATCCTCGGATACCTGCATGCGGACGTGGCTCAGTTGGTAGAGCATCACCTTGCCAAGGTGAGGGTCGCGGGTTCGAGTCCCGTCGTCCGCTCTCCGGGACGGCGCGCCCGACGTTCTCGTCGGACGCGCCTTTCTCGTCGAGGGGTGCATCGCACTCCACGGTGGGTTGGCCGAGAGGCGAGGCAACGGCCTGCAAAGCCGTGTACACGGGTTCGAATCCCGTACCCACCTCCACCGCGTCCCACGGGTCGCGGCGCGGGCGATTGGCGCAGCGGTAGCGCGCTTCCCTGACACGGAAGAGGTCACTGGTTCGATCCCAGTATCGCCCACCATC
>NZ_JBVDDO010000018.1:0-4988 GCF_055454375.1 Brachybacterium sp. B718/18 | reverse complement strand
GTGTTGAATAAGTCATCGGCCATTAGTACCAGTCAGCTCCACGCATTGCTGCGCTTCCACATCTGGCCTATCAACCCAGTGGTCTACTGGGGGCCTCTCACACAAAGTGCATGGATATCTCATCTTGAAGCAGGCTTCCCGCTTAGATGCTTTCAGCGGTTATCCCTTCCCAACGTAGCCAACCAGCCATGCCCTTGGCAGAACAACTGGCACACCAGAGGTCAGTCCATCCCGGTCCTCTCGTACTAGGGACAGGTCTTCTCAAATATCCAACGCGCGCAGCGGATAGGGACCGAACTGTCTCACGACGTTCTAAACCCAGCTCGCGTACCGCTTTAATAGGCGAACAGCCTAACCCTTGGGACCAACTCCAGCCCCAGGATGCGACGAGCCGACATCGAGGTGCCAAACCATGCCGTCGATATGAGCTCTTGGGCAAGATCAGCCTGTTATCCCCGGGGTACCTTTTATCCGTTGAGCGACACCCATTCCACAATGAGGTGCCGGATCACTAGTTCCTGCTTTCGCACCTGCCCGACATGTCTGTCTCGCAGTCAAGCTCCCTTGTGCACTTACACTCAACACCTGATTACCAACCAGGCTGAGGGAACCTTTGAGCGCCTCCGTTACTTTTTGGGAGGCAACCGCCCCAGTTAAACTACCCATCAGACACTGTCCCTGATCCGGATCACGGACCGAGGTTAGGAATCCAGAACGACCAGAGTGGTATTTCAACAATGACTCCACACTCACTGGCGTGAATGCTTCCCAGTCTCCCACCTATCCTACACAAGCCGTCCCGAACACCAATATCAAACTATAGTAAAGGTCCCGGGGTCTTTCCGTCCTGCTGCGCGTAACGAGCATCTTTACTCGTAATGCAATTTCGCCGAGTTCGCGGTTGAGACAGTGGAGAAGTCGTTACGCCATTCGTGCAGGTCGGAACTTACCCGACAAGGAATTTCGCTACCTTAGGATGGTTATAGTTACCACCGCCGTTTACTGGGGCTTAAATTCTCAGCTTCGATCCGAAGATCTAACCGGTCCTCTTAACCTTCCAGCACCGGGCAGGCGTCAGTCCGTATACAGCGTCTTACGACTTCGCACGGACCTGTGTTTTTAGTAAACAGTCGCTTCTCCCTGGTCTCTGCGGCCCTCACCGCTCTCACGGTTCGGGCCCCCCTTCTCCCGAAGTTACGGGGGCATTTTGCCGAGTTCCTTAACCACGATTCTCTCGAACGCCTTGGTATTCTCTACCTGATCACCTGAGTCGGTTTAGGGTACGGGCGACCGTATTCGTCACGCCGGAACTTTTCTTGGCAGTACAGGATCACTCACCTACGCCCATACGGGATCCCCATCACGTCTCACCCAATACGGCACCGCATTACCGGTGCTCGGGCTGCTCGCTTAGACGGACTATTCCATTAAGTCCGCGGAAGCTACCTCTCTGCGTCATCCCTCGCGCTGACCTACTACAACCTTGGTTCCCAGCCTCATCAACCTCCACACCCCGAAGGGCATGGGGAAGACTCGGGTGGTTAGCATCGACTGCCTCGGTATGGGTCCTCCTACGATCGGTTCGGGAATATCAACCCGATGTCCATCGACTACGCCTGTCGGCCTCGCCTTAGGTCCCGACTAACCCAGGGCGGATAAACCTGGCCCTGGAACCCTTGATCAATCGGCGGACGGGTTTCTCACCCGTCTTTCGCTACTCATGCCTGCATTCTCACTCGTACAGCCTCCACCACTGGGTTCCCCCGCGGCTTCGCTGGCTGCACGACGCTCCCCTACCCATCCAGACAAAAATCTGAATGACACAGCTTCGGCGGTGTGCTTGAGCCCCGCTACATTGTCGGCGCAGAATCACTTGACCAGTGAGCTATTACGCACTCTTTCAAGGGTGGCTGCTTCTAAGCCAACCTCCTGGTTGTCTAAGCAACTCCACATCCTTTTCCACTTAGCACACGCTTAGGGGCCTTAGCTGATGTTCTGGGCTGTTTCCCTCTCGACTATGAAGCTTATCCCCCACAGTCTCACTGCTGCGCTCTCACGTATCGGCATTCGGAGTTTGGCTAAGGTCAGTAACCCGGTGGGGCCCATCGCCTATCCAGTGCTCTACCTCCGACACGAAACACGCAACGCTGCACCTAAATGCATTTCGGGGAGAACCAGCTATCACGAAGTTTGATTGGCCTTTCACCCCTATCCACAGGTCATCCCCTCCATTTTCAACTGAAGTGGGTTCGCGCCTCCACGCGGTCTTACCCGCGCTTCACACTGCCCATGGATAGATCACTTCGCTTCGGGTCTAGAGCCGGCGACTGAACGCCCCGTTCAGACTCGCTTTCGCTACGGCTACCCCACACGGGTTAACCTCGCCACCGACCACTAACTCGCAGGCTCATTCTTCAAAAGGCACGCCGTCACCCCTCAAGGCTCCGACGGATTGTAAGCGCACGGTTTCAGGTACTATTTCACTCCCCTCCCGGGGTGCTTTTCACCTTTCCCTCACGGTACTTGTCCGCTATCGGTCACAAGGTAGTATTCAGGCTTACCAGGTGGTCCTGGCAGATTCACACCGGATTTCACGGGCCCGGTGCTACTCGGGAACAGCGTCACGCCGCACATCGGTTTCGTCTACGGGGGTCACACCCTCTACGCCGTCGCACTCATCACGACTTCGACTACCGCTGCACGTCCACGTCGATGAGCCGGCAGACCCATCAGACACGTCCCACAACCCCTGACCTGCAACCCCTGCCGGGTATCACACAAACCAGGTTTAGCCTCTTCCGCTTTCGCTCGCCACTACTCACGGAATCACTATTTGTTTTCTCTTCCTGCGGGTACTAAGATGTTTCACTTCCCCGCGTTCCCTCCACACCACCTATACATTCAGTGGCGGGTACCAGGGCATGACCCCTGGTGGGTTTCCCCATTCGGACATCCTCGGATCACAGTTCGGTTGTCAACTCCCCGAGGCTTTTCGCAGACTCCCACGTCCTTCGTCGGCTCCTTGTGCCAAGGCATCCACCGTGCGCCCTTTACAACTTAGGCAACACAACAAAGACCAAAATCTTAAAAATTGCTTACAAGATGCTCGCGTCCACTATGTAGTTCTCAAGAAACAACCCCACACCAACCCCCACCACCACACAGGCGGCAAGAATCAGGGAGGACCAGCCACACACCCACTCAGCATCCCGAAGGACCCCAAGCAGGCCGCGTGCAGCCTCACAACCCAATAGCGTGTCTCCACCTCAAACCACCCGAACCACCACACGTTCCAGACCCCGAAGAGTCGTACTAGCGCAGCCCTGCCGGCCGGCGAAGCGCCCATCCGTTGATGTTCCACCCTTGAGCAACCATCCCCACCACACTCGGGCAGGAAGATGGCCACCAATCATTGGTGATGCTCCTTAGAAAGGAGGTGATCCAGCCGCACCTTCCGGTACGGCTACCTTGTTACGACTTAGTCCCAATCACCGATCCCACCTTCGACAGCTCCCTCACGAGGATGGGCCACTGGCTTCGGGTGTTACCGACTTTCGTGACTTGACGGGCGGTGTGTACAAGGCCCGGGAACGTATTCACCGCAGCGTTGCTGATCTGCGATTACTAGCGACTCCGACTTCATGGGGTCGAGTTGCAGACCCCAATCCGAACTGAGGCCGGCTTTTTGGGATTCGCTCCACCTCACAGTATCGCAACCCATTGTACCGACCATTGTAGCATGCTTGAAGCCCAAGACATAAGGGGCATGATGATTTGACGTCGTCCCCACCTTCCTCCGAGTTGACCCCGGCAGTCTCCCATGAGTCCCCGCCATTACGCGCTGGCAACATGGAACGAGGGTTGCGCTCGTTGCGGGACTTAACCCAACATCTCACGACACGAGCTGACGACAACCATGCACCACCTGTGCACCAGTCCGAAGAAAACCCCATCTCTGGAGTCGTCCGGTGCATGTCAAGCCTTGGTAAGGTTCTTCGCGTTGCATCGAATTAATCAGCATGCTCCGCCGCTTGTGCGGGCCCCCGTCAATTCCTTTGAGTTTTAGCCTTGCGGCCGTACTCCCCAGGCGGGGCACTTAATGCGTTAGCTACGGCGCGGAAAACGTGGAATGTCCCCCACACCTAGTGCCCAACGTTTACGGCATGGACTACCAGGGTATCTAATCCTGTTCGCTACCCATGCTTTCGCTTCTCAGTGTCAGTAATGGCCCAGAGACCTGCCTTCGCCATCGGTGTTCTTCCTGATATCTGCGCATTTCACCGCTACACCAGGAGTTCCAGTCTCCCCTACCACACTCTAGCCTGCCCGTACCCACCGCACGCCCGAGGTTGAGCCTCGGGTTTTCACGGCAGACGCGACAAGCCACCTACAAGCTCTTTACGCCCAATAATTCCGGACAACGCTTGCGCCCTACGTATTACCGCGGCTGCTGGCACGTAGTTAGCCGGCGCTTCTTCTGCAGGTACCGTCACTTTCGCTTCTTCCCTACTGAAAGAGGTTTACAACCCGAAGGCCGTCATCCCTCACGCGGCGTCGCTGCATCAGGCTTTCGCCCATTGTGCAATATTCCCCACTGCTGCCTCCCGTAGGAGTCTGGGCCGTGTCTCAGTCCCAGTGTGGCCGGTCGCCCTCTCAGGCCGGCTACCCGTCATCGCCTTGGTGAGCCGTTACCTCACCAACAAACTGATAGGCCGCGAGTCCATCCCCCACCGAAAAACTTTCCAATCACCACCATGCGGTGGAGACTCGTATCCGGTATTAGCCACGATTTCCCGAGGTTATCCCGAAGTGAGGGGCAGGTTACTCACGTGTTACTCACCCGTTCGCCACTAATCAGACCGTGCAAGCACGGTCGTCATCGTTCGACTTGCATGTGTTAAGCACGCCGCCAGCGTTCGTCCTGAGCCAGGATCAAACTCTCCATGAAAACATAGAAAAAATCCTGACAAACAACAAACAACCAGCAT
>NZ_JBVDDO010000017.1:0-17711 GCF_055454375.1 Brachybacterium sp. B718/18 | reverse complement strand
CCGCGCCGCGCCGCGGCCGGGCCGCCTGGGCCATCTCGCTCTGGGCGCGCCCGCCCGCGACGAGCCGCCCGTGCCGCGCCCGCCCTGGCGACGGTGCTGCCGCGGAACCTCCACACACTGGGGGGAATTCGCGTCCCATTCCCCCCAGTCTGCGGGGTTGAGCGTGGGTGACGCGGGGCGAGCGGGGCGGGCAAGGGTGAAGGGGGCTGAGCGGGGGCTGCCCAGGCCGCCCCTCCCGGGGCCATGGTCAGGTACTGGCGCAGGGCGTACCACTACGGCTATATAGGCATACCGGTACGCCCTGCGCCAGTAGTCGACAGGTTCCTCCGAGGCGGCCGGCCCCAGGGAGGGTCAGTCCTCCGGGGCCTCGGGGTGGCGGGAGAGGTTGACGACGGCGGCAGCGAGGCCGCCCCAGACGGTGACGATCGCGATGATCATCATGATGATGGCGGATGCGGACATGGGGTCCTCCTGAGGGACGAGCCCGGCGGGCCGGGCGGGAGGTGGATCGACGGGTGGACGAGGCGGGCGGAGCCGGGGGCGCCGCGCCGGACCCGGAACGGGCCCCGGCGCGGCAACGCCCTCAGCGCCCGGGGGAGCGGAGCTCGTGCGGGGTCTTCGCGTCGGGCCGCATCTCGAGGCCCTTGCCGGCGACGACCTCGGGGGCGATCGGGTCGCCGTCGGAGTCGTCCTTGTGCAGGTTCGAGCGGGCCGGCCACGGGATCAGCGACAGCACCACCGCGAGCACGATCAGGCCGATCGCCATCAGCCAGCCGAACACCAGGTTGAACCACCCCGGGTACTCGGAGTAGGTCGTGCCGCTGGTGACCAGCGAGATCGTGCCGCCCACGAGGGAGACGCCGAGCACGAGCGGGGCGATGATCGCCACGCACGCGTACCACCAGCGGCCGATGCGGAAGGTGCCGCGGACGTTGAGGTGGTCGCGGAGCGTCGGCATGCCGCGCACCACGTAGGCGACGATCAGCGAGGACACCAGTGCCGCCGCGACGATGCCGTACTCGTTGGCCCACTTGTCCATGACGTCGAGCAGCGGCAGGCCCATCGTCGTGGCGAACAGGACGGTGGAGACGACCGCGACCGGGATGCACACCCAGAGGGTCGAGGAGATGCGGCCCAGGCCGAACTTGTCCTGGACCGCGGCGATGATCACCTCGACGATCGAGATCAGCGACGTGAAGCCGGCGAGCACGAGCGAGCCGAAGAAGAGCACGCCGATCAGCGCGCCCGCGGGGGCCTCGGAGATGATCGTCGGGAAGGCGATGAAGGCGAGGCCGATGCCGGAGGCGACCACCTCGTCGACCGCGACGCCCTGCGCCTGCGCCATGAAGCCCAGCGCCGAGAACACGCCGATGCCGGCGAGGATCTCGAAGCTCGAGTTCGCGAAGCCCACCACCAGGCCGGAGCCGGTGAGGTCGGTCCGCTTCTTCAGATACGAGGAGTAGGTGAGCATGATGCCGAAGGCCACGGACAGTGAGAAGAAGATCTGACCGTAGGCGGCGATCCACACGCCCGGGTGCAGCAGCGCCTCCCAGTTCGGGCGGAAGAACGCGTCCAGGCCCGCGAAGGCGCCGGGCAGGAACAGCGAGCGGACCACCAGGATCAGGAACATCACCACGAGCAGCGGGATGAAGATGACCGAGGCCCCGGCGATGCCCTTCTGCACGCCGAGCGCCATCACTGCGATCACCGCGACCCACACCACGATCATCGAGATCAGCACGGCGGGCACGTAGTCGAAGGCGACCGTGACGTCCGGGCCGCCGAGCGCCCGGGTGTACTCGCCGAAGAAGCCGGCCGCCCCCTCGGCGTGGGAGTCCCACCGCTGGTCGAGGGAGAAGATCGTGTAGTTCGTGGCCCAGGCGAGGATCAGCGCGTAGTAGAGGGCGATGATCAGGGCGATCAGCACCTGCCACCAGCCGATGAACTCGGTCCAGCGGCGGAAGCGGCGCCAGGCCGCGGGGGCCGAGCCGCGCCAGCGGTGGCCGATCGCGTAGTCGAGGAACAGCAGGGGGATGCCGGCGGTCAGCAGCGCGACCAGGTACGGCAGGATGAAGGCGCCGCCGCCGTTGTCGTAGGCGACGGCGGGGAAGCGCCAGATGTTGCCGAGGCCGACGGCGGAGCCGATGGCGGCGAAGATGAAGGCGGTGCGTCCGGAGAACGCGCCGCGGTCTGCGCGGCGGGTCCCGGCCGGTGCGGGGGTCGAAGCGTTCACGAGGAGGGCCTCCGGGGAGTCGCGCGCGGGGGCGCAGAGGACGGGTCGTCGGGGGACGACGGAGAGGGCCGACGGCCGCTGTCGCGGTGGGGCACGCGGGGCGCGGAGGGTGGTCGCGCCACTGCGAGGTCGACGATGCGGGGACGGGATCGCCGCGCTCCGCAGGGGGCAATCGTACCGGCCGACAGTCGGTCCGTCCCCGTTGCCGTCCGTCGGCACCTGCTTCCCCCGTCGGCCGGTACTCGCGTCTCCCTCGGCCGTGCGCGCTGGAACGGGAGGGAACGGGGCCGAGGACGTGACGCGATGTCGTACCGTCGGGCGCATGTCGACCACGAACACCGGGGCCGGGACGCCCCAGCATTCCGAGGTGTCCACCGCCTATCTCGACCAGCTCGACGAGGAGCGGGAGGTGGCGATGCGGCAGTCGGCCCATCCGGGCTCCGCCTTCGCCGGCGCTCCCGAGGCGCTGCACGATCGGCTCGAGCAGCGGGTCGCGGAGGGCGCCGAGGAGATGGCCGCGCTGATGCTCGACCTGGGGGAGCACCCCGAGGTCGCCTTCGAGGAGCACCGCTCCGCCGCCGCGATCGCCGCCGTGCTCGCAGCGCACGGGATCGAGGCGCAGGTGGGGGCGCACGGCCTCGCCACCGCGGTCCGCGCGGAGATCCCGGCGCCGACGAGGGCCGGGGTGGCCGACGGTTCCGCCGCCGATGTCCCGACCTTCGCCATCCTCTCCGAGTACGACGCCCTGCCCGGCGTCGGCCACGGCTGCGGCCACAACGTCATCGCCGTGATGGGCCTCGGCGCCTTCCTGGCCCTCGCCGAGCTGGCGAAGCAGGACCCGTCGGCCGTGCCCGGACGGGTCGTCTTCCTCGGCACCCCCGCCGAGGAGGGCCACACCGGCAAGGAGCACATGGCCCGCGAGGGCGCCTTCGAGGGCCTCGACGGGGCCGTCATGGCCCACCCCTACGGCGGCTACGACCTCGCCGACCAGGTGTGGCTGGGCCGACGCACCCTCACCGTCGAGTTCCACGGCCACACCGCCCACGCCTCCGCCCAGCCGTTCATGGGACGTAACGCCCTCGACGCCGCGAGCCTCATGTACCAGGGCATCGGGCTGATGCGGCAGCAGACCCCGCCGTCGGACCGCATCCACGCCGTGATCCGCGAGGGCGGCGAGCGAGCCAGCGTCATCCCCGACCGGGCGCGCCTGGATCTCTACGTGCGCTCGCAGCGGCCCGAGACCCTCAAGGACCTCTCCCGTCGCGTCGAGGACGTGGCCCGCGGCGCGGCGCTCATGGCTGGCGTCGGCGTCAGCATCGACTGGGACGAGCACCCGCCGAGCCTGCCCGTGCGCACCAACGAGGCGCTCACCGGCCGCTGGGTCCTCGCCCAGCGCCGCCGCGGCCGCGACCCGCTGCCCCTGGGTGTGGTCTCCCCGTCGCTCGCCGCGTCCACCGACTTCGGCAACGTCTCCTACCGGATCCCCGGCATCCACCCGCTGATCCGTATCGCCCCCGCCGAGATCGCCCTCCACACGCGCGAGTTCGCGGCCTGGGCGGTCTCCGACGAGGCCCGCTCCGCCGCGGCCGACGGGGCCTACGGACTCGCCGCCACCGTGCTCGACGCCCTCCACGACCCCGAGCTCGCCCAGGCTGCCGCGGAGGAGTTCGCGCAGGCCGGCGGGGCGATCGACGTCCCCGCCTACTTCGACTGACCCGCCCCCCGATCCCCCGTCGGACCTCTCCCCATGCCCTACTGGAGTCCCCATGAGCGACGCGACCACCCGCCCGCGCAGCAGCCTCACCGACCGCCTCCTCAACGGCGTCGAGACGGCCGGGAACAAGCTGCCCGAGCCCTTCATGCTGTTCCTGATCCTCTTCGCCGTCACCGGCATCGTCTCCACGGCGATGGCGTGGGCGGGCGTGGTCGTGACGGTGCCCGGCAGCGACGAGCCCACCGTGATCAAGGGCCTGTTCACCGGGGAGGGCCTGACCTGGCTGACCACCACGCTGGGCGAGAACTACATCGGCTTCCCGCCGCTGGTGACGGTGCTGCCGATCCTGCTCGCGATCGGCATCGCCCAGCACTCGGGCCTGCTCGCCGCCGCGATCCGCAAGCTGTTCGGCTCCTCGCCGGCGTGGCTGCTGCCCTACGTGGTCGGCTTCGTCGGCGTGGGCTCCTCGATCATGGCCGACTCCGCCTTCGTGGTCGTCCCCCCGCTGGCCGCCCTGGTGTTCAAGGCCGCGGGGCGCCACCCCGTCGCGGGCCTGCTGGGCGGATTCGCCGCGGCCGGCGCCGGCTACTCCACGAACATCTTCCCGACCTCGCTCGACGCCCTCTTCGCCGGCATCACCACCTCGGTGATGGGCGCCCTCCCGGGCCTCGAGACCACACCGGTCAACCCGGTGTCGAACTGGTTCTTCAACATCGCCTCCTCGCTCGTGCTCGGCGTCGTGGCGGGCTTCATCATCGACCGGATCCTCGAGCCGCGCCTGAACCGTCAGGGCATCAGCCGGGACCAGGTCGAGACCGACGACTCCGAGAACGGCGCCGGCGACGACGTCGAGCAGATGCGCGCCAAGCTCAGCCCCACCGAGAACCGCGGTCTGCTGGTGGCGGTGCTCTCAGCCGTGGCCCTCACGGCGGCGTTCCTCATCGCGTTCCTCCTGCCGGACTCGCCCTGGCGGAACGAGGAGGGCGGCTTCCTGCCGAAGTCTCCGCTGCTGAGCTCGATCGTGTTCATCGTGGTCGCGTACTTCATCGTGCTCGGCACGGCGTACGGCGTGGTCACCGGCACCCTGCGCAGCACCCGCGATGCCGTGCGGATGATGACCGATTCGCTCAAGGAGATGCTCCCCTTCGTGGTGCTCGCCTTCATCCTCGGCAACTTCATCGCCCTGTTCAACTGGTCGGGGATCGGCACCTGGATCGCCGTGACCGGCGCGGCGGGCCTCGAGGGCATCGGGCTGACCGGCTTCCCGGCCGTGCTCGGCTTCATCCTGCTGGCAAGCTGCCTGAACCTGTTCATCATCTCCGGCTCGGGCATGTGGGCGATCATGGCCGCCGTGTTCGTGCCGATGTTCGCGCTGCTCGGGTACGAGCCGGCGTTCACGCAGGCCGCCTTCCGCGTGGGCGACTCCGCGACGCAGGTCATCACCCCGATGAATCCGTACATGATCGTGCTCCTCGGGATGCTGCGGAAGTACGAGCCGGGCGCGGGTCTCGGCACGCTGATGGCGCGCATGCTGCCCTTCGTGGTCCCGTTCTGGATCGTCTGGACCCTCATCCTCGCGGTGTTCTTCGTCGCGGACCTGCCGCTCGGCCCCGGCAACGGGATCTTCCTGGGCTGAGGGTCAGCGGGTGGGTCGGGCCGTCGGCTGTGGTGGGTCTGACGGCCCTTCTGCCATGTTGCCCCGCTGCCCGGTTGCCCAGCCGCCCCGTTTTCTGGTTCGCCTGACCCGGCACCGCCCCGATGGCCTGTTTCTCAACCACTTCCGGCCTGGAAATGGTTGAGAAACAGGCCATCGCTCGTGGCGCAGGCGACAGGTCATCGTTCGCGGCGCAGGCGGTGCGAGGATGGCCGGCATGAGCGATCTCGCCGCCCGCCTCCGAGCCCTGCCCGGTTTCCCTGAGGAGATGCCCACCCTCGACCCGGTGGCCGTCCCCGCCGACCCGGCCGCGCTGCTGCTGGCCTGGCTTGAGGACGCGATCGCCTCCGGCGCCCGGCAGCCGCACGCCCTGACCTTCCAGACCCTCGCCGACGGAGCCCCCGTCGGCCGCACCCTGATCCTCAAGGACCTCGACGAGCGCGGGCTGCACGTCTCCACCCACCGCAGCTCGCGCAAGGGCGAGCAGCTCTCCGCCGACTCGCGCGCCGCGATGACCTTCTTCTGGCGCGAGAGCGGGCGGCAGGTGCAGGTCGGCGGCGAGGTCGTCGCACTCGACGAAGAGACCTCGCAGGCGGACTGGCGCGCCCGCCCCACCTACGACGGCGCACCGAACCCGGACTGGCAGGTCTATGCGCTGCAGCCGGAGTGGTGGGAGTTCACCCAGTCGCGGCAGGACCGCCGGCACGTGCGCATCGGCTACCGACGGGAGGGCGGCGGCTGGGTCCACGGGCCGGTCACGACGCCGGCGGGCTGAGGGCCTCGGCCGAGCGCAGGTCCAGGGCGAAGCGGCGGTGCGGTCGGCCGTAGGCGGTCACGACCAGTCCGGGCGTGAAACCGACCTTCTCGAGCACGCGGGTTGAACCGGGATTCTGCACGTCCGCGAGCGCGACGAGACGGTCACGGCGCAGCGGACCCCGGGCCGCGTCGACCACCGCGCGCGCCGCCTCGGTCGCCAGACCCCGACCCCAGGCAGGACGGGCGAGCGTGTAACCGAGTTCGAGGCCGTGCTCCGCGTGCTCGAGCCCGGCGTCGCCGATCAGCTCGCCAGTGCCGCGCTCGACCACCGCCCAGAAGGCGTACCCGTGCTCGGCCTGGTGCTCGACGTAGCCGCGCAGCATCGCCGCCGTCTCCTCCCGCGTCACCGGCCGGCCCTCGCCCACCCACCGCATCACCTCGGCGTCGCCGTAGACGCGATGGGCGGCATCGACGTCGGCCTCCGTGAAGGGACGGATCTCGAGGCGGGCGGTGCGCAGCGGGAAGGACATGAGGTCGAGTCTGCCCTCCCGGGCGATACCGTGACCGGATGACCCGCGTCGCCGACCTGCCGCCCGTGCTCCTGGGGCTCGTCGTCCTCGTGCTCGCCCAGCTCGCCGGCCTGAGCCTCGCCGCGCTCCTCGACCTCCCGGTGCCCGGGGTGGTCCTCGGGCTGGTGCTGCTGCTCGTGCTCGGTCTGCTGCGGCCGACGGCGGTGGTCGCCCGCCTCGCCGAGCCTGGGGGCGCCCTGCTGCTGAAGCATCTCCAACTGCTGTTCGTCCCGCCCGGGGTGGGGGTGATCGTCGAGCTGCAGACGATCGCCGAGGAGGCACCCGCGATCGCCCTCGCCGTCGGCGGCTCGTTCGTGCTCGCGCTGATCGCGGTGGGGCACGTGCTGCAGGCGCTCCTGAGGTGGGGCGATCGCCGACGGGCCGCGGCCGGCGGGGCCTCGCCGACGGGGGGCGGACCGGTCCCGTCGGCCGAGCCGGGGACGGAGGGCGCGTGATCGACCAGATCATCCATCAGAGCGTCTTCGGGCTCGCGCTGACCCTCACCACCTATCTGGTCTCGCTGTGGCTGCATGCCCGGTCGGGGCGGAATCCTCTGTGCACCCCCGTGCTCGTCACCGTCGTGGTGGTGGCGGCCGTGCTGCAGGTCACCGGGTTGGAGTATGCCGAGTACCTCGAGCAGGTCACGGTGCTGACCGTGCTGCTTGGGCCAGCGACGGTCGCCCTCGCCCTGCCGCTGCTCGCCAGCGGCCGCGCGCTGCTGAGCGCCGCCCCGGCCGTGCTCGCCGCCCTCGTGGTCGGGGCGGTGGTGAGCCTCGGCGTGACGATCGGCGCGATGCGGCTGGTCGGGGCGCCGACGGAGATCCTGCTGGCGGCGCTGCCCCGCTCCGTCACGGCCCCGGTCGCGCTCACCCTCGCCGAGCAGCTCGCGGCCTCCGCCCCGCTCGCGGTGGTGCTCACGATCGTCTCGGGGATCCTCGGCGCGGTGCTCGGGCCGACGCTGCTGAGCCTCGCCCGGGTGCGGGACGAGCGGGCGCGCGGCTTCGCGATCGGTCTGACCTCCCACGGCATCGGCACCTCGCGGGTGCTGGGGGAGTCGATGGTCTCCGGCGGCTGGTCGAGCGCCGCGATGGTGCTGAACGCCCTGGCGATGACGGTGACGCTGCCGATCGTCGCGCACGTGGTGACCGGCTGAACGCCCGCGTTCAGAGCATCGCGTCGTACCCCGCCCGGAAGTCCGGGAACTCGAGCTCGCCCAGCAGCTCGTGAAGCGCGGTCGCCTCCAGCACGGTGCCTGCTCCGGGATCCGGTGACGTGCGCGGCGGGGCGGGCACTCCGAGTTGCTGCGCGAGATGCGTGACGACCTCTCCGAGCAGGGCAGGTGCGCCGTCCGTCGCATGGAGCAGCGCCGGCGGTGCGGGCGAGGACAGCAGCGCGAGGATCGCACGGGCGAGATCGGCCTCGTGGATCCGGTTCGTCCGACGACCGTGCTCGACCGGGCGCCCCGCGAGGACGGTCCGGATCAGACGGTCCCGGCCGGGGCCGTAGATCCCCGCCGGGCGCAGGATCACCGCGCTGAACAGCTCGCGCGCCGTCTCCTCGCCCTCGATCAGCACGCGGGCGCGGTCGGAGCGCGGCCGGGCGGGATCGGCCTCGGTGAGCGGACGCGTGGCGTCGTACCCCTCGAGGACCCGGGTGGAGGAGACGAACACCGTGCGCCGAGGGATCTCGGGGAGCGCGGCCGCGAGATGCGCGAGAGGCTCGCGATAGCTCGGGGCGGCCGACGGGGTGAGGGTGATGACCATGGCGTCGACCCTCGGCAGCGGGGTGGGGAGGGCGGCGGAGAGATCGGCGGCGACGGGCACGAACCCCGGCGGCAGGGAGCTCGGGTCGCGGCGCAGCCCGAGGACCTCGTGACGACCTCTCTCATCCTGATCAGCGAGCAGCAGCTCGCCCACCCGCAGGCCCAGGCGCCCGCAGCCCACCAGCAGGGTCCTCGTGGTCATGGCCGTCCTTCCGCGAGTGGAGCCTCCAGTATCGCGCGATCCGGCCCGCTCGGTGCGCCCGGATCTGACCGGTCGAACCCGGTGTCGCGGGTACGCCCAGGTGCCTCGGATCTCAGCCGCGATGGCCGAAAGTCGGGTGCGTTGAGCGGCATGCTCGGGGGAGGATTGCTTCTCGGAGCGGCCCTGCCCGCCTGAGCGCCTGCTGCGACCAGCGGTCCCGCTCCGGCAGTGCCCGTCACCTCGGGCCCCGGCAGGTCCGGCCCACGCCCCGCCGATCACTTGGCCCACGACCCCGTCGGCCCCCTCGAGGACAGGATCCGTCCTCACCCCGTCCTACGCTCCGACGAGAACCCGGTCGCTCACCCCGTCGGCCGGGCCGCACCGCCCCCTGTTCGGGAGACCACCTCATGCTCTGGACTCTGCTCCGGCGCCATCTGCGCCCCTACGTCCCCCACGTGCTCGCCGTCGCCGTGCTGCAGCTCGCGACGGTGCTCGCCACCCTCTACCTGCCGAGCCTCAACGCCGACATCATCGACAACGGCGTCGCCACGGGGGATACCGACTACATCTGGCGCGTCGGCGGGATCATGCTGATCGTCGCGATCGTGCAGGTCATCACCGCGATCGCCTCGGTGTGGTTCGGTGCCCGGACCGCGATGGGCGTCGGCCGGGACATCCGCCGCTCCGTCTACACGCGGGTGGACCGCTTCTCGACGGAGGAGATGGGCCGCTACGGCGCGCCGACCCTCATCACTCGCGCCACGAACGACGTCCAGCAGGTGCAGATGCTGGTGCTGATGGCGCTGAACTTCATGGTCATGGTGCCGATCATGTCGATCGGCGGGATCATCATGGCGATCCAGGAGGACCCCGGGCTGTCCTGGCTCGTGTGGGTGTCGGTGCCGGTGCTGATGCTCATCGTGGGCGTCCTGGTGGTGCGCCTGATGCCGCTGTTCCAGCGGATGCAGGACAACATCGACGCGATCAACGGCGTGATGCGCGAGCAGATCATGGGCATCCGCGTGGTGCGCGCCTTCGTCCGCGAGGAGCACGAGACCGCGCGCTTCCGCGACGCGAACGCCGTGCTCACCGACACCTCGGTGCGGATCGGTCGGCTGTTCGTGATCATGGGCCCGGCGATCACGGTCGTGCTTCACCTCGCGACCGCCGCGGTGCTCTGGTTCGGCGGTCACCGCGTGGACGCAGGGCTCGTCGAGGTGGGCGCGCTGACGGCGTTCATGCAGTACCTGCTGCAGATCCTCATGGCCGTCATGATGGGCACCTTCATGTTCATGATGTTCCCGCGCGCGATCATCTCCGCACGGCGCATCGGCGAGGTGCTCGACACCGCGCCGACGCTGCTCGAGCCCGCCGCGCCGTCGCCGCTGCCAGGGGCCGACGGGGGAGTCACCGTCGAGTTCCGCCAGGTCACCTTCGCCTACCCCGGCGCCGAGTCGCCCGTGCTCGACGGCGTCTCCTTCACCGCCGAGGCCGGCCGCACCACCGCGATCATCGGCTCGACCGGTGCGGGCAAGACCACCCTGGTCAACCTCATCCCGCGGCTGCATGACGCGACCAGTGGCCAAGTCCTGCTGAACGGCGTGCCGGTCACCGACCTGGCCCGCGCGGACATCTCGAGAGCCGTCGGCCTCGTGCCCCAGAAGCCGTACCTGTTCTCCGGCACGATCGCCCACAACCTGCGCTTCGGCGACCCGTCGGCGGACGATGCCGCACTGTGGGAGGCGCTCGAGGTCGCGCAGGGCGCCGACTTCGTGCGCGAGCGCACCACCGGCGAGGGCGATGCGGTCGCCTCGGGCCTGGAATCGACCGTCTCCCAGGGCGGCACCAACGTCTCCGGCGGGCAGCGGCAGCGGCTGTGCATCGCCCGCACCCTCGTCGCCGCGCCGCGCGTCTTCGTCTTCGACGACTCCTTCTCGGCGCTCGACGTCACCACCGACGGGAAGGTCCGCGCGGGCCTCGCCGCGCACACCCGCGGGGCGACCACGATCATCGTCGCCCAGCGCATCTCCACCATCACCTCGGCCGATCAGATCCTGGTGCTCGAGGAAGGCCGCATCGTCGGCCGCGGCACCCACGAGGAGCTGCTGGAGAGCTCGCAGACCTACCGGGAGATCGTCGACTCCCAGATCACCGCGGAGGAGATGGCATGAGCGCGAAGAAGAAGACCTCCGCGAAGGAGTCAGCGGCGTCCGCCGAGCTCACCGAGGCGGAGATCCTGGAGATGCAGGACTCGATGAGCAGCGAGTGGGGAGAGGGCGCGCCGCGGAAGGCGAAAGCCTTCTGGCCCTCCGCGCTGCGCCTCATGGGCACCTTCGGCGACCACAAACTGGGGCTGACCGTGGTGCTCGCCTTCGGGATCCTCTCGACGGTGCTCACCGTATGGGCGCCCTCGATCCTCGGCGACGCCATGGACGTCATCTTCGACGGCTTCCTCGGCGACGGAGTGGACTTCGCCGCGCTCGGCCGCCTGCTGCTGATCGTGCTGGGGATGTACCTGGTCGCGGCCGTGTTCGACTGGCTCCAGGGCCGGCTCCTGAACGACGTCGTGATGCGGATCGTGTACGGGCTGCGCGAGCGGATCGAGGCGAAGGTCAACCGTCTGCCGCTCAGCTACTTCGACACCCGGCAGCGCGGCGACCTGCTCTCCCGCACCACGAACGACGTCGACAACGTGCAGGCCGCGCTGCAGCAGGCCTTCGCCTCGCTGGTCTACGCGGTGCTGACGATCCTCGGGATCACCGCGATGATGTTCTGGCTGTCCTGGCAGCTCGCGCTCATCGCCCTGATCGCCCTCCCGGTCTCGGGCGTGGTCATCGGCATCATCGGCTCGAGGTCCCAGAAGCTGTTCACCGCCCAGTGGCGGAACACGGGCAGGCTGAACGGGCACGTCGAGGAGTCCTTCACCGGGCACGACCTCGTCACCGTCTTCGACCGCCAGGACTCGATGCGCGAGCAGTTCGACGAGCGCAACGAGGAGCTGTGGGAGGCATCCTTCAAGGCTCAGTTCTACTCGGGCATGATCATGCCGATCATGCAGTGGGTGACCTATCTCGGCTACGTCGGCATCGCGGTGGTGGGCGGTCTGCGGATCGCCTCCGGGCAGATGTCCCTCGGCCAGGTCACCGCCTTCATCCAGTACTCGCGCGAGTTCAACGCGCCGCTGGGCGAGGTGGCGGGCATGGCGAACATGCTCATCTCCGGTGTGGCCTCGGCCGAGCGCATCTTCGAGCTGCTCGACGCCGAGGAGCAGGAGGCCGACGGGGAGATCGTCGCGCGCGACGGCGCGGCCGATGGTGGTACCCGCATCGCACGCCGGGAGCTCACCGCGCCGACCCGCGGCCGGATCGAGTTCGACCACGTCGCCTTCTCCTACACGCCCGAGAAGCCGTTGATCACGGACCTGTCGCTGACCGCGGAGCCGGGGCAGACCATCGCGATCGTCGGCCCGACCGGCGCCGGCAAGACGACCCTGGTCAACCTGATCATGCGCTTCTACGAGATCGACGCCGGCGAGATCCGGCTCGACGGCGTGGACATCCGCGCCCTGGACCGCGGGGCGGTGCGCTCCCGGGTGGGCATGGTGCTCCAGGATGCGGTGCTCTTCGGCGGCACGATCCGGGAGAACATCCGCTACGGCCGGCTCGACGCGACCGACGAGGAGGTGGTCGCCGCCGCGCGCGCCACCTTCGTGGACCGTTTCGTGCACACCCTCCCCGACGGCTACGACACCGTCATCGAGGACGAGGGAGCGAACGTCTCCGCCGGTGAACGGCAGCTGATCACGATCGCCCGCGCCTTCCTCGCCGACCCCGCGCTGCTGATCCTCGACGAGGCCACCAGTTCCGTGGACACCCGCACCGAGGTGCTCGTGCAGGAGGCGATGGCGGCGCTGCGCACCGACCGGACCAGCTTCGTCATCGCGCACCGGCTCTCCACGATCCGGGATGCGGACGTCATCCTCGTGATGGAGCACGGCGACATCGTCGAGCTCGGCTCGCACGAGCAGCTGCTCGCCGCCGAGGGCGCGTACCACCGGCTCTACTGGTCGCAGTTCGCCGACGGGGTCGATCCCGACGAGGAGGCCGCGGTGCACGACAAGCCCGCCACCGCCACCGGGGAGACCCCGGCGGCCGCCGGCGCGACGCCGACGGTCGCGGGCACGACGCCGACGGCGGAGGGGCCCACGGACGGGATCTGACGCCGCCCCTCCACCCCGGTCAACCCTCCAGAAACCCCCGCAGACTTGGGGGAATAGCGCTCCTATTCCCCCAAGTCTGCGGGGGTATTTCGGGTGCGGGGCGTGCCGGGGCGGGATGGAGCGGTGGCGCGGGCGGGACGGGGTGGGATAGGTCGGTGGCGGGTGGTCCTGGTGCGGCGGGAACGGGGAACCGTTCTCCGGCGGCTTGATGAACAGCTTGGTGTGGTGCAGCTGCACGTCCGAGGTGCGCAGCACGGCCGCCGCCACGTCCGTGAACCGGGGATCGGTGAGCAGCCGGGTGAAGCCGGCATCGTAGAACTGGGCGTCGTGGAGGTGCTGGAGCGAGGTGGCGCGGCCCATCGACTGCTCGGCTGCGGCCGCCCAGGTGGGGTGGTCCCCGCGGTCGAGGGACGCGATCAGGCGGTGGCTGCGCTCGCGGTACGCGGCGGCCTCCTCGGGGTTCAGGAGGGCCTTGACCAGCACGAATCCCTGCTCGTCGTAGGAGTCCGCGAGAGCGTTCAGATCGGTGCGGGTGGGGGAGAGGGTGGTCTTCGTCGACCTTCCGTCGAGGGGGAGCAGGCGGTGATGCGTGTCCGACGAGCGTAGGAAGAGGCCCGCGACGCCCACCAGGCACGTCCCGGACATTCGTGTTCGCGAGACGGATATCGGCTCGCGCCGCTCGATCCGGCGTCCGGCGGGCGGGATGGTCGGGTACGGGCGTGTGGCGTGCCACTACGGATATATAGCCGTACCGGAACGCCACACGCCCGTACCCGACGAGATCCCGCTCGCCGCCACACGCCCGTACCCGACGAGATCCCCCTCGCCGACGGACGCCCGCCGCGTGGGCCGGGCAGACGCCCCGTTTCCGCTCAGCGTCGGCGCGCGAACTCGGTCAGGCTTACCCCGGACTCGAAGGTCCGCGTGCTCACGTGATCGAGCTGCTCCGGCGCGTACTCGCCGGGCGCGAACAGGGGGATCCCGTCGCCGAAGAGGAGCGGCTGGCGCTTGAGCACGAGGCGGTCGATCTCGGCCCGCAGCTGGCTCGCGAGCTGGCCACCGCCGCACAGCCAGATGTCGCCGCCCTCTTGCCGCTTCAGCTCCTGCACCAGCGCGACCGGGTCCTCGGCGGTCACGCGCAGGTTCTCGGCCTCCGGCAGGTCACGGTGGGTGACGACGATCTGCTCGAGGTGCCGGTAGGGGCTGGGCATGTCCGGCAGGCCGACGGCATGCGTGTTCGCTCCCATCAGCACGGTGCTGAATCGTCCGCCGGACTGGTCGATGCCGAGGTGGGCGGCGGCGTCGGTGGGGACCGTGTCGGGGTAGTCCGCGAGGATGCCCTCCAGGTGATCGCCCTCGACGAGGAAGGCGTCGAACTGGCCTTCGGGGCCGGCGATGTAGCCATCGAGGCTCACCGCGACGAAGTAGACGAGTTCTCGCACGGGGGCCTCCTGGGATCGGTCACCACGGCGCGGCCGCGCGGGTCACGGGCGAACCTACGGCACCGCTCGGCCGGGCGCCCCTGATTTTCCGGGCGCAGATCCAGCGGCGACCCCGGGCGTCCGTCCCCTGTCCCCCGGAAACCACCGCAGAGTTGGGGGAATCCGAGCGCTATTCGCCCCAGTGTGCGGAGTTTTCGGGGCCGCACCGAGTCCACGACCGGGGACCTTCGACCATCCTCCCCGGCCGCGAGGACGTGGTGGGCTGTCGATGAGGCGCCCGCGCGGGGATCCTCATGTATCGCAACAGGGCCCTCGGCGTGCATCCGTCCTCGTGAGGCGTAACTCTGGCCCGCCTGCCCGGCCACCACGCAGCGTGTCCCGGTGTCTCACCCGGCCCCGGGAGCCGTACCGTTCTACTCCGTACCGCGGGCCCCCGACCGCGGCCGGTTCAGAAAGCAGGCGCATGAAGATCTCCGAGTTGGCCGAGGAGACCGGCGTCCCCGTCGGCACCATCAAGTTCTACCTGCGCGAGGGCCTGCTCCCGCCCGGACAGCTCACCTCCCGCACGAGCGCTGAGTACGACCTCCCCCACGTCGAGCGGCTGCGGCTGATCCGCGCCCTGCTCGAGGTGGGCGGGCTGTCGATCGCGGGCATCCGGCGCATCGTCGGGGTGCTCGACGGGGCCGAGCCCTCCCCGATCAACGTGCTCGCGACCGCGCAGCAGGTCGTCGTCGTGGCGAGCGTTAAGCCCGAGCCGGAGGAGCCTCCGACCGATCGCGCCCGTCGCTGGGTCGAGGAGCGCGGCTGGTTCGCGCCGGAGGGTGATCCGATCCTGCACCGGCTGGCCCGTGCCTGGGATGCCTGCGATTCGGTCGACCTCGGGATCGGCGAGGACGACATCGACGTCTACGCCGACGCGATGCGGATGGTCGCCGAGAAGGAGCTCTCCTCCGTCCCGCGCGACGCCGGCGACGCGGTGCGGCTCGTGGTGCTCGGCACCGTGCTCGCCGATCCGCTGCTCTCGGCCCTGCGCCTGCTCGCCCAGCGGCAGGTCGCCCGTGAGTCCCGGGGCGGGGCGCCGGTCCGGCCATGACCTCCCGGATCCCGCCCGCCGAGGATGCGCTGCTCTGCGCCGCGGCCGAGCGGGCGCTGCGCGGGCCTGCCGATGCGGATGCGACGTCGGGACCTGTCGCCGATGACCCCGTCGCGCAGTGGTTGCGGGATGTCAGGGGGCTCGCCGTGGATCGTCGACGACTCGCCGAGGACGGGGGGCTCGACGCCCTGCGCGCCGACGACGCCGACGCCCGCTCGCTCGGGCGCCGCGGTGCCCGGGCCGGCTGGTGGGTGCTCGTGTCCGTGGAGCTGGTGCTCGCCCTCGCGGGATCGGTGGTCCTGGTGCCCAGCCGACGCGTTCCCGATCCCGATCTCGCGGAACTCATGGGCTGGGCCCCGGCGCTGCTGGCCGGAGCCGCCGTGCTCGCGCTGGTGAGTGCCGCGCTCGCCCCCCGCTCGCCGCGCACGCGGGCGGCCGGCGCCCTGCTGTCGGCGCTGACCGGCGTCGCGGTGCTGTACGCCGCGGTGCACCTGCTCCTGCTCCCGGCGCCGGACCGGGCCGTCCTCCCGGAGGGAGCGCTGGTCCGCTGGGGTCTCGCCGCCGGGGCGCTGGGCCTGGGAGTCCTGGTCCTGGTGCTGCGCTGGGGACGCACGCGTCGCTCCGCCGCGCTGTGGGCCGCCGACGAACGGCGCCGCGCGGTGCGCGACGGGCTGCTGCGGGCTCGAACGCTCGAGCGCGGCCGACGGCACCTGCGGCGCGCCGGCCGCCTCGGAACTCCTGCGCAGCGTCGGGCCTGGGAGGTGGAGCTCGAGCGCCTCGAGGGCGAGGTGGGGGAGGGGTGGCTCGACCGTGCGCGGGCGCTCGGACCGGAAAGCTGGCTGCTCCGCAGCGCCCGGGAGGCGGGCGTCGGCGGCCCCGGCGGGCGGACCACTCGGTAGGGCTTCCTGTGATGCAGGCCACCGAACGGCATCGAGAGCGGCCCTCTAGGGTGGGGGGATGGAACATCGTCATCTCGGCCGTTCCGGCCTCAAGATCAGCGAGATCATCTACGGCAACTGGCTCACCCACGCCTCCCAGGTCGAGGACGACCGCGCCCGGGCCTGCGTGCGCGCCGCGCTCGACGCCGGCATCTCGACCTTCGACACCGCGGACACCTACGCGAACACCGCCGCCGAGGTCGTGCTCGGCGAGGCGCTGAAGGGCGAGCGGCGCGAATCGCTCGAGATCCTCACCAAGGTGTACTTCCCGACGGGCCCGAAGGGTCACAACGACACCGGCCTGTCCCGCAAGCACATCCGCGAGTCGATCGACGCCTCGCTGCGTCGCTTGCAGACCGACTACGTCGACCTCTACCAGGCTCATCGTTACGACTACGCGACCCCGCTCGAGGAGACGATGCAGGCCTTCGCCGACGTCGTCCATTCGGGCAAGGCCCTCTACATCGGCGTCTCGGAGTGGAACGCGGACCAGCTGCGCGCCGGCCACCAGCTCGCCCGGGAGCTGGGCATCCAGCTGATCTCGAACCAGCCCCAGTACTCGATGCTGTGGCGGGTCATCGAGGAGCGCGTCGTGCCGACCTCCCGTGAGCTCGGCATCTCGCAGATCGTCTGGTCGCCGGTCGCCCAGGGCATCCTCACCGGCAAGTACAAGCCCGGCGCCGAGGCGCCCGAGGGCTCCCGCGCCCGGGACGAGAAGGGCGGCGCCGACATGATCAAGCGCTTCCTGAACGATGAGGTGCTCACGGCCGTCCAGGGTCTGCTGCCGATCGCGGAGGAGCTCGGTCTCACCCCGGCGCAGCTGGCCGTCGCCTGGGTGCTCAGCAACGACAACGTGGCGGGGGCCATCATCGGGGCCTCCCGCCCCGAGCAGGTCACCGAGAACGTCAAGGCCGCGGGCGTCACCCTCGAGGCCGACGTGAAGGCCCGGATCGACGAGGTCCTCGGCGACCTCCCCGAGACCGATCCGAACCTCACCCAGTCCCCGGCCCACCGGCTCGCCTGAGCGCCGACCCGGACCTGCTCGATCCGGCACCGTGACGCGGCGCCCGGACGCAGCGACCGGACCCGGCGCCGTGACGCGGCGACCGGCCCGAGACACAGGAGCGGC
>NZ_JBVDDO010000016.1:0-26168 GCF_055454375.1 Brachybacterium sp. B718/18 | reverse complement strand
CCTGGGCCGAGGGCCGCGGACCGCGGGCCAGGGCGGCGAGGAGCCCGCGCAGGCCGCTGCCGAGCAGGTCCCCGCGGTGGCGGAGCAGCTGCCCGGTCCACCCGAGGGCCGTGCGGCCGCCGTAGAGGGCCCGCTCCAGCGGGGTGAAGGAGTCGGTGCGCAGCAGGGCCCAGAGGCGGTTGCGCACGTCGTAGTAGAAGCGGCCGCCGGGGTTCGCCTGGGCGTTGTCGAAGCGGACGGTGCGATGCTCGACCACCGACCCGGGGACCGCGATCCCGCGGCCGCGGCGCAGCAGGCGCCCCGTGTGCTCGAAGTCGTCGGACCATATGAAGTAGTCGGCGATCGGCAGACCCAGTCGGCGAACGTCCTCCGCGTTCAGCAGGGCGGAGACGTAGCTCGCGGTCCGTATCGGCCGGCCATGGGCGCGGGCGGCATCCTGCTTCTCGCGGGTGCTCGCCCCGAGGCGGGTCCGCTGGCTGTTCATGGGGTGGGGGCGACCATCGGTCCAGACGGCGCGCGAGCTGAGCACCGAGAGCCGCGCGGGCGAAGCCTCGAGGGAGCGCAGCAGTTCGGCGAGGGCGGCGGGCCGCGGAACGGTGTCGTCGTCCATCACCCACACCCAGTCGGCGCCGTGCCGCTGGAGGGCGCGCGCGATCCCCGCGGCGAAGCCGCCGGCCCCGCCGACGTTGCGGCGCAGATGGAGGACGTCGGCCCCCAGCGGATGCTCGTCGGCGACGCTCCCGCTCGCATCGCTCGAGGCGTTGTCGATGACCACGACCGCGTCGGGCCGACGGGTCTGCGCGGCGAGCGCATCGAGGCACTCGCGCAGCAGCTGCTCGCGGTTGTAGGTGACCACCACCGCGACTATCCGCTGGGAGGCGGCTCCCGCGTGGGCGGTGCGATCACTCGCCCGGGCCTCGCCCGAGGGTGCAGATTGGGTCACGGATCCTCCTGCGCAGTCGATGCCGCCGCGGCGACGGGCCCAGTCTACGGAGGCGCACGGCGGGGAGGGGACGGGGAGGGGCGGGCCGTGTGAAGGTTCGCGGGAGGTTCGGGGACCGGACGGGCGGGGAGTGCGTGGCTGCGGCGCGGGGCGCCCGCGGTGCCGCTACCCTGTCGGACGCCGAGCTTCCCCTCAGGGTCCCTGCACCTCCTGCCGCAGGGCTCCTCTCGGCGGCAAAGGAGATGCCTGTGACCGAGCAGCCCCCGCGCTCGCGGCGCCCCGGCGGACCGCGACGACCCGCGGGCCATCGCGCCCGCGCCGGCGGCAGCGCGCGCCCGATGCGGCCCGAGGTGCAGGACCTCCCGCCGTCGGTCGCGCAGGGCCCGGCGACTCGGCCCCTACCCCGCTCCGAGCCGTGGGGGCAGGCGCCGGGTGACGTGGCCGGCCCACCCCCGGCGGTCGGATTGGCGCAGGGCGGCGACGGGCCCCGCGGTCCCGAGTCCCCCCGGAGCCCGAGCCGCGGAGGCGGCCCAAACGGCCGGCACCCGCGCCGCCGGCATCGCACCCCGCGAGCCGTGCGCCTCGGCGCGACCCTCCTGGTGCTGGTGCTGGTCGTGGTGCTGGGCTGGGGGCTGGGCCTCACCGCCTGGGCCGGGAGCCGCATCGAGCACGTCGACGCCCTCTCCGGGGCCGCGGACACGCCCGGCACGACCTATCTCATCGCGGGCTCCGACGGCCGCGGCGGGGAGAAGGTGTCCGACGACGGCACCGAGGGCGCCCGCACGGACACGATCATGCTCCTGCATCGCGCCCCGAACGGGAACAGCTACCTCGTCTCCCTCCCCCGCGACACCCTCGTGGACATCCCCGGGTACGGCGGGTACAAGCTCAACGCCGCCTTCGCCTTCGGCGGTCCCTCGTTGCTGGTGGAGACCGTCGAGGAGTTCACCGGGCTGACGATCGACCACTACGTCGAGGTCGGCTTCGACGGGGTCGCCGACATGGTCGACGCCGTCGGCCACGTGAACCTCTGCATCGACCAGGACGTCGACGATCCGAAGTCGGGGCTGCAGATGACCGAGGGCTGCCACGACGTCGGCGGCGACCAGGCGCTCGCCTTCGTCCGCGCCCGCTACTTCGACCCTACCGCGGACCTCGGCCGCCAGCAGCGCCAGCAGCAGTTCGTCGGCGCCCTGATGGACCGGGTGACCTCCCCCGGCGTGCTGCTGAACCCCGTGGCCCAGGCTCGCCTCGCCGGCGCGGGATCCAACGCGCTGATCACCTCCGAGGGGACCGGCATCCCCGCCATCGGGCGGATGGCCCTCACGGCGCGCTCGGCGATGAGCAGCGGGCGCACACTCTCGATCCCGATCGAGGATCCCGAGTACCGCACCAATCACTCGGGCATCGCGATCCTCACCGACGAGGACGACGTCGCCGCGTTCTTCGACGGCATCGCCGACGGCTCCGCGGAGCCCGCGGCGGGATAGCCGCTCCCCTCCCCGGGGCCCCGCCGGATCGAGAGGCCGCGATAGACTGCGGACGGCGCACCGAGGGCGCCGCCTGTCCGCGGGAAGGGCTCAGCCCGCCTCGGTGCCGTGCACGAGGATGTCCGTCTCCCCTCCTGCCCGATCCAGCGGACGCCGGGCTCGGAGCGGAGGCCATCATGTCCCTGCAGCACCTTCCCGACCATCCTGATCTCTCCGCGCTGCGGCGCCGGGCCAAGCGACTGCGCGACGGAGTGCGGTCCGGGGATCCCGAGGCCCTCGCGCTCCTGCGCGAGCACCACCCCGACGCCGACTCCCTGCTCGGCGCGGAGCACGGCCACGGGGCCGCCCTGCCCCTCGCCGCCGCGCAGCTGGCCCTCGCGAGGTCCTACGGCTTCGCGTCCTGGCCCACGCTGCGCCGGCACGTCGACGAGGTCCTCGCCCGGACCCGCCGCCCCGATCAGGCGACCACCGCCGGTCCCCGGGAGCAGCTGCTGCGGGCGATGACCGTGGATCACAGCCGCCGCGGCGCCCCCGACCTCGCAGCGGCCGCGGTGCTGATCGCCGCCGAGCCGCACCTGGCCCGTTCGGACCTCGCCGTCGCCGCCGCGCTGGGTGATCCGGACGCGGTCCGGGATCTGCTCCGCGCCGACCCTGCCGCGGTGCAGCGGGAGAGCGCCCCCTACGGCTGGCCGCCGCTGCTGCACCTGTGCTACTCCCGCTGGTCCGGGCCGCTGCCGGACGGGAAGGCGCCCGACCATCCCGCGGTGCTGCGGCTGCTGCTCGAAGCCGGAGCCGATCCGAACATGGGCTTCCTCTGGGACTCGCTGCCGTCCCCGTTCACGGCGCTCACCGGGGTGTTCGGGGGCGGGGAACAGGGCGCTCCCCCGCACCCCGCGAAGACCGCCCTCGCCGAGCTGCTGCTGGCCGCCGGAGCGGATCCGAACGACAGCCAGACGATCTACGACCGCGGCGCGGGCGACACCGTGGTGCGGGACGACACCGCCTGGCTCGCGCTCCTGCTGCGGGCGGGTCTCGGCCGCGGCGACGGCGGGCCCTGGCACCGGCTCCTCGCGCCGCGCCACCAGTCCCCCGCCCAGCAGCTCTCCGAGGCGCTGCTGCACGCGGCCCGCCACGACCTCACCGGGCGCGCGAGGCTGCTCCTGGAGTCCGGCGCCGATCCGGAGCGGCCCAGCACCCATCCCCTCCACGGCGGCCGGTCGCCGCTGCGGGAAGCCGTGCGGCACGGCGCCGTGGGCGTCGCCCGCCTGCTGCGGGAGCACGGGGCGCGCGGGGCGGACCTCACGGAGGAGGACGAGGCGTTCGGGGCGCTGCTCGGCCCGGCCGACGCCCTCGCGGACCGAACCGTCGCGCGGGAGATGCAACGGAGCCATCCGGATCTCGTGGCGCAGGCCGCCGCTCTCGGCCGGCCCGAGGCCGTCGCGCAGCTCCTGGACCTAGGCTTCGCGCCCGACGCGCGGACGGCGGAGGGAGCCACGGCGCTGCACGAGGCAGCGGTGCGCGGGGACCACGCGACGGTCGAGCTGCTCCTCGCCCGCTGCGCGGACCCAACCTTGCGCGATCCGACCTACGGAGCGACCCCGGCCGGATGGGCACGACACACGGGGCGCGAGGAGCTCGCCGGGCTGCTCGAGGCGGCGGAGCAGGAGCGCTGAGGGCCGCCGCTCCGGGGACGGGTCAGCGGAAGAGCATGTCGATGACGATGTTCACCGAGTTCAGCACCGACTGCCCCTTCGCCCGGGAGTAATCGGTGTAGAGGATGTGCACCGGGTGCTCGCGCACCGTCAGCTCATGGCGACCGATCTCTTCGACCAGCTCCGAGGCGTGCGCCATCCGGTTCTGCTCGATGGTGATCTTCTCGCAGGCGTGCCGGCCCAGCACCCGCAGTCCGTTGTGGGCGTCGGTCAGCCGCACCCCGGAGGTGATGTTCGAGTACCAGACCGCGCCGCGCAGCACGATGCGCTTGATCAGGCCCGGCTTCGTGCGGGAGTCGAGGAAGCGGGACCCGAGCACGACATCGACCCCTTCCGCCTCCCGCATCGCGATCATCGAAGCGGCGTCGTCGACCTGGTGCTGGCCGTCCGAGTCGAAGGTCACGATCTGGCGCATCCGCGGATCGCGGAGCGCGTAGTCGATGCCGGTCTTGAGCGCGGCGCCCTGCCCCATGTTGTAGGGATGGCGGACCACGACGGCACCGGCCTCGGCGGCGATCCTGCCGCAGTCGTCCTCGCTGCCGTCGTCGACGCACACCACCAGCGGATAGCGGGTGCGCAGGGCGCGGATGACGTCGCCCACGACCTCGCCCTCGTTGAACATCGGCACCACGAACCAGGTGCGATCGGCGCCGGGCGAGGCGGGGTGTGCGGAGGCGCCCGCGGGGCCCTGCTCGCCCGGGGGCTCGGTCTTGCTCACAGGCTCTCCTCCGGTGCTGGCGACGGGTCGACGGGCGGCGTGCCGCATCGAGGTCGGCGACGGCCGATGAGGATACCCTGTCACGGTGGGCCGCCCCCGAGCGGTCATCCCCGCACATGCGGCGCGCCACGGCGCCGAGAAGGAGTACCCATGAAGACCGCTGTCGTCGCCCTCGGGAAGATCGGCCTGCCGCTCGCGGTGCAGTTCGCGGACGCCGGCCACGAGGTGATCGGCGTGGACGTGAGCGCCCGCCAGGTCGAGCTGATCAACCAGGCGACCGAGCCCTTCCCCGGGGAGGCCCACCTCCAGGAGAAGCTCGCCGAGCTGGTCCCCGCCGGGAAGCTCCGCGCGACCACCGACTACGCCGAGGCGATCCCCGGCGCCGACGCCGTGGTGATCGTCGTCCCCCTCTTCGTGAATGACGCGACGTGGGAGCCGGACTTCGCGTGGATGGACGCGGCGACCCGTTCCCTGGCCGAGCACCTCACCCCCGGCACGCTCGTCTCCTACGAGACCACCCTCCCCGTCGGCACCCTGCGCACCCGCTTCGTGCCGATGATCGAGGAGATCTCCGGGCTGAAGGAGTCCCAGGACTTCTACGCCGTCTTCTCCCCCGAGCGGGTCCTGACCGGTCGCGTGTTCGCGGACCTGCGCAAGTACCCCAAGCTCATCGGCGCGATCTCCGAAGAGGGCACAGCCCGTGCCCGCACCTTCTACGAGTCGGCGCTGACCTTCGACGAGCGCCCCGACCTCCCCCGCCCCAACGGGGTGTGGGACCTCGGCTCGCCCGAGGCCTCCGAGCTGGCGAAGCTCGCCGAGACCACCTACCGCGACGTGAACATCGCGCTGGCGAACGAGTTCGCCCTGTTCGCGCAGGACAACGGCATCGACGTGTACAAGGTCATCGAGGCCTCCAACTCGCAGCCGTACTCCCACATCCACCAGCCCGGCATCGCCGTCGGCGGCCACTGCATCCCCGTGTACCCGCGGCTGTACCTCTCCACCGACCCGAACGCGACCACCGTGCGCACCGCCCGCACCCTGAACGCCTCGGTCCCCGCGCACCTCGTCGAGCGGGCCGCGAACCTGCTCGGCTCCCTCGAGGGGCTGAAGGCCGTGGTGCTCGGCGCGTCCTACCGCACCGGGGTCAAGGAGACCGCGTTCTCCGGCGTCTTCCCCGTGGTCGAGGAGCTGCGCGCACGGGGCGCCGAGGTCGCCGTCCACGACACCTTCTACGACGCCGAGGAGCTCCGCGGCTTCGGCTGGGATCCCTACACGATCGGCGACGCCGCGGACCTCGTGATCGTGCAGACCAACCACCCCGAGTACGCGGAGATCGGCTCCGCCGACATGCCCGGCGTGAAGCTCGTCGTGGACGGCCGCAACATCACCACCGCCGAGAACTGGGCCGGCACCCCGCGCCTCGTCCTCGGCGACGGCTCCGCCTCCACCCACCAGCAGGCCGAGGAGGCCTGAGACGGTGGAGGGTCTGGACCAGCTGATCGCCCTCGGCCCCGCGCTCGGGGTGAGCAGCCGCACCTTCATCATCCAGCTCGTGCTCGTGCTGGGCATCGTGGTGATCGTCGGCTGGCTGTTCGTGAAGCGCGGGGCGAAGCAGCTCGCGGTGCGCCGTCTGCTGATCATCGCCTTCGCGGTGTTCGCGGTGCTCACGGTGCTGTTCCCGGGGGTGCTCACCCGAGTGGCGAACATCGTGGGCGTGGGCCGCGGCGCTGACCTGCTGCTGTACGCGACGGTGCTGGTGTTGCTCGGCTTCCTCGCCCTCCAGGAGGCGCGCACCAAGGCCGCGGAGAAGCGCACCACCTATCTCGCGCGCCGGCTCGCCCTCGACGAGGCCGAGCAGCCCGGTGACTACCGCGCCCGCGCCCTCGGGACCCCCCAGGACGGATGAGCGACCTCGCCCAGCTGCTGATCGCGATCGCGGTCGTCCTCGCGACCGCCTATCTTCCCGGCTACGCGATCCCCCGAGTCCTCGGCGGCTCGCGCCAGCTGTCCCTCGCCGTAGCGCCGGCCGTCGGCGCCGCGACGGCGGGGCTCGCGGCCCTGATCTCCCCCTTCCTCGGGATCCCCTGGTCGCTGCTGCCGCTGCTGGGGTGCGGCGCGCTGCTCACCGCGGCGGCGCTGCTGCTGCGCCGGCTCGGCGTGCGCCTTCCGTCGACCGGTCTCGACGGGCCGCTCATGCCCCCGCGCGCCGTGCCCCTCGCCCCCCTGTGGATGCTCGTGGCCCTGGTGGTCTCCCTGGGACCGATCCTGCTGCAGGGCCGTCGTCCCGATGTCGTCCTCGAACGCTGGGACACGCTGTACCACCTCTCGGCGCTGCAGCGGATCCGGGAGACCGGCACCGCCTCGAGCCTGGATCTCGGCTCCGTCTCCAACACCGCCGGGACCCCCACGGCCTATCCCGCGGGCTTCCACGCGCTCGCCTCCTCCGTGCCCGGTGTGGAGGTGCCGATCCTGCTGAACGGAGCGGTGCTGGCCCTCGCCGTGCTCCCCTGGATCCTGGGCACGGCGCTCCTGGCCCGCACGGTGTTCCCCGCCGTGCCGTGGGCCCCCTTCGCCGCCGGGATCGGGGCGGCGATCGTGCCGGCCGCCCCCGTGGACGAGTGGATCCATCTCTCGGCGATCCCGAACCTCACAGGGTTCGCGGCCCTCCCCGGGGCGCTCGCGGCGGTCCTCGCGCTGTGGCAGTCGCTCTCCCCCGCCCTCCTGCCCTCCTCCGACGACGCGCCGCGCGGGGACCGTGCACGGCTCCGCCCCGTCCTCGCCGCCCTGGCCCTCGCCGCGTTCGCGTTGCTCGGCCTCGGCCTGCTGCACCCCAACGTCGCGCTCCTGGCCCTGGTGCTGGTCGCCGTGCTCACCGCCTGCACCATGGCGCCCGCACTGCGCCGCCGTCCCCTGCTCGCCCTCGTGCCGCTGGTCGTGATCGCCCCGGTGATCGTCGCCGGCACCACTCCGCTGGGCTCCTCGGTCACCGACTTCACCGGCGGCCTGCAGGTGCCCTGGTGGTCGGCGCTCGGGGAGGTCCTGCTGGGCCTGCTGACGGTGTGGCCGATGGCGCTCGGCGTGGTCCTCGCCGCAGTGTGGTGGCCCGGACTCGTCACCTCGCTGCGCAGCGGGGCACGCTGGGTCGCGGTGGCCTGGATCGTGGTGGCGGTGCTCTATCTCGACGCCGCCCTCGACTCGTCCCTCAACTTCTCCGCCCTCTGGTACCGCGGGCAGGACCGGCTCTCGATGCCGCTCGCCATGTTGTCCGTGCTGCTGCTGGTCCCCGGGCTGCGCGCGTGGCGTTCCCTGCTCCTCGGGGCCGGGAGTGCGGAACGCGCCTCCCTGCCGCGCCGGGCGATCGGCCTGGTGCTGGTCCTCGTCGCCGTCGTCGCGGTCGGCGCCTCGATCCCGACCCGCGCCGACAACGCCGCGAAGAACCTCGCAGCGGAGTACTCGGGGCGCGGTCGCTTCCTGCAGCAGGACGAGCTCGAGGCCTGGGCCCGGGTCGCGCCCGACCTCGACCCCGACCAGAAGGTGCTCGGCAGCCCCTTCTCCGGGGCCTCGCACCTGTACGCGATCGAGGGGGTCGACGTCTATCTGCCCGTCGCCGGGCTCTCGCTCACCGAGGCGGATCAGAACACCATCTACTCGGTGCCGCTGGCCGCCGAGTCCCCCGCGCACTGCCGGAATCTGCTGGACCGCGACATCGGCTACATCTATCAGGACCGTCTGCTCTACCAGTACGACCCGCGGTACGCGCCGATAGGTCAGGCCGACGAGTCGCTCGGCGAGGTGGTCTTCGAGACCGAGCACTCCCGGCTGCTGCGGGTGGAGTGCGATCCGGGCCGCTGACCCGGCGGGACGTGAGAATCGCCGCGCGGCGGCGGAGCGCATCGACCGCGCCCATCTGCGATGCTCGCCAGATGTCCTCCACCGCCCCCGTGCCGGGCACCGCATCGGCCCCCTCCCCCGCGTCCGGCGACTCCACCCGCGAGTACCTCCCCTTCCTCGACGTCGCACGCGTCGTCGCCGTCCTCGGAGTGGTCGCGATCCACGTGATCGGCGGCGGGGTCAGCTCCGGTGAGTCGGGGATCGCCCTGGTCGCGCTGGACATGGCGCTGATCGCAGCGGTCCCGGTGTTCTTCATGATGTCCGGAGCGCTGAGCCTCGACCCCCGCGCCCTGCGGCGCGGTCCCGCGGACTTCCTGCGGCGCCGGGCCGTCCGCATCCTGCCCGCCCTGGTCGTGTGGTCCCTGTTCTACGTGCTCGCGGTGCGGATGGTGCTCAGCGAACAGCGGTTCACCGGCCCCGACGTGCTCGACATGCTGGTCGGCGGAGACGCCTACACGCACCTCTACTTCCTCTGGGCGATCGCCGGGCTCTACCTGCTCACCCCGGTGCTGCAGCCCTTCCTGCAGGTCGACGAGGGCCGACGCGGCTGGATCCTGGGCCTGGCCGCCGCGGGGTGGACGGTGCTGGTGATGGCGCTGGGGCAGCTCGCGGCCCTCGAGCTGCTGCCCGCCGCCCCGCTGACCGCCGGGGCGACCACCTTCGCCCTGATGTACGTCGGCTACTTCGTGCTGGGCCGGGCGATGCTCGTGAGCCCGCTCCCGCGCCACGCCGCCTGGGCCGCGCTCGCGAGCGCCCCGCTGTTCGTGGCCCTGCTGACCTGGCTGTACGAGGCGTTGCGGGATCAGCGCGACGTGGCGACCCCGGATCCCTGGATCGCGATGCTCGCGCCCAGCTACGTGTCGCTGCCGACGGTGCTGTACGCGGTGCTGCTGATGGCCGCGGTGAGCTCGCTCTGCCGCAGCTGGCGGGTCTCCGAGCGGACGGGCAGGATCCTGCGCCGCCTCGGGGAGGCGACCTTCGGGGTCTTCCTGGTGCACTTCGCGGTGCTCGCGGGGCTCCGTGTGGTGCCGTGGCTCGCCACGTTCGACCCGGCGCCGATGGCCGTCTGCTTCGTGGTGACGATCGCCCTCTCGACGGCGTTCGCCCTGATCGGTGCGCGTATCCCGGGACTGCGCCGGATCCTCTGATCCATCGCGCAGGCCCTGCCGTCCCGGTCAGCCGCGTCGCCCGCGGCGTCGGGGTGATCGGGACCGGTCTCAGTCGTCCAGCGAGGAGAGCACCGCGCGGGCGGCCTGTGCGGCGCAGCCGGCGAGGGAGGCGTTCTCCTGCGTCCAGGCGCGCAGGTGTGCGGCCGAGGGCACGTCCGCCCCTTCGAGCGCCCGCGTCATCGCCTCCGCGACCTGGTCCGCGTCGTAGTCGCAGGCCCAGCCGAGACCGTTGTCCCGGATGCGGTCATGGGCGGAGCCCTCGCCCGCGTGGATCACCGGGGTTCCGGTGGCGGTCGCGGCGTAGATCTTGGTGGGCAGCGCGAACTCGTACCCCTGGCCGGGGGTGATCGAGGAGAGCCCGGCGACCGCGCCACGGAGGAACGCGGCGACCTGGGCCGGCGGGATCTTGTCGCGGAACTCGATGCCCTCGATGCCCTTCTCGGCGACGGTGCGCTCGAGCTGGTCCCGTCCGCTGCCCTCGGAGAAGAACAGCAGCCGGGCGCCCGGATGCTCGGCCCGGACCGCGGCGAAGGCGTCGACGAAGATGTCGGCTCCCTGCCACTCGGAGACGGTGCCCGCGTACACGAAGTACGGTCCGTGCTCGCCCGCGTCGGGGCCCTCGTCCGAGAAGGTGTCGGTGTCGATGCCGTTGCCGACCATCACCAGCGAGTCCCGGGCGCCGATCAGCTGCTCGACGCGGTGCTGCACGCCCGGGGAGATGGTGAGCACGCGCGCGGCGCGCCGCCACACGGTGGTCTCCGCGATCCGCACCGCGGTGCGGACCGGAGCGGGGACGCCCTCGACGCTGTCCGTCGCATCGGACCAGATGTCCGCCGCGTAGAAGGTGTACGGCACGCGCCGGAGCGCGGCCGCGACCATGCCGACCAGCCCGGTGGTGGGCGGCGGCTCGAGCACGAGGGCGTTGAGGTCGCGGCGGAGCAGGAGCCGGAGCGCGAGCGGCACGTCGAAGCTGAGATAGGAGACGTAGCCGCGCACCTGCCCCTGGGAGTCCCGCTTCACGGGAAAGCGGGAGATGCCGACCTCGCGTCGCCGCGCGGCGCCGGGCACGGTGGTGGTGAGCACCGTGACCTCGGCCCCGGCCTCCTCGAGCGCGGTCACGAGCGCCTGCTGCCGGAAGGCGGCCGCGACCGGCTCGGGGGCGTAGACCCGGGTCGCGACGGCCACCCGGGGCGGCCGTCGCGATCCGGCCGCGGCGGGCGTGCGGCGGATCCTCAGCATCAGGCCCGCTCGCGCAGCGCGTCGACGCTGCGCAGGGCGGCGGTGCCGTCGCCGTAGTGGGCCGGGCGGTCCGCGGTGGGGCGGGGGCGGGTGACCGCGGCGGTCAGCTCGGAGGGGTCGACGACGAGGCGGTTCCAGTCGTTCTCGAGGGTCTCGACCCATTCGGTCTCGGTGCGGACGGTCGAGGTGGGGGTGCCGAGGAGGTAGGCCTCCTTCTGCAGGCCGCCGGAGTCGGTGACGACGGCGGCGGCGTGCTGGACGGCGTTGACCAGGTCCGGGTAGGCGACGGGGGCGCCGACGTGGACGGCGCCGCCGGCCAGCTCGATCCCGGCCTCCTCGGCCTTCGCGACGAGGCGGGGATGGGCGAAGAGGGCCAGCGGCATGTCGAGGGCCTGGAGGGCGGCGACGATCGCGGCGAGTCGGGCCGGGTCGTCGGTGTTGTCCGCGCGGTGGATGGTGGCGACCGCGTAGTCGGAGGCGGGGTCGATGCCGTCGGGCAGCACGACCGGGACGTCCTTCACGGACTCGGCGACGCGCAGGCACACGTCGGTCATCACGTCGCCGGTGACGAGGGTCCGCCCGGCGAGGCCCTCCGCGGCGAGGTGCTCGCGGGCGACCTCGGTGGGCGCGAGGAGGAGGTCCGCGGCGTGGTCGGTGAGGACGCGGTTGTGCTCCTCGGGCATGCGCCGGTTGAAGGAGCGCAGGCCGGCCTCGAGGTGGGCGACCTTGAGGTGCATCTTCACGGCGGAGAGGGTGCCGGCGAGCGTCGAGTTGGTGTCGCCGTAGACGAGGGTCCAGTCGGGGCGGTGCTCCTCGAGGACCTCGTCCATGCCGGCGAGCATCGCGCCGGTCTGGCGGCCGTGCGAGCCGGAGCCGACGGCGAGGTTCACGTCGGGAGCTGGGATCCGCAGATCGGCGAAGAAGACGTCGCTCATCGCGGCGTCGTAGTGCTGTCCGGTGTGGACGATGACGTGCTCGACGTCGTCCCGCTGCGCGGCCGCGTCCGCGATCGCTGCGAGCTTGACGAACTGCGGGCGTGCGCCCACGACGGACAGGATCTTCATGAGGACTCCCGGGGCGATGGCGGCTGGTGTGCCCCGGGGGCGACCCGAGGGCAGGGGCCACTGTATCGGCATTCGGGCCGCCGACGGCGCAGGCGATACCCTCGGGGCCGGGCCGTGCCCGCCCCCGTCCCCTCCGAAGGGAGTCCCGTGAGGATCACCGCCGTCAGCGCCTGGTTCCCGACCGCCGCCGCTCCGAGCCGCGGCTCGTTCGTGCTGCGCGACCTGCTGGCGATCGCCCGGCACCACGAGGTGCGCCTTGTGCACCTGGTGCCGCCGCAGGACGCCGACGGCACCGTGCGGGAGGTCGTCGAGGGCCTCGAGGTGCTGCGTGTGCCGATGTCGCCGCGCCGTCCCGCCGAGGTGCTGTCCGCCGCCCGCGCCCTCGGCCCGGCGCTCGCGGGTGCCGACGTGGTCCACACCATGGCCTTCCCCTCCCTGCTGCCGTTCTCGGTGCCGGGGCTGAGCCCGGTCCCGCAGGATGCCGCCTGGGTCCACACGGAGCACTGGTCGGCGCTGTCCACCCCGGCCTCGTTGCCGGCGCCGGTGCGCCCGGCGCTGCCGCTCCTGGCGCGGGTGCTGCGCGGGCCCGACCGGGTGACCTCCGTCTGCGAGTTCCTCGCGGAGCCGATCCGTGCGGTGCGCGGGACGCGCCCGGTCGACATCGTGCCCTGCATCGTCGATCCCCACGCTGTCGTGCCGCGGCGCGACCGTTCCGACGGCAGCCTGCGCCTGGTCTCGACCGGCGGGCTGATCCCGCGGAAGGACCCGCTGGTGGCGGTCGCGACGATCGCCGAGCTCGTCGGTCGCGGCGTCGACGCCCACCTCACCTGGCTCGGCGACGGGCCCCTGCGGGAGGCGACCGCCGAGGAGGCGCGCCGGCTGGGCGTGTCGGAGCGGGTCGATCTCGTCGGCACCGTCGACGCGGCGGGCGTGGTCGCCCACCTCTCGGCGGCCGATCTCTTCTTCGGCCCCACCCGGGCGGACAACTTCTTCGTCTCCGCGGCCGAGGCGATCGTCGCGGGTCGGCCGGTGGTCCTCGGCGCCACGGGAGGACAGGGCGAGTACGTGCGGGACGAGGTGGGTGCCCTCGTGGACGTCCAGGACGCGGGCGCCTATGCCGACGCGGTCCTCGCCGTCGACGCCCGCACGCGGGAGCTGCCCGCCGCCGAGATCGCGGCGACCATCGGGGACTCCTTCTCGACGCCGACGGTGGGCCGCGGCTACGACGCGGTGTACCGCCGGGCGGTCAGCGCAGCGCGCTGAGGTCCTCCGCGACCTGACGGGCCCGGGCCTCCCAGGAGTGGTGCTCGCGCCCTCGGCGCACCGCGTCCCGCACCCGCTCCACCTCGGCAGGGTCGTCGCGGAGCGCGACCAGCCGCGCGGCGACGGCGTCGGCGTCGTAGTCGACGGACCAGCCCATCCCCTCGCTCGTCACGAGGTCCGCGGCATGGGTGCCCGCCGAGGCGAGCACGGGCAGGCCGTGCCCGATGTACTCGAACAGCTTGATCGGCGCCGCGAAGTCGCGGTACTCGGCCGGCTCGACGACGAGGGCGCAGAGGTCCGCGGCGGCGAAGTACGGCTCGAGCTCGGCGCCGCGGCCGTGGACGACGCGCACGCGGCCCGGACCGTCGGCGATCAGCGGCTCGTACTCGGATCGCACCGCCTCCCAGGCCTCGGGCGGCACGCAGACCGTCAGCTCCACGCCGTCGACCCGCGCCGCCCCGGCGAACAGCGAGTGCATCCGGTAGTAGTCCGAGACGTTGCCGACGTAGAAGATCCGCAGCGGCTCGTCGGGGCGCCGCCCGTGCGCGGCGGCGAGATCCGTGAGGACCCCACCGGGGGGCAGGGCCCGAGTGATCGCGGGGTCCACGTGCGGGACGTAAGCGGCCATCTGCGCCGATGGCAGGTAGAGACGGTCGAGCCAGCGCCCCATGACCTGGAGCTCCGCGTGGTAGAGCGTCTTGGTGCCGAGCCCCACGAGACGGGGGACGCTGAGGTCGTAGGCCGGGAACCGCCAGTAGACGTCCCGGTAGAACAGCCCCGTCGGCACCCCGTGCGCGCGCAGCAGGCGCAGCAGCGCGAGGTCGACGAGGGGGTGGGTGGGCAGATGATGCGGCTCGGTGAGGACGGTCGGCATGGTCGAGGACTCGCCGTACGCGAAGTCGATCCGCTGCCCGGCCCGCAGCCGACGCCGCAGGGCGCGCAGCTTTCGGGCCCGTTCGGCCCCGTGCCCGGTCACGTCGAGGACCTCGATCCCGAGCTCGCGGAAGGCGCGCAGCAGGCGCGGGGGGCGCGCGGCGGAACCGGTGCCGTTCTCCACCACCGGGTAGGGGGCGTGGAAGACCATCGTGGTCATGGAACGGTCCTTCCAGGGCGGGGGGCGGGGGCGAGGGAGCGGCGCCACAGGGTCTCGGCGCGCGCGACGTACGCCGGGGGACCATATCGCGCCAGCGTGTCCTCGCGCAGTCCGGGGCGGGGAAGCTCCTCCCCGGTCGCGCGGTCCTCGAGCGCCTCCTCGAGGGCGCGGCGCAGGGCCTCGGCGTCCTCCGGCGGCACGAGCACGCCGCGGCGCGGATCCTCCCCCACCACGTCTCGCGGTCCCCAGGCATCGACGGCGATCACCGGCACGCCTACCAGCAGGGATTCGGCGAGGACCAGGCCGAAGGACTCCTGCTCGCTCGCCAGCACGAAGCGGTCGGCCGTGGCCATCGCCCGCGGCACGTCCTCCCGGGCCACGGAGCCGACGAGCGCGGCGCCGCCGGGGGCGAGCTCGGCCAGCCGTCCGCGCGGCGGGAGACCGTCGAGCACGGGGAGGTCCAGCTCGACGGAGAGCCGGCGCACCCGCTCCGGCGACCCTCCGGCGATGACCAGCTCCCGCGGGGCGTCGGAGCGCAGCGCGCGGAAGGCGGCGACGATCCGGTCCACCCGCTTGATCGGGGCGAGATGGGACAGGTGCAGGAAGCGCGTGACGGGGACCTGGCGATCCGCGGGCTCCGGCGCGGGCTGGGCGACGAGCACCGCCGACAGCGGGTTCGGCAGGACCTCCACACTCCCCGAGGCGAGGCCGTGTCGCTCCTCCATCGCCCCGGCGAGCCCTCGGCTGACGGCGCTCAGTGCGTCGGCCGCGCGCAGCAGTTCGCCCCGTGCCCGCTCGCGGCGGGGCGGGAGCAGAGCGGTCACCGCCGAGGGGCGGTGCTCGGTCAGCACCCAGGGGACGTCGAGGGCGCCGGCGACGGCGCGGGCGACCGTCGCGGCCGGATGCACGGAATGGGCGTGGACCACGTCGACCCCGGAGAGGAGCCGCCGGGCGACCCGTGCGGCCCACCGGGCGAGCAGCGCAGTGACCTGGTCGGCGATTCCGGGGAGCGGGACGGGGGCGCGCAGCCGCAGCACCCGCAGCGCGCCCTCGCGGCTCTCCTGCAGGGCAAGCGTCCCGGCGAGCGCGGCCAGGGCCGCGGCGGGGCGGCGGGGGTCGGGGTAGGTGAGCTCGGCGGCGAGGACGCTCACGGTGTGCCCCGCCGCGGCGAGGATCTCGGCCTGCTCGCGGAAGAAGGAGCCGCCGGGGTCCGACGCGCCGCGCGGGTACCAGGAGGGGACCAGCAGGACGTGCATGCGGGGTCCTTCCTTTCTGCGAGGCGATGCGCGGGCCGGGACCGGACCAGGGCCGAACCGGGGCCGAACCAGGGCCGAACCAGAGCCGGACCAGGGCCGAACCACGGCACGCGACCCGCGTCGTATCGTGGGGATCGTACGTCACCCCGTGCCCCGCCCCTCCCCAGGAGCCCGATGACCACTCCGCCGCGCGCCGCCGCTCCCCTCGCCCGTCTCACCCGCGGTGACTGGGTGCGCGTCGAGGCAGGTCCCGGGACGGAGCTCCTCGCGATCGCGCCCCGGTGGACGCCGGCGGAGATCGCCCGCACCCTCCGTGTGGCCGGGGACGCCGCGGAGGCGCTCGACACCCTCGCCGCCCGCGGCGAGGCCGCCGTGCTCCAGATCCGCGCGGACGGCTCGGCGCGCCTGCTCACCGATGCGAACCGCTCCTTCCCGCTCTTCTGGCGCCGCGCCGGCTCCCGCTGGGAGGTCTCCGACGACGTGCGGGTCCTCGCGAGCGCCGCCGGATCCGCACCGCGGCCCGATGAGGCAGCCGTGGCCCAGTTCGCCGGGGGCGGCCTCGTGCTCGGCGAGCGAACCCTCTACCGGGACGTGCACCGCACCCCGCCGGACGCCGTCGTGGAACTCGGGCTCGACGGGAGCTCGTCGACGCTCCGCCGCAGGCGCCTCGCGTTGCCCGCCCGCGGCGCGGTGACCGAGGGTGCCGAGGCCGGCGCCCTGTTCCGGGACGCCCTGCTCGAGGCGGTCGCGACCCTGGTCGCCGCAGATCCCGGCGCCCGCTACCTGCTCCCGCTGAGCGGCGGTGCCGATTCCCGCCTGCTCGCGGCGGCCTTCGTCGCCGCCGGGGCGCGGGACGTGCAGTGCTTCACCTACGGAGTGCGACCCACCGCCGAGGTCGAGGTCTCCCGGAGGGTCGCCGAGCTGCTCGGACTGCCGTGGGCCTTCGTGCCCACACCGCCCGAGCAGGTCCGGTCGGCCTGGCGCGAGCCCGAGACCGCCCGCTTCCTCGGGGACTCCTACACGGGTGCCGCACTCCCCCACATCCAGGACTGGTTCGCGCTGCGCGGCCTCGCGGCGCAGGGCCTGCTGCCGGAGGACCGCTCGCGGGCCGTGGTGGTCCCCGGGCACACCGCCGTGCGCACCCTCAAGGACGCCGACCTCCTCGACGCCCCGGAGCTGAGCCGGGAGGACCTGGTCGCGGCGATCATCCGCCGCCACTTCTCGCAGGCGGGCGCGCCGCGGGCGCTGCTGCGAGATCCGGTGCTGCGGGCGGAGGTCGAGGGAGCGCTGGACCGTGTGGGGTACGACGGCTCCCCGCTCTCCCGCGCCCGGGCCCTGCAGTCGGTGAACATCGACGGGCGGCAGAGCACGTACATCCTCAACTCGGTGCGCGGCTACGAGAGCGCGGGGCTGGGCTGGGCGATGCCGATGCTGGACCTCCCGCTGCACCGTATCGTCGCCGACCTCGACTGGCGCCTGACCCGCGACCGCGACTGGTACCGCGCCATGACCGACCAGGTGTTCCGGGACACCGCCGGCCCCGGTGCCGAGGAGCTGTCCTTCTGGGTGCCCACCGCCGTGCCCGAGGAGCGCCGGCAGCAGATGAAAGCGGCGCTGTCCCGCGTCGGCCTGTTGCGCCTGGCCGAGCACGCCGCGTCGACCCGCACCAACCTCCGCCACCCGATGGCCTTCGAGGCCTTCGCCCCGTCCCCGGCCCGTTACGGGGCCGCCGTCGCTCTCGGGACGACCCCGATCGGGGTGTTCTCCCGGGCCTTCCTCGCGGGGACGTGGAATCCGGTGTTCGACTGGCGGGACCCGATGACCTGGGGCACCCCCGAGATCAGGGACGCGCTCGATCCCACAGACGGTTGAGGACGCCGCTGGCGGCATGGCGCGCCCGCTGCTCGCGATCGAGCAGTCCCTGCGCGGAGGCGGGGAGCAGCCGGTCGACCGCCCCCAGGCCGGACCATGCGTCCGCGACGCGGCGCATGCCCGCGACGTCTGACGCGCGCGCCATCTCCCCCAGGAGCCGCGCCTCGCCCCGCGAGAGCGCCGTGTCGATCACGGCGAGCTCCCGCCAGGTGGCGAGCTCGGCCCGCAGCGCCGCGACGTCCTCGTCGCCCAGGGTCGGCGCATGGCGCAGCAGCGTGCCGATCACGTCGCGCCGCACGGTGCGCACGGCGTAGGCGCGGCGGAACGGGGCAGGGGCGGCCCGGAACCACTCCTGGCCGCGGAGCAGGGCCGCGGGCCGCAGCATCTCCTCGACCCCGAAGCGCACCGCCTGGATGCGATCGGCGGCTCCGGCGACGACCACGTGGTGGGGCAGGCCCGCCCGCGCCAGATCGATCCGTCCCGCGGTGAGGAAGGCGCGGGCGGTGAACTCGAGGTCCTCCCCGTGGCGCAGCCCCTCGCGCATCCGGATCCCCTCGCGGCGCAGCAGGTCGGTGCGGGCCAGGATCATGGGACCGGTGCGATAGCCGAGGCGGTCGGCGACCGCCCCGAGCCGACGACGCCTCCCCACCCGGACGTGCGGGATGGTGCCGGGGCTCGAACGCTCCGGGTGCTCGTGGTCCACGGTGCGGGTGCGCATCAGCACGAGGTCCGCCCCGCCGCGGGCCAGCTCGGCCCAGGCGCTGAGCGCGCCCGCCTCGAAGAAGTCGTCCGAGCCCAGCACCGTGGAGTAAGGGGTGCGCACGACATCGAGACCATGGTTCAGAGGACCCGCCGGGGAGGGGATGCCGTCCTCGAGGGTGAGCAGCTCGATGTCACCCTCCAGGCCCGCGAGCCGATCGCCGATCGGTCCCGGGTCGGTGTTGTGACAGACCACGACCGCCCGGGCCCCGTCGGCGACGACGGAGCCGACCGCCCGCTCGATCGGACGCGACGGGGTGTGGACAGGGATCGCGACGGTCACGTCGCGGGCTCCGGGGGCGAGGGGCATGGGGATCCTTCCGTTTCCTGTGCCACAGACCGCGGCGGCACCGGGCGGGCGCGGAGCGGGAGCCCGACGCGCCCGTGGTAGCTTGCGAGCTGGCCTCCGGTGCCGGGACGGGGGCAGCCGTCAAGGGAGGAAGCCGTGGGCGAGCTGATCGACGCCGCTCTCCCCTGGGGGGTGGCGATCGGCTGCACCCTAGCACTGCTGGTCCTGCCCGGATGGGGGATCCTCGTGCTCGCCCGGGTGCCGATCCGTCGCCGCTACGGTCTCGCGCCGCCGGTCACCGTCGCCGCCCTCACCGTCACCTCCGCGCTCGCGAAGCTGCTGGGACTCCCCTATGACCGTGCGGTCGTCGCGGTCTCCCTCGCCCTCATGCTGGTCCTCGCCGCGCTGCTGGGCCGCACCGTGTGGACGCAGTCGACCTCCCCCGTGCTGCAGCCCCTCGACCCGCACCCCGAGGCGGATCCGGCGAGCGTCGGCCACCGGCGCGGGGTGCGGCTCCTGGCGCTGGCCGCCCCGCCGCTGCTGGCCCTGGGCGTCGGGTTCGCCTCCGTGGTCCCCGCCGTCCGCGCCATCGGCGATCTCGACGAGCTGCCCCAGCCCTTCGACGCCTTCTTCCACCTGTCCGCGCTGCGGCAGGTGCGCACGGGCGGCGACGCCTTCCCCTTCACGGCCCTCGGCCCGCTGTACGACCGCGAGGTGGTCCCCTACCCGGTGGGCTGGCACTCGGTCGCCGCGCTGCTGCCCGGGGACGTGGTGACCGCCGCGAACAGCCTCGTCGTCGCGACGCTGATGGTGCTCCCGCTGACCATGCTCGCCCTGATGGACCAGGTGCTGCCCCCGGGGCAAGACCGGCGGGCCTCTCTCGCGGCCCTGCTGCTGCTGCCGGCGCTGGCGACCTTCCCCTCGATCCTGCTGCGCGCGGGCCTGTGGCCCTACGCCCTTGGCGTCGCCCTGCTCCCGGCCCTGCTCGCCGCCCTGCTGCACCTGCGCCACGGCCGCCGTGCCGATCCGCATCTCACCCGTTCGATCGTCGTGCTCCTGGCGACCGTGGGCGGCACCGCCGCGACGCATCCCTCGACCGCCTTCGCCCTGTTGCTCATCGCGCCCGTGCTCCTGGCCGACGCGGTGCGCGCCGTCCGCGTCGCCGCGGAGCGGCGTCGCGGGATCGCGCTGCTGATCGCCTACGCCCTCGCCCTGGGTTTGCTCGCGCTGGTCGCCTCCTCCCGCTACGCGACCATGTCCTCCTTCTTCGGGCGGCTCGAGTCCGGTGACGTGCTCACGGCGCTCGGGGTCGTGCTGACCGACCGGCCGGCCTTCGGCGAGCTGGTCTTCGCCCCGCAGTGGGCTCTGCTGCCGTGGCTCCTGGCCGCCTGCGGGCTGATCGCGGGGATCCGGCGCCGCTCGGTGACGGTGATCGGCCTGGGCGCGGGTCTCGCCGCGGTGGTCCTGCTGATGATCACCGCGCTCGTTCCCGGCCCGCTCGGACCGTTCCTGACCTGGCCCTGGTACGGGGATCGGGAGCGCCTCGGGCCGGTCATGGCGATCGGCGTGGTCGCGCTCGCGGGGGTGGGCATCCAGTCCCTTCTCGCGGCCGCGCGTCGACGTCGGGAGCAGGAGTCCTCCGACACGATCACGCGCCTGCTGGGGGCCCCGCTGCTGATCACGCTGGTCGTCGTGCTGGTGCTCGCGGGCACCCTCCCGGTCGGGCGCGTCGGCACGCTCGCCACCGCGACGTACCACCCGGAGGGCACGGCCTACAAGATCTACGTCTCGGAGCAGGAGGAGGAGTTCATCCGCCGGTCGGCGGATCTCCTTCCCGAGGACGCGGTGGTCCTCGGCGATCCGCGGGACGGCACCACGCTCTACTACGCGCTCGGCGGGCGCGAGGTCGTCCTCCCGTACCTGCAGCCGCCCTCGGACGTCCCGCGCAAGCGCGTCGCGCGCTACGCCGACCAGATGGACGAGGTACCACGGGTGTGCGCGGCGCTCGAGTCCACCGGCGCGAACTACTTCTACCGCGACACCAGCTCCGACTCCGGTAGGGCCGGGGCCACGGCGCCGCAGAACGAGGAGTTCGCGGGGCTCGACGCACTCGACACCGACGACATGGTGCTCGTGGCGCGCGAGGGCGACTACGCCCTGTACCGCTTCGACGTCACCTGCTGAGACGACTCCGGCTGATCCGTCCCCTGCCGAGCCGGCCCCGGCAGAGCCCGCGGGGTCCTCCGCGGCGCCGCGGAGCGCCTCAGCGGGAGATGATCGCGGAGATGGCCCGGTCCCAGGCGGTGACCACGGCCTCCGCCCCCACCTGCTCGGCGATCGCGTCGGAGTTCGCCTTGAAGCGGGAGACGTCCTGCGCGGCGAGCTCGTCGATCGCGGTGGCGACGTCCTGCGCGGTGAAGCCCGCCGCGACCACGCCGAGGTCGTGATCGCGCACGTGGTCGGCCATCTCGACACTCGGCCCCACCAGCAGGCCGAGCCGCGCCTGGGTGTAGTCGAAGATCTTGTTGGGCAGGGCCAGCTCGTGATTGAGGTTGACGGGCGGCAGCACGTGCACACCGACGTCGGAGCGGTTGAGGGTGCCGGCGAGCTCGCGGTACGGGACCGGGTCGTGCACGGTCACGCGGCCGCTGCGCCGGCCGGCCTCCCGGAGCTCCTCGATGTAGGCGGGGTCGTTGGGGGCGAGGTAGAGGTCCAGGTGGACGTCGGCGGTGGCGAGCGCCGCGCCCTCGACGATGATCCCCAGATCGCGGTTGCGCAGCGCCGCCCCGGAGTGGACCAGGCGCAGCGGCTGGTGCACGGGGGTGGGACGCAGGTCGGCACGGTGCGGGGCGGCGTTGGTGACCACGCCGACGGGATGCCCGACGAGCCCCTCGTACTCGCGGGCGATCGCGGCGGAGACGGTGGTGACCGAGGCGGCGCGGCGCACGTGGCGCCGCACGACCCAGCGGAAGTAGGGCGACACGAAGCGGCGCCAGGTCGGGTTCTGCGCGTGGAGGGCGGGGAAGAACTCGTGCAGGTCCACGTGGACCTTCTCGGCGGGCGCGATCTCGAGGGCGAGCAGCACGGTGTCGGCGTCGTTCGCGATCACCGCGTCGAAGCGGCCGGCCAGACGGGTGCGGGCCCAGGCCGGTCCCTGCTGCGACCAGTACACGCGGCGGAACTGCCGCAGCGCGGCGAGCTTGCCGTTAACCCGGTTAACCGTGCCCTCCGGCACCTGCACGTGCTGCGCGACCCCGTCGGGGGCCGGGCCGTACCCGCAGGTGGTGATGTCGAAGCGGTCCTGGAACAGGGCGATCTGCTTGAGGATCCGGGCATCTCGCGCGATCGGCGAGAAGGAGATGATCAGGAGGGACGGGCGGGCGGTGGTCATCGCAGGGGCTTTCCGTCGGGGCCGACGAGGCCGGCCAGCTGGGCCTGGAGGGAGAAGGCGGGGACCTCGGCGACGAGCTCGTCGAAGGTGCCGACCGCCTGGACGCGGGCGTCCTCCATGAAGCAGATCTGGTCGAAGCCGCGGATCGTGGAGAGGCGGTGCGCAACGGCGACCACGGTTACCTCGCCGTGCAGCTCGGCGATGGCGCGGGTGATGGCGTCCTCCGTGGCGGTGTCGAGGGCACTCGTCGCCTCGTCCATCACCAGCACCAGCGGGTCGCTGTACAGGGCGCGGGCGATTCCCAGCCGCTGCCGCTGCCCGCCCGAGAGCGCCTGGCCCCGCTCGCCGATCCGGGCGTGGAGTCCGCCGGGACGCTGGGTCACCGTCTCGAGCAGTTGAGCCTGCTCGAGGCAGCGCCTCACCTTCTCCTCATCGGCATCGTCACCCCAGGTCAGAGCGACGTTCTGCGCGATCGTGGCGTCGAAGAGGGCGACGTCCTGGGGGACGTAGCCGACGCGGGAGCGCCAGGCCTTCAGCACTTCCTGGAGGTCCTGGCCGTCGAGACGGATCCGGCCGTCCTCCGTGGTCAGCAGGCCCAGCAGCAGGTCGACGAGGGTCGACTTGCCGGCTCCCGAGCGGCCCACGAGCCCGAGCGACGTGCCGAGCGGAACGGTGAGGTCGACATCGCGCAGCGCGGGCTTGTCGCTCCCGGGATAGGTGAACGAGACCTTCTCGAGGGTCAGCTCGCGGGGCCGCTCGGCCATCGGCGCCTCGCCGAGGACCTCCTGATTGGCGATGAACTCCTCGGTGGTGTGGATGTCGCGGATGACCGCCTCCGCATGCGGGATGGCCGCGGCGGTGGTCGACATCAGGGTCTGGAAGCGGACGATCGCGGGCACGATCCGCAGCCCGGCGATGCCGAAGAGCGCCACGGAGCTGAGCGCTCCGGACATGCCGCCCTCGAGGTAGGCCGTCAGCCCGACCACGACGAAGCCCAGCACGAGGGCCGCCTCGACGACGAACTTGGGGGCGGCGGCGAGGAACTGCAGGTTCGCGCGGGCCCGGGTGGAGAAGCGGCGGTTGTCGTGGACCACCTGCCCGACGGCGTCGAGCTTGTCCCGCAGCACGATCTCCTTGAGGGTGCCGACCATCTCGGTCATCAGCCGGGCGACCCGGAAGGAGTAGTCGCGGGAGACGCGCCCGGCCTGCAGCGAGCGGCGGGTGATGACGAAGTACAGGAACAGCCCGACGACGCCGAGGTAGATCACCGTGACGGCGGCGGTCGAGGGCTGGGTGACGAAGAGGACCACGAGCACGGCGAGGGTCGTGCAGATCTCGCCCGGCAGGGAGGCGGCGGGGAGCAGCACACCGGACATCGTGTTGGCGATGCCGACGTCGGCGAGGCGGACCAGCTCGGCGGTCGAGCGGCTGAGGCGGTCGGTCCACGAGGCGCGGATGAAGGAGGAGAACAGCCGGTCGCCGATGGCGAGCTCGTAGGTGGACATGCGCCGGGTCGCGATCCAGGTCCACACGAGCGCGATGACGCTCTTGGATATCATCAGTCCGGTCGCGACGGCGAGCACCGCGACCGTCCCGGTGCCGGAGACGTCCCCGATGAGCGGGAGGGTCACGGTGGTGGCCCCGCCGATCAGCGGCGACAGCACGAGGGCGAGGAGGCCGAGCGCCCCGACGTCGAGCAGGGCGAGCGCCGCGAGGGCGACGGCGTAGAGGCCGAGGAAGCGCTGCGCCCCGGTGGGCAGCAGCGGCAGCAGCTCGGCGACGGTGCGGCGGAGTCTGTTCACGCCGATCCTCCTTCGGGGCGGGCGGGGCCGCCGGGGTACGGACGGGAGGGACCGATCCAGCTCTCCTGGGCGGGGGCCAGAGCGACGGGATCCCGGTCCTGTCGGATCAGGGCACGGGCGGCGTCGCCCTCGGCGGCGCGGCGGCCGCGGAGGTCGAGGATCCGCCGTGCAGCGGAGGCAGGATCATCGGGGACGATCCAGCCCTCGGGGTAGACGGTGCCGGCGCCGCCGTGGGCGCTCACCTGGGGCCAGTCGCGCACCACGGGGACGCAGGCGGAGGCGGCGCCCTCGGCGACGGCCTCGTGGGTGCCCTCGATGACGGAGGCGGAGAGGATCCAGCCGCTGCGGGCGAGCACGCCGGGCACGTCCTCCCGGCGGCCCAGCACGTGCACGGCGTCTCCGGCCGCGGCGATGCGGGCGAGCAGGGCGCGGGCGCGCGGGGCGTCGGCTCCCGAAACGGCCGGCTCCTCCCCGACGAGCAGGAGGGTCCAGGGCGCCCCGGCATCCTCCGCTCGCAGGTGCTCGAGCACGTCCAGGGCGAAGTCGGCGTCCTTGGCCGGACCGGCCCAGCCCACCAGGGCGAGGACGTGGTCGCGGGAGGGCAGATCAGCGGGCAGGTCCACGGCCGGACTCGGATCCACGAAGCGCTCGAGGTCGAGGGCGTTCGCGGTGACCCGGGTGCGCGGCGCCGCGGTGAGCCGCGGGGCGATGGCCTCCGCGGCCTCCTGCACGTGGGTGGCGACGAAGCACAGCGAGTCCACTCGTGCCGCATCGAGCAGCTGCGGGTAGGCGGTGAGGATCTCGTACTTGTGGATCCGGACCGAGAGGGTCCGCGCGCCCCGGTCCAGGTGCGAGAACCAGGCGGCGACCTGGTCCCCCCACTCGACGTGAACGTGGTCGACACCCTCGAGCGCGGACTCGAGGACGGCGGGGACGGGCGCGGGGCGACCGGTGCGCCAGGTGGTGATCGCGGCGCCGACGACGGTGCGCAGGGTGGGCCGCTCGGCCGCGGGCAGCTCGTCCGCGGTGAGGGTGCGGACCTCATGCCCGGCGGCGCGCCAGGAGTCCATCACGGGGCGCAGGAAGCTCAGTCCTCCCCCGCTCAGCACGAGCACGGTCGCGGGCCGGTCGGCGGAGGCCTCGGTGGGGCCGGCGGCGGACGCGGAGGGCTCCGGGGCCGACGAGGATCCCTCGGGCCCGTCACCGGGGAGGCCGCGGGCCCCGGCGGCGGGGACGCCACCCGGGCGGCGGAGCACTTCGCCGACCTTCCCGCCGTCGAGCACCGAGAGCACGGCGGCAGGGCCCTCGAGCAGCGGCGGGATCGCGGCGCCGAGCGCGCGGCTGGGGTGCAGCAGGAGCACCAGAGCCTTGGTGAGGGCCTCCGCCGCGGTCTCGTCCCGGCCCGCCCGGAGCTCCCGCTCGGCCTCGGCGACCAGCTCCTGGACGAGTCCCTCGACCTGCCGTGCCGGAGCCCCCGCCTCGAGGGCCGCGCGGGTCCGCACGAAGCGCGCCCGACGGCCCGCCGCGCCCGGGATCGCGGCAAGCGCCCCGAGCAGGAGGTCCCGGATCACAGGGCGTCGAGCTCCACGACGCTGCCCTCGCGGGCGCTCTCGAGGACGGCCTCGACGGCGCGCACCGTGTGCAGGCCCTCGCGCATGGTGACGATGTTCGCGCTGTCGCCGAGGATCGCGTCGCGGAAGGCCTCGTGCTCGGTCGCGAGCGGCTCCTTGCGCTGCAGGGCGTAGGTGATCGAGTCTCCCTCGCTGACCCCGCGGAACGAGGCCATCGACTCCCACAGGTTCGTGGCGTTCTCCCCGTTGGCGTGGAAGGTGAGGTCGGCGTTGACGGTGTCCGCGACCAGGGCACCCTTCTCCCCCGTGACCACGGTGACCCGCTCCTTGAAGGGGGTCAGCCAGTTGACGAGGTGGTTGGTGATGGTGCCGTCGCGGAGCCGTCCCGCGACCGAGACCATGTCCTCGTCCTTGCGGCCCGAGCGGCGCGTGGAGGTCGCGGCGACCTGGGCGTAGGGCGACTGGGCGACCCAGGCGGTGAGATCCAGGTCGTGGGTCGCGAGGTCCTTGACCACGCCGACGTCGGCGATCCGGGCGGGGAAGCCGCCCTGACGGCGGGTGACGATCTGGTAGATCTCCCCGAGCTGACCGTCGGCGATCCGGCGCCGCATCTCCTGCAGCGCGGGGTTGAAGCGCTCGATGT
>NZ_JBVDDO010000015.1:0-27770 GCF_055454375.1 Brachybacterium sp. B718/18 | reverse complement strand
TGTGGGAGAGTAGGTCGCCGCCGGACATCTTTGTGGGAGTGGGAGTGAGCTGGAGACCCTTTCGGGGTTTCGCTCCTCCCACTCCCTTTTTTTTATGCCCGAGCGCGGATTTCTTCGCGTGGTCGGGCTTCGGCGTCTGGGGGCGGAGCCGGCTCATTCGTTCTGCTCTACCGCGCTGGCGATCATGCGAGTACCTGCCGTGCCGGCGGCCAGGTCCAGTCGGCTGCCGGCCCTGCGCTCCGTGGTGTGACCCCGCTCCTGTGTCGACCCGTCGGAATGTGACGGGCTGTGCGCTGCGCTGGTGAGAGCGCTCACGGATGCATGCCTACTGTCCGGTCTCCGCGAAGGGGTCGCATAGGCTCGGTGATCGATAAGCGCATAGGGCGATGACAGCGAGCACGACGAGACGGACGGTCCACAGTGTCTGAGGACAGGAACAACGAGCGCGAGAGCGGCGGCCAGCACCGCCGCGAGCAGCAGGGCGCACGCCGCCCGTCGACCGGGCGCGGCCCGTACACCGGGCGTTCCCGCGATGACGAGGGCCGGGAGCGCCGTTCGTCGCGTCCCGAGGGATCTCGCCCCGATCGATCCGGGTCCGGAGATCGTCGCCGAAGCGGATTCGGGGACGACCGCCGTGATGGTGGTCCGCGTTCCTTCTCCGGGCCCCGTGGTGACGGCGAGCGTCGTCCCTACCGCGACGGTGGTGTACAGCGTCCCTACGGTGACCGTGGCGAGAAGCGTTCCGACAATGACCGCTCGGAGATGCGTCCGTACCGCGAGGGTGGCCAGAAGCGTCCGTACGGTGAGCGCTCGGAGAAGCGTCCGTACCGCGAGGGCGGCGAGAAGCGTTCCTACGGTGACCGCGGCGAGAAGCGTTCCTACGGTGACCGTGGCGATAAGCGTTCCTACGGTGATCGTGGCGAGAGGCCTTCGTACGGTGACCGCACCGAGGCGCGTCCCTACGGTGATCGTGGCGAGAAGCGTTCCTACGGTGACCGCACCGAGAAGCGTTCGTACGGTGATCGGAACGACCGTCCCTACGGCGATCGCCAGAAGCGTTCTTACGGTGATCGTGGCGAGAAGCGTCCCTACGGTGATCGGAACGACCGTCCCTACGGCAATCGTGGCGAGAAGCGTCCCTACGGCGATCGTGGCGAGAAGCGTCCCTACCGCGAGGGCGGGGAGAAGCGTCTCTACGGTGACCGTGGCGAGAAGCGCTCCTACGGTGATCGGAACGACCGTCCCTACGGGCATGGCAACGACCACCGCCGCCCGGCCCGTGACGGTGAGGAGCGGCGCGGACGCGACGACCGGCGCACCTCGCGCCCGGGGCAGGAAGCGCGCGCTGATCGTCCCTTCGAACCGCGGATCCCGGACGGAATCACGGGGGCCGAGCTCGACCAGGACGTTCAGGACGAGCTGAAGGGTCTGAGCCGGGAGACCGCTGATCGAGTCGCGCAGCACCTCGTCGCCGCTCTCGTGCTCGAGGCGGACGATCAGGAGACCTCTCAGGCGCATGCCAAGTTCGCCGCGCGCATCGGTGGCCGCATCGGTGCCGTGCGCGAGACGTACGGCGTGCTCGCCTATCGCGCCGGCGACTACCGCACGGCCGTCCGCGAGCTGCGGACCGCTCTGCGCATCACCGGCCGTACCGATGTGCTCCCCCTGATCGCCGACTCCGAGCGCGGGCTGGGACGCCCCGAGCGCGCACTGGACATCGCCGCCTCCGACGAGGCGAGCGACCTCGGCGTCTCGGCCACGATCGAGCTGATGATCGTGGTCGCTGGCGCCTACGCAGACACCGGCGACACCGAGACGGCTCTGCGCACGCTCGAGATCCCGGCTCTGCGCCAGAAGGTCGACGGCAAGTGGCAGGTCCGGCTCTGGGCGGCATACGCCGAGCTGCTCGAGCGCGCCGACCGCGCGGAGGAGGCTCGTCGCTGGCTCACCCTCGCCGCGGACACCGACACCGAGGGTCTCACCGACGCGGCGGAGCGCCTCGGCCGGCCGGCCCCGCAGCAGGAGCCCGTCGTCCCCACCTGGGAGGACGAGGAGCAGGTCTCCGTGATCGACGCCTACGACCCCGACGCCGACGCGGACGACGAACCAAACGAGACGGACGAGACGGACGCGCCGGCGGCGGACGAGCAGGAGGCGGCCCCGCTGCCGACGGAGTCCTTCGAGGCTGCTGACCGTGCGGACGCGTCGGACGCGGACACCGAGGAGCTCGACGGTGACGAGGAGCTCGACGAGGAGGAGACTCCCGACGAGGTGGAGGACATCGAGGGCATGGAGGAGCCGTCGGAGACCGAGGAATCGGCTGTGGCGGAGGACCCGGAGGTCCGCGCCTGATGCCCCTCGTGGATCCTTCGCTCCTGGACCTCCATGACGCGCTGCTGTTCGATCTGGACGGCACGCTCATGCACGGCGCGCGGCCGATCCCGCACGGTGCGGAAGCGGTCGCGGCCGCACGCGCAGCGGGACGCCCCGTGGCCTTCGCGACCAACAACGCCTCGCGCACCCCGGAGCAGGCCGCCGAGCACCTCCGGGGCATCGGCATCCCCGCCGACGCCGCGGAGTTCGTGACCTCGCCGCAGGTCGCCACGCGCCTGCTCGCCGAGGATCTCGAGCCGGGGGCGAAGGTGCTCGTCGTCGGCGGGCCGAGTCTCGCCGAGCAGGTCCGGGCCGACGGCCTGGAGCCGGTGGAGGCGGACGCGGAGGACGTCGTCGCCGTCGTCCAGGGCTGGTCCCCGGACCTCGGCTGGCGTCGGCTCGCCGAGGGCGCCTACGCCATCCGCCGAGGTGCCCGCTGGATGGCCACCAACGTCGACGCGACCCTCCCCACCGAGCAGGGGCTCGCCCCGGGCAACGGCTCCATGGTCGCCGCGCTGCGGCACGCCACCGGTGCCGTCCCGGAGGTCGCCGGCAAGCCGGAGCCGGGCATGTTCCAGGTCGCCGCGGCGCGCTGCGGAGCGCGGCACGCGCTCGTCATCGGCGACCGCCTCGACACCGACATCGAGGGCGGGGTCCGCGCGGAGATCGCGACGCTCCTCGTCCTCACCGGGGTCGACGGCGTCGACAGCGCTCTCCGCGCGGAGCCGGTGCGCCGCCCCACCTACATCACGCCCGATCTCGAGCAGCTCACCGCGCCGTTCCCCCTGCCGGTCGTCGATCGCGACCGCGCCCGTTGCGGACCCGTCGGCGCCGCCTGGCAGGACGGCGACATCACCCTGTCCGGCGAGGTCGAGGACCCCCGCGTCCTCCGGGCCGTGCTGGCTCTCCTGCGCACCCACTCCCCGGACGCTGCCTGGACGGGGCGCCTGCTCGACGCCGACGGCGCCGAGGTGCGCCCGGACGCACGGTGACCGTCCAGCGGGTCGACGTCGCGCTCGTCGCGGCGGGTCTCGCCCGCTCCCGCACGCAGGCGCGACGCATCCTCGAGGAGGGCCGGGCCCGGCTCGACGGACGCGAGGTGCGCAAGCCCTCGACCCCGGTCCCCGACGGAGCCCTGCTCGAGGTCGTCGCCGTCCCCGACGGCGTCGAGTACGCCTCGCGCGCCGCGCACAAGCTGCTCGGCGCCCTCGACGCCCTGGAGCTGGACCCGACCGGCGCCGAGTGCCTCGACGCCGGCGCCTCCACGGGCGGTTTCACCGACGTCCTCCTGCGCCGCGGGGCGGTGAGGGTGCACGCGGTCGACATCGGGCACGACCAGCTCGCCGAGCACGTCCGTCGCGACCCGCGGGTCGTGGTCCGCGACGGCACCAGCGTCCGCGATCTCGATCCGGCGCTGCTGGGCACCGACGTCGACCTGATCGTCGCCGATCTCTCGTTCATCTCGCTGCGCACCGTCCTGCCGGCCCTCGCCGGCGTCCTCCGTCCCGGAGGCGACCTGCTGCTGATGGTCAAGCCGCAGTTCGAGGTGGGCCGCATCGCGCTGCCCCGCACGGGCGTCGTGACCGACCCCGCGGCTCGGATCCGCGCCGTCGAAGGGGTCGTCGACGCCGCCGCGGAGGAGGGCCTCGCGCTGCGCGCCGTCGGCCCCAGCGCCCTGCCGGGACAGGACGGCAACCGGGAGTACTTCGTCCATCTGCGACCCGGCGACGCCTCCGTCCCCGACCAGGAGGCCTATGACATGATCGGGGTCGCCGTGCGCGAAGACCGAGCGCGCCGGCGCGCCACCGATCCCGCACCCCAGGAGGACTGACCACGATGCGACGGTTCCTCCTCTACGTCCACACCGGTCGGCGTGCGGCCCTGAACGCGATGCTGACGGTCCTCGAGGAGCTGCGTCGCCGCGGAGTGCGCGGCGTGGTCGTCGACGAGCAGGTCGACGAGATCCTCGCCCTCCCCGAGGGGGAGGCGCCGCCCCGCCTGCTGACCTTCCTCACCAACGGCGGGGTCGACGTGCTCGACGCCGTCTCCGCGGCAGACCTGGTCGAGCTGGGCATCGTCCTCGGCGGCGACGGCACCATCCTCCGTGCGCTCGAGGCCGTCCGCGACGCCGACGTCCCCGTGCACGGCGTGAACCTGGGCCATGTCGGCTTCCTCGCCGAGAGCGAGGTCGAGGATCTCGCGATCACCGTCGCCCGTCTCCTCGAGGGCGAGTACGAGATCGAGAAGCGCTCGACCCTCGACATCACGGTGCTCGACGATCACGACGAGCCCGTCGCCCGCCACTGGGCGCTCAACGAGGCCTCGCTCGAGAAGGCCGACCGGCAGAAGATGATCAACGTCGCGATCGAGATCGACGGCCGACCCGTCTCGAGCTTCGGAGCCGACGGCGTGCTGCTGTCCACCTCGACCGGCTCCACCGCCTACGCCTTCAGCGCGGGCGGCCCCGTGATCTGGCCCGAGGTCGACGCGATGCTGCTGATCCCCCTCGCGGCCCACGCGCTCTTCGCCCGGCCCCTCGTGCTCGGCCGCTCCTCCGAGGTCGCCGTCGAGATGGTCCTGGACAACCGCGAGGACGCGATCCTCACCCTCGACGGCCGTCGCGGGGCGGACATCGGCGCGGGGATGCGCATCGAGGCCCGTCTCTCCGAGCACTCCGTGCGCCTGGTCCGTCTCGCGCCGACCCCCTTCGCCGATCGCCTGGTCGAGAAGTTCCAGCTGCCCGTCGTCGGCTGGCGCGGCCGCGGCCCCCGCACCCGCTGAGGGCCCCGCATGCTCTCCACCCTGCGCATCCGCGGCATCGGCGTGATCGATGACGCCCTGCTCGAGTTCGGGCCCGGCTTCACCGCGCTCACCGGCGAGACCGGGGCCGGCAAGACCATGATCGTCACGGGCCTGACCATGCTCCTCGGCGGCAGGCTGGACCGGGGCCGCACCCGCGAGGCGAGCACCGTGGACGGCACGCTCGCCCTGACCGGCCACGGCGAGCTCGCCGCCGCGCTCGACGAGCTCGGCGCCGAGGAGGAGGACGGCGAGGTGCTCGTCGTCCGCCGCGTCACCCGCGACGGCCGCTCCCGGGCCCAGATCGGGGGAGTCCCGGTGCCGATCGGGACCCTCTCCCGCCTCGTCGGCACTGCCGTCACCGTCCACGGGCAGTCCGATCAGCAGCGGCTGCGGGACCCCGAGGCGCAGCGCGAGGCGCTCGACCGCTTCGCCGAGACGGAGATCGGCGATCCGCTCGGTCGTCACCGCGAACTGTGGCGCGAGCGCACCGCCCTCGTCGCCGAGCTGGGGGAGCTCGACCTGCTCCTCGCCGAGCGTGAGCGCCGCGGGACGGTCCTCGTCGAAGCGCTCGAGAGGATCGAGGCCCTCGACCCGCAGCCCGGGGAGGACGACGACCTGCGCGCGGAGCTCGAGCGCCTCGGCAGCGCCGAGGAGCTGCGCGGCGCCGCCCAGCGCGCGAGCCTCGCCCTGGTCGGCGACGACGACGGCCCCGCGGCGGCGGCCCTGCTGGACCTCGCCGCCGAGGCCGTCGGCCGGGCCTCCCGCACCGACCGCACCCTCTCCCCGCTCGTCGACCGGCTCGAGACCGCCCGGCTCGAGCTCTCCGACCTCTCCGCCGAGCTGATCCGCTACGCCGAGGACATCGACGCCTCCCCGGGACGGCTCGAGCAGGCCCACGAGCGACTCCACGAGCTGACCGTGCTGGTGCGCGACCTGGGCGGGCTGTTCCCGGGCGCGGACGGGCCCGCGACGGACGTCACCGCACTGCTGACCACCTCCCGCACCGCCGCCGTCGACCTCGACCGCTACGAGGGCGCCGAGCGGCGACGTGGGGAGGCGGCGGAGCGCCTGGAGACGCTCGAGCACGAGCTCGAGACGACGGCGGAGGAACTCACCGCCGCGCGCACCGCGGCCGCCGCCGCCCTGTCCGCGGCCGTGCAGGAGGAGCTGCGGCATCTCGAGATGCCCGATGCGGCGATCCGCGTGGACGTCTCCGCCCGCGCCGCGCGCTCCCACGGCCGCGACGGGGTCGAGATCCTGCTCGCGCCGCATCCCGGGGCCGAGCACCTGCCCGTCGGCCAGGCCGCCTCCGGCGGCGAGCTCTCCCGCGTGATGCTCGCCCTCGAGGTGGCTCTCTCCGCCTCCCGCAGCGACCGCACCGCCGCACCGGTGTTCGTGTTCGACGAGATCGACGCGGGGATCGGCGGGCGCGCGGCCCTCGCCGTCGGCCAGCGCCTCGCCCGGCTCGCCCGCCACGCCCAGGTCATCGTCGTCACCCATCTGCCGCAGGTCGCCGCGCACGCGGGCACCCATCTGCAGATCGTGAAGTCCTCCGCCGAGGGCGCGACCAGCTCGACCGTGCACGGCCTGGACCGCGCCGGGCGTATCGAGGAGCTCGCGCGGATGCTCGCCGGGGACACCTCCGATCTCGCCCTCGCCCACGCCGAGGAGCTGCTGGACGAGGCCCGCACCATGGCCGAGGACGCGGCGCCCGGCCGGGGTCGCCGATGAGCCCGCAGCGCGCGCAGGTCACCGGCACCGCCCGGCTCGGCCGACGCACGAAGGACCTCACCAAGCGCCTCCAGCCCGGCGACATCGCGATCATCGACCACGAGGACGTGGACCGCGTCGCGGCCGAGGCGCTCGTCGAGCGGCAGCCCGCCGCGGTCCTCAACGCCGCCGCCTCGACGTCGGGCCGCTATCCCAACGCCGGCCCGCAGATCCTGCTCGACGGCGACGTGGTGCTCGTCGACGCCCTCGGCCCCGCGCTCTTCGAAGGGATCCGCGACGGGCAGACCATCACCGTCCGCGACGGCGAGGTGCTGCTCGAGGAGGTCGTCGTCGCGCGCGGCGTCGCCCAGGACCAGGCCACCGTCACCGCCGCGCTCGAGATCGCCCGCGAAGGTCTCTCCGAGCAGCTCGAGCTCTTCGCCGAGAACACCATGGAGTACATGCTCCGCGAGCGGGACCTGCTGCTGGACGGGATCGGCGCCCCCGACGTCCGCACCCGCATCGACGGCCGCCCAGTGCTCATCGTCGTACGCGGCTACCACTACAAGGAGGACCTCGCGACCCTCCGCCCGTTCCTGCGCGAGAACCGCCCCGTGATCATCGGCGTCGACGGCGGGGCCGATGCGGTGATCGAGGCGGGTTTCCGCCCCGACATGATCATCGGGGACATGGACTCGGTCTCGGACCGCGCGCTCGCCAGCGGCGCGGAGCTCGTCGTCCACGCCTATCGCGACGGCCGCGCCCCCGGCCTCGAGCGCCTCGCCGGCCTGGGGCTCGGCGAGCAGGCGGTGCTCTTCCCCGCCTCGGGCACGAGCGAGGACATCGCCATGCTCCTCGCCGACGAGAAGGGGGCCTCCGTGATCGTGGCCGTCGGCACCCACGGCACGCTCGAGGAGTTCCTGGACAAGGGCCGCCCCGGGATGAGCTCCACCTTCCTCACCCGCCTGCGGATCGGCTCCAAGCTCGTCGACGCGAAGGGCGTCTCCCGCCTCTACCGCCAGCGCATCTCCACCGTCCAGCTCCTGCTGCTCGCGGTCGCCGGGCTCGCCGCCCTCGCGGTGGCCCTGTGGGCCACGCCGGGCGGGCAGGCCGTCGTCCAGCTGATGGGTGCCCGGCTGGATGGGATGCTGTCCTGGTTCACCACGCTGTTCTTCCCCCGGGCCACCGGGTCGTAGGAGGGTCCGACCCGTGATCGATTTCCGCTACCACCTGGTGTCGCTGATCTCCGTCTTCCTGGCGCTCGCCGTGGGCATCGTGCTCGGCGCAGGACCGCTCGGCGACAACCTCGGCACCCAGCTCGCCGAGCAGGTCGAGCAGCTGCGCGGGGAGCAGGAGCAGCTGCGCACCGAGGCCGACGAGCTGCAGACCCGCAACGATCAGCTCGCCTCGTACGTCAGCGAGTCCGGTCCCGAGCTGGTGGCCGACACCCTCCCGGGGCAGTCGGTGGCGTTGCTGACGGACGGCGACTCGACGCGCACGGCGACCGAGCAGGTCACCTCCCTCCTCGAGGAAGCCGGGGCCTCCGCCGTCGTGGAGATCCGCCTGCGCTCGGACCTGTGGGACCCCGCGCAGGAGCAGCGGCGCGCCGAGGCCGTCGACGAGATCCGCTCGATCGCCCCCGCCCTGCTCGACGCCGAGCTGGAGGGTCCCGCACAGCTCGCCGCGATCGTGCCGGCCCTGCTCGCCGAGGATCCCTCCGGCGAGCTGACCCAGGAGCTCCGCACCCAGGTGTGGCAGGTGCTCGTGGACCATCAGCTGATCGCGCTCACGGACGGGACGCCCGGTGTGGTCGAGGCGGTGGTCTACGCGAGCGCCGCTCCCGAGACCTTCGTGCTCGAGGGCGAGGCGGAGGACCTCGCCGCCGCACGGGCCCAGAACCTGCTCTCCGCCCAGACCGCCGTGCTGACCTCGCTCGCCGCCACCTCCGTGCCCGCCGTCGTCTCGGCCGCCACGCCGGGGAACGACTCCTCGACCGGGATCCTGCGCACCGTCCGCGGCGACGCCGGCTTCGATCAGCTCTCGACCACCGACCGGCTGCAGGAGGCCGACGGGCCGATCCTCAGCGTGCTCGCCCTCATCGAGCAGGTGCGCGGGGGAGCGGGCGCCTACGGCACCACGGCCGACGCCGCCGAGCGGGTCCCCCCGCTGCCCGCTCCGACGGCACCTGCCGACTCCGAGGGCGAAGGCTCCGCGCCCTCCGACGGGGGCAACGGATGAGCCGCGTGACGTCCCTGCTCGCGACCTGTCGGAGCGAGCTCGAGCGCAAGAACTTCGCCGGTCGCACCGTGACCCTCGCCGAGGGCGCCGCAGTCGTGCTCGGCACCGGTCTGCTCGCCGGGTCCGGGCGGACGGGCGGAGCCCGGGACGCGGCGGTGCTCGTCGGCATCGGAGCCCTCGGGCTGCTCGACGACCTGCTCGAACCGCACCATCGTGCGCAGGGACGACCGGTCTCCAAGGGCCTGCGCGGTCACTTCGGGGCGCTGCGCCACGGGCGGGTCACCACGGGAGCGCTCAAGGCCCTGGGGATCCCCGCGCTCGCCGTCCTCGCGACCGCCGGCGCTGCGGACCGTAGCCGATCCGGGCGGGTGAGCGTCCGCGGGGCCGGGCTCGCGCTCGCCGATGTGGCGCTCGTCGCCGGCGCCGCGAACCTCGCCAACCTGCTGGACCTCCGTCCCGGGAGGGCGCTCAAGGTCGTGCTGCCCGCCGCGACGGCTCTCGCGATCCTGCCGCCGGGCGAGGACCCGAGCGGACGTCGGCTGGCGGTCGCCGCAGCGGTGCCCGCGGCCCTCGCCCTGCCCGTCGACCTCCGCGAGCGCGGCATGCTCGGCGACGCGGGCGCCAATGCGCTCGGCGCCGCCGTCGGTCTCGCCGCGACACGGGTCCTCCCGGTCCCGGCGCGGCTCGTGCTGCTCGGCGGGATCACGGCGCTGACCCTCGCGAGCGAGCGGGTGAGCTTCTCCGCCGTCATCGAGTCCACCCCGGTCCTGCGCGCCGTGGACCGGCTGGGGCGGCGTGCCCCCGAGGAGGCCGAGCGATGAGCGAGAGGTCCTTCGGCCGCGCCGTGCTGCGCGGGGCGAGCATCATCCTCGTCGTCACCGTGATCGCCCGCCTCGCGGGCTTCGCGCGGTACCTGGTGTTCGGGGCGAGCGTCGGCGCAGGCGACGTCGGCACCGCCTACGCGACCGCGAACCTGCTGCCCAATGTGCTCTTCGAGGTGGTCGCCGGGGGCGCGCTGGCGGCGGTCGCGGTGCCGCTCATCGCCGGCCTCGTCCCCGAGGGGCGCCGGGCCGCGAGCGCAGACGGGACCGAAGCCGAGTCCGCGGACGGGACCGCGGACGAGGACGGGCGGCGGCGTGCCGACCGCATCGTCTCCGTGCTGCTGACCTGGACGCTGCTCGGCACCACGCTGCTCGCCGCCGCGGTGATCGCGCTCGCCGCGCCGCTCGCCGCGCTGCTGCTGGGAACGGCCGACGGGACCGCCGGGGTGCACGTGGGCACCGTCCTGCTGCGGATCTTCGCGGTCCAGCTGCCGCTCTACGGGATCGCCGTGGTGCTCGGCGCCTACCTCCAGGCGCGCAAGCGCTTCCTGTGGCCCGCGGCGATGCCGCTGATCTCCTCGCTCGTGGTCATGCTCGCGTATCGCGTGTACGCCTGGATGGTCCCCTCCGTCGCGACCGCCTCGACGATCGGGGAGGGCGCGCTGGCCTGGCTGGGCTGGGGCACCACCGCCGGGGTCGCCACGATGGCCCTGCCCGTGGTGATCGCCTCGCTGCGCTCCGGTCTGCGGCTCCGGCCCGCCCTGCGGATGACCGGTGGCGACGGCCGTCGCGCGCTGGCCCTCGGCGGCGCGGGCATCGGTGCGGTGGGCGCGCAGCAGCTCGTGCTCGCCCTGATCATGGTCCTCGCCATGCGCGCCGGCGGCACCGGCACGCTGCCCGTCTTCCAGTACGCGCAGGCGCTCTACCTGTTGCCCTACGCGGTCCTCGTCGTCCCGCTGGTCACCTCGGTCTTCCCGCATCTGGCGGAGATGCGCCTGGTCGGTGACCACGGCGCCTTCTCCCGCGCCGTCTCCGGCTCCGCGCGCATCGTCATGGCCGTCGCGGCGATCGGCGCCGCGGCTCTGTTCGCCGCCGGCCCGGCCCTCGAGCAGTTCTTCCGCCTCATCGACCGCGCGGGGGCGGCCGGGGTCGGCTCGACCGCGGCTGCGCTCGCCCTCGGCCTGCCCGGCTTCGCCGTCGCGACCCACTGCACCCGCGTGCTGTCGGCCGCGCTGCGGGCGCGGGACGCCCTCCTGGTCGGATCCATCGGCTGGGTGATCGCCGGGGTGCTGCTGGCGCTCGCCGTCCTCACCAGCCCCGGGCGTTCCGCCGCCGAGGCCTCGACCGCCTTCGGACTCTCGATCGCTGTGGGAATGGCGATCGCGGCGCTCGTGGGCCTGAGCCGGATCTGGGACATCCTCGAGCAGGCCGGGGACCTCGCACGAGTCCGCCGGACGATCGTGCTCACGCCGCTCGCGGTGCTGATCGGCGGGGTGCCCGGGCTGCTGCTCGCCCGCCGGCTGGTGACCACGGAGTCGGGGGAGACCGTCGCGGTGCTCGTGGGCATCGCCGCCGGCGTCCTCGGCGCGCTCCTCGCCGCGGGCGTCATGCTCGCCGCCGATCCCTCGCTGCTGCACACTCTGCGCGATCGGAGCCGGGGGCGACGCGCCAGGACCCGCGAGAGCGGGAACGACGCGGTCGATTCCGGCCCGGGCGCTCCGGCTCCGCCGGCGGAGGAGGCCCGGTGAGGATCCTGCTGGTGCGGCCGCGGGCCAGCGGCGGACTCGCCGCCCATGTGGACCAGGAGCTGGCGCTGCTGCGGGAGTCGGGCCACGAGGTGGCCGAGGCGCCGGTGCGCATCCAGGAGCGACCCGCCCCCCTGGCGGATCTGCGGACCCTGCGGACCTTGCGGCGCAGCGCCCGCGAGGCGGCCCCCGTGGTGGTCCACGCCCACGGCCTGCGAGCGGGTGCCCTCACCGCCCTCGCCCTCGCGGGCACCGGGATCGACCTGGTCCTCACCCTGCACAACCTCCCCGTCGGCTCGTCCTCGGTGCGACTCCTCGGCCGCGCACTGCTGCAGGTCGCCGCGCGGGGGTCCCGGACGGTCCTCGCGGTGTCCCCGGATCTCGAGCAGGCGGCCCGTCGGGCCGGCGCCCGGGACGTGCGCCGCGCGGTCGTCCCCGCCCCGGAGCGGACGCCGCGCGATGCGGCCGGAGGGGACCCCGGGGGAGAGGGCGTGCCCGACGCGGCGACCGGACACCCGGCGGAAGCGGCCGACGACAGCGCCTGGCCCGCGGAGGACGCCCTGCGAGTCCTGGTCATCGCTCGACTCGCCACGCAGAAGGGCCTCGGGGACCTCCTCGACGCCGCCGTCCTGCTGCCCGCGGAGCCGCCCGTGGGGATCGCCGTCGCGGGCGACGGGCCGCTGCACGGTGAACTCGCCGCACGGATCGACCGGGAGCGGCTGCCCGTGCGGCTCCTGGGCCGGCGCGGGGACGTGCGCCGCGCTGCTCGCGGGCTGCGACCTCGTGGTCTCCGCCGCGCGCTGGGAGGGTCAGCCGGTCGCGCTGCAGGAGGCCCTGCGGGCGGGCCGCGCCATCGTCGCGACCGATGCCGGGGGCACACGCTGGGTCACGGGCGAGGCCGCGCACCTGGTGCCCGTCGGCGACGCCCCGGCGCTCGCCGCGGCGATCACCGCCCACACCGACCCCGCCGCGCGGCGACGCGCCGAGGAGGCGTCGCGACGTCGTGCCGACGAGCTGCCCTCCGCAGGTGACATGATCGACCAGCTGACCGATGTCCTGGCCCTCGCCGGGCCCCGATGATAGGTTGACAATCCGTGGCAGACACCAGCGCGAACACCCCCCAGACCAGCACCGGCCCCCTTCCGCGGATCGGACAGTCCTCCTCCGCGAAGCCCTTCCGGAATCCCGGCGTCACGAAGCACATCTTCGTCACCGGCGGCGTGGTCTCCAGCCTCGGCAAGGGCCTCACCGCCTCCTCGCTGGGAATGCTCCTCAAGAGCCGCGGCCTGCGCGTGACGATGCAGAAGCTCGACCCGTACCTCAACGTGGACCCGGGCACGATGAACCCCTTCCAGCACGGCGAGGTGTTCGTCACCGAGGACGGCGCGGAGACCGATCTCGACATCGGCCATTACGAGCGCTTCCTCGACGAGAACCTCTCCGCCAACGCGAACGTCACCACCGGCCAGGTGTACTCCAACGTCATCGCCAAGGAGCGCCGCGGCGAGTACCTCGGCGACACCGTGCAGGTCATCCCGCACATCACCAACGCCATCAAGGAGTCGATGCGCTCCCAGGCCGGGGATGACGTCGATGTCATCATCACCGAGATCGGCGGCACCGTCGGCGACATCGAGTCCCAGCCCTTCCTCGAGGCGGCGCGCCAGGTGCGTCAGGACGTCGGTCGCGACAACGTCTTCTTCGTCCACGTCTCGCTGGTGCCCTTCATCGGCCCGTCCCAGGAGCTGAAGACCAAGCCCACCCAGCACTCCGTCGCCGCGCTGCGCTCGATCGGCATCCAGCCCGATGCGATCGTGCTGCGCGCGGACCGTCAGCTGCCCGCCTCGGTCAAGGCGAAGATCTCCTCCATGTGCGATGTCGACATCGACGCGGTCGTGACCTGCGCCGATGCTCCGTCGATCTACGAGATCCCGCTCGTGCTCCACGGGGAGGGGCTCGACGCCTACGCGATCCGCCGACTCGACCTGCTCAGCCACGACGTGGACTGGACCCAGTGGGACTCGCTCCTGCAGCGCGTCCAGCACCCGTCCTACGAGGTCACGGTCGCACTGGTCGGCAAGTACATCGACCTTCCCGACGCCTACCTCTCGGTGACCGAGGCGCTGCGCGCGGGCGGCTTCCACCACGCGGCGAAGGTCTCCATCCGCTGGGTCGAGTCGGATCTGTGCGCCACGCCCGAGGGCGCGCGCCAGCAGCTGCGGGACGTCGACGCGCTCGTCGTTCCCGGCGGCTTCGGGATCCGCGGCGTGGACGGCAAGGTCGGCGCCCTGCGCCACGCCCGCACCCACGGCATCCCCGCTCTCGGCCTGTGCCTCGGCATGCAGTCGATGGTCATCGAGTACGCGCGCACCGAGCTCGGCCTCGCCGGCGCCCACTCGACCGAGTTCGAGCCGGAGACCGCGCACCCGGTCATCGCCACCATGGCCGAGCAGCAGGACATCGTCGCCGGCGCCGGGGACTTGGGCGGCACGATGCGCCTCGGCTCCTACGACCACACCCTGATCGAGGGCTCCCTCGCGGCGACCGTCTACGGCAGCACCGAGGTCGCGGAGCGCCACCGCCACCGTTACGAGGTCAACAACGCCTACCGCGAGCAGCTCGAGGACGCGGGACTGCGGGTCTCCGGCGTCTCCGACCTCTCCGCCGACCACTCGCTCGTGGAGTTCGTGGAGCTGGACCCGGCGGTGCACCCGTACTACATCGGCACCCAGGCGCACCCCGAACTGAAGTCCCGCCCCACCAGGGCGCATCCGCTGTTCGCCGGGCTGATCGGAGCGGCGCTCGAGCTGCAGAAGGCGACGCGCCTGCTCGAGGTCGAGCCCGATCCGGCCGCGGCGGAGAGCGCCGCCGGCGAGCAGCCGATCGCGACCGACGAGGCCTGAGCCCGATGAGCCTCGCCGACCGGCCCGCCCCGCGCCCCGTCGCCGAGCGGCGCACCGTGCACCACGGCATGGTGTGGGACATCGTGCGCGACACCGTCGATTTCGCGCCCGGGGTGCGGTTCGATCGCGAGTACGTCCACCACACCGGCGCCGTCGCGGTGCTCGCGGTCGACGCGGAGGATCGCGTGCTGCTGATCCGGCAGTACCGCCACCCCGTCGCCCACCAGCTCTGGGAGATCCCGGCGGGACTCCTCGATGTCGCCGGCGAGGGCGCGCACCTGGGGGCGCTGCGCGAGCTCGCGGAGGAGACCGGACATCGCGCCGGCCGCCTCGAGACCCTCCTCGATCTGCGGCCCAGCCCCGGCGGATCCGACGAGGTCATCCGCGTCTACCTCGCGACGGAGGTGACGGAGCTGACCGGGGACGACGGCTACCGGCGCACCGACGAGGAGGCCGAGATCGAGATCGCCTGGGTGCCGCTCGACGAGGCGGTCGCCGCGGCGCTGCGCGGGGAACTCACCAACGGCACCGCGCTCGCCGCACTGCTCGCGCTGCACGCCCATCGGACGCTCGGTGCCCAGGCCCCGACGCTGCGCGCCGCCGACGCGCCCTTCCCGGAGCGACCCGGCCACGCCTGAGCCGCGCCCGGCTCAGTCCGCCGCGGGCGGGACGTACTCCTCGAGCGCGCGGGCGAGCACGGGGGCGGTCTGCTCGGCCTGCCAGGGCCGAGCGCCGAGCGCCAGGAGCTCCTCGACGATCGACGCCTCCCCGGGCGAGGTCGCATGCTCCCACACCCAGTGCCGCAGCAGCGCGGGCTGCAGCAGGTTCTCGGTGGGCAGCTCGAGATCCTCCGCGCGGTCGCTGATGGCGGTGCGCACGGCCTGATAGCGGTCCCACACCTCCGGATGCTTCTTCGACCACAGCTTGTGCGGCGGGGGATAGGAGCGCTCGGTGCGCTCGGGGAGGTGTGCCGGAGGGAGGTCGATGCCGGTCCGCGCGACCTGCCACCACTGGTCCTTCTTCGGCGTCCGCGAGGGCAGCGCTCGCTCGAAGGCCTCGCGACCGCGCGGGGCCTCCTTCGCGGCGGCGACGAGGTCCTTGTCGCGGAGGATCCGGTGGGGGGAGAGGTCCTGCTCGCTCGCGAGGGCATCGCGGCGGCTCCACATCTCCCGGGCCGCGGCGAGTTGTCGCGCAGTGCGCAGACCGCCGAGGCCGTGCAGTCCGCGCCAGCTGGCCGAGCGTGGGGCGGACAGCTCACGGGTCCGCTCGTACTCGAACTCCTGGCGCGCCCACTCGTCCTTCCCGGCCTCCGCGAGCCGGTCGGCGAGAAGGTCGCGGACCTCGACGAGCACCTCCACGTCGAGGGCGGCGTAGGTGAGCCAGCCCTCGGGCAGCGGTCGGCGGGACCAGTCGGCCGCCGAGTGCTCCTTGGCCAGGTGCAGCCCGAGGGTCTCCTCGACGACCGCGCCCAGGCCCACCCGGTCCATGCCCAGCAACCGGGCCGCGAGCTCGGTGTCGAACAGGGCGGCGGGGCGCAGGCCGAGCTCGGCGAGGCTCGGGAGGTCCTGGTCCGCCGCGTGCAGCACCCACTCCCGCTCCGCGAGCAGGTCCCGCAGCGTGCCCGGCATCGTGAACGCGAGGGGGTCGATGAGGGCCGTGCCCGCCGCCTCGGTGCGCAGCTGGATGAGATAGGCCCGGTTGCTGTACCGATAGCTCGAGGCGCGCTCGGCATCGACCGCGACGGCCTCCACGGGGGCGGTCGCCGCCGCCTCGCACCAGGCCAGGAGCGGCTGGATCCGGTCGATCACCGGGACCAGTCCGTCGCGGGGCGCCTTGAGCGCGGTCACGGGACGGGCATCGGGGACGGTCATCGTCCCTCCTCACCGCTCGGCCGCGGGGCGCGCGCACGATGCGAGGGGACCAGTGAGGAGACCCGCGGCGGGGCGGGCGGCAGGCCGCCGGCGGCCGCGAGCATCGCCGTCCAGGCGGCGAAGTGCGGGCCGAGCTCCGGGACCTCGGCCCCCTCGGCGACCTCGGGGGTCCAGGAGATCCGCATCTCGACGTCGACCGTCGAGGCGCGGGAGGCGAGCGCACCGTAGGACTGGGAAACCACGCGGGTCGCGGTGCAGCCGAGCTCGCGGGCGTCCGCGTCGTGCAGCTCGAGGGACTCGGTCACCCAGGACCAGGCGACGTCGCCGAGCATGGACTCGATCGCGAATTCTGGCTCGAGCTGGGCCTGGACGAGGGCCACCATCCGGAAGGTGCCGTCCCAGGCCTCCTGCCCCTCGGGGTCGTGGAGGATCACGAGGCGGCCCGAGGCGAGCTCCTCGTCGTGGACGATGATCTCGGCGGTGCAGGCCCACGTCGAGGGCGCCATGCGGGAGGGCGCGGGGATCGTCCGCCAGACCAGCTCGGGCCGCAGCGGAGCACTGGTCATGGCGTCGATGGAACTCTGGAAGAGCTCGTCACCCGGACGGAAGCGATGCACGGACACACCGGGAGATTAGCGGCGGTGCCGGGGCGCGTCCGGCAGGCGCGCCGCCGGGGCGGGGAGCGCCTGGCGACGGGCGGCCGGCCTCAGGCGTCGTCGCTGTGGACCAGGCTGATCGAGTTGATGCAGTAGCGCTGGTCGGTCGGGGTGGGGAAGCCCTCGCCCTCGAAGACGTGCCCGAGGTGGGAGCCGCAGCGCGCGCAGCGCACCTCGACGCGGCGCATGCCGAGGGAGGTGTCCTCGAGGAGCTCGACCGCGTCGCTGTCCGTCGGCGCGTAGAAGGCGGGCCAGCCGCAGTGCGCGTCGAACTGGGTCTCGGCGGTGAAGAGCTCTGCTCCGCAGGCCTTGCATGCGTAGGTGCCCGCGGCGCGCACCTCCTCGTACTCCCCGGTGCCCGGACGCTCCGTGCCGCCCTCGCGCAGCACCTGGTACGAGGCGGGGTCGAGGCGACGGCGCCATTCCTCCTCGCTCAGGGCGACGGTGTAGGGACGGGATCCGATGGGCTCGGTGGACATCGCGCACTCCGTTCTGCGGCGCGGGCGCCGCGCTGGTCGACGCGCCCGCGGCCGGACCGTCGGGGCGCTCACAGTCTCGATCGTAGTCGTCGATAGGATGCGCGGCATGACGCATCGGTCACGCACCGCGCCCCCCGGACGCCGCTCGGTCGCCCCGCTCCGCATGCTGCGGGAGCGCGGCAGCCAGGGACGATGGTCCGACGTCGCGGTGCTCGGCGCGGCGGGGGCGCTCGGCACGTTCACGCTCAGCGCAGGCCTCCTCGCCCTCGGGGCGCGCGTGATGGCCCGGCTCCCGCTCGTGCCCCAGCAGGGACTGCGGCACCGTCCCGATCTGGCCGTGCGCGCGGTGCACGGCGACCGGGTCCACCTCGACGCCACCAAGGAGTCCAGCCGGGCCGGACTGCTCGCGCTGCGCCAGTCCGGCGGGACAGTGCACGTGCGGCTCGGCGAGGTCACCGGTCGCCCGACGCCCACCACCATCGCCCGGCCCCTCCTCGCCGTGGACACCGTCGATCCGCTCACGGTGGAGAAGGCCGCGGTCAACGGCTTCTTCTGGGCCGGCACCCCGCAGACCGCGCACGGCCTGCCGACGGAGGAGGTCATGATCGACTCCCCGGTCGGTCAGATGCCCGCGTGGCGCGTCGACCCGGACCCCGCCGACGGCGCCGCCGCGGGCCGGGCGGACACCTGGGCGATCCTCATCCACGGCCACGGCTCGACCCGCGGCGAGGCGCTGCGGATTATCCCGCTGCTGCATCGCCTGGGACTGACCTCCCTCTCCATCACCTACCGCAACGACACCGGAGCGCCCGCCTCCGCCGACCGCATGCACCATCTCGGCGCCGCCGAGTGGGAGGACGCCGAGGCGGCGATCGAGCACGCGCTGGCCCACGGCGCCCGGCGCCTCGTGCTCGTGGGCTGGTCCATGGGCGGGGGCATCGCCCTGCGCACCTCGGTCCGCACCGCACACCGCGACCGGATCGCGGGCCTCGTCCTGGACTCGCCGGCCGTGGACTGGCAGGACATCCTCGTCTACCACGCGACCGCCCTGAAGGCCCCTCGGCCCATGCGCCGCCTCGCCATGTGGATGATGACCTCGCAGATCGGGGCCCGCCTGGTGCGGCTGCACGAGCCGCTCGCGCTGGACGAGATGACGCCCGCCTACTACCGCGACCATCTCGATCACCGCACCCTGCTCCTCCACGCCCTCGACGACGCGACCGTTCCCCCCGCTCCGAGCCGGGAACTCGCCGCCCTCCGGCCGGATCTCGTGACCTTCGTGCCCTTCGAGGGGGCCTCCCACACCCGGGAGTGGAACCGCGACCCGGTGCGCTACGAGCGGCTCCTCGCCGGCTACCTCATCGATGTGCTCGGCCTCGACGAGGACCCCGCAGCGCTCACCTACCCGGTGCGCGATCCCGCCTCCCCGCCCGGCGAGGAGTCGATCGGGCTGAGGATCTGAACGGCTCGAGGATCTGAGCGGGGGACGGGAAGCGCCCGCACCCGCCCTACACTGGCCCGCGTGACCGACTCGCTCCGCGCCCGCCGCCCCGAACCCACCCTCGAGCGGCTCCTCGCGGATCTCGTGCCACCGCCCCGCTTCTCCGAGGCGCGCCTGGACAACTACGTGCCGGATCCGGCGCATCCCTCCCAGGAGCAGGCGAAGCAGCTGGTCTCCGCCTTCGCCGCGTCCCTCGGCCGCCGGGACCCCGGCGGCGGCCTGCGCGCGCTGCTCCGCCGCCGCAGCGCCCCGGCCCGCGCCCGCGGCCTCTACCTCGACGGCGGTTTCGGGGTGGGCAAGACCCATCTGCTCACCTCGCTCTTCCACGCGGTCGAGGGACAGCGCGTGTACGGGACCTTCGTGGAGTACACCGATCTCGTCGGCGCCCTGGGGTTCCAGCGCGCCGTGGACCTGCTGGGCGACTCGGTGCTGGTGTGCATCGACGAGTTCGAGCTCGACGACCCGGGCGACACCCTGCTGATGACGCGTCTCATCCGGGAGCTGTCCGATCGGGGCGTCGCGGTCGCCGCGACCTCCAACACCCTGCCCGATGCCCTCGGTGAGGGTCGCTTCGCCGCCCAGGACTTCCTGCGGGAGATCCAGGCGATGGCCGAGCGTTTCGAGGTGCTCCGGATCGACGGCGAGGACTACCGCCGGCGCGACGGCGTGCGGGAGATCGCCGCCCTGCCGCTGACCGTGGTCGAGGGCCATGCCGGATCGCTCGACGGGGCGACCCTGGACGGTTTCGACGAGCTCCTCGCCCACCTGGTGACGGTGCACCCCTCGCGCTACGGCGCCCTCATCGACGAGGTCGCCGCCGCCCACGTCACGGACGTGCACGGACTCTCCCACCACCACGACGCGCTCCGCTTCGTGGTGCTCGTGGATCGGCTCTACGACCGCGAGGTGCCGGTGCTCCTCTCCGCCCAGGGCGTCGGGGGAGGAGCCGGTCACGAGAGCGAGCCGGCCGTGGTCGAGGACCTGTTCTCCGCCGACCTGCTGCGCAGCGGCTATCGCAAGAAGTACTTCCGCGCCCTTTCCCGGCTCGCCTCCCTCGCCCGGGACGGCGCGGCGATGGTGGGGACGGCGGAGCGCTCCGCCGACTGAGATCTCCGCCGGCTGAGCTCTCGGCCGGGGACCCCCGCCGACCACTGACCCACCCCCGCAACCAGGAGGTCGCCCCACATGAGCACCCCCGGCACTCTCCACGTCGATCTCTCGGGGACGACCGCCGTCGTCACCGGCTCCACCCGCGGCATCGGCCGGGCCGTCACCGAGGGGCTGCTCGCGAGCGGCGCCGAGGTGATCGGCCTCCAACGGGGCACCGACAGCCTCGGCGAGGGGCACCACCCCCTCTCCGTCGACCTCGCCGATCCCGTCGCCCGGGAGTCCGCGATCGTGCAGGTGCTCGCCGACCACGAGGTGAGCCTGCTGGTCAACAACGCGGGTATCACCCGGCGGCACTCCTTCGAGGACTTCCCTCTCGAGGAGTTCTCCGAGGTCATGGCCGTGAACCTCGAGGCGCTCGTGCACCTCACCCAGGCCTTCGGCCGGCCGATGCTCACCCGGGGCGGCGGACGCATCGTCAACATCGCCTCGATGATGTCCTTCTTCGGCGGGGTGCAGAACGCCGCCTACTCCGCCTCGAAGGGCGCGGTCGCCCAGTTCACGCGGTCCGTCGCCAACGACTGGGCCGGTCGCGGCGTGGGCGTCAACGCCATCGCACCCGGCTACATCGCCACCGAGATCAACACCGGGCTCCGCGAGGACGAGGATCGCAACCGCGAGATCCTCGGCCGCATCCCCGCCGGGCGCTGGGGCGATCCCGCGGACCTCGTCGGGATGGTCCTCTTCCTCGCCAGCTCCGCCGCGGACTACCTGCACGGGGCGGTGCTCCCGGTCGACGGCGGCTACCTGGCCCGCTGACGCCTCGCCGCGCCCTCAGCGCTCGGTGAGCCGGAGCACGGCCGCCCCGGCGCCCAGCAGCTCGATCCCGCCGTCGGCTCCGTGGTGGACATCGCCGTACCGGGCGAGCAGCTCCCCGGCGCCCTGCTCCGGGGCGAGACGGAGCGGGCCCGGCCCGCGATGGGCGAGGACCCCGATCCCGCCGCGGCGCAGCAGCACCGCGGACTCCGAGAGCACCTCGACCGCGGTGCGGCGCAGATCTCCGCTGCCCAGATCGTCCTCCGCCCGGCGCAGGGAGAGGAGCGTGCGGTACCAGTCCAGGATCCGGGCGTGATCGCCGCGGTCCCGCTCCTGCCACCGCAGCTGCGAGGCGACGAAGGTGTCGCGGTCCTGCGGATCGGGCACCTGTTCGCTCCAGCCCATCGCGGCGAACTCCTCCGCCCGGCCCGCGCTCACCAGAGGGCCCAGCTCCGCGTCGTGATCGGTGAAGAAGGCGAAGGGCGTCGAAGCCGCCCACTCCTCGCCCTGGAACAGCATCGGCGTGCCGGGACCGAGCAGGACCAGCGCGGCGGCCGCCGCATGCTGCTCGGGGGAGAGGCGATGGTGGAGGCGATCTCCGGCCGCCCGATTGCCCACCTGGTCGTGGTCCTGGAGGAACACCACGAAGGAGTGGCCGTCGTAGTGCGGGGACGACGGATCCACCGGGGCGCCCCACACCTGCTCCCGGAAGCTCGACCAGGTGCCGGCGTGCAGGAACATCCCCGTCAGCACCGTGCGCAGCACCTCGGCGTCCCCGAAGTCGGCGTAGTAGCCGGCGCGCTCGCCGGAGATCCAGGCGTGCACGCCGTGGTGGACGTCGTCGGCCCACTGCATGTCCATGCCGAGGCCGCCGGCCGCGGTGGGGGTGACGGTCGCGGGCTGGTTGCGATCCGACTCGGCGATCAGCGTGAGCGGACGCCCCGTCTCCGCCTCCCAGTCCCGGACCGCATCCGACAGCTCGGCCAGCAGATGCCGCGGCGAGTCGTCGTGCAGCTCGTGCACGGCGTCGAGGCGGAGCCCGTCGAGACCGAGATCGACGAGCCACTGGCGGGCGCTTCCCAGCAGGAACGCCCGCACCTCGGCGGCGCCCGGCTGGTCGAGGTTGACCGCCTCGCCCCAGGGCGTGAGGTGCAGGGGCGTGAAGTAGGGGCCGAACATCCCCAGGTAGTTCCCGGAGGGGCCGAGGTGGTTGTGGACCACGTCGAGCACGACGGCGAGTCCGCGGGAGTGCGCCGCCGCGACGAAGCGCGCGAGGGCCGCGGGGCCCCCGTAGGCGGCGTGGACCGCGTACAGCCCCACCCCGTCGTACCCCCAGCCGCGATCCCCGGGGAAGGTCGCCAGCGGCATCAGCTCGACCGCGTCGACGCCGAGGTCCACCAGCTCGTCGAGCCGCTCGATCGCGGAGTCCAGGGTGCCGGAGGCACCGTCCGGCCCGGGCGCGAAGGTGCCCACGTGCAGCTCGTACAGCACGGCGCCGCGCAGGGAGCGTCCCTCCCACCCGTCGGCGGGGCGCAGCGCGGACGGATCGACGACCTCGCTCTCCCCGTGCACCCCGTCGGGCTGGGACAGGGACCGCGGGTCCGGCAGCCACAGCTCGCCGCCGTCGAGCCGGAAGGAGTAGCGGGCTCCGGGCACCGCGGGGACGCCCGGCAGCTCGAACCAGCCGTCCACCGACGGGGTCATCGGATGGACCGCGCCGTCGACGCGCACCTCGACGCGCGCGGCGGCAGGAGCCCAGACGGCATAGCGGGAACGGTCCACGGAGAGGCTGCCGGCGCTCATGCGCGGGTCCCGCCCTCGATCGACGCCCCCGCCTCCGTGCGCACCAGCAGCGCGACGGGCCAGGTGTCGAGCAGGGCGCCGAGCGGGGTGCGCCCGCCCGCCACGACGGTTCCCGAGAGGAGGTCCTGCCACTCGCCCTCGGGCAGCGAGATCCAGGCCTCGCCCCAGCCGCCGCGCTGGGCCAGGCCGTGCGCGAGGCGGGTGACGACGGTGACCGCCTCGACGGGGCCGTCGCCGACGGCCCGGCCGAACGCGACCGCGTGCCCGGTCGTGGTCGCGAGCGGCAGATACGCCGCGTCCCGCCCGCGGAACAGCTCCGGCCGCTCGCGGCGCAAGCGCAGCGCCCGATGGGTCAGCCACAGCTTCTCGTCGTCGAGCCCGTCCGGCCCCGCGCCTGCGAGCATGCGCTCCAGCCGCTCGGCGTGCGCGCGGTGGTCGACCGGCCGACGGTTGTCGGGGTCGACGAGGGAGAGGTCGACCGTCTCGTTGCCCTGATAGACGTCCGGCACCCCGGGCATGGTCAGCTGGACGAGCTTCTGGCCCAGGATCGCGGCGCGCTGGGCGGGGAGCGTGCGCCGCGTCCACTCCGCGAGCAGGGCGTCGACCTCGTCGCTCGCGAGCGCGGCCCGCCCCAGGGCGAGCACCTGCCGCTCGTACTCCTCGTCCTGCTCGGTCCAGGTGGTGTGGGTCTTCGCCTCCCGCATCGCCTTGGTGAGATAGCCGTCGAGACGCTCGCCGTCGATCCGTGCGGCGCGCGAACCCGGCAGGTCCCAGCAGGCGGCGAGCGTCTGGGCGAGCAGCAGTCCGATCGCCCCGTCCACCCGGTCGCCGCGCTCGCCGGCGAGAGCCCGCTCCAGATCGAGGACCAGCAGCGACCACTCGCGGGGCGCCTCGGTGAGCACGGCGAGGCGCGCCCGCACGTCCTCGCTGCGCTTCGTGTCATGCGTGGAGAGGGCGGTCATCGCATCGGGCCGCTCGCGGACCATCGCGAGGGCGTGGTCGTGCAGCTCATCCGGCTCGACCCCGATCCGTTCCGGATCCGCGCCCACCTCGGTGACGGGCAGGAAGCGCGGGTAACGGTAGAAGGCGGTGTCCTCGTGGGCCTTGGCATGGACCGGTCCGCAGGTCTGTGCGAAGCGGATCACCACCTCCGCCCTGTCGGCCTCGGCGCGGCGGCCCGCGCTGCCCACCTCGTCCCCGCAGACCAGGGCGACGACCGTCTCGAGGGTGCCGCGCACGTCCTCGTCCTCGCCCAGCTCGAGCAGGGCCCGCTCGGCGGCGGCCTCGATCACGGCCCGCTCGGCACCGGGCGCGGGCTCGCCGGGGACGATGTAGGCACGGTAGCGGTCCATCGCGCCGAGCAGCGCGATCACCACCCGCTGGATGTGTCGTCGGGTCGTGTCCCGCAGCCGGATGTCCTCCTGGCAGATGCGGTGGATGAGCGAGGTGAGCCGCTCGATCTCCGCCCACAGGCTCGTGGTGATCACGAGATCCGTCGCCTCGCGGGCGACCTCCTCGAAGGGGCGCAGGTCGCCGGTGCGGCGCTGCCAGAGGTGGGTGAGCGCGGGGGCGCCGTGCGGGTCGTGGAACAGCCCGCCCACCCGCCACAGGGCGTCGTACCCGGTGGTGCCCGCGCACGGGAAGTCGCCCGGCAGCCGCTCCTCGCCCTCGAGGATCTTCTCCACCACGGTCCAGGCGCCGTCCGTCGCCCGGTCGAGATCGCGCAGGTAGCCGCGCGGATCGGCGAGCCCGTCGGGATGATCGATGCGATAGCCGTCGATCACGCCCTCGCCCTGCAGCCGCAGCAGCGTCGCATGGGTCGCGGTGAAGACCTCCGGCAGTTCGACCCGCACGGCGGCGAGGGTGTTCACGTCGAAGAAGCGGCGGTAGTTCAACTCGTCGTCGGAGACCTTCCAGTACGCGAGGCGGTACCACTGCCGATCCAGCAGGTCGGCGAGGCCCAGGTGCTCGGTGCCGGTGGCGACCGGCAGCACGTGGTCGAAGTAGCGCAGCACCGTCTCCTCGCGCAGCGAGCCGTCGGCCTGCGGGATCTCCTCGGTGGCGACGGTGATCTCGCCGTCGGCGAGCACGGCCCCGATCGGTCGGCCCAGCACCGGCATGAGGATCGAGCGCTCCGCCGTCGGATCCACGTCGAACCAGGACGCGAAGGGGGAGTCGGCCCCGTCCCGGAGCACCGACCACAGGGCGTGGTTGTGGTGGATCGGGGTGGGGATCGCCATGTGGTTGGGGACCACGTCCACGATCAGGCCCATCCCGTGCTCGTGGGCGGCCGCTGCGAGGCGGCGCAGTGCCTCCTCCCCGCCGATGTCCGTGGAGATCCGACCGTGGTCGACCACGTCGTAGCCGTGCATCGAGCCGGGCGCCGCCTGCAGGACGGGGGAGCAGAACACGTGGCCGACGCCCAGCCGGGCCAGGTACGGGACCAGAGCCGCCGCATCGTCGGCCGTGAAGCCGGCGTGCAGCTGCAGGCGGTAGGTCGAGCTCGGGACGGGGCGGCCGGCGCGCAGGTCGGGGCCCCGCTCCCGCGTCGAGGGTCGGGGGTGGTGCTCACGGTCCGTGCTCACGATCGATGCTCTCCTGGAACGCTGGGGGACAGGGCCGACGGGGTCAGGCGCGGATCGTGAGACCGGGGTCCTCGCCCTGGCCGGCCTCCTCGTCGGCCGCCATCGGGGGCCGCAGGAGGATCAGCAGCGAATGGCTGGGCCGGGAGACGCTCTGCCCCGCCTCCAGGGTGGTGCCCATCTCGATGGTGTCGCCCGTGCCGAGGGCGACCTCCCAGGTCGTCCCGTACTCCGCCGGCGGGAGCACGAAGTCGACATCGTTGCCGGACGCGTTGAACATGACCAGCGCCGAGTCGTCCTCGATCCGTTCGCCGCGGCCGTTGGGCTCAGGGATCGCGGAGCCGTTGAGGAACATGGTCAGGCACTTGTTCTGCGCGTCGCCCCATTCCTCGTCGGTCATCGGCTCGCCGTCGGTGCCCAGCCAGTCCACGTCCTTCAGCACCGAGTCGGCGTCGTCGCGCACCACACCCTGCAGGAAGCGGCGGCGGCGGAAGATCGGGTGCTCGCGGCGCAGGGCGATCATGTGCCGGGTGAACCAGAGCATCTCCTCCTGGTGGGCGTCGAGGTCCCAGTCGACCCAGGCCAGCTCGTCGTCCTGGCAGTAGGTGTTGTTGTTGCCCTGCTGGGTGCGGCCCATCTCGTCGCCGTGCAGCAGCATCGGCACGCCCTGGCTGACCAGCAGGGTGGCCATGAGGTTCTTCGCGCGGCGCTTGCGCAGCGCGAGGATCTGCGGATCGTCGGTCTCGCCCTCGACGCCCGAGTTCCAGGAGCGGTTGTGGCTCTCGCCGTCGTTGCCGCCCTCCTGGTTCGCCTCGTTGTGGCGCTCGTTGTAGGAGACCAGGTCGCGCATTGTGAAGCCATCGTGCGCGGTGACGAAGTTGATGGACGCGATCGGGGTGCGGCCCGTGTGCTGGTACAGGTCGGAGCTCCCCGCGAGACGCGAGGTGAAGTCGCCGATCTTGCCCGGCTCGGAGCGGTGGAAGTCGCGGACCGTGTCGCGGTAGCGGCCGTTCCACTCCGACCACAGGGGCGGGAAGCCGCCCACCTGGTAGCCGCCCTCGCCGAGGTCCCACGGCTCGGCGATCAGCTTGACCTGGGAGATGACCGGATCCTGCTGGATGATGTCGAAGAAGGCCGAGAGCCGGTCCACCTCATGCAGCTCGCGCGCGAGGGTCGAGGCGAGGTCGAACCGGAATCCGTCCACGTGCATCTCGGCGACCCAGTAGCGCAGCGAGTCCATGATCAGCTGGAGCACGTGCGGAGTGCGCATCAGCAGCGAGTTCCCGGTGCCGGTGGTGTCGTAGTAGTGCGCCTGGTCGTCCTCGACGAGGCGGTAGTACGCCCGGTTGTCGATGCCGCGGAAGCAGAGGGTGGGGCCGAGCTGGTTGCCCTCGGCGGTGTGGTTGTAGACCACGTCGAGGATCACCTCGATGTCGGCCTCGTGGAGGTTCTTCACCATCTGCTTGAACTCCTGGACCTGCTGGCCCAGGTCCCCTGCGTACGAGTACTCGTTGTGCGGGGCGAAGAAGCCGATGGTGTTGTAGCCCCAGTAGTTCCGCAGGCCCTTCTCCACCAGGTGGCCGTCCTGCACGAACTGGTGGACCGGCATCAGCTCGACCGCTGTCACCCCGAGGTCCTTCAGGTGCTGGATGATCGCCGGATGGCCCATCGCGACGTAGGTGCCGCGGATCGACTCGTCGATCTCCGGGTGCTGCATCGTCAGGCCCTTGACGTGGGCCTCGTAGATCACGGTGTCGTGGTACTGGTGGGCCGGGGGATGGTCGTTGCCCCAGTCGAAGTAGGGCGAGACCACCACGGAGTGCATCGTGTGCTCGGCGGAGTCGTCGCTGTTGCGCAACTCCGGGTTGTCGAACGCGTAGCTGTACAGCGAGGGGTGGTTGCTGGCCATGCCCGCGATCGCCTTCGCGTACGGGTCCAGCAGCAGCTTCGAGGGATCGCAGCGGTGGCCGCTCGCGGGGTCGAAGGGGCCGTGCACGCGGTAGCCGTACTTCTGGCCGGGCTGCACGGCGGGGAGGTAGACGTGCCACACGAAGGCGTCGACCTCGGTGATTTCGATCCTCGTCTCGGTCCCGTCCGTGTCGAACAGGCACAGCTCGACCCGCTCGGCGACCTCCGAGAACAGGGCGAAGTTGGTGCCGGAGCCATCGAAGGTGGCGCCGAGCGGGTAGGGCTGACCGGTCCAGATCTGCATGGGCTCAGAGTACTGGCACGCAGGGCCTCGGCCAGCAGGCGCGGGTCACGGTGCGGGAACGACGACGGCCCCGGATCCGTGAGGGATCCGGGGCCGGATGGTGGGCGATACTGGGATCGAACCAGTGACCTCTTCCGTGTCAGGGAAGCGC
>NZ_JBVDDO010000014.1:0-40332 GCF_055454375.1 Brachybacterium sp. B718/18 | reverse complement strand
GGGGGCGTCGGGGCGCGGGTCCATGCGGGGTTCCTCCTCCGGGTGCGATGGGAGCGGGACGGGAGGTGACGGGGGCCGCCGGGGGCCGATCCAGCCCTCTCCGGCGGTGCTCGGCACCACCGTATTGCCGCAGGCAGGGCCCCGAGAAGGGGTCTCGAGCCCTGGTCACCGGAATCACACGAGACCGCCACCGCGCGTCCACGTCGGGTCCGCGTGCCGGGCCCGCGCGGGACGGCATCGGCCGCGTGGAGGCGCCGGCGGCACCGAGGTGCCGGCGCCGTCTCCCCGAGGGCCGGAACGACGGAGGACGGGCCGCGCGCCCCCGCGCCCGACCCGTCCTCTCGCCTCGCACCGGGTGCGGACTCCCCCGTCCGCCGTCTCCGGCTGAGGACCGGCACGGGATCCCGTCGCCGCGATCCGCGCCGACCCGGACGGCCCCCACCGTCCCGGTCGACTCCCGCAGCGGGTCGATCCCGTGCCCTGTCCTCGCGTTCCCCGTGGGGCCCGCACCCAGTACCTGGAATCTACGAACACCTGCTCAGAAGCGCGATGGGGTGGACTACCTGGGGAGAACTCCCCATGTCCCGGTCGCCGCCCTTGACCCTCCCCGGCCGCGGTCCTACGGTGCAGGGCACGAGGCACGGGCACGACACCGCTCCACCGGAGGAGATCATGCGTCCCCTGATCCTGAGCCAGAACATCACCGTCGACGGCTCGATCGAGATGCTGTACGACTGGTTCGACCCCGCCGACGACGACCCCGACCAGCGGGAGATCACCCGCCGCGACTCGGCGGCGTGCGACGCGATCCTGCTGGGCCGGCAGACCTTCGAGGATTTCCGCGGCTACTGGCCGCTGCAGACCGAGGACACGACCGGCATCACCGAGGAGCTGAACACGATCGAGAAGATCGTCGTCTCCGCCACTCTCACCGATCCGCAGTGGCAGAACACCACGATCATCCCCGCGGATCCCGTCGGCGCCGTGGCGGACCTGAAACGCGGCGACGGCGGGGAGATCTCGCTGACCGGCAGCATCACCCTGTGCCACACCCTGATCGCGGCCGGGCTCGTGGACGAGTTCCGGCTGTGGACGTTCCCGTACGTGCAGGGCCGCGGCCGACGGCACGTGCCGGACGGCCACCGCGCTCCGCTCACCCTGCTCGAGCACCGTGCCTTCGGCTCGGGCGTCGTCTACACCCGCTGGTCACCCCGGAAGGACCGATCATGACCGCACCCGCCCTCCCACCCGTCACCGATCTCGCGACCTGGCAGCAGGAGCTCGCCGCCCTCCGCGCGCGGGAGAAGGCCGCCACCCGCGAGCTCGACGCGATCGCCGCGCAGCGCCGACGCCTCCCCATGGTCGAGCTTCCCGGGTACACGCTCGAGAGCGCCGACGGGCCCGTACGCCTGGTCGACCTGTTCGACGGTGCCGCGCAGCTGATCACCTACCACCACATGTGGTCGCCGGGCGCCGAGTGGCAGTGCGGCGGCTGCACCGGCTACACCTCGCAGTTCACCCGCACCGACTTCCTGCGCCCCTACGACGCGCGCTTCGTGATCGTCACCCAGGGGCCGATCGACGAGGCCCTCGCCTACCGCGAGAAGGTCGGCAACCGCATGGACTGGTACTCGACCGCCGGCAGCGAATTCGGGGCCGACATGGGCGCCGGTCCCGTTGAGGGCTTCGCGGTGAACGTCTTCCTCCGCGACGGCGAGCGGGTGTTCCGCACCTGGCACACCGACGGCCGCGGCACCGAGCAGCTCGGGCACACCTTCTCCCTCGTGGACGTACTGCCTTACGGCCGCCAGGAGGCGTGGCAGGACTCCCCCGAGGGCTGGCCGCAGTCGGCCGCCTACGAGAAGTGGCTCGACTCCCCCGACGTCGCAGCGCTGTACGGGCCGGGTGGTGCCGCGCACGACTCCTCGGCGGAGGGCGCGGGCTGCTGCGCAGGCCAGGACCCGACCATCCACGACACCAAGGAGCAGGCATGAGCACCGAGACCCCGGGCGCCGACGGAGAGCGCACCGCAGCGGACGAGGGACGCTACGTCGTCTCCCGCACGATCCCCGCCACCCCGCAGGAGGTGTTCGCGCTGCTCACGAACCCCGCCCGGCATCACGAGACCGAGCCGACGGACTGGGTGCGCGGCTCCCTCGAGGAGGACCCGGCGCCGCTGACCGAGGTGGGGCAGGTGTTCGGCATCGAGATGTTCCACGTCAACGCCCAGGGGCGCTACGACATGCACAACCGCGTCATCGCCCTCGAGCAGGACCGCACCGTCGCCTGGGAGCCGGGCCAGTACGGCCCGGACGGCGAGCTGGGTACCGGCGGCTGGACCTGGCGCTACGACCTCGCGCCCGACGGCGACGGCACCCACGTCACCCTGACCTACGACTGGAGCGCGGTCCCGGCGGCGATGGTCGAGTCCTTCGGCCTGCCACCCTTCCCGCCGAGCTTCCTCGAGCAGTCCCTCGAGGCGGTGGAGCGGGCGGTCGTCGGGGGGTGAGGGGCGGGACCGGGGAACCGGCTGCCGCCCCGGTCACGCCGCGGTCCCCATCCCGCGTCGGGGGCTGTCCACGAGAGGGACGTCAGCGGCACGAGACCTGCATATAGCAGGGCACGTGCCGCTCACGTCCCTTTGATGGACAGCAGCCCCGCCGCTGGGCCGACGGAGTGCCGGACGGCCGCCCCGCAGACGGACTCCCCGGATCAGAGGAACGACAGCACACCGACCGGCCCCGCCCCCCGGCTCGACCACTGCGGCTCCCTGAACGTCGGCCCCGTCGGCCGCCCCAGGCCCGACCCCCGCCCCGAGCACGACCCGCTCGCCCGACCCGCCAGGCACCTCCGCGATCTCCCGCACGGCGGCGCTGACCTGCGGGTCCAGCGCCACCTCCCCGCGGCGGGGTCCAGCAGGAACACGTGCAGCAGCTCGCCCCCGTCGGCCCCGGGCCCGCGCGTGAAGCGCACCCCCGCGGGCGGAACCCGCACCGCCTCGTGGAACCAGGGGCGGGTGCCGAAGATCGCCGCGCCATGGTCGCCGAGCCACGCCCCCAGCTGCTCGAGCGCCGCGGACTGCAACGGCGGGACCGACGAGTCGGCGCGCGGACCCACGTTGATCAGCAGGTTCCCGTTCTTGGAGACCACGTCGACGAGGAGGCGAATCAGCGCCGGGCCGTCGAGGGCGTGCTCGGCGGACTCGTCGGCGTTGCAGCCGAAGGAGAGGCCGAGCCCGCGGGTCGCCTCGAACACCTCGTCCTGGACGGCGTCGATCTCCTGGTACTCGCGGGTGAGCACGCCGTGGACGGGCGCGCCCCAGCGGTCGTTGGCCAGGCCGTCCGGCACGGCGGCGAGGTGCTCGGTGAACAGCTGGACGAGCGAGTCGGGGCCGGGGTGCTTGCCGGCGTCGGACCAGTCGATGTCGTTCCACAGCAGATCCGGCGCGAAGCGGTCGATGAGCTCGCGCAGCTGCGCGGCGGCATACGCCGCGAAGGCGGGGTCGTTGCGGCGCAGCGCGAAGAGGTCGTCGTTCCAGGTCAGCGGGAAGTCGCTCACGTGCCTGTCGAGCGCGCCCGAGTAGTAGAGGCCGAGGCGCAGGCCGGCCCAGCGGGTCGCGCTCGCGAGTTCGGCGATCAGGTCGCGGCCCGGTCCGCGACGCGCGGTGGTGAAAGGTGTGGTGGCGCTGCTGCCGGGGGTGCGGACGGTGTTCGCGTACCACTCGCCGCTCGGGCACGCGCAGCTCCGGGTAGGCGGAGGCGGGGGTGGCGTCCGCGGGGCCGTGGCGGTCATCGAAGCTGATCATCGGGGCGTCCTCCTCGAAGCGGGGGTCTCGCGGTCGGGCTGGTCGGGCGGCCGACGGGCGGGGTGAGGCGAGGCCCGCGAGGTGGCGGGCACCGAGCTCGGATGCGAGGATGAGTCCGCGTCATCAACCGCTTAAGTCCCGGGGGTCCCCAGTGCCTGCGACACCGTCGTCCACCACGCAGCCTCCGCGCGATGCCCGCCCTCCGCGCCTCGGCATCGCCGGGATCGCCATCGAGTCCTCGACCTTCACGCCCTACCGTTCGGGCGCGGCGGATTTCGAGGTGCGCCGCGGCACCGACGAGATCCTCGCCCGCTACCCCTTCGACGTGCCGGAGGCGGAGTACGTCGGCGTCCTCCACGCCCGCGCCCTGCCCGGCGGGCAGCTCGACGCCGCGACCTACGCCGGCTGGAAGCAGGAGATCGTCGACGGTCTCGCCGCCGCGCACGCCGAGGCGCCGCTGGACGGGTTCTTCTTCGACATCCACGGGGCGATGAGCGTCGTCGGCCTCGAGGATGCCGAGGGGGATCTGATCACCGCGATCCGCACGGCGATCGGCCCGGACGTCGTGGTCGGCACCGCGATGGACCTCCACGGCAACGTCTCCGAGACCCTTTTCGAGTCCTGTGACCTGCTGACCTGCTACCGGCACGCCCCGCACATCGACGCCTGGGAGACCCGCGAGCGCGGGCTGCGGGACCTCGCGTCGGCCGCCGCCCGCGTGCGCGACGGCGGGGCGCGGCCGCACAAGGCGCTGGTGCATGTGCCGATCCTGCTGCCCGGCGAGAAGACCTCCACCCGCATCGAGCCGGCGCGCTCGCTCTACGCCCGGATCCCCACGCTGACCTCGCGCGACGGCGTCACCGACGTGTCCTGCTGGATCGGCTTCGCCTGGGCGGACCAGCCGCGTTGCCAGGCCGCGATCGTCGCGCACGGCGACTCGGCCGAGGCGGTCGGGCAGGCCGCGCTCGAGCTCGCGACAGCGCTGTGGGAGGTGCGACACGACTTCGAGTTCGTCGCCCCCACCGGCAGCTTCGAGGAGTGCCTGGACCGGGCGATCGCCTCGCCCGACCGCCCGTTCTGGATCTCCGACTCGGGCGACAATCCCGGCGCCGGCGGCGCCGACGACACCACCTTCTGCCTCGCCCGTCTCGCCGCGCGGCCCGAGATCCGTGCCGGCGAGGTGAGCGCGCTGATGGTCTCGCTCGTGGATCCGACGACGGCCGACGCCGCCTGGGAGGCGGGCGTCGGCGGGCGGGTGGAGGTTCTGGTGGGAGGCCGGATCGACGCGCGGGAGCCGGGGCCGGTGCCGCTGCGGGTCGAGGTCGCGGCGCTGGACGAGTCGGGGCCGACGGGCCGCGCCGCCGCGCTGCGGGTGCTCGAGGGTGAGACGGGAGTTTGCGTGCCCGACGCTCTGGAGGACGCGGCGCGGACTGGGCTGACCGTGGTCGTCACCGGGCGGCGATCGCAGTGGGCGACGCACGACATGTTCGCGCGGCTGGGGCTGTCGATGACGGGCTTCGACGTGGTCACCGTGAAAATGGGCTACCTCGAGCCGGACCAGTACGAGTCGGCCGCGGACTGGCTGCTGGCCCTCACCCCGGGCGGCGTGGACCAGGACCTGCTGCGGCTCGGCCACCAGAGGATCGCCCGGCCGATGATCCCCTTCGACGCGGAGATCCCGGCGCCGACACCGGCCGACGTTAGGCGCGGCGGCGGGGTCTGAGGGGCCGGGGCGCGTCCATCCACCCCACCCCGAACCCCGTCTCCCCCTGGGAGATCACTGCCCGGCCCGCCCGGGCCCGCCCCGTCCCGACGCGGCGCTGCTGAAACTCCGCGCCAGGCGTGACCTGAAGCCCTGTGAGCCGGTGAGGTCACGCCCGGCGCAGTTTTTCAGCAGTCGGCGGGGCGGCGGGCGCCGACTCACAGCGGGAGCACAGCGCGACCTCGGCACGCGTCGAGGCGCGGCCCGCATGCTCGACACCTCCCCTCCCCGATGGAAGGACCCGCATGAGCACGTTCCGCCGCCTGATCGGCACCGCCCAGAAGGCCCTCGACTCCTCCAGCTCCTCCTCGTCCCGCGGCGGCCGCGGGGGCGACTGGCGCGACCTCGTCCGCAGCGCCGCCGACTCCCTCACCGGCGACAGCACCTCGTCTCGCGACGGCACCACCTCCCGCGACAGTTCCTCGTCCCGCGACCCGCACCGCACCCCGTCGGCCTGGGACGACACCCCGCACCGCGCCCCGCAGACCTCGGATACCTCGCGCACCTCGGGCGTCGGCATCCCGACGACCTCGATGCCCTCGCTCTCTGACGAGCGCCCCGGCCACGACGCGGGTCCCGCCCGCGACACGGCGGACCTCTCCACGGAGGACCGTCGGGCGATCGCCCGCTACGACTATCTCGTCCGCACCGCCGAGCCGGACCAGCTCGAGCGGGTCCACCGCGAGGCGTTCGAGCGGCTCACCCCGGCCCAGCGCGCCCAGCTCGAAGCGACGATGCGCGAGGAGCTGCCCGAGGGCGAGCGGCCCCGCAGCGAGGCACCGCAGGATCTGGCGCGCTCCGCGACGCGGCTCGCGGCCTTCGACCCGCGTCGGCTCACCGGGCTGCTCGGCCGGTCCGGCGGCAGTCGCTCAGCCGGCGGGCGGGGGCGCGGCCTGGGTGCCGCGGCCCTGGGAGCCGGCGGCGTGGGCGCGGTCGCCCTCGGCGCGGGCGGACTGCTCGCGGCCGTCGCGGGCGGTGCGGTGCTCAGCTCCGTCGGCGGCTCGCTACTCGAGGCCGCGATCGGCGACGGGATCGACGTCGACGCCCTCGCCCCCGACCTCGGGGATCAGCTCGCCGGGTTCACCGAGGGCTTCGAGGGAGTGGAGGGCTTCGAGGGGGTCGACGGCATCGCCGACGGCCTCGGCGGCGGCGTCACCGACTTCGGCGACCAGCTCTCCGGGCTGGGCGATCAGATCTCGGACTTCGGCCTCGGGGACCTCTTCGGCCGCTGAGGCACAGGAGTTTGGGGCCCGGAGCCCGGGGCTCGGGCCGCGCGGCAGGACCGCGCGCCCCGGGCCCGGGGTTCACTTCGCCTCGGGATCCGGCTGGTGGATGCCGAAGACGTTGTTCTCGGTGTCGTGGAAGTAGCCCTGCCACGCCATGCCCGGCAGCGCGTACTTCGGCAGCGCGACGGTGCCGCCAGCGGCGGTGATCTTCTCGGCGGCCGCGTCGTAGTCGGCGACGCCCATGGTGATCACGGCGCCCATGACGGGCCCGCCCACCTCAGCGTTATCGCCGCCGGGGCGGCCCAGGATGGCCCCGTCGATGCCGGGGCCGGTGCCGGTGGTGACGCCGAAGTAGGGCATGCCCGAGAACTCGGACCAGTCCTCGGTGCTCCAGCCGAAGACGCTGGTGTAGAACTCGATCGCCCGCTGCGGGTCCGCGGCCTGGATCTCGAAGTGGACGGGTCGGCCGGTGGCCCAGTTCTGGTCCGGGGCGTCGGCGGCGGAGTCGGTGGTCTCGGACGGGGTCGCGGCGTTCTCGCTCATGGCGGTTCCTCTCGGGACGGTCCGCGCCGGTGCGGGGACTCGCGCTCAGCGTAGGTCCGACGTCGGACGCTCGGGAGGGGTCCTCGTCCTGGCCTGGAGATCGGTGCGCGCCCCCGGGGTCGTCCGACACCGAGGTCGACGCTGTCATCAGTGTCGGTATCGGAACGGATACCGACAGCGATCACCGTCTCGACGCGCGATGCCGAGGCCGGGGCCGATGTCGCCCGCGCCGGCCGGGCCGTCCGGGCCGCGCCCGCGCCAGCCGGACCTCGCGGGCCCGCCCCACCCACCGGTCACGAGTCGACGAGGGTGACTTCGAAGCTGTACCGCGACGCCCGGTACACGTGGAAGCCGAACTCGATCACGCTGCCGTCGTTCGCGAACGACTTGCGCTCCATCGTCAGCAGAGCGGCGCCGACCTGCTCCTCGAGCAGCTCGGCGTGCTCCTCGTCGGCGACCGTCGCGCCGATCCGCTCATGGGCGAGCACGGTCGTGATCCCGCGCTCGCGGAGGCAGGCGTACAGACCGGAGGCGGCGAGAGCCTCGCGGGAGGGGGCGATCCGCTCGGGGATCGAGTTGCGCATGACGGCGAGCGGCTCCCCGTCGGCGTAGCGGACCCGGATCAGGTCCAGCACCTGCTCTCCCGGGGAGAGCTGCAGACGGTCCAGCGCCTCCCGGGACGGCCGACCGATGCGGTATTCGATGATCTCCGTGCGCGGGGACTTCCCGGCGGTGCGCAGGTCGTCGTACAGCGAGGTGAGCGCGACCTGCCGGTTCACCGGGGCCTGCACCACCTGGGTGCCCACGCCGCGTTTGCGCACCAGCATGCCCTTGTCCACCAGCTCCTGGATGCCCTGGCGCACGGTGGGTCGGGACAGTTTCAGCCGCTTGGACAGGGCCAGCTCGTTCTCGAGGCGGCTGCCCGGGGGCAGGATCCCGGAGCGGATCGCGTCCTCGATGCCCCCGGCGAGCTGCAGGTACAGCGGGGTGCTCGCGTCGCGCTCGATCGTGAGGTCGAGGGTGATCGTGCTGTTCTCCGACGCGCCCGGCTCGGCGGCGACTGCCTCGGGCGTACCGGGCTCGGCGGCGTCCGCCTCGGGAGCGCCGCCCTCGGCTGCGCTGCTCGCGGTCTCGCTGTCCACGTCGTCCTCCTCGAGTTCCGTGCTGTGCCGCAGGATACGGGGCGGCTCCTCGCGAACCACCCCGTCCGGCCGGATCAGGCGGGCCGGTCCCGCAAGGTCACCGCGACCGCGCCGTCGGCGGCGAGGGACTGCTCGGCGGCCTCGCACACGGCGGCGGCGACGTAGCCGTCCCAGGCGGTCGCCGAGCGGGGCGCGATGTTGCTCCCGTCGGCCACCGCGGCGACCCAGGCCTGCACCTCCGCGTCGTAGGCGGCGAGGAAGCGGGGCCGGAAGTCGAGCGGCACGGCGCCGCCCCAGCGGGAGCCGGCCTGCTGGGTGGTGACCATCCCGGCCTCCTGGCCCACGGTCGCCGCACCCTTCGAGCCGACGAGCTCGGTGCGCACCTCGTAGCCGGCATCGGTGCTGACCCACAGCTCGTCCGTGACGACGGTGCCGGAGGCCGTGCGGAAGAGGAACAGCAGCGGGTCGTGCAGACCATCGGGCGCCTTCTCGGTGGAGCGCGGCATGACGGTCTGCACCGAGACCACCGGCTCGTCGAGGAAGAAGGAGATCGCGTCGATCTCGTGCACGGCCGAGTCGTAGACCATGTGGGTGTCGGTGAAGCCGGGCAGCACGGAGGCGTTGCGGTGCTTGCAGTTCAGCAGCAGCGGGGTGCCGAGCTCGCCCGCCTCGAGGGCGTCCTTGAGCTGGCCGTAGCCCGCGTCGAAGCGGCGCATGAAGCCGAGGGAGACGAGCGCCCGACCGGCCTCGTGCTCGGCGCGGACCACGTCGTAGGCGTCGGACGGGTTCATCGCGAGCGGCTTCTCGCAGAGCACCGGCTTGCCGGCCTCGAGGCAGGCCAGGACCTGCTCGCGGTGGAACTGTCCGGGGCTGGCGATGAGCACGGCATCGACATCCGCCGCGGCGATCACCTCCTGCCAGGTGTCGACCACGCGGGAGCCGGGTGCGGACCGGGCCACCGTCTCCGCGGTCTCGCGCAGGTAGTCGCTGAGCACGTTCACGCGCGCACCCTTGATGCGGCGCGAGATGCGCTCGACGTGGTCGGCGCCCATGCGGCCGACGCCGATCACGCCGACCCGCACGTCCTGCGGGGCAGCGGAGAGGTCCGCCGGACCGGTCTGCGCGGCGGTGTCGGTGCTGGGGTTGGTGGTCATCGGGTCTCTCCGTCGAGTCGGGGGTCGATCCCGGCGTCGGCCCAGGTGCCGCGCACCCAGGTCTGCTCGGGATGGTCGGTGATGTTCCAGGCCCGCTCCGCCTCGGGGCCGGCCATGACGTTGAGGTAGTACATGTCGTGACCGGGGGCGGCGGCGCAGGGGCCGTGCCAGCCGTGCGGGACCAGCACGGTGTCGCCGCTACGCACTTCGACAAGCACGTCGATCGGCTTGTCGGGGCCGCTCGCGGTGGTCTGGTGATAGCCGAATCCGCGACCGGCGGGACCGTCCTGGATCTCGTAGTAGTAGATCTCCTCGAGCTCGCTCTCGGTCTCGGTGGTCTCGTCGTGCTTGTGCGCGGGGTAGCTGGACCAGTTACCACCAGGGGTGATGACCTCGCAGGCGATGAGCGAGTCCATGCCGTCGAACGCACCGACGGCGCCGAAGTTGCGGACCTTCCGGGTCATGTTCCCGCCGCCGCGGATCTCGACGGGAACGTCCTCGGCGCGGATCAGGGTGACGGGGTGCGCGCCGGTCGCGACGGCGGTCGCGAGCGCGAAGCGGCCCCCGCCCTCCGACGAGATCGTCAGCTGGGAGCCGACGGGCACGTAGAGCACGTCGGTCGCGGCGGCGAAGACGTCGGGCCGGCCGCGCAGGTGGTGGGTCTCCCCGCCGACGGAGACGTGGCACGCCCCGTTCAGCGGCACGACCATCGCCTCGACGCCGTTCGCGGTGACGGCCTCGCTGCCGCCCGGGGCGAGCGCCAGGACGCGCAGGCCGGTGTGGGCCCAGCCCTCCCGCGCGCCGGGATCGATGATCGTCTCGTAGCTGCCGCGGCCGGTGGATCCGGCCGGGAGGTGGAGCTGCTCGGTGGTGCTCATGGATGCTCTCCTGCTCTGGGGCTTCGTCCGGGCGGTCAGCCGGCGCTCGCGGCGCGGACCATGTCGACCGACGCGGTCACCGCGGCGGTCACGTCGTCCCCCGCCGGGTACAGCAGGGTGCGGCCGACGACGAGCCCGCGCACGTTCGGGCGGGCCAGCGCCCGCCCCCACGAGGCGCGCAGTGTCTCCGGATCGTCGTCCACCGGGTCGCCGCCGAGGATCAGGGTGGGCAGGGTGGTCGCGTCCATGACCCGCTCCATGTCCTCGACCGCGGGCAGCTTCAGCCAGGTGTAGGCGCTGGTCGCGCCGAGGCCCTGGGCGATGTGGATCGAGGAGATGACCGCCTCCGGGGAGAGGTCGTTGATGATCTTGGTGCCCGGCCCGCCGGGGCGGGAGGACAGGAACGGCTCGACCATGGCGATCAGCTCGTGGCGCGCGAGGTCGGTGACCGCGTTCGCGCTGGCCTCGAGGATGAAGGAGGTGCGGTCGTCCTCGAGGTCGATGCGGGTGAGCATCTTCCCGCCGTCGAAGCCCGCCTGCTTGATCGCGGTGGCGTCGTAGGCGGTGAAGCGGTCCTCGACCTCCCAGGAGCTGCCCTGGAGGCCGCCGCGGTTCATCGAGGCGAACACGACCTTGTCCTCGAGCGCCCCCATGACCAGCAGGTCCTCGAGGATGTCGGCGGTGCCGAGCACCCCGTCGACGCCCGGGACGGCGAGCGCCTCGCGCAGGCGGTCCAGCAGCTCGGTGCGGGAGGCCATGGCGTCGGGGCGGGGACCGACGGCAAGGGCACCGCGCGCGGGATGGTCCGCCGCGATGATCATCATGGTGCCGTCGGTGTCGGCGACGGTGCGGCGGGAGCGGGCGGCCGCGAGGCGGGCGAACCGGCCCGGGTCCTCGACGCGCACGCGCGTGACCTCGTCGTAGGTGGAGACGAAGGCGTCGCCTCCGGTGGTGGCGGAGCCGGTGGTGGCGGGGCTGGTGGTCATCGGATCTCCGCTCCGACGGTGCCGCCCTCGCGCGCCGTGCCACGGTCGCGCAGGGCGCCGAGCATCTCCTCGACGGTCTGTCCGTGGTTGGGGTCGCCGCCCGCGAGGAGCAGGTCGATCTCCTCGGTGGTGGGCATGGCGGTGGAGCACTCGAGGCGGCTGGTGACGATGGCGCCGGCCGCATTGCAGCGGGTCAGCGTCTCCTCGAGGGACTGCCCGGTGAGCAGGCCGTGGCAGAGCGAGCCGCCGAAGCTGTCGCCGGCGCCGAGGCCGTTGATCACCTGGATCAGGTTGGGGGCGACGACCACGCGCTCGTCGGCCGTCTTGCCGAGCACCCCCTTCGGGCCCTGCTTGACGATCGCGATCTGCACGCCGGCTGCGAGCAGCGCGTCGGCCGCACGCTCGGGCTCAGTCTCGCCGACGGCGACCTCGCACTCCTCCCGATTGCCGACGGCGACCGTCGCGTAGCGCAGCGCCGCGCGGTACTGCTCGCGGGCCTCCTCGACCGAGGACCAGAACATGGGCCGATAGTCGAGGTCGAAGACGGTGTGACCGCCCGTCGGGCCGCCGTCGGTCCCGCGGGCCTCGAGCGCGGCGTGGTGCGCGGAGCGGCTGGGCTCCTCGGACAGGCCCGTGCCGGAGAACCAGAACAGCGGGACCTCCCGGATCGCAGGAAGGTCTAGGTGCTCGGGCGCGACCTGCAGGTCCGGGGCGCTGGGCTGACGGTAGAAGTACAGCGGGAAGTCGTCCGGCGGGAAGATCTCGCACAGGGTGATCGGGGTGTTCAGCTCGGTGTTCTTCACCGCGTAGCGGCCCGAGACGCCCAGTCGCTCCATCTCCTGGACGACGTAGCGGCCGAAGGGATCATCGCCCACGCCCGTGATCACCGCGGGGCGGTGCCCGAGCCGCGCCGCGGCGACGGCGACGTTCGTGGGGCTGCCGCCGAGAAACTTCCCGAAGCTGGTGACGTCCTCGAGCCCCTTCTCGATCTCCAAGGGGTAGATGTCCACGCCGCTGCGGCCGAACGTGATGATGTCGAGATCAGTTGCCATGGCTCTCCATGCCTCCCTGCGTCAGAACCTGGTGCGGATCTCGTGGGCCGCTCTGCCCCACGATCCTCCCGGTGCCCCATGATCACACGTGGGAACTTCTATGTCCATACAAAGAGCGCGATGTGTTGGATGGTGTCGAGTGCACCTCCGCCGACCCGCCTCAGACAGGAGCAGGGGCCGGAAGTGCGGCGACCACGGTCCGCCCGACCAGGTCCTGCGGTCTCGCGAGGGATTCCGACGAATCCCGCCATGGGCCGCGACAATCCCCGCGAAGGATGCCCACGAGACCGAGGCCAGATTGTCCTGTCGTGGTGATCGAGCAATGCCGACCGGCCGGGAAGCTCACACAGGATCCCCGGACCGGGAAGGCCCCCGCAGCCCGACTGCAACGGCGTTAGCGCCTCTGACCTGCGGCGATGCTGCGACAAGTGCGCGATCATCTTGTCATGACAAAGTGTTGACATGCTCGGCCTGGCGGGCCATGCTTGTCGGACGAGCTCACCGTCGAGTGGACCCCGCACGGTTCCCGGCAGTGGCACTGACTCGCCCGCCGGCGCGCACGGCGGGTCCGACTCCCGCCCACAGTACGGCGGGCCTGCACCACGGAGGCAGCATGAGCGAGACCCCTTCGGCCCCCGCCGCATCGTCGGCCCCCGACGGGACATCGTCGGCCCCTGCCCCATCGTCGGCCCCCGCCGGGACGATCCGGCTCACCGTCGCCCAGGCTCTGGTGCGCTTCCTCGCCGCCCAGCACAGCGAGCGCGACGGCGTGCGCCAGCGCCTGATCCCGGCTACCTTCGGGATCTTCGGCCACGGCAACGTCGCGGGCCTCGGCCAGGCGCTGCTGCAGAACGCCGTCGATCCCGCCCCCGCGGAGGCCGGCCTCCCCGCGGAAGCGGGGATGCCCTACTTCCAGGCGCGCAATGAGCAGAACATGGTGCACACGGCCGTCGCCTACGCGCGCACGAGGAACCGCCTGCAGGCCATGGCGTGCACCGCCTCGATCGGCCCGGGCTCGACGAACATGGTCACCGGTGCGGCTCTCGCCACGATCGACCGGATCCCGGTGCTGATCCTGCCCAGCGACGTCTTCGCCAACCGCGCCGTGGACCCGGTGCTGCAGCAGCTCGAGGACGAGCGCGCCCTGGACGTCTCCGTCAACGACGCCTTCCGCCCCGTCTCCCGCTTCTTCGACCGGATCTGGCGACCAGAGCAGCTGATCCCCTCGCTGCTCGCCGCGATGCGGGTGCTCACCGACCCCGCCGAGACCGGCGCCGTGACGATCTGCCTCCCCCAGGACGTGCAGGCCGAGGCCCATGACTGGCCCGTCGAGCTGTTCCGCGAGCGGACCTGGCACGTCGGCCGCCCCGTGCCGGAGCCCGCGGCGCTGGACCGTGCGCTCGCAGTGATCCGCGGCGCGCAGCGCCCCGTCGTCATCGCCGGCGGCGGCGCGATCTACTCCGAGTCCTCCGCCGCCCTCGAGGCCTTCGCCGACGCGACCGGCATCCCCGTGCTCGACACCCAGGCCGGGAAGGGCGCGCTCAGCGCCGACCACCCGCTGTGCCTCGGCGGCGTCGGCGCGACCGGCAACGACGCGGCGAACACCCTCGCCGCCGAGGCCGACGTGGTGATCGGCGTCGGGACCCGCTACACCGACTTCACCACCGCCTCCCACACCGCCTTCCGCAACCCCGACGTCCGCTTCGTGAACCTCAACGTCAAGGCCTTCGACGCCGCGAAGCACGCCGCGACCATGCTGGTGGCCGACGCCCGCGAGGGTCTGACCGCGCTGCAAGCCGGGCTCCAGGGGTGGCAGGCGCCGGCCGCGCACGGAGAGCGCGCCCGCGAACTGCGTGCGCAGTGGGAGGAGCTGATCGCCCCCTGCTTCGCCCCGCACGACCAGGAACTCCCGGCCCAGACCGAGATCTTCGGCGCCCTGAACGAGCTGATGGCCGACGACGACATCCTGATCAACGCCGCCGGGTCCATGCCCGGCGACCTGCAGGCGCTGTGGAAGGCCCGCTCCCCGCGGCAGTACCACCTCGAGTACGGCTACTCGTGCATGGGCTACGAGCTGCCGGCCTCGCTCGGCGCGAAGATGGCCGCGCCCGACGCGGAGGTCGTCGCGATCATCGGCGACGGCACCTTCCAGATGGCGCCGCAGGAGATCGCCACCATCGTCGCCGAGCGGATCAAGGTCATCCTGGTGATCCTGCAGAACCACGGCTGGTCCTCGATCGGCTCCCTCTCCGAGTCCCACGGCAGCCAGCGCTTCGGGACCCGGTACCGGATGCGCAGCGAGGCGAGCGGCCTGCTCGACGGGGACACCCTCCCCTTCGACATTCCCGCCAACATCCGCTCCTACGGCCTCGAGGTGCAGGAGGTCTCCGATACGGAGTCCTTCCGCGAGGCGTACCGTCGCGCGGCGGCGTCGACCGAGGCGACCGCGATCGTGGTGAACACGAACCTGTACGGCCCGAACCCGCCCGGGATCGGCTGGTGGGACGTGCCGGTCAGCGCCGTCTCCCGGCTCGAGTCCACGCAGGCAGCCCGCGCCCGGTACGAAGCCGAGATCGCCCCGCAGCGCCACTACCTCTGACCCCCGTCGGCCCCGGGAGCCGCCCCGCGCGGCCCCGTCGGCCGTCCCACGCTGCCTCGTCGGCCGCCCCGCCCCACACCCCACACAGACCCCGCAGACCCGCAGACCCCGAAGGGAACCCCATGGGATACGAGATCACCCACTGGATCGACGGCCAGGAGATCGCCGGCTCCGGCGCCACGCAGCCGATCATGGACCCCGCGACCGGTGCCCAGGTCGGGACGCTGCACCTGGGCGATGCGGGGACCGTCGACCGCGCCGTGCAGGTCGCCGCCTCAGCGCAGAAGGAGTGGGCGAAGGTCTCGCTCGCCCGGCGCACCCAGATCCTCTACCGCATGCGGCAGCTGATGATCGAGCACACCGACGAGATCGCCGCCGTCATCACGCGCGAGCACGGCAAGACCCTCGGCGACGCGAAGGGCGAGATCGCACGCGGCCTGGAGACCCTCGAGTTCGCCACGTCCATCACCCAGGACCTCAAGGGCGGCTTCTCGCAGAACATCTCCACCGGCGTCGACGGGCACACCCTCCGCCAGCCGCTCGGCGTCGTCGCCGGCATCACCCCGTTCAACTTCCCGGTGATGGTGCCCTTCTGGATGCATCCCATCGCGATCGCGACCGGCAACGCCTTCGTCCTCAAGCCCTCCGAGCGCGACCCCTCCGCCTCGAACCTCGTCGCCCGCCTGTACCAGGAGGCTGGTCTGCCCGACGGCGTGTTCCAGGTGGTCCACGGCGGCAAGGAGGTCGTCGACGCCCTGTGCACGCACGACGGCATCGCGGCGGTCTCCTTCGTCGGCTCGACGCCGATCGCAAAGCACGTCCACGCCACAGCCTCCGCGGCCGGCAAGCGGGTGCAGGCCCTCGGCGGCGCGAACAACCACGCCGTGGTGATGCCGGACGCGAACATCGAGTTCGCCGCCGCGCAGATCGCCTCGGGCGCCTTCGGCTCCGCCGGCGAGCGCTGCATGGCCGTGCCGGTCGCCGTGACCGTGGGCGATGTGCACGAGGAGTTCCTCGCCGCGATCACGGCCGAGGCCGAGAAGCTCGTGGTCGGCCCCGGGGACGACCCGGCGACAGACATGCCGGCCGTCATCACCCCCGACGCGAAGGCGCGCGTGATCCGCATGACCGACGAGGCCGAGCAGGCTGGCGCCAGGATCGTCGTCGACGGCCGCGGCCTCGTGGTCGAGGGCCACGAGAACGGCAACTTCGTGGGGCCGACGGTGATCACGGGACTGGCCGCCGACCACCCCACCTACACCGACGAGGTCTTCGGCCCGCTGCTCGTGGTGATGCACGTGCCGAACTTCGACGCGGCCGTGGACCTCGTGAACTCCTCGCCCTTCGGCAACGGCACTGCGATCTTCACCGACTCCGGCCACTACGCGCGCCGCTACCAGGACGAGATCCAGGTGGGCATGATCGGCATCAACGTCCCGATCCCGACCCCGGTGGGCTACTACTCCTTCGGCGGCTGGAAGGACTCGCTGTTCGGCGAGCATCACGCGCACGGACCCGAGGGCGTCTCCTTCTACACCCGGCAGAAGGCCGTCACCACGCGCTGGCCCGCGCAGAACGAGTCCGTCGAGAGCTCGATGAGCTTCCCGACCCACGACTGACCCAACCCGCTCCCATCCGTCGCGCCGCCACCTGACCGCCCGTCGGCTCCGGGCCATGGGCTCAGCCCGTCGGCTCCGGGCCATCGGCTCTGGCCTGTTTCTCAATCATTTCCGGGCCGAAAGTGGTTGAGAAACAGGCCATCCCGGGGCCAGGCAGGAGGATGGCCGCCCCACCGCCGCCCAGCGCCCCGCCGCCCGTCCCCCGCCCGCGCCACCCGCGCCCCCGCACCCATCCGTCGAAGGAGACCCCATGACCCCCGGCACCGCGCCCGTCCCCGACCGCTCCCGCAACCCCGAGGCGCCGTTCGACAAGCTCACCATCGGCGTGTGCCCGGACCAGTGGGGCGTGTGGTTCCCCGAGGACGAGCAGCAGATCCCGTGGCGCACCGCGCTCGCGGAGATGGCAGAGGCCGGCTTCTCCGTCATGGAGACCGGGCCGTGGGGCTACTTCCCGCAGGACGCGAAGGAGCTGCAGTCCGTCATGGACGAGCACGGCTTCCGCGTCGTGGCCGGGACCGGCTGGGGCATCCTGCACAAGGAGGAGGCGTGGGCGGAGACCGAGCGGACCTTCCGGGCGATCGCCGAGACGCACGCCGCCGTCGGCGCCGAGTACATCGTGCACCTGCCCCCGATGTACCGCGACGAGAAGACCTGGGAGTTCACCGACGACCGGGAGCTGACCGGCGCGGCGTGGCGGCGCTACGTCGAGAACGCGAACGAGCTGGGCCGCATCATGAAACAGGACTACGGCCTGCAGATGGTGCTGCACCCCCACGGCGACTCCCACATCGAGACGCCCGAGGAGATCGCCCGCGTGTTCGCCGCGACCGACCCGGAGCTGGTCAGCTTCTGCCTGGACACCGGCCACATCGTCTACGGCGGCGGCGACCCGATCTCCATGATCGACGAGTACCCCGAGCGGATCGGCTACGTGCACATCAAGGCCTTCGACCCGGACATCACCCGCGAGGCCCACGAGAAGGACTGGCCCTTCGGCGAGGCCGTCGCCAAGGGCGCCTCGGTGAAGCCGCCGGCCGGACTGCCGGACATGAGGGACCTGGTCGCGAAGCTGGCCACGCTCGACAAGGAGCTGTACGTGATCTGCGAGCAGGACCTCTACCCCTGCGACCCGGGCCTGCCGCTGCCGAACGCGATCGCCACCCGTGAGTTCCTGGCCGAGTGCGGCCTGGGCATGAAGTGAGCGGAGAGCCGATGACGCAGGAGCTCGGCAGGGGTGGCGCCGGTGCGTGAGATCGGCGTCGGCGTCGTCGGCCTCGGCTGGATGGGGCGCCTGCATTCCACCAGCTACCAGCGGATCCCGACCCGCTTCCCCGAGCTCGGGCTCCGGCCGCGACTCGTGGTCGCCGCGGACCCGATCGAGGCGAACCAGCAGGCCGCGACCGCGCAGTTCGGGTTCGAGAAGGCGGTCGCCGGGATCGACGAGCTGCTCGCGGATCCGACGGTCGACGTCGTCTCGATCTGCTCCCCGAACTTCCTGCACCGCGATCTCGCGCTCGCCACCGCGGCGGCCGGCAAGCCGTTCTGGATCGAGAAGCCCATGGGGGTCTCCGCGGCGGAGTCCCGCGCGATCCACCGGGCCGCGCAGGAGGCGGGCGTCGGGACAGCCGTCGGCTTCAATTACCGCCACGCCCCGGCGATCGCCCACCTGCGCGAGCTGGTCGCCAGCGGCCGACTGGGACGGCTCACGACCGTGCGCTGCTGGCTCTTCGCCGACTACGCCTCCTCCCCCGACGGCCCGCTGACCTGGCGCTACGACCGCGAGAAGGCGGGCAGCGGCGTGATCGGGGACCTGCTCTCCCACGGCGCGGACCTGGTCCGGTACGTCACCGGGCAGTCCGTCGCCGAGGTCTCCGCGGCCTCCGACATCCTCATCCCCGACCGTCCGCTCCCGCTCGGCGCGGGCGTCGGCCACGGCGGGGTGGCGGTCTCGACCGAGCGGGGCCCGGTCGGCAACGAGGACTGGGTCGCGGCGCTCGCCCGGCTCGACGGCGGGGCGCACGCGACGCTCGAGGCCTCGCGGGTCGCCCGCGGGCACCGCAGCGACTACGCCCTCGAGCTGTACGGCACCGAGGGCTCGGCGCGCTGGTCCTTCACGCGGATGAACGAGTTCGAGGTGATGCTCGGCGACGGCGGCACCGAGCACGGCTACACCACGGTGCTCACCGGCGCCGGTCACGGCGAGTACGCCCGCTTCCAGCCCGGCCCGGGGATCCCGCTCAGCTTCGACGACCTCAAGACGATCGAGGCGGCCGACTTCCTCTCCGATGCGGTGCACGGCACGCACCGGGCACCGTCCACGGCCGACGGGCTGCGCGCGGCGGAGGTCTGCGAGGCCGTGGTGCGGTCCGCCGCGTCACGCCAGTGGGAGGCCGTCACGGCGGCGTGAGGGTCGACGGGTGAGGGCCTCACCACGCGTTACGGCACCTGAGGGAGCATGTTCCGCCGAACATGCTACCTCACACGCCGCTACCTGCCGGTAACCGGGAGGTGATGGGCCAGGCGCCCGGCTTCACCCCTCGCGCAGGACCTCGCGGACGATCGAGTCGTCGCGGCGGTCGTGGCCGAGCTCGCTGCCGCGTCGGTACAGCGCCTGGGCGGCGGTGGCCAGCGGCACCTGCTGCCCTACCTCCGCGGCGGCCTCGGTGACGAGACCCATGTCCTTGACGAAGATGGTCAGCGCCGAGCGGACGTCGTCGTAGGCCTCCTCGACCATGCGCCCACCGCGGTCCGCGAACATGAACGAGTGGGCGGCCCCGGTGTTCAGCACCTCATGGACCTGACGCACGTCGAGCCCCATCCGGTCCGCGAGGGCGATCGCCTCCCCCGCGGCGGCGATGTGCACGCCGCACAGCAGCTGGTTGACGATCTTGAACCGCTGCCCGTCGCCGGGACGGGGGCCGACGACGGGGGCGTTCGCGGCGAGCGCGTCGAGGACGGGGCGCACGGCGTCGACGTCGGCCTCGGCGCCGCCGACCATCACCAGCAGGTCGCCGGTCGCGGCCCGTGCCGCGCCGCCGGAGACCGGGGCGTCGACGATCCTGCTGGTCACGCCCGCGAGCCGCGCGACGGCCGCCTCGACGGCGGCGGGGCCGACGGTGGACATGATCAGCAGGACCGTCTCCGCCGTGAGCTCGCCGGCGATGCCGTCCTCCTCGCCGTGGAGCACCGCCTCGAGCTGTTCGGGGGTCGCGACCATGACGGCGACGACGTCGGCGCCGCGCACGGCCTCCCGGGCGTTGCCGGCGATCGTGGCGACGTCGGCGAGGGCCTCGCGGGCCGCCGGGAACACGTCGAAGGCCGTCACGGGGAGGCCGGCGCCCGCGAGCGCGCGGGCCATGGGGGCGCCGATCGCGCCGAGGCCGATCCAGGCGACGGAGGGGGTGGTGGTCATCGGGAGCTCCTCGGGGTGGGTGCGGGTGCTGCGGTGGTCGGTGTCGGAGGCGGCGGTCCGGGTGGTCAGCGGAGGCGGCGGCGCGGGCGGTCCGCGGAGGCGGCGGCCCGGGCGATCAGCGGGGGCGGCGGACCGCGGCGGTCAGCACGTCGATCACGTCGGCGAGAGCCTGCTCGCCGCCGACGTTCCCGGGGAAGACGACGTACGGCATGCCGAGCACCTCGTCCGGCGCGTCCTCCGCGGCGAACAGCGACACCTGGCCGGGCCAGAACTGGCCCGCGACCCGTGCGCGGCTGATCTCGAGGCCGGAGGCGGCGACCTCGTGGGAGGTGATGCCGCCCTTGGCGACCACCCAGGCGGGACGCACGGTCCGCACCTGCCGCACCACCTCGACCACGGCGTCGGACACGCTGCGGGCGATCGCGAGCGACTCCGCGGGGTCGTCGGTGCGCACCAGGTCGCGGCTGGTGTACACCACGCAGTCTTCGTGGACGAGGCTCGCACGCAGACGCTCCGCGACCTCGGCCAGGTGCTGCTCACGGCGCACATCGAGCACGGAGGGCACGTCGATCTCGACCTCGACGAGCCCGCCGCGCTCCTGCACCGCGCGCAGCTGCGTCGTCGTGAGGCCGACGTGGGAGCCCACCACGACCAGGCCGTGCCCCAGTCGGCCGGTGCCGACGGGGATCGCGTCGGCGTCGAGCACGCGCGCCCCGCGCTGGCCGGCGAGCGGCCGGACGAAGGAGGGCGCGCAGCGGCTGACGAGGGTCGCCCCCGCGGCCTCGCGTCGGCCGACCGCCGCGGCGACGACCTCCATGTCCGCGTACTCGGTCGCGTTGACGACCACCCAGCGGCCGTCGTGGGCCCCGGCGAGGATCTCCTCGACGCGGTCGACGCCGCCGACGCGGATGTCGTCGAGGGAGATGCTCAGGACCTCCGCCGCGGGCAGCACGCCGCCCGAGCGCTCCTCGAGGAAGTCCCGCAGGTCGGAGCGGGTGTAGCCGAAAGTGGCGTCGCGAGCGAAGTCGGTGTCCTCGACGCGGAGGACCTTGTCGCCGACGCGCGCGAAGTGCACGTCATCCTCGGTGAAGCGGCCGGCCTCGAGCATCGCGGGGACGAACAGGATCGCGTCGACCGCGCGGCCGCGGGCGGCGAGCTCGGCCACGATCGCCCGCGGCTCGGCGAGGACGTGCCCGCGCAGGGTCGAGTCGGAGCGGGAGACGATGTGCAGGCCGCGGTCGGCCGCCGCCCCCGGACCCAGCGCCTCCAGCACCCCGCCCACCACGCGGCGGGTCAGGGCCACGGCCTCCGCCTCGTCGAGGGCGCGGGAGTTGGTGAGCACGAAGCAGGTCGCGCCGGGAGTCGCGAGCACCTGGGCGGCGCGGTCGGCGTCGAGGTCGAGGACCACGTCCACCCCCGCCACGCACTGCGACCCGGTGGGGTCGTCGTCCAGCACGAGCAGGCGTCGAGCGGCGGGAGCGGGGGTGGACATGCGGGACTCCTTCGAGCGGGGACGGGGTCAGGCGGCGATCGCGTACACCACGCTCGAGAGCGCGAAGCCGAGCAGCGAGATCGTGGTGCCCACGAGCGACCAGGTCCGGAACGTGGTCACGGTATCGAAGCCGCAGAAGCGGCCGATCAGCCAGAACCCGGAGTCGTTCACGTGCGACCAGCCGATCGATCCGCAGCCGATCGCGATGACCGCGGCGGCGACCGCGACGGCGCCGAGGTCCGCCCCGAGGAAGGCGGGCGCCATGATCGAGGCGGCGGTGGTCGCCGCAACCGTCGCAGAGCCCTGCGCGATGCGCATGACGGTGGCCACGAGGTAGGCCGCGACGATGAGCGGCAGGCCCATCGCGTCGAGCCCCTTGGCGATCTCGCCGCCGATGCCGGTCTCGGTGAGGACGCGGCCGAAGGCGCCGCCCGCACCGGTGATCAGGATGATCGAGCAGACGGGCGCGAGGGCGTCGTCGACCAGGTCCTCGAGCAGGCCGCCGACCTTCTCGCCGCGGCGACGACGCGGGAGGACGTACAGCAGCAGCATCGCCAGCAGGGCCGAGAGCGCGAGGGCGACGGGGGTCGCGCCGAGCAGCCGGGAGAGCTGGAAGAGGACGTCGTCGGAGCCGACGGAGCCCTGCTTCTCGAGGGTCGAGAAGGCGGTGTTGAAGAAGATCAGCGCGAGCGGCAGCAGCAGCACGACGAGGATCGAGACGAAGCCGGGGCGCTCGTCCTGCGGCACGTCGCGCGGCTCGCCGAGGAGGGCCGGGACGGGGGTGTTCGGGTAGCGACGGGCGATGAGGCGGGCGACCCAGTAGCCGCCGAGGTACCAGGTGGGCAGGCCGATGAGCAGGCCGATGATGACCACCAGGCCGACGTCCACGCCCATCACGGTCGCGGCCGCGGTGGGGCCGGGGTGCGGGGGCAGCAGGCCGTGCATCATCTGGAAGGACGCGATCGACGGCAGCACGTACAGCATGAAGGAGCCGCCGAGTCGCCGGGCGACCGTGTAGATGACCGGCAGCATCACGATGAAGCCGGCGTCGAGGAAGATCGGGAAGGCGTAGAGCAGCGAGGCGACCGCGAGGGCCAGCGGGGCACGGTGCTCGCCGAAGGTGTCGAGCATCTTGTCGGCCAGCACCTGGGCGCCGCCGGTGATCTCGATCAGCCGTCCCAGGACGGCGCCGAATCCGACGAGCAGCGCCACCGTGCCGACGGTGGTGCTGAACCCGGCGACGACCACGTCGATCACGTCGCCGACGCCGATCCCGGCGGCGAGGCCCGTGCCGACCGCGATGATCAGCAGCGAGAAGAAGGCGTGGAGCCTCACCTTGATGATGAGGACGAGCAACAGGATGATCGCGCCGAGCGCGATGAGGAGGAGCTGCAGGACACTGCGGTCCGCGAGCACGAGGTCTTCCATGGATGTCTCCGTTGACGGGGTGGGGGATGGGGGCCGTGTGAGGTGGGAACGGGGCGGTGGACGTGTGGGGCGGCCGTCGCGAGGCGGCGGGGCCGCCCGGGGCCGCGATCCTCAGGTCGAGTGCTGCATCCGGACCGCTAAGTCCGGCGGATGGCGGTCCAGATGCAGCACTCGGTGCATGCAGACGGTGACACTCGGTGCACGCGGGCGGTGACACTCGGCGCGCGCCTGCCCGCTCGCGGGGGACGGCGTCAGTCGGCGCGCGGGGTGGCCTTCGGGGCCGGACCCAGCTCGGCGAGCAGCTGCGACATCTTCGCGTAGGCCCGGTTGCGGTAGGCGATGAGCTCGGCGGCGGTCGCCTCGTCGTAGTCGCCGAGCAGGCCCTTGCCGTTCTTGACGCCCTTGCGGTCCGCGGCGACGGCACCGGAGATCAGCTCCGGGGTGGCGAGCCGCTCGCCGAAGGCCTCCTCGAAGGTCACGAAGCAGTTCGCGTAGACGTCGAGCCCGGCCTGGTCCGCGATGGCGAAGGGACCGAAGAAGCCGAGGCGGAAGCCGAAGGTGGTGCGGACGATGGTGTCGACGTCCTCGGCGGTGGCGACGCCCTCCTCGACCACCGCGGTAGCCTCCTTGAGCAGGGCGTACTGGAGACGGTTGAGCACCATGCCGGGGGTGTCGGCGACCTGGGCGCCCTGGTTCCCGGACTTCTCGAGGAGCTCCTTGACGGCCTCGACGGCCTCGGGGGTGGTGGCCTCGCCGGCCACCAGCTCGACGCCGGGGATGAACGGCGCCGGGTTGGAGAAGTGCACGGTGAGGAAGCGCTCGGGGTGCTTCACGGCGCTGACCAGCTCCTTCACCGGGATGGTGGAGGTGTTGGTGCCGATGATCGCGTCCGGCCGGGCGTGCTCGGAGATGCGGCCGAGGACCTCGCGCTTGACGTCGACGCGCTCGAAGACGGCCTCCTCGATGAAGTCGACGTCGGCGACGGCCTCCTCGATGGTCTTCCCGGCGGAGATGTTCTTCTCCACCAGGTCGGCGCTGCCGGGCGCGTACAGGCCCTGCTCCTCGAACTCGCGGGCCTCGCGGCGGAGGCGCTCGAGCGAGGCGTTCGCGGTCTCGACGCTCACGTCGGCGACGGTGACCTCGAAGCCGGCGATGGCCAGCACCTGGGCGATGCCGCCACCCATGTAGCCGGCGCCGACGATCGTCACGGTGGAGATGGACATGCGGGGACTCCTTCGTCGTGGGGCGCCGCCGCAGATCGGGGCGCACGTCGCAGACAGTAGCAAATCCTATTGGATCTCGGCTACAGGCGATCTCGCCGCGGGAGGAGGTCCGTGGACCGCCGACGCCGACGAGACCGCCGTCGGCCGCCCGCCGGACCGTCCCCGAACGACGCCGGCCCCGGGACCGCTCGGGTCCTGGGGCCGGCGTGCTGCCCGCTCCGGGCGCTCAGGCGTGCGCCACGAACTCCTGGCGCTGGGCGCCGAGGCCGTCGATGCCGATCTCCACGACGTCGCCCGCGGCGAGGTACGGGAAGCGGCCGGAGAGGGCCACACCCTGCGGGGTGCCGGTGTTGATGAGGTCGCCGGGCTCGAGCACCATGTACTGGCTCAGGTGGTGCACGAGCTGCGCCACGGTGAAGACCATGTCGGCGGTGTTCGAGTCCTGACGGGCCTCGCCGTTCACGCTCGACCAGAGGCGCAGCGCCTGCGGGTCGACCGCGTCGGCCGGGACGAGCGCGGGGCCGACGGGGTTGAAGCCCTTCGCGTTCTTGCCCTTGGACCACTGGCCGCCGGACTGCGCGATCTGGAAGTCCCGCTCGGAGACGTCATGGCTGGTCACGTACCCGGCGATGACCTCGAGCGCGGCCTGCTCATCGGCCAGGTACGAGGCCTGCTTCCCGATCACCACACCCAGCTCGACCTCCCAGTCGACCTTCACGGCGCCCGGCGGGATCTCGACCGCGTCGAAGGGGCCGACCACGGTGTTGGGGTGCTTGAAGAAGATGATCGGGACGCTCGGCGGCTGGTCGCCGGACTCGGCGGCGTGCGCTGCGTAGTTCTGGCCGATGCAGATCACGGCCTGGGGGCGCGCGATGGGGGCGCCGACGCGCTCGGACTCGGCCCCCTCCCACACGGGCAGCTCGCCCGCGGCGAGCTTCTCGCGCACCGCGGCGATCCCGTCGGCGGCGAGGAAGGCCCCGTCAACATCGGCGGTGAGCGAGTCGAGGCGGTAGGTGACCCCGTCGGCGACGAGGGCGGGCTTCTCCTGGCCGATCGGGCCGAGGCGACGCAGTTCCATGATTCTCCTTCGAGGGGGTGGATGCTCGGGACCCACTGTGCCAGCTCGAGACATCGGAGGGGTAGGGGTCCCAGAGGTCGGTCAGTCGGCGCCGCCGCCGGTGACGGTGAAGGCGCGGACAGGGGCGATGGCGCGGTGGCTCGCGCTCATGCGGGCTCCCCCTCCTGGTCGGGCTGGGCAGGCTGGTCGAACGGCTCGGGCTGGTCGAAGCGGACGAGGATCTTGCCGGCGGGGCCCTCCCCGGCGGCGAGCGCGGCGAAGGACGCCTGCGCCTCCTCGGGGCCGACGATGCGGCTGACCAGCGGCTCCACCTGGTCGGGGTGATCACCGACCCAGGCGGCGGCGTCGGCGAAGTCCTGCGCCGAGTAGGTGAAGGAGCCGATCAGGGTGCGCTCCTCGGTACTGATCGCGAAGGCGGACACCTCGAGGCGCGGGGAGCCCATGCCGACGAGCACGATGCGGCTGCCGAGGGCGGTCGCGGCGCAGGCGTCGGCGAGGGTGGGGCTGAGGCCGACGGCGTCGATCGCGAGGTCCGCCGGCCCGCCGAGCAGCTCGGCGACGCGCTCGGCGAGATCACCGGCGGACGGGTCGAGGACCTCGACGCCGAGGGTGGCGACCAGCTCCCGGCGGGCCGGGTCGCGCTCGGAGAGCACGATCCGGCGCACGCCGGCCCGGTGCAGGGCGAGGACGACGCTCTGCCCGATGGGGCCGCCGCCGATCACCAGCACGCGGTCGTCGGCCGACGGGGTCCCGCGCCCGACGGCGTGGACGGCGACGGCGAGCGGCTCGATGAGCGCGCCGAGGTGAAGCGGCAGGTCCGGATCGAGCAGCAGCACGTTGCCGGCGGGCACGACGACGTAGTCGGCGAAGGACGCCTGGATCGCGGCCACCACGCCGATCACGGCCTTGCCGGGGGCGTGCTGCTCGCGGCCGCGGTAGGCCGCGGCCTGCGCGGCGGGGACCACGACGGGGTTGAAAGTGGCGGGGGCGCCGAGGGGGAAGGCCGCCTCCTCGACCCCCGCGCCGAGCGCCGCGACGGTGCCGGAGGACTCGTGCCCCATGACCTGCCCGGGCACCCGTCGGCCGTTCTCCCCGGTGAAGCCGTGCACGTCGGACCCGCAGATGCCGGTCGCGCAGAGCCGCAGCAGCACCTCCCCGGGACCGGGCTCGGGCCGTTCGCGCTCGACGACGTCGAGCCGGTGGTAGTCGGTCAGGACGAGTGCTCTCATGGGTGCCTCCGGGGCGGTCGGGCGAGGGACGGGCGGAGATGCGTCAGACGGGCCGGTGCGTCGGGGACGCGCTCCGGGCCAGGGGCCGGGACCATCGGGGGCGGGGTTCGGCCCAGCGCTGCGCTGCGGGGCCGACGGGTGATCCCGGTCGATCTGTACCGACGCTACTGCGCGCCGGGACGATTCCGAGGGCGGGAACGATCCGTTCCCCTGAAATCCTATATCCAATCTTGATAAAGTCGCCCTCGTGGCCCGCCGCCCGAGGCGGACCCCGGACCCACCTCACGCTCCCGCCGTGAATGCCGAGTCGTGGGCACCTCGCCCCCCGCAGACGTCGGAGGTGTGAAGATGGGACAGCCCCGCCACCGCTCGATGAGGAGAACCCCGCATGGCATCCCCGACCGATCTCGAGTTCGCCGGCCTCACGGCCATCGTCACCGGAGGCGGCGCCGGCATCGGAGCCGCCACGATCCGCGCCCTCCAGGCCCGCGGCGCCCGCACCGCGGCCCTCGACCTCGATCCCTCCGGCGCGCCCGAGGGCGCCCTGCAGATCCAGGTCGACGTCACCGACCGCGCCGCCGTGACCGCGGCCGTGGACCGTGCCGCCGCGGAGCTCGGCGGGATCGACATCGTCATCAACAACGCCGGCATCGGCGCCCAGGGCCAGGTCGACGCGAACGATGACGCCGAGTGGGCGCGCGTGCTCGACGTCAACGTCATCTCCGTCGCGCGCGTGACCCAGGCGGCGCTGCCTCACCTGCGCCGCTCCGAGGCCGCCGCCGTGGTCAACACGGCCTCGATCGCCTCGATGCTGGGGCTGCCCGAGCGGGTGCTCTACTCCGCCTCCAAGGGTGCCGTGCAGGCGATGACCCTGGCCATGGCCGCGGACTGGGTGCGCGAGGGGATCCGCGTCAACGCCGTCGTGCCCGGCACCGCGAACACCCCGTGGATCGGCCGGCTGCTCGACCGGGCCGACGACCCCGAGGCCGAGCGCGCCGCGCTCAGCGCCCGTCAGCCCCACGGCCGCCTGGTCGAGCCCGAGGAGGTCGCCGAGGCCCACTGCTACCTCGCCTCCCCGCGCAACCGCTCGACCACCGGCGTGCTGCTGCCGATCGACGGCGGCATGACCAACCTGCGCACCCGCAGCTGACCCCGCGCCGGACGGGACCCGTCGGAGTCTCCTCCGACGGGGCGAAACCGACCCCGGCCGATCCGCCGGGGTCCCGCCCGTCTGCTTTCTGCCCGCCTTCTGCGCGGTCACGCGGTCACGCGGCCATGCCCCCGTCGGCCGCTCCCCCGTCGGCGCCGCGCCGGCGCCCACGCCCGCACCCGCACCCGGCCCGTCGGTCTCCGGCTCACGGTGCCGACCCACCCCGTGCCAGGCCTCGGGGTACTCCACGACGCTGCGGTCCAGCGCCGCGATGCTCGTCGCGCCGAGCTGACCCACGGCGAGCTCGAGCTCCTCGTCGAGGATGTCGAGCACGCGCAGCAGACGCCGGCGGGCGACCTGGCGGATGTCCTCGATCGAGGGCGCGGAGTCGACGACGGCGGGGCCCCGGGCGCGCGACCCCGGGACCCCGGGGGTCGTCAGTGCATGTGCTTGCCGCCGTCGACGTTGATCGAGGTGCCGTTCACGAACGACGAGTCCTCGGAGACGAGGAAGGCGATCAGCCCCGCGACCTCCTCGGGCTGGCCCACACGCTGCAGCGGGATGTTCGAGGACATGCCGGCCTTGCGCTCATCGGTCAGGGTGCCGCCCATGATGTCGGTGTCGATCGGGCCGGGCAGGATCACGTTCGCGGTGATGCCGAACTCGCCCAGCTCACGGGCGAAGCCGCGGGTCAGGCCCTGCACGGCGGCCTTCGCGGCGGCGTAGCCGGTCTTGGAGAAGGTGCCGCCGCCGTCGAGGGCGGTGATCGAGGCGGTGTTGACGATGCGGCCGCCCACGCCGCCATCGATCATGCGCCGCGACGCGGCCTGGGTCATGAGCAGGGTGCCCTTGGCGTTGACGTCCATGACGCGGTCCCAGATCTCGCCGGTCAGCTCGAAGAAGGAGTGCGGGCTGGGGATGCCGGCGAGGTTCACCAGCGCCACCACCGGCGGCAGCTCCGCGTCGATGCGGGCGAAGGCCGCGTCCACGGAGGCCTGGTCGGAGATGTCGACGCCGACGCCGAACACGCGCACGCCGGCCTCGGCGGGCAGCTCGGCGGTGACCTCGGCGGCGAACTCCTCGACGGCGGGGCCGTCGATGTCGGCCGCGGCGACGGACCAGCCCTCGGCGAGGAGTTTGCGGACGACGCGGCGGCCGATGCCGCGCGGGGCGCCCGCGCCGGTGACGACGGCGGTGCGCGCCTCGGGGAAGGGCTGGATGCGGGTGATCTCGAGGGCCATGGGTGTTCTCCTTCGAACGGGGGTGCGGGGTGCTGGGAGTGTCGTGGGTGTTGAGTGCCGGACGGGGCACGACGGGGCCGAAGGGGCCGGTCAGGGTCCCGCGGAGCCCGCCGGGGCCGCGCGGATCAGGCGAGGGCGGAGGCCAGCACCTGCCGGATGTACTGCACGTTCTCGGCGATGACGCCGAGGGAGTCGGAGCCGTAGTGCTCGCAGCAGAACGGCCCCGAGTAGCCGAGCTCGAGGGCGCGGCGGATCACGGTGCGGTAGTTGATGTACCCGTACTTGAGTGGCATGGGCGCGCTCGAGTAGGCACCGGTCGCGGGGTCGAGGTCGCGGGTGTAGTTCTTGATGTGCCAGAAGTTCGAGTGCGGCAGCACCTTCTCGAAGATGTCCTGCCAGGGCTCGACGGGGCGGTGCAGGCGCACGAGGTTGCCGACGTCGGGGTTCAGGCCGACGGACTCGTGGGCCACGTCGGTCACGAAGGAGACCGCGTCGTCGGCGGTGCCGACGTAGGTGTCCTCGTACATCTCGAGGCTGATCTGGATGCCCTGGGCCGCCGCGGCGTCGCCGAGGGTCCGGATGCGCTCGATCGCGAGGTCGCGCAGCGCCGGGTCGTCGACGTGGCCGTCGGCGAGCCAGAACCAGATGGCTTCGTTCTGCGCGGGGGTGGTGGCCTGCATGAAGCCGGTGTTCACGACGGTCACCCCGAAGCTCGGAGCGAGTTCGACGAAGCGCAGGGCGTCGGCGAGGTTCTGCTCGCCGTTCTCGACGTCGACCACTGAGTTGCGGGTCATGGAGATCGAGGAGAGCGAGAGTCCCTCGCCGTCGAGCACGCGGCGGAACTCCTCGACGCGCTCGTCGGAGAGCTTCGCGAGCGGGAGCCAGGCGTCGGTCGGGTCGATCTGGTCGACACCGAGCTCCTTGACCTGTCGCAGCTGCGAGGCCCACACCGAGGAGGACGCCTCGAGGGTGGGGGTGCCGTCGGGCGTGACGCTCCCGAAGGACAGCATGTTGGCGCCGATCGGCCAGGTCTCGGCGGTGTACGGGGTCTGGGCGGAAGACATCGTCGTCCTTTCGTGGAGGCTTCCCGTGGATCCTATAGGAAACGGTGGCGGGAGGGAAGGCGTGCGTGTGGACCGGGCGGACGGCGTGCGCGGCGGCCGGGCGGACGGCGTGCGCGGCAACCGGCCGGACCGGCGGGGCGGACGGGGCGGACGGCGGGGGCGGACCCGAGGAGTCGTCGTCGTCGGCCTGCGGATCCCGCCCCGTCTGCCAGCACGGCCCCAGACGCCCGCGATAGCCTGCCCTCACGCCGACCACCGATTGACCGACCACCTCGGCCCAGCACTCCGAGAGATCCGCGGGGACCTGTGACGACCAGTCCGGACGACCCGGCTCGCACGCCGGCCCAGGGGAACGGTTCGTTCCCCGACCCGTTCGCGCCCGGAACCCCCGCGCCGGCCGGAGGCGCTGCAGCGTCCGGACGCGCTGCGGCGGAGGGAGCCCCGTCGGCGTCCCGCACCCCCGGAGTCCCCGGCGCCCCGGGCGACCAGGACCTCCCGTGGAAGGCGACCGCCGAGCGGCGCGACCTGTGGGGCCCGGTGCAGAAGCCGCTCGAGGGCGCCGTGCACCCGCCCCGCTCGACCGCCGTGGACCGACCCCGGCGGCCGGGCGGCGCCCTCGCGGCGGGCGTGCCCCTGGCGGCGGGCGGGGTCGGTGCCGTGGGAGTCCTCGCACTGGGACTCGTCGCCTCCGTCGCCCTGCCCCTCGCGCTGGTCGCGGCGCTCGGCACCGGGGTCCTGCTCGCCGGAGGCAGCCACCTGCTGCTGCGCGCCCTGCGGCCCGCGCCGACCCTGCTCGTGGAGGCGCAGACCGGCGTCGGCGAGGGCACCCGCGAGGTGCTCGAGCGGATCCTGCGCGCGACCGCGGAGACCCGCGCGACCACCGCCGCGCTGCGTGGCCGCGCCCCCGACCCGGCGGCACGGCCGGCCCTCGACCACGTGGACGCCCTGCTGGGACGCCTCGAGGCACTCACCGGCGCCGAGTCCGTGCAGTCGAGCAGGCCGGCCGATGGCTCCGTGACCCTGCTCGAGGGCATGGCCACCCGGTACCTGCCCGACCTGGTGGAGGCGATCGAGGACACGATCGGCTTCCTCGCCTCCTTCCAGGGCGCCGCCCGCGAGGACGCGCTGGCGAACCTCACCAGCATCGACCACCAGCTGACCGTGCTCGGCGAGAGCCTCGAGGGGGTCGAGCGGGACGTCGTCGCCGGCGTCTCCCGCGACCTCGAGGTGCACGCCGAATTCCTGCGGCGTCGCTTCGCCGACGAGCACCTGACCCCGATCATCGACATCTGATCCGAGCCCGAGGAGAACCGATGGACAAGCTGCAGCCCCCGACCCCCGCCCCCGCGATCCAGGCCGCCGAGCCCGTCGCGGAGATCAGCGAGGAGAAGGCCGTCTCCCTGCTCTCCGACCTGCCCCCGGAGCAGTCGAAGGAGCTCGAGGTCAAGGCGAGCACCTGGCTCGACACGGTCACCGCGCTGAACCCGCATTCCCAGGAGTTCACCGCGCAGGTCACCGCGATCGGCGCGGTCGCCAAGAAGACCTTCGACCGCACCGGTGCGACCTCCTCGCGCTTCATGGACCAGTCGCTGCGGGACGCGAAGGGATCCGGCACCTCCGAGAAGGTCTCCAAGAGCCTCGCCGACCTCCGCACGCGCATGGAGGACCTGGCCCCCAAGCCGGACACCTTCGCGACGAAGGCGCTCGGCTTCCTGCCGGGTCGCGGCGCGGCCAAGCGCTACTTCCGCGGCTTCGAGTCCAACCAGAAGCAGCTCGACGAGGTGCTGCAGGCCCTCGGCCGCGGCCAGGAGATGCTCCTGCGCGACAACGCCGAGCTGGCCGTCGAGCGGCGCTCCCTGTGGGAGGACCTCGGCAACCTGCAGAAGGCCTCCCAGCTGCTGCAGCAGCTCGACGGCCAGGTCGTCGCCCGCGCCGAGCAGGCGAAGGCCGAGGGGCGACCGGAGGTGGGCGCGGCCCTCGAGCGGGACGTGCTCTTCGCGGTCCGCCAGCGCCGCCAGGACGTCGCCACGCAGATCGCGGTGACCGTGCAGGCGTACCTGTCGATGGGCCTCATCGAGGACAACAACACCAAGCTCGCCCAGGGCGTCGAGCGGGCCCGCACCACCACGGTGACGGCGCTGCGCACCGCGGTGATCACGGCGCAGGCCCTCGAGAACCAGAAGATCGTGCTCGACCAGATAGATGCGGTCAACAAGACCACGAACGACCTCATCGACCGCACCTCGGAGATGCTCGCGCAGAACACCGTGCGCATCCAGGAGCAGGCCGCGACCTCCGGGGTCTCCCCCGAGACGCTGCAGCGCGCCTTCGACAACCTGTTCACCACCATGGACGGGATCGACGCCTTCCGGGCGCAGGCCAACCAGAACTTCCTCACCACGGTCACCGCCCTCGAGCAGCAGGTGCAGCGGGCCCAGCCGTACATGAACCGGATGCAGGCCGAGGGCATCGAGGCCGGTCCCGGCACGGGAGCGCCCTCGCTGCGGTCGGCCGCGGACATCCTCGCCGTCGAGGACTGAGGGGCAGGGCGACGGGGCGGTTGGAGTCGGCGCGGTGGGCGACCGGCGGCCGACGGTCGACCGGTTGGTAGGTTCCTCCCATGCCCGTCTTCTCCGACGACTCCTCGGCTGCGATCGCCTCCTCCCTGCAGGCCGTCCCGGCGGGGACCCCCGTCTCGCAGGTCGCCCATCGGCTGCTCGAGCTGTTCACCGGCGGTGAGCTCGAGGTGGGCACGCGCCTGCCCCCGGAGCGGCAGCTCGCCGCGTCGCTGGGCGTCGGCCGCTCCGCGGTGCGGGAGGCGCTGGCCGCCCTCGAGATCCTGGGCATCGTCGACGTGCGTCCGGGCTCCGGCACGTACTTGCGCGGTGCGGCGAGCGATCTGCTGCCGCAGACCCTGCGCTGGGGCCTGATGATCGGCGAGAAGAACACCGCCCAGCTCATCGAGCTGCGCGCGGGCCTGGAGAGCTACACGGCGCGGCTCGCCGCGGGCCGGGTCGACGCCGCCCAGCTGGAGACCCTGCGCGGCTCGGTGGCGGCGATGCGGGGCGCGTCTGCGGCCCAGGCCGGGGCCGACGAGGCGAGCGCGGGCATTCCCGACGACGTCCTCGCGACCTTCGTCGCGGCTGACGCGGAGTTCCACGCGGTCCTCGCCCGTGCCGCCGCCAACCCGATGCTGACGGATCTGCTCGACGTCACCCGCACCCTGCTGCGGGTCTACAACGACCGCGCCGTGCACCACCCCGAGGACATGCACCTGGCCGGCGAGGAGCACGCCGCGATCCTCGCCGCCCTCGAAGAGGCCGACGGAGACCGCGCCGCCTCCGCGATGGTCGCCCACATGGAGACGGCGCGCTCGCGCCTGCTGCGCGCGGCCGGCGGCGACCCGTCGGCGGGTGCGGGGCGGTGACCGGACCGGCTCCGGCCCCCCGAGCGGAGGACCCCACCGGGAGGGGCAACAAGCGCGCGACCAGCGCCGACGTGGCGAAGCGGGCCGGGGTCTCGCGAGCGACCGTCAGCTACGTGCTCAACGACCGCCCCGACCAGTCGATCCCTGAATCGACGCGACGCCGCGTGCTGCAGGCGGCGCGAGCGCTCTCCTACGTGCCCAACGCGAGCGCGCGTGCCCTGCGCGGCAAGTTCCCGCCGGTGATCCTGCTGGTCAACACGGCGATGCCGTTCGGTCGCAACGTCGGGGAGCTCACCGACATCCTGACTCGCCACGCCGCCGAGAGCGGCTACTCGGTGGTGAGCTTCCAGTCCGGGGACGCAGCCGCGCTCGCGGCGACCATCGCGCACCTGCAGCCGCAGCTGATCCAGTCCTCGATGCCCCTGGCGGCGGACGCCCTGGCGACCATCGCGGGCAGCGGCATCCCCCACGTCGACGGCTGGAGCAGGCTCCATGACGCGGACGGGCTCAGCGTGATGTGCCGGCTCCAGGTCGACCGGCTCCTCGCCGCGGGCTGCCGGCGCATCGCCTATCTCGGCGCTGCGGACAGCGACCTGGCCGTGTTCGCCCGCGATCGCGAGCAGGCCGTGCGGGAGCTGGTCCTCGCCGCGCGCCTCCCCGAGCCGCCGGTCTCGACGCAGCCGATGATGGTCTCGACCGAGCAGCTCATGCCGCTGCGCGCCGTGCTGCGGGAGTGGCGCTCCGGCGCCGATCCCGTCGACGGCGTCGCCTGCTACAACGACTTCTGGGCCGGAGCGCTGCTGCGCGCCGCCCGCGCCGAGGGCATCGACGTGCCCGGCGAGCTCTCCGTGATCGGTCTCGACGACGAGCCGATGGCCGCCTTCCTCGATCCGCCGCTGACCACCGTGGCACTCGATGTCGCGAGCTACGCCCGCGACGTCTTCGACGCCGCGCAGGCGGTGATCGAGGCCGGCCTGAGCGAAGCCTCTGCGGTCCGGATCAGCCATCAGGCGCACGCCGTCCTCATAGAGCGGGAGTCGGCGGCGCCCCCGCGCGTCGGCTAGGCCGTCCCCGCATCCGTCGTCCGCGCCAGCCGGCGCAGCTCGGCCCCATCGCAGCTCACGGGAGCGACGTGCATCGCGCCCGGGGCGCCGGCGTGCGCGCCCTCCGCCCCGCCCTCGCCCGTCTCGGCCGACTCCCGGTCGTCGTTGGCCAACCGGTTGACCAATTGCGCCGGGCTGTGTCAGAGTGCTCCCGAGCGGCCGACGTGGCCCGCTGACACGGACCCGCATCGGAGTGACACGCGCATGAAGATCGGCATCGGCACCTACGCCCTGTTCTGGGAGTTCGAGGCCCGCAACCCCTCCCCCCTGAGCATCGCGGGGATGATCGACCGCGCCGCCGAGCTGGACTGCGAGGTCTTCCAGATCTGCGACGACCCCCGCCTCGAGGAGCTCGACGACGAGGCGCTACGGGCTCTGCGCGACCGGGCCGAACTGCTCGGCATCGAGCTGGAGCTGGGCACCCGCACCGTCGGCCGCGAGCACCTGGCCCGCTTCATCAGCCGCGCCGAGCTGCTGGGCGCCCGCACCCTCCGCTCGATGATCCAGAGCCAGGAGATCGCCGCCGGCGTCCCGGCCGTCGCCGAGGAGCTGGCGGCGAGCGTCCCCGCCCTCGAGGCGGCCGGCGTCACCCTCGCCCTCGAGACCTACGAGCAGATCCCCACGGCGACGCTGCTGGAGGTCATCGATCGCGTCGGCTCGCCGCGGATCGGCGTGTGCCTGGACCCCGCGAACTGCGTCTCCGCCCTCGAGCACCCGCGCCAAGTCGTCGTGGCCTGCGCCCCGCGCACCGTGAACCTGCACGTGAAGGATTTCGCCTTCGCCCGCCAGGAGGGCTGGGTGGGCTTCACCTACTCCGGCGCACCGCTCGGCGACGGCCTGCTCGACCTCGACCACGAGCTGACCAGCGTCTACGGCGCCGGGCGCGCGGACGCCGACGGGGCGGCGAGCCCCGGCGTCCGCCCCGCCCCCAGCGCGATCGTCGAGCACTGGCTGCCCTGGCGGGGCGACCTCGCCGCGACCCTCGCTCTCGAGCGCGCCTGGACCGACCGCACCCTCGCGGCGCTGCGCGACTGGCGCGCGACCCACCGCCCGTCGGCCCGCTGAACCGCCCATCGGCCGCCCGACCTGCGCGGCCGAACCGCCCGTCGGCCGCCCGATCGCGCTCCCCCACCGACCACCCTCACCACCCGATCCCCCGCGAAGGAGAACCCCATGAGCAGCAGCAAGGAGCTCAACCCCCTGTTCGGCAAGACTGTCGAGCTGGACCCGTCGATCAGCGTCGCCGTCGTCGGTGCCGCCGGGAAGATGGGCACTCGCGTGTCCAACAACCTCAACCTCACCGATGCCCCCGTGCTGTACGTCGAGGCCTCGGAGGCCGGCCGCGAGCGCCTCGCCGCGCTGGGCCGCGAGGTCACCGAGCTCGAGGACGCCGCCGCCGCGGCCGACGTCGTGATCCTCGCCGTGCCCGACGTGATCCTCGGGAAGATCTCCGCGCAGGTCGTGCCGCTGATGCAGGACGGCTCCGTGCTGCTCACCCTCGACCCGGCCGCCGCCTACGCCGGCCTGCTCACCGAGCGCGAGGGCGTCCACCAGGCGTGCGCGCACCCCGCACACCCGTCGGTCTTCCTCGAGCGCACCACCCCCGAGGAGTGGGCCGACACTTTCGGCGGCATCGCCGCGCCGCAGGAGGTCGTGGCCGCCTACGAGGGCGGCGACGAGACGATCCGGGAGAAGGTCGCGCAGGTCATCCGCGCCATCTACGCCCCCGTCATCGACGTGCACTGGGTGACCGTCAAGCAGCTCGCCCAGCTCGAGCCCACCCTCGTGGAGACCACCGGCTGCATGATCGGCCAGTTCCTCAAGGACTCGATGGACCACGCGATCCACGAGGTCGGCATTCCCGAGAAGGCCGTGAAGGCGCTGTTCTACGGGCACATCTTCATCTCGCTGACCAATGCCCTGCGCGGCTCGAATCCGTTCTCCGAGGCGTGCCTGCGCGCCATGGACTACGGACGCGAGTCGATCATCCAGCCCGACTGGACCAAGGTCTGGGACGACGCCGAGCTCGATCGGGTCCTCGCCCAGATGCTTGACATCCCCGCGATCGAGCGCTGATCCGGGCGGCATCGCGCCGCTCTCCCCGCACCGGACCGGACCGGTGCGCTCCCCCGCCGCGCCCCTCCCGAGGCGGCGGAGGAGCGCGCCCGGCCCTGCTCCGTCGCCTCCGCACGCCCTCGTCACCCCTCTTGACCTCCACCCCCACACCGAGAGCCCCCATGGACCCCTTGCTGCTCATCGCCATCGCCGTCGGTGCTATCGCGATCCTCCTCGTGACCGTGATCTGGCTGAAATGGCCCGCCTACGTCTCCCTGCTCGTCGTCTCCGTGCTCACCGCGCTGGCCGGGGGTATCGCCCTCCAGGACGTCGTGCCCCTGCTGATCGAGGGCATGGGCGGGACGCTGGGCTCCGTCGCCCTGCTCGTCGGCCTCGGCGCCATGCTCGGCGGCATCATCGAGAAGACCGGCGGAGCCGAGGCGATCGCCCTCCGCGCCGCCGATCTGCTCGGCGAGAAGCGCCTCCAGCAGGCGCTGCTGATCGCCTCCGGCCTGGTCGCGATCCCGATCTTCTTCGACGTCGCCTTCATCATCCTGGTCCCGATCATCTTCGCCTTCGCGAAGGCGGCCGGGCACCGCACGCCCGCCATGATCGGCATGCCCGTCGCGGTGTTCATGGTGTTCATCCACAACACCGTCCCGCCGCACCCCGGCATCGTCGGCTCGACGACCCTGCTCGGCGAGGAGCTCATGGGCCTCGTGACGCTGATGGGCATCGCCCTCGCCGTGCCGATGGGCTTCCTCGTGCACGCCCTGGGCAAGCGGCTCATCCCCGCGGGCGGTCTGTCGATGAGCACCGAGACCGCCGAGCGCTACGCCTCCACCGGCGCGGTCTCGGTCCGCGGCGGCTCCGGTGCGACCGGCGGTTCCGATGCGACCGGCGGTTCCGTCTCGTCGGCCGACGGCGGCTCGACCGGCACCCGCCGACCCCCGGCCCTGCTGGTCACCGTACTGATCCTGCTGCCGATCCTGATGATCGCGGTCGGCACCGTCGGCAAGGTCGTCTTCCCCGAGGGCTCGCCCGCCGCGAACGTCGTCGCCTTCATCGGCGCCCCCGCCTTCGCCCTGCTGATCGCCACCCTGATCGCGATGTACCTGCTGGGGATCATGCACGGCTGGGGCCGCCAGCAGATCAGCGAGGTCATGGACGGCGCGCTCGGCCCGGCCGCGATCGTCATCCTGGTCACCGGGGCCGGCGGCGTGTTCGCGAAGGTCCTCACCACCACCGGCGTCGGCGACGCGGTCTCCTCGCTGCTGCTCGGGGCGGGCGTGCCGATCCTGCTGCTCGCCTTCCTGGTGGCTCTCGCCTTCAAGGTCGCGCAGGGCTCCGGCACCGTCGCAACGCTGACCACGGCCGGCATCATCCAGTCGACGGTGCTCGAGGGCGACTACTCCTCGCTGCAGATCGCGCTGATCATCCTCGCGATCGGCCTCGGCTCGCTGTCGCTGTCGCACATCAACGACTCGGGCTTCTGGATCGCCAGCAAGTTCCTGGGCCTTTCGGTGGCCGACGGCCTGCGCACCTGGACCGTCATGACCACGGTCGCGGGCTTCGTAGCCATGGCGATCCTGTCGCTGATCTGGCTGATCGTCTGACCCCGTCGGCCGAACTACCCCACCGCCCCAGATTCCTATAGGATCTGGGGAGCTGATCCCGCTGCCGAGCTCGGCACCTGACAGCGCCGTCCCCGTCGGCGCCCGTGGAGGAAGACCCGATGACGTACCTCTTCAACGACCCCGCCCGTTTCGCCGCCGACGCCGTCCACGGCCTCGCCGCCGCCCATCCCGACCATGTGGCCGTCGTCCACGGCGGCGTGGTCCGGTCGACCGAGACCCCCGCCGGCCAGCCCGCCCTCGTGATCGGCGGCGGCTCCGGCCACTACCCCGCCTTCGCCGGCTGGGTCGGCCCCGGCATGGGCCACGGCGCCCCGTGCGGCAACGTGTTCGCCTCGCCGTCGGCCTCGCAGGTCTACTCCGTCGCTCGCAACGCCGAGAACGGCGGCGGCGTGATCCTCGGCTTCGGCAACTACGCCGGCGACGTGCTCCACTTCGGCGCAGCGGCCGAGAAGCTGCGCGCCGAGGGCGTGGACGTGCGGATCATCAAGGTCAGCGACGACATCATCTCCAACACCCCCGAGAACCACCGCGACCGCCGCGGCATCGCCGGCGACCTGCCCGTCTTCAAGATCGCCGGTGCCGCGATCGAGGCCGGCGCCGACCTCGACGAGGCCGAGCGGATCGCCTGGAAGGCCAACGACGCGACCCGCTCCTTCGGCGTCGCCTTCGAGGGCCCGACCCTCCCCGGCGCGGGCGAGGCCCTCTTCCACGTCCCGGACGGCCAGATGGGCGTCGGCCTCGGCATCCACGGTGAGCCCGGCGTGCGCGACGAGCCGATCGGCACAGCCGACGAGATCGCGACCCTCCTGGTCGAGGGCCTCCTCGCCGAGCAGCCGGAGCGCGTCGAGGGCGGCTACCAGGGCCGCGCGGCGGTGCTCGTCAACGGGCTCGGCACCGTGAAGTACGAGGAGCTCTTCGTCATCTACGCGAAGGTCGCCGAGCTGCTCGGGGACGCGGGCATCACCCCGATCCGCCCCGAGGTGGGCGAGCTCGTGACCAGCCTCGACATGTCGGGGCTCTCGCTCACCCTGGTCTTCCTCGACGAGGAGCTCGAGCGGCTCTGGCTCGCCCCCGCCGACACCCCCGCGTTCCACCGCGGGTCGATGACCGCCGCGGCGGATCGTCCGCGACGCACCTCCTTCTGGGAGGCCGGGGCCGACGAGATCCCCGCCGCGAGCGCCGAGTCCCGCGAGGTCGCCACGCGGATCACCGGCGTGCTCGACCTGTTCGAGGCGGTGTGCGCGCGGGAAGAGGCCGAGCTGGGCCGGATCGACGCGATCGCCGGCGACGGCGACCACGGCCAGGGCATGGCCTTCGGCTCGAAGGGCGCTGCCGCCGCGGCGCGCGAGGCCCTCGAGGGCGGTGCCGGGGCGCGCACGCTCCTCGTGCGTGCCGGGGAGGCCTGGTCGGAGTCGGCCGGCGGCACCTCGGGCGCGCTGTGGGGCGCGGCGCTGATCGCGGCCGGCGGCATGTTCGCCGACGACGCGGGCGCCGACGGCGGCACAACCGTCCGTGCGCTCGACGCCGGCATCGACGCGATCCAGCGACTCGGCGGTGCCCAGGTGGGCGACAAGACCATGGTCGACGCCGCCGCCCCGTTCCGCGAGGAGCTGGCCTCGTCCTTCACCGGCGAGAACGCGGCCGAGGCGATCCTCTCCGCCGCCGACGTGGCCCGCCGGGCCGCCGACGCCACCGCCGACATCACCGCCGCCCTCGGCCGCGCCCGTGTGCTCGGCGAGAAGTCGGTCGGCACCCCCGACCCGGGTGCGATCTCCTTCTCGATCCTCATGAAGGAGCTCGGCCAGCACCTGTCCTGAGGCGGGGGCCCGTTTCTCAGCCCCTTTCGGGCCGATAGTGGTGGAGAAACAGGCCATCGTTACCGGTCCACCTCACGCCGACCGCCGCCCTCCGCCCTCCGCCTTCCAGCTCACCCTCTCGTCCACTTCTCTCGAAGGAGACCCTCATGGCTCTCACCATCGTCACCGGATCCGACAACGCCGGCCACGGCCACAAGACCGCCCTCAAGG
>NZ_JBVDDO010000013.1:0-74592 GCF_055454375.1 Brachybacterium sp. B718/18 | reverse complement strand
CGGAGGCCAGCACGCGGTCGACCGCGTCCCTCTCGTCCTGCCCGATGATCGGCTTAGCCGCGGGGATCATGGCGGGTTCGGTGTTCATGCGGTGGGACCGTCCTGTTCGTCGGCGTGGGGATCTGCGGAGTCGTCGGGCTCGAGGGGAGCGGGGCGCGGGGCGCCCTCGACCGGGGCGGAGGCGAGCTGCAGCCCGCCGCTGGTCTCGTCGGGGATGTACCACTCCCCCGTCACCGGGCACACCCAGGCGTCGGTGCCGTCGGAGGCGGGCAGGAGCTTCTCCCCCGCGCGGCCCACCCAGCCGAGGCGGCGGGCCGGGACCCCGGCGACGAGGGCGTGCGGCGGGACGTCCTTGACCACGGTGGCGCCCGCGGCGACCATAGCCCAGGCGCCGATCGTGACCGGCGCGACGCACACGGCGCGCGCCCCGATCGAGGCACCCTGCTCGCAGGTCACGCCCACCGGCTCCCAGTCGGAGGCGGACTTGGGGCTCAGGTCCGGGTTGACCGCGCGCGGGAAGTGGTCGTTGGTGAACACCGCCGCCGGGCCGACGAAGACGCCATCCGCGAGGACGGCGGGCTCGTAGACGAGCGCGTAGTTCTGGACCTTGCAGCCGTCGCCGAGGGTCACGCCGGTGCCGATGTAGGCACCGCGGCCGACGACGCAGTCGGCGCCGAGCTGCGCCCGCTCCCGCACCTGGGCCAGATGCCAGATCGAGCTGCCGGCGCCGATGGTCGCCTCGGGCGAGATGTCGGCTCCCGGGGCGACCCGGTAGTCGGGGGTGTCAGTCATGGGGACGACGATACCGTCCGGTCGGGCCCGCTCCCGGGATCGACGGCCCCGGGGCGCGGGCTGTCGCACATCTCGCCCCGCACCTCCGCGAACCGTTCACAGATCGTGGCCGAGACCTGCCCGTCGGACGGCCCGGAAGGCCCCGTCGCGCGCTCGGCTCGCCCCTCCGTCTTGCCTGTCCGTCGTGCCTCTCCGTCACCGGGACGCGCGCAGCGCCTCCCCCTTGGCGAGCGCGACCTCGCGCAGCTCGCCCTGGAAGGCGACCATCCGCGCGCGCAGGTCCGCGGCGCGCTCGTCGCCGCCCGCCGCGAGGATGCGGGCGGCGAGCAGGCCGGCGTTGCGCGCCCCGCCGATGGACACGGTGGCGACGGGGACACCGGCGGGCATCTGCACGATGGAGAGCAGGGAGTCCATGCCGTCGAGGTGCTTCAGCGGCACGGGCACCCCGATGACGGGCAGCGGGGTGAGGGAGGCGAGCATGCCGGGCAGGTGCGCGGCGCCGCCGGCCCCGGCGATGAGCACGCGCAGTCCGCGCTCGGCGGCGGAACGGCCGTAGGCGACCATGTCCTCCGGCATCCGGTGCGCGGAGACGACGTCGACCTCGACGGGCACGTCGAACTCGCCGAGCGCCTCCTCGGCGGCGCGCATCACCGGGTAGTCGGAATCCGAACCCATCACGATGCCGACCAGGGGGGACAGTGTGCTCATGCGATCTCCTCGGAGGACGGAGCGGTTCCAGCGGTTCCAGCGGGTCCCGGTGCGGGGACCCCGTCGATGATCAGCTGCTCGGCGCGGTGGGCACGCGCGAGCAGGTCCGCGGCGTCCTCGCCCAGCAGGGTCACGTGGCCGATCTTGCGGCCCGGGCGCACGCCCTTGCCGTAGAGGTGGACCTTCAGGCCGGGCTCGAGGGCGAGGGCGGCGCGCATGCCGGGCACGAGGTCCATCACCTCCCCGCCGAGGAGGTTGACCATCACCGCCACCGGGGCGAGCGGGGTCGTGGCGCCGAGGGGGAGATCGGCGACGGCGCGCAGGTGCTGCTCGAACTGGCCGGTGACGGCGCCGTCCATGGACCAGTGGCCGGTGTTGTGGGGCCGCATGGCGAGCTCGTTGACGCTCACCGTCCCGTCGGCGGTCTCGAACAGCTCGACGGCGAGCATGCCGACCACGCCGAGGTCCTCGGCGATCGCGAGGGCGAGCGACTGGATCCGCTCTTGCGCGGTCTCGTCGAGGCCCGGCGCGGGCGCGACCACCTCGTAGCAGACCCCGTCCTTCTGGAGGGACTGCACGACGGGATAGGCGACGGCCTCCCCGTCGGGCCGCCGCGCGACCTGCGCGGAGAGTTCGCGCACGAAGGGCACCAGCTCCTCGGCGAGGAGCTCGTCGTGCTCCCCGGCCCAGTCGGCGACCTCCGCCGGATCGCTGATCACGCGCACGCCGTGGCCGTCGTAGCCGCCGCGCGGGGTCTTCACCACGAGCCGGCCGCCGGCCTGCGCGAGCGCCAGGGCGAGCTCCTCGGTCGAGGTGATCCGCCACCAGCGCGGGCACGGGTGCCCGAGCGCGCTCAGCCGCTCGCGCATGACCAGCTTGTCCTGGGCATGGACGAGGGCGGCGGGTCCGGGGCGCACGGCGACCCCCTCGGCCTCGAGGGCCTCGAGGATCGCGGTCGGGACGTGCTCGTGGTCGAAGGTGACGGCGTCGACGGCCCCGGCGAGGCCGCGCACCGCCTGCTCGTCGTCGTGCCGGCCTATCCGGACCTCTCCCGCGACCGCCGCGGCGCTCTCGGCAGGATCGGTCGCGAGCACCGTCGCGGGAAGTCCCAGCTCGATCGCGGGGCCGAGCATCATGCGGGCGAGCTGTCCACCGCCGACGATGCCGAGGCGACGGGCGGGGGGACGGGGCGCGGGATCGGGAAGCACGCGGGACAGTCTAGGTCGCGGGCGGGTCCTGGCCCGCGGGCGTCCGCACGGTCCGACCGCGGGAGCGGCGCCGCACCACGGAGCCCTGGGGGAGGCGTCCCTGCTCGCCGCCGTCCTCCTCGCCGCCGAGGTCGGGCTCCTCGCCCGGGGCGGAGATGAGGAAGACGCCGAAGGTCGCGGGGCTCTCGGTGAGCAGCTCGAGACGCCCACCGTCGTCCTCCACCAGCGTGCGAGCGAGGGCTAGCCCCACGCCGGTGCCGGTCGAGGAGCGCCCGGACACGGAGCGCTCGAAGATGCGGGAGCCGAGCTCGGGGTCGATCCCGCGCCCCTCGTCGGAGACCTCGATGACGGTCGAGTGATCGTTGCGTCGCACCTTGACCAGGGTGCGGCCGCCGCCGTGGGCGAGGGCGTTCTCGATGAGGGTCGCGATGACCTGGGTGAGGGGACCCTGCGAGCCCCACACCGCGGCGGTGCGCGGCACCTGGATGCGCAGCTCGCGGCCGGCCCGACGGTAGGCCGGGGACCACTCCTCGGACTGCTGGGTGAGCACCGTGCGCAGTTCGACCACGCCCGGGGTGCGACGCTGGGAGGAGCGGGGCGCATTGATCAGGTCGTGGACGACCTCGGTGAGGCGGTCGATCTGCTCGAGGGAGATGCGCGCCTCCTCCCGCACCCACTCCTCGGAACTGGTCGCCAGGATCTCGTCGAGGCGCATGGACAGCGCCGTGAGCGGGGTGCGCAGCTGGTGCGAGGCGTCGGAGGCGAGGCGGCTCTCGGCCTCGAGCCGCTCGGCGAGCATGGCGCCCGAGCGGGCGAGCTCCTCGGCGACGTCGTCGATCTCGGAGATCCCGGACGGCTTCCACGGTCCGCGGGCGCGGCCGCCGCCCATCTCCTCGGCGCGGCGGCTGAGACGGGCGAGCGGCATCGAGATCCGCTGCGCCTGCCACAGCGCGACGGAGACGCCGATCGACAGCGCCGAGAGCGCGGCCACGGCGATCAACACCCAGGCGCTCGCGGTATGGGCGCGCACATCGGACTGCGGGATGAAGACGGTGATCTCCTGGCCGTTCGTGCCGAGGGTGCGCACCTCGATCGCGCCCGCGCCCGGCGGGTCGCCGGCCCGGACGGTGAGGTCGTCGACCTTCACCTCGATCGCGATGTTCAGGTCGACCTGCTCGTCGACCCGCTGCTGCAGCATCGCCTCATCGATGGGCCGGTCCTCGCTGAGCCGCTCCTCGGTGTCGATGCGGACGGTGTCGAGGATCCGGTTCGCCTCGCTGTACAGCTCCTGACGATTGAGGTTCAGCCACGACCATCCCAGCGGGATGCCGAGCAGGAGCACGGACAGGACCACGGTGATCAGCGTGGCCTGCAGCACACGCTGCCACACGCGTCAGGCCTCCGTGCCGGTCTCGAAGCGGAAGCCGACTCCCCTCACCGTGGTGATCCGGCGCGGGTTGGTGGCGTCGTCGCCGAGCTTGCGGCGCAGCCAGGAGATGTGCATGTCGAGGGTCTTGGTGGAGCCCCACCACTCGGCGCCCCACACCTCCCGCATCAGGTCGTCGCGGGTGACGACGCTGCCGGCCTCGCGCACCAGCACGGTGAGCAGGTCGTACTCCTTCGCCGAGAGCGCGAGCTCCTCGCCGTCGACGTGGGCGCGGCGCGCGGCGACGTCGAGGTTCACGCCGTTGACGTCGAAGGCGTCGCCGCTCTCCTCCATCGCCTGCGAGCGCCGCATGAGGGCGCGGATGCGCGCCTGCAGCTCGCCGAGGCGGAAGGGCTTGGTCACGTAGTCGTCGGCGCCCGCGTCGAGGCCCACCACGGCGTCGACCTCGTCGGCCCGCGCGGTGAGGATCAGTATCGGCGACTCGAGACCACCCTTGCGCAGGCGGCGGGCGACCTCGAGGCCGTCCAGGTCGGGCAGGCCGAGATCAAGGATCACTACGTCGATCGGGTCGCTGCCCGCAGCGATCGCGAGGGCGTCCATGCCGCGCGAGGCGCGCGTGACGGTGTAGCCCTCGCGGTCCAGGGCGCGCGAGAGGGGTTCGGCGATGGCCGAGTCGTCCTCGACGAGAAGCAGTCGTGTCACGCGTTCCATCCTAAGTCCGTGCCGTCGGCGGGGCGGGCCGCCAGGGTCTCACAGGCCCAGATCGAGAGGCGCGGAGCGGTCCCGTCGCATCTCCATCACCCGCACGGTGCCGATGCCGTGCAACTCGACCTCCTGCCCCTCGTCGACCGCGAAGCCGCCGGGCAGGGCCCGCTCGATCGCGGCGGCGGTCTCGTCGTCTACCATCACCCCGCCGGGCCGGGCGACGGCCTCGAGCCGGGCGGCGAGGTTCACCTTCGGGCCGAAGACGTCCCCGTAGCGGGAGAACATCGAGCCCCAGGCCATGCCCACCCGCACGGGCGGCAGGCCCACCTCCGCAGAGAGCACCTCGGCGAGGCTCATGGCGATCTGGGCGCCGTCCTCGGGCGTGTCGGCGAGGAACATGATCTCGTCGCCGACGGTCTTGACCACCCGGCCGCCGCCGACGGAGATGATGTCCCGTCCCAGTGCCTCGAAGCGGCCCACCACGTCGGCCAGCTCCGCACCCGAGAGGTCCTGGGCGAGCCGGGTGAACTGGACCAGGTCCGCGAAGCCGACGGCGCGCTGGAGAGGGAAGAGCTCGTCGGTGTCGCGGTGGAGGACCTCGGAGCCGGCACGGGCCGCGAAGGCCGCGAGCTGCCGGCGGAAGGCGAAGACCACCTGCGACTCGAAGGTCTCCAGGAGCTCGGGGAGCACCTCGAGCATCCGCTGGCGGGCCTCGGCGTCGTCCAGGCCGTCCTCGTTCTTGCCCTCGTCCACGAGCGCCTCGGTGATCCACATGGCCAGGCGGCCCATGTGGAAGCCGAGCCCGCGGGTGATGGAGGCGAAGGCACGCTCGGACAGGGCGCCGTCCTCGACGATCGCGGCGAGGTCGCCGATCGAGTAGGCATCCTCCTCCGTGAACACGACGGTGTCCTCGTCCACGGGGGTGAAGCCGAGGGAGCGCCAGTAGACCGCCGTGAGCCGCTCCGGGATGTCCTGCTGCTCGGCGAGGTCCCGCCGGGAGTATTCGCGCGGGCCCTGCAGGAGCACCTTCTCGAGCGTGCCGACGCTGCGGCGCACGGCCGCGAAGCGCCGGTTCAGGTCCAGGATCTCCTGGGTCTCGAGCGGCGTCTGGTCGAGGTCGGGGGACGCCCCCACCGGGAGCGGCAGCTCACCCGTGGGGAGCCTCCCGCCGAGTGCGTCGCCGCGCTCCCTGTCGTCCATGCCACCGGTCACCGCGTCCGGTCCTCCTCGTGCTCGTCCTCCGGGCCACTCTGGTCCTGCGGGTCCTGCAATACCTGCGCGGCGGCGAGCGCCGCCCGCGGTCCCGGGCCGACGCGCTCGTCGGCCCGCAGGTGCCGCACATCGCCGACGCCCACGACGGTGGTGCCGCCTCCCGCGAGGTCGACGAGCAGCCCGCCGTGAGCGTCGAGCGCTCGGGCCGTGCCGTGCAGCGGCGCCGGGGTCTCCCCCGACGGCCCGTCGGCCCCCAGGGGGTCGACCCGCACCGCGCGCCCCAGTGTGAGGCACGTCATACTGTAGCGGTCCGCGAGGCCGCTCGCGTCCGCGTCCCCCTGGGCGGACTCGAGGGCGCAGAGCTCGTCGTGCAGGGCGGCGGCGAGGGCTCGCCCCAGCTCGTCGACCAGGGCCTCCGTCGCGATCGGATCCGCCTCCGGGTCCGCGGCGGATCCGCCTCCTGCGCCGTCGGGCTCCGCCGCGGGGCGCAGGCCGCCCGGGCCGCGCAGCCACGCGGTGCCGGGCACCTCGGCGCCCTCGGCGTCCCGCACCGGACCCCGCACGTTGATCCCGATGCCGATCAGCACATGGTCGGTGCCGTGCCCCTCGACGAGGATCCCGCCGAGCTTGCGCCCGTCGGCCGTGTGCAGATCGTTGGGCCACTTGAGGCCCAGCGCCACGGGAGCCGCCGCCCCGTCGTCGGCCCCCGGGCCGCCTCCGGACCCGGCCCCCGCGCCGCCGACGCGCTCCACGGCGGTCAGCGCGGCGAGCCCCGCCAGGTGCGGGGTCCAGGTGCGCCGCGCGAACGGCAGGGTGGTGCGATGGACGTAGGTGAGATAGAGCCCCGCCACAGGGCTCACGAAGCGGCGACCGAGCCGGCCCCTCCCCGCCGTCTGCGCCGTGGCCGTCAGCGCGAAGGGCGCCCGCTCCCCCGCGCGCAACCGACGCAGGGCCTCGTCCTGGGTGGAGGAGACCTCGCCGAGGCGCAGCGGGACGGGAGCGGCGGATCGGGACAACGGGGCGGACCTCCGGATCGGGTGCGGCAGGACGGCCGACGCGGCCCGCCGCCCAGCGGCGCGGGAGCCATCGGTGGCGAGGGGTAGCGTAGTATCCCCGTGTTCTTCACCCCGATCTCGCGGCCGCTCCGGCCGTGGCAGGAGGCCCCGTGACCGACGCCCCGCGGCCGCTCACCACAGCTCAGCGACTCGCGGACCTCCGCGACCGGGATGCCGCGGCGGTCGCCGCGGCCGATGAGCTGGCGATCCAGAAGCAGCACGCCCGCGGCAAGAAGACGGCGCGCGAGCGCATCGCCGACCTGCTGGACGACGGCTCCTTCGTGGAGACCGACCGTTTCGTGCGCCACCAGGCCCACGCCTTCGGCATCGACGCGAAGCGCCCCGATGGCGACGGCATCGTCACCGGGCACGGCACCATCGACGGTCGCCAGGTGTGCGTCTACTCGCAGGACTTCACCGTCTTCGGCGGCTCGCTCGGCGAGGCCCACGGCCGCAAGATCCAGAAGATCCAGGACCTCGCGCTGCGCACCGGCGTGCCGATCATCGGGATCCTCGACGGCGGCGGCGCGCGCATCCAGGAGGGCGTCGCCTCACTCGCGATGTTCGCAGGCATCTTCAAGCGCAACACCCGCGCCTCGGGCGTCATCCCGCAGATATCGCTGATCATGGGGCCCGCCGCGGGAGGCGCCGTCTACTCCCCCGCGCTGACCGACATCATCGTGATGGTCGAGAAGACCTCGCACATGTTCATCACCGGCCCGGACGTGATCCGCACCGTCACCGGCGAGGACGTCGGCTTCGAGGAGCTCGGCGGGGCGCGCACCCACTCGACCCGCTCCGGCGTCGCCCACTACATGGCGCCCGACGAGGCCGAGGCGATCGAGTACGTCAAGGACCTGCTGAGCTACCTGCCCGCCAACACGCTCAGCCCCGCGCCGTCCTTCCCGGTGCGCTTCGACGAGGCCCCCACCGCGGCGGACACCGCGCTGAACACCCTCGTGCCGGACTCCCCGAACCAGCCCTACGACATGCTGACCGTGCTCCGCGCGGTGCTCGACGACGAGGAGTTCCTCGAGGTCCAGCCCCTGTTCGCGCGGAACCTGCTGGTGGGCTTCGGCCGCGTCGAGGGGCACAGCGTCGGCATCATCGCCAACCAGCCGAACCACCTCGCGGGCACCCTCGACATCGACGCCTCCGAGAAGGCGGCCCGCTTCGTGCGGCTCTGCGACGCCAACAACATCCCCGTGCTCACCTTCGTGGACGTCCCGGGCTTCCTGCCCGGCACGGACCAGGAGTACGGCGGCATCATCCGCCGCGGCGCCAAGCTGCTCTACGCCTACGCCGAGGCCACCGTCCCGCTGATCACGGTGATCACCCGGAAGGCCTACGGCGGCGCGTACATCGTGATGGGCTCCAAGGAGCTCGGCGCGGACGTCAACCTCGCCTGGCCCACCGCGCAGATCGCGGTGATGGGCTCCCAGGGCGCCGTGAACATCCTCCACCGCCAGTCGCTCAAGCGCACCGGCGAGGAGGGCGGGGACGTCGCCGCCGAGCGCGCCCGCCTCGAGGCCGAGTACGAGGAGCAGTTCGCGACGCCGTACACCGCCGCCGAGCGCGGCTGGATCGACGGGGTCATCGAGCCCTCGCAGACCCGCCTCGAGGTCGCGCGCGCCCTGCGCGCCCTGCGCACCAAGCGCGATGCGCTGCCCACCAAGAAGCACGGGAACATCCCGCTGTGACCGCTGCGGGACCAGCCATCGCCCTGGAGGCGTCAGGGGCATCGGAGGCGTCGGAGGCGTCGTCGGTCGATGCGCCCCGCGCGGACGTGCGGCTCGTCGCCGGGCGGCTCGAGCCGGCCGAGCTCGCGGCGATCGCCGTGGTGGTCTCCGCGATGAGCGTGACCAGCCGCCTCGAGGCGGAGGAGCGCTCGCTCGCCGTCGGCGGCGGCGCCGAGAGCGGTTGGGCCGCCCCCGTCCACACCCATGCCGGCGGCCATCGCGAGCGCCTGCACCCCTCGGCCTCCGCCTGGATGCTCGCGGACCGCTGAGCCGCCGCTGCGACGACCGGTGCGCGGCGGCCCCGGCCCCTAGACTCGCCACCATGTCACACCTCACGCCGGCCGCCGGCCGCACGCCCACCGCCCTGGACGCCCTCGCCGACGAGTACGTCGACCGCAGCGCCCGGCTCGATCCCTTCCTCGCCACGCAGATCGGCGTGAGCGGCCACGACCACGAGGTCACCGACTTCTCCCCCGCCGCCTTCGCCGAGCGCTCCGAGGCCGCCCGCACCCTGCTCGCCGCGATCGCCGAGGTCCCCGACGCGGACGCGACCGACGCGGTCACCCGGGCGGCCCTCACCGAGCGGCTCGGCCTCGAGCTCGAGCTGTCCGCCCGCCGCCTCGACGCCGCGACCGTCAACAACCTCGCTTCCCCGCTGCAGTCGCGGGACGTGCTGGACCTGATGCCGACCGAGACCGCCGAGGACTGGGAGGTGCTCGCCGAGCGCCTCACCGGGATGCCCCGCTCGATGGCCTCCTGGGCCGACTCGCTGCAGGAGGCGGCGGACCACGGCGTGCTCTCGGCGCGGCGGCAGCTGCTGCTGGGCGCCGAGCAGGCCCGCGGCTTCGCGGCCGACGGCGGGTTCTTCGACGAGTTCGCCGACCAGGCCGTCGGCGAGCAGCCGCTGCGGGACCGCGTGCGCGAGGCGGCGGACGCCGCGCGCGCCGGTTACCGCGAGCTCTCCGCGACCCTCGAGGAGCTCGCGCCGCGCGCCCCCGAGGCGGACGCCGTCGGCCGCGAGGCCTACCAGCTCTCCAGCCGGGTCTTCCTCGGCACCGAGATCGACATCGAGGAGACCTACGCCTGGGGCGTCGAGCAGCTGCGCGCGATCGTCGCCGAGCAGGAGGAGGTCGCCGCGCGGCTGAACGAGCGCTACGGCACCGGCGGCGGCCGCTCGGTCGAGGCCGCGAAGGAGGCCCTGAACGCCGATCCGGAGCGGATCCTGCACGGCACCGAGGCGCTGCAGCAGTGGATGCAGGAGCTCTCGGATCGCGCGATCGCCGACCTCGCCGGGACCCGCTTCGACATCCCCGAGCCGCTGCACCGGCTCGAGTGCCGCATCGCGACCACCGGATCGGGCGGCATCTACTACACCGGCCCCAGCGAGGACCTCACCCGGCCCGGTCGGATGTGGTGGGACGTCCCCGCGGGCACGACCGAGTTCCGCACCTGGCAGGAGACCACCACCGTCTACCACGAGGGCGTGCCGGGCCATCACCTGCAGGTCGGCGTCCAGACCCTCCAGGCGCAGCAGCTGAACCGCTGGCGCGCGCTGATGTGCTGGGTCTCGGGGCACGGCGAGGGCTGGGCCCTGTACTCCGAGCGCCTCATGGAGCAGCTCGGATACCTCGAGGACGACGGCGACCGCCTCGGCATGCTCGACGCCCAGCGGCTGCGCGCCGGCCGCGTGGTCCTCGACATCGGTCTGCACAACGGCCTGGCGATGCCGGAGGGCGTGCCGGGATCCGCCGGCGGGGCCTGGGACTACGAGAAGGCCTGGGACTTCATGAGCGCCCACTGGGGCATCGGCGAGGCGGAGCAGCGCTTCGAGCTGCACCGCTATCTCGGCTGGCCCGGTCAGGCGCCGTCCTACAAGATCGGGCAGCGCGTCTGGGAGGAGCTGCGGGACCACGCCCTCGCGGGGTCGACGGAGGATCCCGAGCAGACCCTGCGCGACTTCCACCGTCGGGCGCTCGAGCTCGGCAGCCTGCCCCTGTCCGTCCTCCAGGAGGCCCTGCGATGACCCACGTCGGAGCCCCGCTCGACCACGATCCGCTGCTGCTGCTCGCCTCCGCCTCGGCGGGACGGCGGGCGACCCTCGCCGCCGCCCGTATCGAGCACGGCACCCTCCCGGTCGATCTCGACGAGGACGCGCTGCTGGATTCCGCGCGGACGGCGGCCGCGCTGACCGGCGACGCGCTGAGCCCCGCCGAGCAGGTCCTGCTGCTCGCTCGCGCGAAGGCCGAGGAGGCGACCCGTCGCAGCGAGGGCGGCTACGTGGTGCTCGGCTGCGACTCGATGCTCGAGCTCGACAGCGAGGTGATCGGCAAGCCGCACACCGCCGAGCGGGCGCGCGAGCGCTGGCGGGCCATGCGCGGCCGCACCGGCGTGCTCCACTCCGGTCACTGGCTCGTGGACGACCGCGACGAGGAGGACGGCGGGACCGGTGCGACCTTCGGCGCGACCGCGAGCTGCTCGGTCTCCTTCGCGCAGCTCACCGACGAGGAGATCGACGCGTACGTCGCGACCGGGGAGCCGCTCGGCGTCGCAGGCGGTTTCACGATCGATGGCCTGGCCGGTCCGTTCATCGAGGGCGTCGACGGGGACCCGCACGCCGTCGTGGGCCTGTCCCTGCCGCTGCTGCGCCGGCTGCTCACCGAGATCGGCCTGGGGGTCCACGAGCTGTGGGAGGACGGAGCGCTGACGGCCGACGGAGCGGGTGCGGTGGACGTCGAGGACACCGCGGCCCCGGAGGACCCGACGGCGGAGCCGTCCGCGCCCTGAGGACGCTCGGTACTACACTCGATCTCTGCTGACTCCCGGAAGGATCCCTCTCCCCATGGCCTCACGCTCCGCCAAGCCCCGCCCGCTGTCCACGGTGCTCATCGCCAATCGTGGAGAGATCGCGGTGCGCGTCGCGCGGGCCTGCCGAGACGCCGGTCTCCGCTCCGTGGCGGTCTACGCCGAGCCGGACCGTGACGCGCTGCACACCGTCATCGCCGACGAGGCCTATGCGCTCGGCGGCACCACCGCCGCGAGCTCGTACCTGGTGATCGACAAGATCCTCGACATCGCGCACCGCTCGGGGGCCGATGCGATCCACCCCGGCTACGGCTTCCTCTCCGAGCGCGCCGACTTCGCGCAGGCCGTGATCGACGCGGGACTGACCTGGATCGGTCCCAGCCCGGAGGCGATCGAGAAGCTCGGGGACAAGGTCTCCGCCCGCCACATCGCGCAGAAGGCGGGGGCCCCGCTCGTCGCCGGCACCAAGGATCCGGTGCAGTCCTCCGACGAGGTCGTCGACTTCGCCCGCGAGCACGGGCTGCCCATCGCGATTAAGGCGGCCTTCGGCGGCGGCGGCCGCGGTCTGAAGGTCGCCCGCGAGGAATCCGAGGTGCGCGAGCTGTTCGACTCGGCCGTGCGCGAGGCCGTCGCCGCCTTCGGCCGCGGCGAGTGCTTCGTCGAGCGGTACCTCGACTCCCCCCGTCACGTCGAGACCCAGTGCCTCGCGGACATGCACGGCAACGTGCAGGTGGTCTCCACCCGTGACTGCTCCCTCCAGCGCCGTCACCAGAAGCTGGTCGAGGAGGCGCCCGCGCCCTTCCTCACCCCGCAGCAGAACGCCCAGCTGATCTCCTCCTCGAAGGCGATCCTGCGCGAGGCGGGCTACGTGGGCGCCGGCACCTGCGAGTTCCTCGTCGGCGCCGACGGCACCATCTCCTTCCTCGAGGTGAACACCCGCCTTCAGGTCGAGCATCCCGTGACCGAGGAGGTCGCCGGAGTCGACCTGGTGCGCGAGCAGCTGCGGATCGCCGCCGGCGAGCGCATCGCGGACACCGACCCGGCGGTGCGCGGCCACTCCTTCGAATTCCGCATCAACGGCGAGGACCCGGGCCGCGGCTTCATGCCCGCCCCCGGTCGCATCCAGCGCTTCGACGCCCCCTCCGGCCCTGGCGTCCGCGTCGAGACCGGTGTGCGCGCGGGCGACGAGGTCTCCGGCGCCTTCGACTCGATGCTCGCCAAGCTCGTGATCACCGGGGCGACCCGCCAGGAGGCGCTCGAGCGCTCGCGGCGCGCGCTGGCCGAGTTCCGCATCGACGGCATCCCCACGGTGCTCCCCTTCCACCGCGCGGTGGTCGAGGATCCCGCTTTCGCCCCGGAGGATCCGACCGAGCCCTTCTCCGTCCACACCCGCTGGATCGAGACCGAGTTCGCGGGCGACCTGCCGGCCGCCCCGCTGCCGGCCCAGCCCGAGGAGGCCGAGGACCGGGAGTCCGTGGTCGTCGAGGTCGACGGCCGACGGGTCGAGATCTCGCTGCCCGCCTCGCTCCGCGCTCCGCAGGCCGCGGTCCGCTCGCGTCGCAAGCCCGCCCGCCGCGGCGGTGCGGAGGCGGTCGCGAGCGGCAACAGCGTCGCCGCCCCGATGCAGGGCACGATCGTGAAGATCGTCGCCGAGGAAGGTCAGCACGTCGCCGACGGTGACCTGCTGGTCGTGCTCGAGGCGATGAAGATGGAGCAGCCGCTGACCGCCCACCGCTCGGGCGTCGTGACCGGGCTGTCCGCGGAGATCGGGGCGACCGTCTCCGCCGGCGCCGTGCTCTGCACCATCGAGGACTGATCTGCCCCGCCCCTCGGGGTGACGGCGCCCCGTCCCTGGTGGCTGCGCCCCGCCCCCGGCTCCGCCTCTGCGCTCAGCCCTCGGCCTCCACGCGGCGGGCGACCTCGGCCAGGGATCCGGTGAGCGAGGGGTACACCGTGAAGGTCCCCGCCACCTGTTCGGCGGTGAGCCGGTGCGCGACCGCAAGGGTGAAGGGCATGATCAGCTCGCTCGCGCGCGGAGCGACCACCACCGCCCCGAGCACGGTGTGCGATCCGGGACGCACCACGAGCTTCACGAAGCCCTCCGCCAGGCCCTGCATCTTCGCGCGCGGGTTCGTCTCGAGGCCCAGCACGAGCACCTCGCCCGCGACCTCCCCGGACGCCACCTCGGCCTCGCTCACCCCCACCACGGCGATCTCGGGGCTGGTGAAGATCGCGGAGGAGACCTGCGCGGCGACGAGCGGGCTGACCGCGTCGCCGAGGGCGTGGTGCATCGCGATCCGCCCCTGCATCGCCGCGACCGAGGCGAGCGGGTACACGCCCGTGCAGTCCCCGGCGGCGTAGATCCCGCGCACCGAGGTGCGGGAGACACGGTCCGTCTCGATGTGGCCGCTCGGCCGGAGCCGCACCCCGGCGGTCTCGAGGCCGAGCCCCTCCGTGCGCGGCACGCCGCCGAGGGCCATGAGGGCGTGGCTGCCGCGGATCTCCTCCCCCGAGGTGAGGGTGACCACGACCTCCTCCCCCTCGCGGCGGGCGGCCGCGGCGCGGGACCGCGAGCGCAGCTCGACCCCGCGGCGGGCGAAGGCGTCCTCGAGGACGTCCGCGGCGTCGGCGTCCGTGCCGGGCAGCACCTGGTCGCGGGAGGAGACGAGGGTGACCCGGCTGCCGAGCGCCCGGTAGGCGCTCGCGAACTCGGCTCCGGTCACCCCGGAGCCGACCACGATCAGATGCTCGGGCAGGGCTCCGAGCTCGTAGAGCTGGGTCCAGTTGAGGATCAGCTCCCCGTCGCAGGGTGCCTCGCCGAGCTCCCGCGGGCGGGCGCCGACGGCGAGGAGCACGACATCGGCCCCGATCTCCTCGACGACCGCGCCATCACCGGCGCCGTCGCCAGGGCCGTCGAGGGCCTGCACCCGATCGGGTGCCGCGAGGCGCCCGCGCCGCGGCAGGATCCGCACCCCGGCGGCGCGCAGGCTCGCGGTGATGTCGGCGGACTGGGAGGCGGCGAGGCGGCGCACCCGCTCGTTGACGGCGCCCAGGTCGACGGTCAGCGTCTCGGCGGTCGGCGCGGAGCCGTCGTCGGCGTCGCGGATCCCGAGCCGCGCCGAGTCGGCGACCTGGTCGAGCACCTCGGCCGTGGCGATGAGGGTCTTCGACGGCACGACATCGGTGAGGACCGCGGCGCCGCCGATGCCCCGCTCCTCGAGCAGGGTCACCTCCGCTCCGGCACGGGCCGCGACGAGCGCCGCCTCATACCCTCCCGGACCTCCGCCGAGGATCACCACCCGGCTGCGATCGCCCTGCATGGGCACGCGGTGCGGATCGGACGGGAGGGCGGTTCCGGGGTCGCTCACCCTCGACATTGTGGTTCATGCGCGCCGCTCAGGGGGCCGTTCGGGGGACCTGCGCTAGTTTGTGCCCATGACTGCTGCCACTGCCACCACCGACCCGTATCAGCTCGCCCGGGAGGCGGCCGCCGCGATCGCCGACGCCTCCGGCGTCCCGGCCCATGACGTCGCCCTCGTGCTCGGTTCCGGTTGGGCGGGCGCGGCCGATCTCCTCGGCGAGACCGTCTGGCAGGCCGACGCCACCTCGATCCCCGGCTTCCGCGCCCCGGCCGTCGCGGGCCATGTGGGCACCCTCCGCTCCGTCCGGGTCGAGGGCAACGGCGCCCACGCCCTGGTGCTCGGTGCCCGCACTCACTACTACGAGGGCGCCGGTGTCGAGGCGACCGTGCACGGCGTCCGCACCGCGGCCGCAGCAGGGGCGCGCACGATGGTGCTGACCAACGGCTGCGGCGGCATCGACCCGTCCTGGGCCCCGGGCACCCCGGTCCTGATCGCCGACCAGATCAACTTCACGGGCGACTCCCCGCTGCGGGGCGCGAACTTCGTGGACGTCACCGACCTCTACACCCCGGCTCTGCGCGATCTCGCCCGGGAGGTCGATCCGAGCCTCGACGAGGGCGTGTACATGCAGTTCCGCGGCCCGTCCTACGAGACCCCCGCCGAGGTGCGGATGGCGCGCACGATGGGGGCGACGCTCGTGGGCATGTCCACGGCGCTCGAGGCGATCGCCGCCCGCGAGGCCGGCATGGACGTGCTCGGCATCTCGCTGGTCACGAACCTCGCCGCAGGCATCAGCGCCCAGGCGCTCAGCCACGAGGAGGTGCTCGAGGCCGGTCGTGACGCGGGCCCGCGCATCTCCCGCCTGCTCGCGGAGACGGTGCGCCGCCTGCCCGTCGAGGGGCCGAGCGCATGAACCAGATGCCCGGCGCCGCCCCCGGTGACGCGGACGCCCCGGCCGTCCTCGACGCGGAGCTGCGCCGCCGCGCCGAGGAGTGGCTCGAGGACGATCCGGATCCCGGCACCCGCGCGGCGCTCGCCTCGCTGCTCGAGCAGGCCGTCGGCGGGCGCGCGGAGGCGATCGACGAGCTCGAGGACGCCTTCTCCGGGGACCTCGAGTTCGGCACCGCCGGGCTCCGCGGCCGCATGGGCCCGGGCCCGCTGCGGATGAACCACTCCGTGGTCGCCCGCGCGGCGCGGGGCCTCGCCGACCATCTCCTCGGCGATCTCGGTCTCGAGGATCCGCTCGTGGTGATCGGCTTCGACGCCCGTCACGGGTCGGAGGCCTTCGCCCGCCGCTCGGCGGCGATCCTCGTCGCGGCGGGCTGCCGGGTGCGCCTGCTCGAGCGGTACGGCCCGACCCCGCTGATCGCGTTCGCCGTGCGCCATCTCGCGGCCGACGCCGGGATCGTCGTGACCGCCTCCCACAATCCGCCGGCGGACAACGGCTACAAGGTCTATCTCGGCGGGCGCGCCGCGGCGGCCGACGGGCGGGGTGTGCAGATCGTGCCGCCCTCGGACGCGCAGATCGCCGCGCGGATCCGAGCCGTCGGCCCCGTCATCGCGATCCCCCACGCCGCGGACGGCTGGGAGGCGCTCGGCGAGGAGCTGCGCGAGGACTACCTCGCCGCGATCAGCGCGCTCCCGGACCCGGCGGGCCCCCGGGAGGTGCGGATCGTGCACACGGCGATGCACGGCGTCGGCACCGAGACCGCGCTCGCGGCGCTGCACCGCACCGGATTCACCGAGGTTCACCCGGTCGCGAAGCAGGCCGATCCGGACCCGGACTTCCCCACCGTCGCCTTCCCGAACCCGGAGGAGCCGGGGGCGATCGATCTCGCCCTCGAGCTCGCCCGCACCCTCGAGGCGGACGTCGTGATCGCCAACGACCCCGACGCCGACCGCTGCGCCGGCGCCGTGCTCGACCCGCACCTCGGCGACTGGCGGATGCTCACGGGCGACGAGCTCGGCGTGCTGCTCGGCGACCACCTGATCCGCCGCCACGGGTACGCGGGGACGATCGCGAGCTCGGTCGTCTCGAGCCGCTGGCTGGGACGGATCGCCGCGGCCTCCGGGCTCGAGGCCGCAACCACGCTCACCGGTTTCAAGTGGATCGCCCGCGCCCCGGGGATCGTCTTCGGCTACGAGGAGGCGATCGGCTACTGCGTGCTGCCGGAGGTGGTGCGCGACAAGGACGGACTCTCCGCGGCGCTGATGGTCGCCGAGATGGCGGCGCTCGCCCGCGCCGAGGGCACCACGCTGATCGGCCGCCTCGACGAACTCGCCCGCGAGCACGGCCTGTTCGCGACCGCGCAGCTGTCCCTGCGGGTCACCGAGCTGTCCGAGCGGAACGTGATGATGGCGCGGTTGCGGTCCGCGCCGCCGTCGATCCTCGCGGGCTCCGACGTCGCCTCGGTGCAGGACCTCGCGGACGGCTCCCTCGAGCGCACCGGTCTGCCGCCGACCGACGGGGTGCTGCTCGCCACGGCCGACGACGCGCGCGTGATCGTCCGCCCCTCCGGCACGGAACCGAAGCTGAAGGCCTATCTCGAGGTGCACGAGGAGGTCCCCGCGGGGGCCGATGGCGCCGCGCTCGGCGCGGTGCGCCGCCGCGCCGCCGAGCATCTCGAGCAGATCCGGCAGGACATGCGCCGGGCACTCACCGGCGCCTGACCAGGTCTCGCGTCCGTCCCGGACTCCGGGGCGGGCGCGACGACGCTCAGCCTCGTGCGCGCCGCCGCGCCCGGCGGGCTGAGGCCAGGGACGCGGCCGCGACGCCGAGGGCGAGCGCGGTGACGACGCCGGCGGCCACCAGCAGCCAGCCGACGGGGATCCCCGCGATGGTGACGGTCTCGGTGACGGTGTAGGTGGGCACGAAGTAGTCGGCCTGTGGATCGGGGGCGAAGACGAAGTCCTCCGTGAAGGACTCGGGATCGCCGGAGATCGCGAACTCGGTGACGATCCGATGCCGGGTCGGATCCTCCCGGCCGTCGCTCACCTCCGCGTCCGCCGCACCGGTCAGCTCCCGCAGCGTCTCGTCGCTCCACACCCATCCCTCCCAGGCGGGGTCCGCGATCCACGGCCGCTCGACGCGCTGCCCGGCGGCGGAGGCGTCGGTGCGCCCCATCGGCTCGTCGGAGAGGACGAACAGTGAGAGGTCCTGGCGCTGCGTCGCCGCCTGGGAGAGGCGCATCGGGTAGATCAGCTCATCGCTCGGGAAGTCGATGCGAAGCGGCTCCACCTCGCCGGCGAGCTCGGCATCGGCCGCATAGCGGACGGCGGTGAAGACCCATCCCTCCTCGGCATAGGGATCCAACAGCGCGGAGACAGCCGGGGCGAGCTCGTAGCCGTTCTCCGCGAGCCAGGTGCGCACCCCGTCGGCCCCGCCCTCGAGCACCGCGACCTGGTAGTCGCCGACGCGCGCCTGCTCGTGCACGGTGACGCCGCTGCCTCCCGGAGGCGCGCCGCCCTCGCCGCTGCCCGCCCCGGCGAGGAAGGGGTTCTCGCCCCACACGTCGTACTCGACGTCCTCGCGCGGCGCGGTAGCGGCCTGCATCTCGCGCAGGGTGCCGGAGGAGGCGGTGCTCACCTCGGGCACGGCGGGAGTGGGCAGCAGGAGCGTCGAGCCGGTGCGGGTGCCGTCCAGGGCGAGGCCCATGACGATCGTCTCGACGCCGTCCTCGAGGGACAGGATCGCCGTCTCGCGGAGCACGTTCGCGCCGGTGCGCTGGTCCGCAGGATCGATGAAGGCCCCGCAGGCGCAGGCCCCGGCGGGGTTCACGGCGCCCAGCAGGAGCTGGGCGAGCACGAGGACTCCGGTGAGGGCCACGGCGAGGAGCCGCCGCCTCCCTCGTCCGTCCCCGTCGGTCGGTCGGCTGCGCTCGGTCATCACGATCCCCCTCGTGGTCCCCTGCCCGGGCGCCCCCTCGGCGCTCGGTCCCTGCTCGCGAACCGGCCGACGTCCCCCCCCTCCGACCGGCCCGCGCCCTGCTCAGTACCCGGTGCCGGTGCCGCCCTCGAGGATGGCCTTCGAGGACGACAGGCCGAGCCGGCTCGCGCCCGCGGCAACCATCGCCTCGGCCGCCTCGCGGGTGCGGATCCCGCCGGAGGCCTTGACGCCCAGGCGGTCGCCGACGGTCTCGCGCATGAGCCGCACCGCGTGCTCGCTCGCGCCGCCCGCGGGGTGGAATCCGGTGGAGGTCTTCACGAAGTCGGCGCCAGCGGCCTCGGCGGCCCGGGACACGCCGACGATCTGCTCGTCGGTCAGGGCGGCGGACTCGATGATCACCTTGAGCACGACCGGCGCGGGCGCCGCCTCGCGCACGGCGCGGATCTCGGCCTCGACGGCGTCGAACGCGCCGGCCCGGGCGAGGCCGACGTTCAGGACCATGTCGATCTCGTCGGCGCCCTTCGCGGCGGAGTCCGCGGCCTCGGCGGCCTTGATCGCGGGGGCGTGCTGTCCGGACGGGAAACCGCATACGGTCGCGACCTTCACGGTGGTCTCGACCGGGAGCATCGAGGGCGAGACGCAGATCGAGTAGGTGCCGAGCTGCTCGGCCTCGCGGGCTAGCGCGTCGACGTCGGCGCGGGTCGCCTCAGGCTTGAGCAAGGTGTGGTCGATGAGCTGTGCCAGCTGGGCGTTCTCGAGAGCGGTCATGGAGGAATCCTGCCACGCGCCGCAGGTGACGCACACCGCTCCCGAACCTCTCTACCTATCTGATAGGTTCTGGGGCATCCGGCGCGATGCGGCCCTCGCTCGCGCTCCCCCGCGACAAGGAGAACGCGTCGATGACGACGTCCCCGCACCCGGCTCCCGCCTCCCCCGGCGGCACCCCGTCGGGCACCCCCTCCGCCACCGTCCTCGCCCAGGGCGTGGACCCGTACGTGGTCGACGGAACGCAGATCGCCGAGCCGCCGACCACCCTGCGCGGCCGACTCCGCTTCCTCGGCCCCGGCATGATCACCTCCGCCGCCGTGGTCGGCTCCGGCGAGCTGCTGACCGCCACCGCGCTTGGCGCGACGGTCGGTTTCATGCTGCTGTGGCTCGTGCTCGTCTCCACCTTCCTCAAGGTGTGGGTGCAGATCGAGCTGGCTCGCTGGTCGATCTCCACCGGCCGCACCGCCGTCGACGGCTACGACGACGTGCCCCCGCGGATCGGACGCCGCGGCTGGATCTCCTGGCTGCAGCTGCTGATGTTCCTGCAGTTCTTCATCGGCCAGGCGGGCGTGATCAGCGCCTCGGCCTTCGCCTTCTCGACCCTGCTGCCGATCGGCGGCGAGCCCTACTCGCTGCTGTCCATCGGCGTCTGGGTCGCGGCGCTGGTGATCATGGCGATCGCCATCCACTCGCTGAACCGCTACGCCGTGGTCGAGCGGATCTCGACCGTTCTGGTCATGGCCGTGACCGTCTTCGCGATCGTCATGGTGTTCCTGCTGCAGGCCACCGAGTTCGCCTGGACCGCCGGCGACATCGCGGGCGGCATGCGCTTCCAGGTCGCGGCCGGCGCGATCGGCGTGGCCATCGCGATGTTCGGCATGACCGGCGTCGGCGCCGGCGAGACCACCGCCTACACCTACTGGGTCGTCGAGAAGGGCTACGCCGCCTGGGCGGGGCCGAACGACGGCACCGACTCCTGGGTCTCCCGCGCCAAGGGCTGGATCTCCGTGATGAAGGTCGACGCCTGGGTCTCCTGGATCATCTACACCGCCTCGACCGCCGCCTTCTACATACTCGGCGCCGCCGTGCTGCATCCGCAGGGCCTCGTCCCCGAGGGCACCGACGTGATGGTGACGATCTCCTCGATCTTCGACTCCGCGGTCGGCACCTGGGGCGGTGTGCTCTTCCTGATCGGCGCGGGCCTGGCCCTGTTCAAGACGATCCTCGCCAACGTGCCGAGCCTCGGCCGGATCACCGGCCAGACCCTCGCCGTCTTCGGCGCCTACGACTGGAAGGACCAGATCGCGCGCGATCGCTGGCAGCGGATCATCATGATCGTGCTGCCGATCGGCTGGGGCCTGCTCGGCACGATCGCCTCCTCGCCGCTGCTGCTGGTGATCATCGCCGGCATCCTCAACGCCGTGTACCTCATCGGGGCGGCCATCGCGACCGTGTACCTCGCCCGCACCCAGACCGATCCGCGGATCCGCGACGGGCGGCCCACCGAGGTGATGCTGTGGATCTCCGCGGCGGCGATCATCGCGGTGGGTGTGATCGGATTGGTCAATGCCCTCTGATCACTCCGCCGCGCCGGCGGATCGTCCCGCCGCGCCGGCAGGTCCCGCCGCCGTGCCCGAACCGGGGAGCGCCTCCCGTGGGTCCGACCTCGGCCACTCCGCCCTGCGCTATCTCACCGCCCCCGCCGATCCGGACCCCGCGGCGCTCGGCCGCGAGACCCTCGTGGGCCGTGCCCGCCAGGCCGTCCTCGACCTGATCGACGAAGAGGGCCTCGGGACCGGGGACCCGCTCCCCTCCGTCGGCGCCCTCGCCGAGCGCTTCGCGGTCTCCCGGGCCGTGGTGCGCGAGGCGCTCAGCGCGCTCGACGCCCTCGGCATCGTGGAGATCTCCAACGGCCGCGCCGCCCGGGTGCGGCCCCCGGACGGCTCGCTGGTGCGCTTCTCGATCGCGCGCACCCTCCGCACCGCACCCGGGGAGGGCTTCGCCGCCCTCATGGACGTGCGCGCCCCCCTCGAGGTGCGCGCCGCCGTGCTGGCGGCCCGTCGCGTCGCCGCGGGAGGCGTCGACGCGGGCGAGCTCGATGCGCTGCGGACGCTGCTCGCGCAGATGGAGGGTGCCCTCGGCGACTCCGCGGAGTATCCGCGCCTCGACCTGCGCCTGCACACCCTGATCGCCGAGCTCGCCGCGAGCCCCGCCCTGCAGGGCGTGCTCGAGGCGGTCTCCACCCCGCTCTTCCGCGCCATGCGGGAGCTGCGCGTGACCCGTGAGGCGCGCGGCCTGGTCGGCGCCGAGCACGCCGAGCACGGCCGCATCGTCACCGCGATCCTCGCCGGCGACGCCGAGGCGGCGAGCGCCGCCATGGCCGAGCACATGGCCGCCGTCGAAGCCTTCGACGACGCCCTCCGCACCTCCGCCACCCGCTGAAAGGACACCCCATGCGAGCCCTCGAGATCCGTTCCCCCGGCGAGCTCCGCCTGGTCGACCGCGAGGAGAGCGCCCCCGGCCCCGGCCAGGTGCGGCTCTCGGTCGAGTTCGGCGGCATCTGCGGCTCCGACCTCGCCTACTGGCGGAGCGGCGTCTCCGGCACCGCGGTCATGCAGCGCCCCTTCGTGCTCGGCCATGAGATCTCGGGCCGGATCACCGAGCTCGGTGCGGGCGTCACGGGGCTCGAGGTCGGTCAGGGCGTCACCGTCCACCCGGCCCGCACCCACTCGCCGCTCCCGGCCGGTCTCGAGGGGCGCGAGAACCTCCACCCCGATCTCACCTACTTCGGCTCGGCCGCCCAGGACCCCCACACCGACGGCGGCTTCGCCCAGTCGCTCGTGGTCGACGCGGACCAGATCGTTCCGCTCCCGGCCGGGCTGAGCATCCGTCGCGCCGTGCTCGCCGAGCCGCTCGGCGTCGCGATGCACGCCGTCCGCCGCGCGGGGGACGTGGCCGGGAAGCACGTGCTCGTCTCAGGCTGCGGGCCCGTCGGCCTGCTCGTGATCCTCGCCGCCCGCGACGCCGGCGCCGCGCACATCACCGCCGTCGACCTCTCCGAGACCGCCCGGGAGCGGGCCCTCGCCCTCGGCGCGGACAGGGCCGGCGACACCACCGACGGGATGGATCCCGCGATCTCCGTGGCCTTCGAGGCCTCCGGCGCGCCCGCCTCCCTCGACGGGATCCTGCGGCACATCGCCCGTGCCGCGACCGTGGTGCAGGTCGGGAACCTGCCGCCCACCCCGGTCAGCGTGGCCCTCGGCCCGATCGTCTCCAAGGAGCTCGACTACCGCGGCACCTACCGCTTCGTGACCGAGATCGAGGACGCCGTCGAGCTGCTCGCCCGCAGCGAGGTCGCCGAGCAGGTGATCAGCGACGAGTTCGCCCTCGAGGACGCCGAGGCCGCTTTCACGGCCGCTGCCGGACGCGGCTCGAGCAAGGTCGTGCTGACCTTCGCCTGAGCCGAGGCGTCCCCCACCCCGCGGGCCCGTCGACACCGCCGGCGGGCCCGTAGACTTCTGGCCCATGACCGGCCCCTCCGCCCCGCCCCGTCCGCCGCGCCGCATCGTCCTCGTCGCCGGCCCCTCGGGCAGCGGCAAGGGGGTCATGGCGCGCCGGGCGGGACTGCCCACGGTGCCGCTCGACGACTTCTACCGCGACCACGACGATCCCGGACTCCCCCGCCGCTTCGGCATCGTGGACTGGGACGATCCCGCCTCCTGGAACGCGGGAGCGGCGCTCGAGGCGCTCACGGCCCTCGCCCATGACGGCGTGGCGGACGTTCCCGAGTACTCGATCCCCCTCTCGCGCCGTACCGGCACGACATCCCTCGCGGCGGTCGACGCCGAGCTGATCATCGCCGAGGGCATCTTCGCGGCCGAGCTGGTCCGCCCCCTGCGCGCGATGGGGCTGCTGGCCGATGCGATCGTCCTGCATCGCCCCACCCCGGTGGTCTTCGCGCTGCGCCTCACCCGGGACCTCCGTGAGGGGCGCAAGCCGCCGCTGACGCTGCTGCGGCGCGGCGTCGCCCTGGCCCGCGAGCAGCACGCGGACATCGCCGGCTGGCGCGCCGCGGGCATGCGCCCGGTGGGGCTGCGCCGGGGAACGCAGTTGCTGCGCCTTCTCGCCGCCCTCACCGCCGCGGAACGCTGCCAGCGCCAAGCCGGCGACGCCGGGACGCTGCTGCGCATCACCGCCGTCGCCTTCCTCCGCGAGGGCGCCCGGGGCGAGGAGATCCTCGCGGTGCGCAAACGCGGCACCGGCTCCTACATGCAGGTGGGCGGCAAGCTCGAGCCGGCCGAGGGTGCGCTCGAGGCGGCCGTGCGCGAGGTCGGCGAGGAGCTCGGGGTCGTCCTGGACCCTGCCGGGCTGGAGCTGCTCGGCGACTTCGAGGCGGTCGCGGCGAACGAGCCGGGAACGCGCGTGCGTTCGACGGTCTTCGTGTGCCGGCAGGCGCTGCCGGAGCCGCTCACCGTGCGGGCCGAGCTCGCCGACCACCGCTGGTTCCCGCTGGCGGAGTCGGAGGCGGGCGTCCGCCTCGCACCGCTCATGACCGAGCACATCGTCCCGGCTCTTCTCGACAGCGGCGCCCGCACCGCCCGCGGCTGAGGAGCACCGCGCGCGCCCGAGGTCAGGCGATGCGGTCCAGCACGATCCGCCGCGCCGGGAGCGCGGTGCCGGGGGCGGCGAGGGTCCAGGAACCCTCGATCGCCTCGAGCGCCCGGCGCACCCGCTCCGGGGTGTCGGTGTGCAGACGGGCCAGCACGTCACCGGCCCGCACCTCCTCCCCGAGATGCTTCTCGATCTCGACGCCGGCAGCGGCCTGCACCGCCTCGCCGGGGCGGGAGCGGCCGGCGCCGAGACGCCACGCGGCGACGCCCACACCCATCGCGTCCAGACTCGTGACCACGCCGTCCTCGGTGGCACGCAGCTCCTCGACGTGCCGCGCCTCGGGCAGCGGGGCGTCCACGTCCCCGCCCTGGGCGGCGATCATCGCGCGCCAGGAGTCCATGGCCCGGCCGTCCTGGAGCGCTCGCTCCACGTCGGCGTCCCGGACCCCGGCGGCCTCGAGCATCTCGCGGGCCAGCGCCACGGTCAGCTCGACGACGTCGGCCGGGCCGCCGCCGGCGAGCACCTCGAGGGACTCGCGCACCTCGAGGCCGTTGCCGGCGGTGCGGCCGAGCGGCGCGGACATGTCGGTGAGCAGGGCGACGGTGCGCACGCCCGCGTCGGTGCCGAGGTCGACCATGGTGCGGGCGAGCTCGCGGGCGTCGGCCTCGTCGCGCATGAAGGCGCCGGCGCCGGTCTTCACGTCGAGCGTCAGGGCGGCGGTGCCCTCGGCGATCTTCTTGGACATGATCGAGCTGGCGATCAGCGGGATCGCCTCGACGGTCCCGGTGACGTCCCGCAGCGCGTAGAGCTTCTTGTCCGCCGGGGCGAGGCCCGAGCCCGCCGCGCAGATCACGGCGCCGACCTCCGCGAGCTGGCGCATCATCTCGTCGTTGCTGAGGGAGGCGCGCCAGCCGGGGATCGCCTCGAGCTTGTCGAGGGTGCCGCCGGTGTGTCCGAGCCCGCGCCCGGACAGCTGCGGCACCGCGACCCCGAACGAGGCGACCAGCGGGGCGAGCGGCAGGGTGATCTTGTCCCCCACCCCGCCGGTGGAGTGCTTGTCGGTGGTGGGCTTGGCGAGGGCGGAGAAGTCCATGCGCTCGCCGCTCGCGATCATCGCGGCGGTCCAGCGGGCGATCTCCTCCCGCTCCATCCCGTTCAGGAACACGGCCATCGCGAGGGCGGCCATCTGCTCCTCGGCGACTACGCCGCGGGTATACGCGTCGATCACCCAGTCGATCTGCTCGGGGCTGAGCCGCTGCCGGTCGCGCTTGGTGCGGATCACGTCGACGGCGTCGAAGGGCTCGACGGCGGGGGCGGGCGTGGTGGGGGTCATGGGCTCCTCCTCGGGAGGGTCAGGGGGCGAGGTCGGCGGGGCCGAAGGGGTGCGGGAGCACCTCGTCCATGCTCCGTCGGCCCTCGGGGGTGAGGATCACGAGACCCGTGCCCGCATGCTCGGAGAGCAGCTGGCGGCAGCGACCGCAGGGCATCACGACCTGGCGCTCCTCCCGGGCGAGGTGCTCGTCGCCGCCGACGCAGACGAAGCGCGCTAGCTTCCCCCCGCCGCCGGCGATCAGCTCGCTGATCAGTCCGCACTCGGCGCAGAGGGTGACGCCGTACCCGGCGTTCTCGACGTTGCAGCCGCGCACGAGCCGGCCGTCCTCGGTGACCGCGGCCGCGCCCACCCGGTAGCGGGAGTACGGGGTGTAGGCGCGCTCGGCGATCTCCCGGGCGGCCTCGAGCAGGGTCGCGAACTCGTCGTCTGCCGGGGGGTGCGTGCTGGTCATGTCCCCGATGTTCTCACCTGCGGCGCTCATCGGGCTCACTGCTTGATGTACGGCTCGCCGTCGGCGGCGGGGACCCGCACGCGGCCCACCACGCCCGCGACCGCGAACAGCGCGACCACATACGGAAGCATGAGCAGGAAGTCGCCGGGGATCGAGACCCCGCCCTCGGCGGCGGTCATCGTGCCCAGACGCAGCTGCAGCGAGTCGGCGAACGCGAAGGTGAGGGCCGCGAGGAGCGCACCGACGGGGTGGTACCGGCCGAGGATCATGGCGGCGAGGGCGATGTAGCCCTTGCCCGCGCTCATGTCCTCGCCGAAGGCGACGCCCGTGCCGATGGTGAGGGTCGCCCCGCCGAGGCCGGCGACCGCGGCGCCCAGCAGGACGTTCTTCCAGCGGGTGAGGTTCACGGGGATGCCCACGGTGTCCGCGGCCTTGGGGTGCTCGCCGACGGCGCGGACCCGCAGGCCCCAGCGGGTGCGGAAGAGGGCCACGGTGAGCAGCGCGACGATGACCCACATCAGGTAGACCAGGATGTTCTGCTCGAAGAGAACGCGACCGATCACGGGGATGTCCGCGAGCAGCGGGATGCGCAGCACGGGCAGGCGCAGCGCGGCGTTGAAGGTCCCCGGGTTGTCGCGCATCACGGTGCCGAAGAAGAACGAGGTCACGCCGAGGGCGAGGACGTTGAGGACCACGCCCACGATGATCTGCTGGACGTGATAGCCGACGGCGAAGAGTGCGAGCAGCGCACCCATCATCAGGGCTACGAGCGGGGCGGCGATCAGACCGGCCCACACGTTGCCGGTGAGGGAGCCGACGAGGGTCGCCCCGAAGGCCCCGAAGAGCAGCTGCCCCTCGATGGCGATGTTGACGACGCCGGCCCGCTCGGAGAGCACGCCGGAGAGGGCACCGAAGGCGAGCGGGACCGCCAGCACGATCGTGCTCTGCAGCAACGTCGTCACGTCGAGCGCCCGCTCCGAGATCACCCAGGTCATGAACGCCAGCACCCAGGCCACGGCGAACATGGCGATAAGGGCGAGGCGCAGCGTCCGCGGCGGCCGGGCGCGCAGCGCCTGGAGCGCCCACAGGCCGGCGGAGGCGGCGAGCGCCAGGACGGCGAGGAGGATCGCGGCGAGCTGGGAGGGGACGGTGATGCGCTCGGGCACGAGACCCAGCGGGTTCAGGTCCGTCTCGCGGGCCAGGGCGAAGGTCGACTCGGTGCCGGGGAGACCGCGCAGCCCGAAGAGGATCAGCGCGATCAGCCCCAGCACGGTCAGGCTCGCGGGCAGGTGCCACCAGCTGGAGGAGCGGGTCTCGTCCTGCGGCTTCTCGACGACGGAGTCGTCGGCGACGATCACGGGTGCGGTGCTCATCACGCGTCCTCCTGCGCATCGGTGGGGTCCGCGCCGCGCTCGGGCGCGGGGGCGGGTCCGGCGGACGGCGCGTCGCCGCCTCCGCCGGAAGGGGCGGGGTCGCCGGGCGGACCGTCGCCATCGGAGGCGGAGTCGCCGTCGGAGGCGACGCCGGGGTCGACAGGGTGCTCGGCACGGTGCCCGCCGACGGGGGCGGAGCCGCTCGCGACGACGGCGGCGGGCGCGACGGGCACGGCGCACGCGGGCCGACGCCCCGGGGTGGTCCACGTGCCGCAGACCGATCAGGGTGCGCACGAGCGGCGGAGCCGCGATGAAGAGCACCACGAGCACCTGGATCACGGAGACCAGGTCCAGGGGGACGCCCTGGTTCGTCTCCATGAAGCGGCCGCCGGTGGACAGGCCCGCGAAGAGCAGGCCCGCCAGGGCGATCCCGACGGGGCCGGAGCGGCCCAGCAGGGCGACCGTGATCGCGTCGAAGCCGATGTTGCCGGCGACACCCTCGGTGAGCCGCCGCTCGGTGCCGAGCACGTGCACGGCGCCCGCGAGGCCGACGAGCCCGCCGGCGACGGCGAGGGTGAGGAAGGCGGTGCGGGAGGGCGAGATGCCCGCGAACCGAGCGGCACGCGGGTTCGAGCCGACCGCGCGGAAGTGGAAGCCGATCGTCGAACGGCTCATCAGCCACCACAGCAGCACCACGGCGCCGGCCGCGAGGAACAGCCCCGCGTGCAGACGGAAGCCGGTGCCGAGCAGCAGCGGGAGCTGGGCGTTCTCCCCCACCGACGGGGAGGTCGGCTGGGACTGGTTCGCACCGGTGAAGGCTGCGGTCTTCAGGGCAAAGGCCAGCAGGTAGGTCGCGATCCAGTTCAGCATGATGGTGCTGATGACCTCGTTGGCGCCGAAGCGCGCCTTGAGGAAGCCGGCGATCCCGCCCCACAGCCCGCCGGCGATCACCCCGACGAGCAGGGCGAGCAGCAGGTGCACGACCACGGGCAGGTCGAGGGCGAAGCCGATGTACCCCGCGGCCATCGCGCCGACGATCAGCTGGCCGGTGCCGCCGATGTTGAACAGACCGGCGCGGAAGCTGACCGCCATCCCGGCCGCGGCGATGATCAGCGGCGTCGCGATGGTGAGGGTCTCGGTGAGGGGGCGCAGCCCGGCGGTGAGCGCGGGCAGCAGCACGTAGGAGCCGGAGCCACCGGCCTCACGCACGGACTCCGCCGCCCGCGCCGCGCCGGGTGCATCGAAGACGGCGCCGCGGAACATGGCGCCGTACGCCTGGGTGACGGACTGCCAGACCGCGACCACGGCGTCCCCGGGGCGGGCGAAGAAGTAGCCGAAGGTCGCGCGGACGTCCTCGTCGGCGATGACGATCAGCACCGAGCCGATCAGGAAGGCGAAGACGAAGGCCATCACCACCACCAGCAGATCGCTGCGGGCGAGGCTCTGCAGCGTCCGGGCGAGGGCGCTCTCGGCGTCCTCGGCGGGAGGCGGTGGGGCGTCGGCGACGCTGCCGCCCACGCCGGGTGCGGTGCCGCTCACGGAGGGCGTGGTCATGCGAGGTCTCCTTCGTCGGCGAGTTCGTCGGCCAGGCGGCTGTCGGCGGTGCGGGCCCCCGCGGCCACGGCCTCCCGGGCCGCCTCCGCGGTGTATCCGGCCATCATCAGGCCCAGCACGTCGCGGTCCTCGTCGCCGGGCACGATCCCGAGGATCCTCCCGCGGTACATCACGGCGATGCGATCCGCGAGCTGGGTGACCTCGTCGAGCTCGGTCGAGACGATCACGACGGGCGTGCCCTTGTCGCGCTCGTCGAGGATGCGGCGGTGAAGGAACTCGATCGAGCCGACATCCACGCCGCGGGTGGGCTGGGAGGCGATCAGGAGGGAGAGCTCGCGGTTGAGCGCCCGGGCCATGACGATCTTCTGCTGGTTGCCGCCGGACAGGGTGGAGGCCGCGGAGGCCGCCGACCCCGTGCGGATGTCGAACTCGGGGATGAGCCGCTTCGCGTTCTCCGCGATGGCCTTGAGGGACATCGCCACGGACGTGCCGAAGGGGGCGCGGTCGTGCTGGTCGAGCACCAGGTTCTCGGCGACCGAGAAGTCGGCGACGAGGGCGTCGTGGGTGCGGTCCTCGGGGACGAAGCCGACGCCGGAGTCGAGGATCTGCTTGGTGGAGCGGCCCACCAGCTCGACGCCCTCGAGGCGTGCCGAGCCGTGCACCGTGTCCTGCAGTCCCAGCAGCGCCTCGGTGAGCTCCGTCTGGCCGTTGCCCTGCACGCCCGCGATGCCGAGCACCTCGCCGTGGCGCACCGCGAAGCTCACCCCGTCGAGGGTGCGGGTGCCGGTCTCGTCGGTGACGCGGAGGTCCTGCACCTCGAGCGCGATCTCTCCGGGAGCCGCCGGGGCCTTGTCCTGCGCGAGGGAGACCTGCCGGCCGACCATGAGGGAGGCGAGGTCGGCCTGGTCGGCCGAGGGATCCGCCTCGCCGACGACCTTGCCGCGGCGGATCACGGTGATCCGGTCGGAGACGGCTTTGACCTCGCGGAGCTTGTGGGTGATGAAGACGATCGAGGTGCCCTCGTCGCGCAGTTGGCGCATGATCGTCATCAGCTCGTCCGTCTCGTGCGGGGTGAGCACGGCGGTGGGCTCGTCGAGCACGAGGATCTCGGCGTGGCGGCTGAGCGCCTTGATGATCTCGACCCGCTGCTGCGCGCCGACGGGGAGGTCCTCGACGAGCGCATCGGGGTCCAGGTCGAAGCCGAAGCGGGCGGAGATCTCGCGGACCATGCGCCGGGCCGCGGGGAGGTCGAGCAGCCCGCCGCGGGTGGGCTCGTGGCCGAGCACCAGGTTCTCGGCGACGGTGAACACGGGCACGAGCATGAAGTGCTGGTGCACCATGCCGATGCCGGCGGCCATCGCCTCGCCCGGATCGGCGAAGGCGACGGGGGCGTCGTCCAGGAGGATCTGGCCGCCGTCGGGGCGGTAGAGCCCGTAGAGCACGTTCATGAGCGTCGACTTGCCGGCGCCGTTCTCGCCCAGCAGGGAGTGGATCTCCCCCGGTTCGACGACGAGGTCGATGGAGTCGTTGGCCACGAAGGACCCGAAGGTCTTCGTGATCCCGCGCAGTTCGAGCTTCACGGCTCTCGCTTCCGTCGGCTGCGCCCCGGATCTCGGAGCGGAGGGTCTCTGACAGGGAACGCGGTCCCCGTCCCGATCCGGGACGGGGACCGCGGGCGGCTGCGAGGGTCAGGCCCCCGCGGGGGACGCCTCGGACTCGACCACGACGGTACCGTCGATGATCTCCTGCTTGAGCGTCTCGAGCTCGGTCACCAGCTCGGCCGGGACATCATCCTCGAAATCGTGGAAGGGCGCCAGGCCGACGCCGCCGTTCTCGAGGGTGCCGACGTACGGGGTGGCGTCGAACTCGCCGCCGGCCGCACCGGTGATGACGTCCTCGACCGCGACGGTCATCTCCTTCATGACGGAGGTGAGGATTGTGGCCTGTGCGTCGGGATCAGCGGCGTTGGTCTCGAAGCCGTCGGCGTCGACCCAGATCACCATGCGGTCATCGCCCTCCTTGGCGGAGGCGAGGGTGCCCGCGCCGACCGGGCCGGCGACGGGCATCACGATGTCGGCGCCGGCGCTGTAGAACTCGTCGGAGACGGCCTTGCCCTTGGACTGGTCCTCGAAGGTGCCCACGATGGAGCCGGTCTGGGTCTCCTTGTTCCACCCGAGCACCTCGACCTCGGTGCCGTGGGTCTCGTTGTAGTGCGCGACGCCGTCGACGTAGCCGTCCATGAAGATGGTGACGGTGGGGATGTCCATGCCACCGTAGGTCGCGACCTTGCCGGTCTCGGTCATGCCGGCGGCGAGGTAGCCGGCGAGGAAGGCGGCCTGGGCGGTGTCGAACTCGAGCGGCTTGACGTTGTCGAGCTCGATCGGGTTGCCGTCGGCGTCCTGGGCGGTGGAGTCGACGATCGCGAAGTCGGTGCCCTCGTTGGCCTGCGCCGCGGCGCCGGTCGCCGGGGCGAGGAGGAAGCCGACGGTGATGATCAGGTCGCAGCCCTCGGTCACCATGTTGTTGATGTTCGGCGCGAAGTCGGAGTCGGTCGTGGACTCCGCCTCCTGCGTCTCGATGCCGAGCTTCTCCTCGGCGTTGAGCAGGCCGGTGTGGCTGGACTCGTTGAAGGACTTGTCATCCCAGCCGCCGGAGTCGGAGACCATGCAGGCCTTGTAGTCGGTCGAGGCGCCGCCGGCGTCGCTGCCGCCGCCGCCGGCGGTCTCCTCGGGCGGGGTGCCGCAGGAGGCGAGCGCGAGGGCCGCGATGCCCGCGAGGGCGAACGCGCGAGAGGTGGTCTTCATGGGATTCCTCCGGAACGGTGGGCGAGGCCGGGTGGGCCGAGTGGGATCGCGTGCGGCGACAGCGCTGTCGCAGACGACTCGGACCCTAGCCGCCAGGAGCTCGCGGCGAGGCCGGGTCGAGGCCCCGTGCGAGAACCGTTATGAAATCGACGCGGAGGTGGCGCCCGGGTGAACCGGGCGGGGCCGGCGGGCCGGGTTCCCGGCGCTCAGTGGGGGGATCGGTCGGGGACCAGTCGGGGATTGGCCGAGGATCAGGGGCCGACGGGGTCCCTGTGCACGCAGGCGCTCGCGAGCACCGCCGCGCCGTAGTCGATCGCCCGCTCGTCGATCATCAGATCGCCCATGTGCAGGTCGAAGGTGCGGCCGCCCGGGGTGCGGGTGCCGAGCCGGGCGAGGGCGCCGGGCACCTTCTCGAGGTACCAGGCGAAGTCCTCGCCGCCGAGGGACTGCGCGGTGGGGTCGAGGCGGTCCGCCCCGAGCACCCCGGTGACGGCCGCCGAGAGCACCGCGACCGAGGAGGCGGAGTTCGAGACGGGCGGCACGCCGCGGTCGTGGGTCACGCGGGCCTCGACGCCCCAGGGGCGCACCAGGTCGGCGAGCACCTCCTCGAGGAGCTCCTCGGCCTGGTCCCAGGCGTCGTGGTCGAGGCAGCGCAGCGTGCCCTCGAGGCTGCCGCTGGAGGGGATCGCGTTGAAGGCGGAGCCGGCGTGGATGCTGCCCCAGGTGAGGTTCACCCCGGAGCGGGGGTCCATGCGGCGGCTGAGCGCGGCGGGGAGCTGGGTCGCGATCGAGCCGAGGGCGTAGACCAGGTCCTGGGTGAGGTGCGGCCGGGAGGTGTGCCCGCCCGCGCCGCGCACCTGGATCGCCACGGGATCGGTGGCCGAGGTGATGGGACCGGTCTTCAGCCCGATGTGGCCCACGTCCACGCCCGGATCGCAGTGCAGGGCGAGGATCGAGTCGACGCCGTCGAGCACGCCCTGGCCGATGAGGTCCAGCGCCCCGCAGGGGTGGCGCTCCTCGGAGGGCTGGAAGACCAGGCGCACGCCGCGGCGCAGCGCACCCTCCTCCGCGACGCGCACCAGGGCGCCGGCGGCGCCGAGCACCGCGCTCATGTGCACGTCGTGCCCGCAGGCGTGGGAGACGCCCTCGACGACGGAGCGGTACGAGACGGTGGTCAGCTCGGGGATGCCGAGCGCGTCCATGTCGGCGCGCAGCGCGATCAGCGGGAGCGTGGGATCGCTGCCGGGGATGTCGCAGATCGCGCCGGTGCCGGCCATGCGCACGGGTGAGAGACCGAGGCCTTCGAGGTGCTCGACGACGTAGTCGGTGGTCCGGTGCTCCGCATGGGACAGCTCGGGATGGCGGTGCAGGTGGCGGCGGACCGCCCGCATCAGGTCGGAGCGCTCGGCGACGGTGCGGGCGATCAGGCCGCCGGGACCGAGGATCCGGGGCGTTCCCGCCACGTCCGTCCGCTGCTGCTGCGTCTGCTCCACCGCTGCACCCTCCCGGCTGTGCGCCCTGATCCGACTGGTCACTCTGGTCGTCCTGCTCCGTCACCACGGCTCCGCGGCCGGCCGGTCCGCGCCGGCTCCGGCACGAGGGTCGGTGCAGGTCCCCGGCGCCGGCTCCCGGGGACGCCTCAGCGCAACCGCTCCGCGTCGGCCCCGTCGAGACCCGCCACGAGGCGGGCGAGATCCTGCGCGTGCTCGTCGGCGAGCACCAGCAGGACGTCGTCGGTGTCGACGATGCTGATCCCGTCGAGCCCGACCAGGGCGACGTGACGATCCGTGGCACCGTACACCGTCGCCCGGGAGGAGATGGCATCCACCCGTGCCCCGCCCAGAACCTGGACATCGGAGTCGTCCGCGCCCTCTCGGGCCACGGTCCCCGTCCCCGCCGCCGACCTGCCGGTCGACCGCAGCTGCCGGGCGAGCACGGCGAAGTCGCCCACGTCGTCCCAGCCGAAGGCGCCCGGCACGACGGCGACCCGGCCCGCGGCGGCGAGCGGCTCGGCGAGCGCATGGTCGATGGCGATCGCGGTGAGCGTCGGCCAGAGGCGGTCGAGAGCCGCCCTCTCCCCGGGGGTGCCGAGCATCGCGGCGAGCTCCCGCACCCCGGCGGCGAGCGGGGGCATCCGGACGGCGAGCTCGTCGAGCATCACCCGGGCGCGCACCACGAACATCCCCGCGTTCCAGGAGAAGCGGCCTTCGGCGAGGAAACCCTCGGCCGTCTCCCGGTCGGGCTTCTCGACGAAGCGGGCGACAGGGCGGGCGCCGAGATCCTGCAGCGCCCGGGCGGCGGTGCCCTCGGCGCCGGGGTCCGCCTCCTGGATGTAGCCGAATCCGGTCTCGGGCCCCGTCGGCGAGATCCCGAGGGTCACCAGGAACCCCAGCTCCGCGGCCTTGCGCGCGATCGCGACGGCCGCGGTGAAGGCCTCCTGATTCTCGATCAGGTGGTCGGCGGCGAAGGAGCCGAGCACTGCGTCGGGATGCTCCCGCTCGATCACCGCGGCGGCGAGCGCTATCGCGGGCATGGAGTTGCGGGGCGAGGGCTCGGCGAGGATCCGGGTGCTCGCGTGCCCCGCGGCGTCGAGCTGGGCGCGCACTTCGGCGGCATGGGCCGTCCCGGTCACGACGACCGGCGGGTGATCGGCGAGCGGGGCGAGGCGATCGAGGGTCTGCTGCAGCAGGGAGGAGCCCCTGCCGGTGAGGTCCAGCAGGAACTTGGGGCGGGCTCGCCGTGAGAGCGGCCACAGTCTGGTGCCGGAACCGCCCGCGGGGATCACCGGGACGAAAGGGGCCGAAGGCATGCGGACCAGCATATCCGCGGCCCCGGACGCCGCTCGGGCCTCCCTGCGGGGGTCACTCGGCGACTCACCCCGGGGCACCCCTTCCGGCACAGAACCTGCACGTCATGGTGCTACGCTGGCCGGGTCCCCGTCGGGGGCGATGATCTGTCGCAGCGTCGTGAAACAGTCGCCGTGACGTACCGCGCCCGGCCTCCCCCCGTCGCTTCTGGAGGAACTCCGTGGCATCAGCCCAAACCGGGACGCTCTATCGCGGTCGCGAGGGCATGTGGTCCTGGGTCGCTCACCGCATCTCCGGGATGCTCATCTTCCTGTTCCTCCTGGTGCACGTGCTGGACACCGCCCTGGTGCGCGTCTCCCCCGAGGCCTACAACGAGGTGATCGGCCACTACAAGACGGTCGTCTTCGGCCTCGGCGAGATCGGCCTCGTCGGCGCGGTCGTCTTCCACGCGCTCAACGGCCTGCGCATCATCCTGGTCGACTTCTGGTCGAAGGGCACGAAGCACCAGCGCGGCCTCTTCTGGGGCGTCGTCGTGCTGTGGGTCGTGCTCATGGCCGGCTTCCTCCCCCGCCATCTCATGCACATGTTCGGAGCCTGAGCGATGACGACCACCGACACCTCCCTCCCTCCGCTGCCCGACCCCACCACCCGGTATCGGCGCACCGGCCAGCGCGGCATCAACTTCGAGATGCTCTCGTGGCTGTTCATGCGCGCCTCCGGCTTGCTGCTGGTGATCCTCGTGTTCGGCCACCTCTTCGTGAACCTGTGGCTGGGCCTCGGCGTCAAGGGCATCGACTTCGCCTTCGTCGCCGGCAAGTGGGCGAACCCGTTCTGGCAGGTCTGGGATCTGCTGATGCTCTGGCTGGGTCTGATCCATGGCGGCAACGGCGTGCGCACGATCATCAACGACTACGCCCGCGGCGACCGGGCGCGGCTGGTCCTCAAGGGCCTGCTGCTCCTCGCCGTCGTGGTGACGATCGTCCTCGGCACGCTCGTGATCTTCACCTTCGACCCGTGCCCGGCGGGCGCGGAGCCGAGCCTGCTGCCGGCAGTGTGCGAGGCCTGATCCCCGCCCGCTGAACCCCCACCGGCCCGCCCCCCGCCTTGTAGTCCCCCTCCACCCGACTCGGAACGGAGCTGTCCCTCGACATGCAGACCCACACCTATGACGTGGTGATCGTCGGCGCCGGCGGCGCCGGCATGCGCGCCGCCCTGGAGTCCTCCAAGCGCGCCCGCACCGCGGTCGTCACCAAGCTGTACCCCACCCGGTCCCACACCGGCGCGGCCCAGGGCGGCATGTGCGCCGCCCTCGCCAACGTCGAGGAGGACAACTGGGAGTGGCACACCTACGACACCGTCAAGGGCGGCGACTACCTCGTGGACCAGGACGCCGCCGAGGTCATGGCCAAGGAGGCCATCGACGCGGTGCTCGACCTGGAGAAGATGGGCCTGCCCTTCAACCGCACCCCCGAGGGCCGCATCGACCAGCGGCGCTTCGGCGGTCACACCCGTGAGCACGGCGAGGCGCCCGTGCGCCGCGCCTGCTACGCCGCGGACCGCACCGGCCACATGATCCTGCAGACCCTCTACCAGAACTGCGTGAAGCAGCAGGTGGAGTTCTTCAACGAGTACTACGTGCTCGACGTGCTGATGACCGGCGACCCCCGGTCCGACGAGGGCGTCCGCGCCGCGGGCGTGGTCACCTACGAGCTGGCCACCGGCGAGATCCACGTGTTCCGCGCGAAGTCCGTGGTGTTCGCCTCCGGCGGCTTCGGCAAGATCTTCAAGACCACCTCGAACGCCCACACGCTCACCGGTGACGGCCCCGCGATGGCCTTCCGCCGCGGCATCCCGCTCGAGGACATGGAGTTCTTCCAGTTCCACCCGACCGGCCTTGCAGGCCTCGGCATCCTCCTCTCGGAGGCGGCGCGCGGCGAGGGCGCGATCCTGCGCAACAGCGACATGGAGCGCTTCATGGAACGCTACGCGCCGACGCTCAAGGACCTCGCCCCGCGCGACGTCGTGGCGCGCGCGATGGCCAACGAGGTGCGCGAGGGACGCGGCTGCGGCCCCAAGAAGGAGTACGTCCTCCTGGACCTCACCCACCTCGAGCCCGCGCACATCGACGCGAAGCTCCCCGACATCACCGAGTTCGCGCGCACCTACCTGGGCGTCGAGCCGTACACCGAGCCGGTCCCGGTCTACCCGACCGCGCACTACGGCATGGGCGGCATCCCCACCAACATCCAGGGCGAGGTGCTCGCCAACGCGACCGACGTGATCCCCGGCCTCTACGCGGCCGGCGAGACCGCCTGCGTCTCCGTGCACGGCGGCAACCGCCTGGGCACCAACTCGCTGCTGGACATCAACGTGTTCGGTCGCCGCGCGGGCATCGCCGCCGCGGAGCACGCCGCGACCGTCGAGCTGGCGGAACTGCCCGAGCAGGCCGAGGTCCCGACAGTCGAGCTGCTGCAGCGTCTCCGGGACCGCCCGGCGACCGAGGACCGCATCGCGAACATCCGGGCGGACCTGCAGGAGTCCATGGACCTCAACGTGCAGGTGTTCCGCACCGACGAGACCTGCCGCCAGGCCCTCGCCGACATCAGGACGCTCAAGGAGCGCTACGCCTCCGTCGCGATCCAGGACAAGGGCCGCCGGTACAACCTCGATCTGATGGAGGCCGTCGAGCTCGGCTTCCTGCTGGACCTCGCGGAGATCGTGGCGCTCGGTGCGCTGAACCGTCGCGAGTCCCGCGGCGGGCACTTCCGCGAGGACTACGCGACCCGCGACGACGTCAACTTCCTCGAGCACACCATGGCCTACCGCACCCTGCCGGGTGAGGAGGGCGAGGAGGGCACCTCGATCCGTCTGGGCACCAAGCCCGTCGTGATCACCCGCTACGAGCCGAAGGAGCGCACGTTCTGATGACTGCCGTCGCTGAGAAGCCCCAGGCCGAGGCCGGGGCGATCCCCTCGTTCCAGGTGACCCTGCGCATCGCGCGCTTCGATCCGGACACCGACTCCGAGGCGCGCTGGGAGGAGTTCACGGTCACCGCCCACGGCACCGACCGTGTGCTCGACGCCCTCCACGACATCAAGTGGCACCAGGACGGCTCGGTGTCCTTCCGCCGCTCCTGCGCCCACGGCGTGTGCGGCTCGGACGCGATGCGGATCAACGGCCGCAACCGCCTCGCCTGCAAGACCCTGCTCAAGGACCTCGACGTCACCAAGCCGATCACGGTCGAGCCGATCAAGGGCCTGCCCGTCGAGAAGGACCTGATCGTCGACATGGAGCCGTTCTTCGACTCCTACAAGGAGATCATGCCGTTCCTCGTGGCGAAGGGGCAGGAGCCCAGCCGCGAGCGGCTGCAGTCCGCCGAGGAGCGCGAGCGCTTCGACGACACCACCAAGTGCATCCTGTGCGCGGCGTGCACCTCCTCGTGCCCCGTGTTCTGGACCAACGGGCAGTACTTCGGCCCCGCCGCGATCGTCAACGCGCACCGCTTCATCTTCGACTCGCGCGACGACGCCGGCGAGCAGCGCCTGGAGATCCTCAACTCGAAGGACGGCGTGTGGCGCTGCCGCACGACCTTCAACTGCTCGGAGGCGTGCCCTCGCGGCATCCAGGTGACCCAGGCCATCGCCGAGGTGAAGCAGGCCGTGATCCGCGGTCGCATCTGAGCGCCTGAACGATCAGGCTCCCCCGCGAGCCGACGAGGCCCCTCCGCCCTGGCGGAGGGGCCTCGTCGTGTCGGTCGCGCTCAGTCCCGGCCGGTGGCGAGCACCTCGCGGAGGCGGGCCGCGAAGGCGGCGGGATCACCGGGCTCGGCGGGGTTGCCGATGGCGAAGCCGCCGTGGTCCCCGGGGAAAGTAACCGGCTCGAGGCCGAGCCGGGCGGCGAGCGCGCGGGTGGATCGGGCTCGACGGGACCGCCGAGTTCCGCGGTCAGGGCGTGCAGGTCCTCGGCCCGCCGCCGCGGATCGTTCAGCGCGCTGCCGTCACTGCGGGTGCTGCGGCCGAGCCCGCGCGGGTCGTAGGCGACGACGGTGCGGTCGCCCAGCTCCGCGATGAGATCGGTGAAGCCGTCGGCGGTCATGGGCTGGCCGATGAGCAGCAGCACCTCCCCACCGTCGGCCGGAGGAAGCGGGCCGTGCACATCGTGGACCATCTCGGCGTCGGGCAGGGACAGGGTGCGGGTCTCCAAGGGCACAGGCTAGGCCCCGCCCCGCCGGTCCGAGAAGAGCGGGCGCACAAGAAGGGCGGGGCCCACGGCCTCCGATCGCGACCCCGCCGGTGCCCCGGCTCAGGCGTATTCGGCCACGAGAGGTGCGTGATCGGACCAGCGGGTGTCGTAGCTGGGGGCGCGGTCGACCTGGACCGCGGTGACTCGATCGCCGAGCGCCGGGGTGGTGAGCTGGTAGTCGATGCGCCAGCCGGAGTCGTTGTCGAAGGCCTGGCCGCGCTGGGACCACCAGGTGTACGGGCCGGGGACGTCCCCGGCGAGGCGGCGCTGCACGTCGACCCAGTCCCCCTCGACGAGGAGCCGGTCGAGGTAGGCCCGCTCCTCGGGCAGGAACCCGGCGGACTTCAGGTTGCCCTTCCAGTTCTTGATGTCGTTGTTGGCGTGGGCGATGTTGAGGTCGCCGGTGAGCACCACGTGGCGGCCGTCGGCGCGCAGCTCCTCGAGCCGCTGCAACATCACGTCGAGGAACTCGTACTTGTCGGTCATGGTCTGCGGCTTGTCGACGCTGCCCGAGTGCATGTAGCAGGAGATGACCGTCAGGTCCGTCCCGTCGCCGAGCGGGTCCTGGAGGTCCGCTTCGAGCCAGCGGCCGGTGTGGGTGGGCTCGGTGAGGCCCGGCAGACCGCGGCGCACCCCCTCGAGGTCGATGCGCTCGAGGGAGGTGCGGGCGGCGATCGCGACACCGGCACGGCCCTTGAGCTCGGAGGCCTCGCCGACGATGGACCACCCCTCCCCCATCAGATCAGCGAGCAGCTCGTCGGGCGCCCGCACCTCCTGCAGGGTGATCACGTCCGCGGCGGTGGCGGCGAGCCAGTCGGCCATCCCCTTGCGGGCGGCGGCGCGCAGGCCGTTGACGTTGACGGTGGCGAGGGTGAGAGTCATGGTCGCCAGTATGTCAGCGCCGGCCGACGCCCCGGGAGGCCCCGCTCAGGCGATGCGGTCGAGTCCGGCGGCGAGCTCCGCCATCTCCACCACGTTCTGAACCAGCAGCGCGCGGGTCATGGGGCCGACGCCGCCCGGGTTCGGGGAGATCCACGAGGCGACCTCGGCGACGGCCGGGTCGACATCGCCCACCAGGGTGGCCTTCCCGCCGTCCGGGTCCTCCTGGCGGGAGACGCCGACGTCGAGCACGATCGCGCCGGGCTTGACGTCCTCGGGCCGTACCAGGTGGGCGACACCCGCCGCGGCGACGATGACGTCCGCCCGCTTGAGGTGGTCGGAGAGGTCGGCGGTGCCGGTGTGGGTGAGCGTCACGGTCGCGTTGATCTCGCGGCGGGTCAGCAGCGCGCCGATGGAGCGGCCCACGGTCACGCCTCGACCGATCACCACGACGTCCTTGCCCTTGAGGTCCAGTTCGTGGCGGAGCAGCAGCTCGACGACGGCGCGCGGCGTGCAGGGCAGCGGCGTCGCGATCGGGCCGTAGGCGTTCAGCACGAGACGGCCGAGGTTCATCGGGTGCAGGCCGTCGGCGTCCTTGGCCGGGTCGATCCGTTCGAGGATCGCATCGGTGTCGAGGTGCTTCGGCAGCGGCAGCTGGACGATGTAGCCGGTGCAGGCGGGATCCGCGTTGAGCTCGTCGATGACGGCCTCGAGCTCCTCCTGCGTGGTCTCCGCGGGCAGGTGGCGCTGGATCGAGTTCAGGCCGATCTGGGCGCTGTCACGGTGCTTGCCGCGCACATAGGCCGCGCTGCCCGGGTCCTCGCCGACGAGGACGGTGGCGAGGCCGGGCTGCGGGTGACCGGCGGCGACGAGGGCGGCGACGCGCTCGGCGAGCTCCGCCTTGATGGCCTTCGCGGTGGCCTTGCCGTCGAGGATCTGGGCGGTCATGGGGCTCCTTCCGGGGAGCGCTGGGAACGGTCGGGAACGAGCGCCGGGCCCCGCGACGGTCGATCAGTACTGCTGCAGCTCGGGGTACAGCGGCTTCTTGTCCGCGAGCGCCGCGGTGCGGGCGCGGAGGCTCTCGAGGTCCGCGCCGCCGGTGAGGGCGAGGGCGATGACATCGGCGACCTCGGCGAACTCCTCGGCACCGAAGCCGCGGGTGGCGAGCGCCGGGGTGCCGATGCGCAGGCCCGAGGTGATGCGCGGGGGGCGCGGGTCGTTGGGGACGGCGTTGCGGTTCACGGTGATGCCGACCTCGTGGAGGCGGTCCTCGGCCTGCTGGCCGTCGAGCTCGCTGTCCACGAGGTCGACCAGGACCAGGTGCACGTCGGTGCCGCCCGAGATGACCTTCACGCCCGCGGCCTTCGCGTCCTCGGCCTGGAGGCGCTCGGCGATGAGGCGGGCGCCCTCGAGGGTGCGGACCTGGCGGTCCTTGAAGCCCTCTGAGGCGGCGACCTTGAGCGCGACGGCCTTCGCGGCGATCACGTGCATGAGCGGGCCGCCCTGCTGGCCGGGGAACACGGCGGAGTCGATCTTCTTGGCCCACTGCTCCGTGCACAGGATCATGCCGGAGCGGGGGCCGCCGATGGTCTTGTGGATCGTGGTGGAGACGACGTCCGCGTAGGGGACGGGGCTCGGGTGGAGGCCCGCGGCGACGAGACCGGCGAAGTGCGCCATGTCGACCCACAGGGCGGCGCCGACCTCGTCGGCGATCTCGCGGAAGCGGGGGAAGTCGAGCTGACGGGTGTAGGCGGACCAGCCGGCGACGATGACCTTGGGCTGCTCGGCGACGGCGAGCTCGCGGACCTTGTCCATGTCGATCAGGCCGGTGCCGGGCTCGGTCTCGTAGGCGACGATGTCGTAGAGACGTCCGGAGAAGTTGATCTTCATGCCGTGGGTGAGATGGCCGCCGTGGGCGAGGGAGAGGCCCATCAGCTTGTCGCCGGGGCGGGCGAGGGCGTGCATCACGGCCGCGTTGGCGGTCGCTCCCGAGTGCGGCTGGACGTTCGCGTGCTCCGCGCCGAACAGTGCCTTGGCGCGGTCGATCGCGATCTGCTCGGCGACGTCGACCTCCTCGCAGCCGCCGTAGTAGCGGCGACCCGGGTAGCCCTCGGCGTACTTGTTCGTCAGCACCGATCCCTGCGCCTGCAGCACCGCGCGCGGGACGAAGTTCTCGCTGGCGATCATCTCCAGGGTGCGCTGCTGACGGGCGAGCTCGCGCTCGAGGACGCCGGCGATCTCCGGGTCGAGCTCGGAGAGGGACTGATCGAGGACGTTCACGGGGCCTCCTGCGGGGACGGTGGGACGGCGTCGGGCGCCGGTCCCATCCTAGGCCGAGCCGCCCGGGGCGCCCTGTCGTGTTCCGGGAGATGACACCCGGCCCCCTCAGAGGTCGACGCCGAGGCGGACCGGCTCGGGCTCGAGCGCGATGCCGAAGCTCTCCTGCACCCGGGCCTGCACGTCGTGGGCAAGGGCCACGATCTCCTCGCTCGAGGCGCCGCCGCGGTTGGTCAGCGCCAGGGAGTGCTTGGTGGAGACGGCGGCGCGCGGCGAGAGACTGTGGCCGCGCTCCACGCCCGCATGGCTGATCAACCAGGCCGCGGAGGTCTTCACCAGCCCCTCCCCCGCGGGATACCGCGGAGCACCGTCGGGGAGACGCTCGGCGACGGCCGCGGGGAGCACCGGGTTGGTGAAGAAGGAGCCCGCGCTCCAGGTGTCGTGATCGGTGGGGTCCAGCACCATGCCCTTGCCGGCGCGGAGCGCGAGCACCGCCTCGCGCACCTCGGTCATCGGCGCCCGCTGCCCGACGGCGACGCCGAGGGCCTCGGCGAGCTGCGCGTAGCGGATGGGCGCGGAGAGACGGCCGAGGGTGTGCTGGAAGGTCACCGAGAGCACCACGTAGCGGCCGGTCGCCGAGGCAACGGGCCCCTCGTAGCGGGCGCGCTTGAAGACGCTGTCGCGGTAGCTGAAGTCGCAGTCGGCGGCGAAGAAGGTGCGAACCCGACTCTCGTGACGGTCCCAGGTGCGCACGCGGGAGATGGTCTCGGCGACCTCCTGCCCGTAGGCGCCGACGTTCTGGATCGGGGTCGCCCCGACGGTGCCGGGGATGCCGGAGAGCGCCTCGAGGCCCACCATCTCGCGAGCGACGGCGTAGCGGACCGCGCGGTCCCAGCTGACCCCCGCGAAGTGCTCGGCGATGGCCCCGCCGCAGGTGGGATCGAGCGGGGTGAGATCCGCGGGATCCACGGGGATGCCGTCGGGTTCCCCGGAGGCGCCGACCTCGCAGGTCGCGTCGAGCAGCGGCGGTTCTTCGGGGTCGCGCAGGAGCACGACGGTGCCCGCGAAGGGCTCGTCGGAGGCGACGAGGTTGGACCCTCCGCCGAGCACCAGCAGCGGTTCGCCCGCCTCGTCGGCGGCGGAGACCGCGGCGATGACCTCGTCGGCGGTGCGGGCCTCGACGAGATGCCGGATCTCTCCGCCGATCCGCAGCGTGGTCAGCGCGGAGAGCCTCATGCCGCGGCCGGTCCGCCGGCGGGCAGGGCCACGGTCGCCCGGGCGCGGCCGAGCACTTTGGTGCCGTCGACCTGCGCGGTCAGGTCGATCCGGGCGGTCCCGGCCGCCTCGTCGATCGCGCCGACGACGGCGACGACCTCGAGGAGGGCGGAGCCGGTCGCGGGGACGGGGATCGGGCTGGTGAAGCGGGTCGAGTAGGAGCGCACGAGAGTCGGATCGCCGAGGACGTCGAGCAGGCCGGTGATCGCGGTGCCCATCGTGAGCATGCCGTGGGCGATCACGCCAGGGAGCCCGGCCTCGGCGGCGACGGCATCGTTGTAGTGGATCGGGTTGAAGTCGCCGGAGGCCCCGGCGTAGCGGACGAGGGCATCGCGCGTGATCTCGTGGGAGGTGCGGGAGAGCTCCTGGCCGACGGCGAGGTCGGCGAGGCGGAGGGCGGGGGCGGTCATGGCTGCTCCTGGTCGGGACAGACGGGCGGAGTGGGCGGTGGCGGAGAGGCCGGCGGACTGTCAGTCGCCGCGGACGACGAGCATGCTGCGCACACTGGCGACCTCGGCGCCCGCCTCGTCGGCGAGATCGACGCGGGTGGTGACCATCGCGTGACCGCCGGCGGCGCGCACCGACTCGACGGTGAGCGTGGGGACCAGCTGGTCCCCGGCGACGATGGGGCGCTGCAGAGTGAAGGACTCCTCGCCGTGCACGACGCGGGTGAAGTCGATGCCCGCCGCCGGGTCCTCGATGTACTGGGCCTCGGTCTCCTGGGCGAGGGAGACGAGGAAGGTCGGCGGGGCGACGAGGTCGGCGTGGCCGGCGGCGCGGGCGGCCTCGACATCGGTGTGCAGCGGCGAGCTCGCGCCGGTCGCGCGGGCGAACTCGGCGATCTTCGCTGCCGAGACGGTATGCGCGGGGCCGGCCGGGTACGTGCGGCCCGCGAAGGACGGATCGGGAGCGGTGGTCATGTCATCTCCGGGAAGGGGGCGCGGCGCGGGGCCGACGGTGCGGACCCCGCGATGATCTCAGGTCCGTCCGCGTCACGGGAGCTGCGGCGCGCTCGACGCGCTGCGCACGCGGACCGGGATGCACGAAAGGCCACCCGGGACGAGCCCGAATGGCCTTTGGTGAGCTCGCGAGGACTCAGCGGGTCTCGCGGTGCGCCGTCTGCTTGCCGCAGGTCGGGCAGAACTTCGAGAGCTCGAGCCGATCCGGGGTGTTGCGACGGTTCTTCTTGGTGATGTAGTTGCGCGCCTTGCAATCAACACAGGCCATGGTGATCTTGGGACGCACGTCAGAGCTCTTGCTCGCCACGGTTCGCCTCTTTCGTCCGGGTGGCGCACCCGGCGGCGCGCCTCGTGGGTCCCCGTACTCGGGGGATGTGGATCCTGCACTCCGGTCGAGACCGGCGTGGTACCGAGGGCGGGGATCGAACCCGCGACCTCACGATTATGAGTCGTGCGCTCTAACCGTCTGAGCTACCCCGGCGTGACGGTCGAGCGGCCCGCATCTCTCTCGAGATCGGGCCGCCGCAACCATCAGAGCCCTGAAAGGGAATCGAACCCTTGACCTTCTCCTTACCATGGAGATGCTCTGCCGACTGAGCTATCAGGGCAACCCGGTGAACACTACCCAATCTCCTTGCCGCGAGGCAATTCGTGGGGCGCTCCCCGTGCGTCGGATCACAAGGATCCTCCGCGGTGGCAGGTGAGGGATTCGAACCCCCGTAGGCATAGCCAGCTGATTTACAGTCAGCCCCCTTTGGCCACTCGGGTAACCTGCCGGGATGACCTCTCCCGTCGCCCCTCGCGCCTGGAGGACCAGGTTCGCGGGCCGCCGGAAGCGGACTCGGAACAGCATAGCGGGGTCCGAGCGGGGGTGCGAACCGAGAGAGCCCCTGGACCGCATGACCATGGTCACAGCCGGTCCGACCTGCAGGAACACGGCGCGCCGGGACGAGCTCCGGACCATGCCGGCTCGCGTCGGCGCTGCGCACCCGCGGCCGGTGTGCAAGAGTGCCAGCAGCATCCACCCACCGCCCCAGTGAAGGAGCCCCGTCATGGCTGACTCGTCGTTCGACATCGTGAGCAAGCTCGACCGCCAGGAGGTCGACAACGCGGTCAACCAGGCCGTGAAGGAGGTCGGGCAGCGCTACGACTTCCGGAACACGGGGGCGTCGGTGTCCCTCAGCGGCGACCAGATCGTCATGACCGCGAACGCCGAGGAGCGGGTGCTGGCCGTGCTCGACGTGCTCCAGTCCAAGCTGATCCGGCGAGGCATCTCCCTCAAGGCCCTCGAGGTCGGCGAGCCGAAGCAGTCCGGCAAGGAGATGCGCCTCGTGGCGGACCTCAAGGAGGGCATCAGCACCGAGGACGCCAAGAAGATCTCCAAGATCATCCGCGACGAGGGCCCCAAGGGCGTGAAGGCCCAGATCCAGGGCGATGAGCTGCGGGTCTCCTCCAAGAGCCGCGATGACCTGCAGGGGATCATCGCGCTGCTCAAGGGCAAGGACCTCGACGTGGCGCTCCAGTTCATCAACTACCGCTGAGCGCCGCACACGACCGATGCACGACGAGAGGGTCCCACCCCGCACGGGGGTGGGACCCTCTCGGGTCGGACCGGCTGATCAACCGGCGTTCGAGGTGTCGTCCTGCTGGTCGGCGTGCTGGGTGAGCTCGTCGCCCTTGGCCTTGAGCCCCTCGAGCAGGTTGTTCACCTGACCGCCCACGAAGGAGTTCCACTCCTCCTGGTACGCGTCGTAGTCCGGGCCGATCCACTCGACCGAGTTCACGATGCTGGTGACGGCCTCGATCGCCTCGAGCATGGTCTCGCCCGTCTCCACGAGGGACTGCGCGACCTCGCGTCCCTCGTCCGGGTTCATTCCCTTGAAAGCCATGACCTACCCCTTCTGCCCCTATGGGGCCGGATGTCGAAAAGTTCGTGCTGGGAGCGGGCCCGTCGCCCGGGCCCGTGGGATCAGGAGGACGCGTCGATCTGCTGCGCCGCGTTCTCGGCGGCGCGGCTGGCGAACTCGCTCGTCTGCTGGACGACGGCCTGCACCAGCTGACCGATCGTGCTCTCGAACTCCTGGACGAAAGCGTCGCGGTCCTCGCCGGTCCAGTCGAGCTCGCTCACCCGCGAGCTCGCCCGGGAGAAGAGCTCCTGGACGGTCTGCCCGGCCTCCTCGGTCTGCTGCCCCATCTTCTGAACCGCGGTGGGGTCCATGCCCTTCTTCATCGTGCCCTCCGATACTCGTGGTCGTTCCGGTCGCACCTGCCCGAGGGGATCTCCGCGACCCGCGGCCGCCTCCTCGATCCCTCCTCGAGGTGATGGACTCAGCCTAGGAGCGCCGGCGGACTTCCGCGATGGGGACTACTCCCCAACCTCCCCCGATGCCCGTTGTGGCAGCGTCGGTGCTGGCCACAGCGATATCTGCAACACCACGGGCTGTGGATGAACGGTTCCTCCCCAAGGAACCGTCACCCATTCCGCGCCTCGCGGCTGCACTCTCCCTCCCCCGCCCCATCCCGGCCCACGACGCACAGCGCCCCGCCCCCGACGGATCGGGGGCGGGGCGCTGGATGGGCGGCGGGCGCCGGAGAGGACTCAGCCGGCGTTCGAGGTGTCGTCCTGCTCGTCGGCGTGCTTGGTGAGCTCGTCACCCTTGGTGCGGTACGCCTCCGAGAGCTGCGACAGCTGACCGGAGAGGAAGGAGTTCCAGTCCGAGGTGAAGCTGTCGTAGTCCGGACCGACCCACTCCACGCTCATGATCTTGGAGGTGCGGATGTCGGTGTTGTCGTTGACGGTGCTCGCCGCTTCGGTGACGAGGCCAGCGGTCTCGCGACCCTCGTCCGGGTTCATTCCCTTGAAAGCCATGATGTCTCCCCTTGTGTTCTGTCGTGGTGGTGGTCGCGGTCGGGCGTCAGTTGCCCGAGGTCTCGCGCTGTGCCTGGGCGTTGGTGCGGAGGCGCTCGGCGAAGTCCGTCAGCCGCTGCACGACGGCCTGGTTCGCGGTTCCGACGGTGCTCTCGAATTCTGAGAGGTACTTGTCACGGTCCTCACCGGTCCAGTCGAGATCGGTCACGTAGCCGAGACGGCCCTCGTAGATCGAGTTCATGCTCTCGATCAGCTCGTCGATGTCGCCGGCGATGGCCTCGACGGCCTCCGGGTTCATACCCTTCTTCATGATCTTCCCCAAACGTCGATTCTGGATTCTGTCGCCACCCTCGGCAGGTTCCCTGCGACCCCCGGTCGCTTGCTCGGTCCCTGTGCTCCAGGTGATGGCTCTACCCTAGAGCGGACCTCCACCGGGAGGGAATGGGGACAACTCCCCATTCCCCTCCCCACCCCGACCGAGAGGTATCGCTGCAGGTCACAGACCCTCTCCCGAGATCAGCTGACGGTACGAGGAGAGCAGATCCCCCTGCCGGGCCCCGTCGTCGGCCCGCGGGAGCAGCCTGTCGGCAGCAGCTCCGACATGACCGTCGGCATGTCCGCCGGCACCACCTCCGGCATCACGATCGCCGTGCCCCCGACGCACCCGTCGGCGAGACCGTGATTCCCATCGGATTACCTCGACGCCCGTCGCCCTGCGCACGGCAGAGAGCCCCGGACCGCCGTGGCGGTCGGGGGCCTCTCCGGGTGCGCTGTCCTCGATCCCCTCAGCTGAGGTCCACGCCCACCGAGTCCTGGATGGCGCGGATCGTCTCGATCTCGTCCTCGGCGCTCTCCGCCCCGCAGCTGCCGACGATCTCGAGTACATCGGTCGCCACTCCCCCGCGGTCCAGGACGGCGTAGCGCGCGGCCTGCACGACCGTCGGCCGGCCGGGCTGCGTGTAGCCGTACTCGCTCGCGATCCAGGTGTCCCCCGACACCTCGAGCTCGCCCGTGCCGAGCTCCTCCAGCTCCGGCAGCGCCGCCTTGCGCTGCTCGAGACCGGACCGGGCGGCCTCGAGGGTGAAGTCCGGGCCGAAGCGCTGGACGGTGACGACGACGTTCGCGCGGAAGCGCCCTTCCACCCGGGGCTGCGCGACGGCGAGCTGGACGCCGGGGACGGTCAGCGTCGCCCAGTCGTCCGGGACCTCGAGGGTGATCCGCGGAGGTCCCGGGAAGTCCGCGCTCGGATAGGTGATGCTCTTGGCCATGGATGTGCTCCGTTCCTCCCACCGGTGACGGCACTCAACCTACCAGCAGGGAACGGGGCCCGGACGGCGTCACCGCCCGGGCCCCGCTGACTGCCTCGAGCGGTGCCGAAGGCTCAGTTCGACGAGGTCGACTCCTGCTCCGCGGCGTTGCGATCCGCGGTGTCCCCGAGCTCGTCGACGGCGGTCATGATCTGCTGCAGCGCGGGCACCATCTCCCCCGACCACTGCCCGCGGAAGCGATCGGCGTCCGGCCCCGTCCAGTCCACGCCCTCGAGTCCGGAGGTGAGCTCCTGCTCGATGCGGGTGATCTCCTCGGCCGCCTCGCGCAGCTGGGTCGCCATCCGGCGGACCTCTTCGACGTTCATTCCCTTGGTGGCGTTCACTGCGGGGTTCCCCTTCCCAGTTCGTGGCATCCGCGCCCCTGCGCAGGTGCACCGGCTCGTGCCGTGGTGTTCGATGGCCTCACTCTAGGTCGCGGGGGCCTGCGTCACCATGGGGAGGAGTCCCCATGGGGACGGACGCCGTCCCGCGGGCGCGCCGCGACGTCGCCGGGAGAGGCGAGCGCCGCTCCGGCGAGCGCCCCGGATCAGCGGGTGATCTGCGCGACCTGCAGCTTCATCGCTCGACCGCTGTAGACGAGGAAGCCGCGGCCGGTCGGGAAGTCCGCGCGACGGATCCTCCCCAATGACGTTCCGAGCAGAGTGTCGCCGTCCATCTCGCCGGGCTGCAGGAGCAGACCGCGACGTCCGGCCTTGAACGGCTGGGCGAGGACGTACGCCTGCGACCACGACGCGGACTCATTCTCGCCCACCACGAACTGGCCCTCCCGGGTGGACGCCCGGATCAGCTTGTCGAGGTCGTTCTCGATGCCGGAGCCGGTGAAGTCGGCGATGCCGTCGATGAACAGCGCCAGCCGGCCCTCCTCGACCGCTCCCGACTCGATGGTCTGCCGCAGCTGGGCGGCCAGCTCCCGCACCGTCTCCGGATCCGAGCCCTCCACGTCCCAGATCGGCAGACCGGTGAGCGGTGTGCGTCGCGAGGAGAAGCGGACCAGGCGCATCGGGTTCTCGAGCGCCTTCAGACCGGTCGCGATGGTCAGCATCGCGGTGGTGCGGCCCGAGCCCATCGGGCCGGTGACCATGAACGCACCACGCGGCTCGAAGGTGATCTCGGAGAGTGTCTCGTCGGCCAGGCCGAGCACCGGCTGGCCCCCGACGACCGGGCGCAGCTCCGAGAACTCCACCCGCTCGGGAAGACGCCGGATCCCCGGCGCCTCCGGCACGCCGGCGCGGCGCATCGCCTTGGCGAGCTTGGCCACCTCCCGCGACTGGATCGCCACATTCGAGTCGCCGCCGTGCACGGCGATCTGCACCTCGTGCCCCTCGAGGATCGCCCGGCCGGGGGGCGAGGCCCCGTCGAGGACGTCCTTGGGCTCGCCGAAGCCCGAATAGTCGTCCACGCTCGCCATGCGGTGGATCAGCCGCCGCTGGATCGAGGAGCCGAGCGAGGTGGGGATGGCGTTGGGGCGGTCGCCGGTCACGATCACGTGCACGCCCACCTGACGTCCGTCGGTGGCGATCTGCACGAAGGTGGTGAACCACTTCGAGAGGTTGGAGAAGTCGTAGGCCTCGCGGAACGCGGCCATGCCGTCCACCAGCAGCAGCACGCGCGGGGTGTCGGGAGCGTTCGCGAGCTCGCGGTACTCCGCGACCGAGCCGGCCCGCACCCGGGCGAAGTCGCGGGCGCGCTCGTCGATCATCTCGCGCAGCGTGCGGAGCAGGCGGATGACCCGCTCCTCGTCGTCGCCCGGCACGATCGAGCCGACGTGCGGCAGCTCCTCGAGCATGGTCAGACCCGAGGCGCCGAAGTCGAGGCCGTACACGTGCACGGGGCCGCCGCGCACCGTGGAGGCGGCGGAGATCGCGAGGGTCCGCAGGGTCGTCGACTTGCCGGATCCGCCGGTGCCGTAGATGGCCATGTTGCCGTCGCGGTCCGGGTAGTAAGAGATCGTCGGCTGTGCCTGGTCCTCGGGCATGTCCATGACGCCGAGGAGCAGCTCCTCGTCGGTGCGTCGGGTGGGCAGCCGGGACAGGTCGTAGGCGTCGGCGAGCTCGGAGAGCCACGGCTTGCGCGGCGCGGGCACGCCGGCCTTATCGGCCGCGGCCCGGATCGTGGTCACCATGCGGGTGATGTCGTTCGGGCCCGGATCCTTGACCTCCTTGGCGGGCGGGCTCGGGATGTCCCACTGCTCGCCGGTGCCGAAGTCCTTCTCGACGATGTCGATCCGCGCCCGCTCGGGCTCATCGGTGGTCCAGCCGCCGGCGTAGCCGGTCTGGAAGGTGGCGATACGACCCGGACCGGTCTTCGCGGCGCCGCGCCCCGGGATGCCCGGGTCGAAGTGGGCGGCCATCTTGTCGCCCAGGATGTCCTTGGAGTCGGCCTCGTCCGCCATGCGCAGGGCGATGCGGAGGTTGGTGTTGGCCCGCAGGTTGTCCTTGATGACGCCTGCCGGACGTTGCGTCGCCAGGATGAGGTGCAGGCCGAGGGAGCGGCCGCGCGCGGCGACGTCCACGACGCCGTCCACGAACTCGGGGATCTCCTTCGCCAGGGCCGCGAACTCGTCGACGATGATGATCAGGCTCGGCGGCGCCTCGGGATCCCCGGTGCGCTCGAGCGAGACGAGATCCTTCGCCTTCTTCCGGTTCAGCAGGTGCTCGCGGTAGTGCAGCTCCGCCCGCAGCGAGGTGAGGGCGCGACGCACCAGGTGCTGGGACAGGTCGGTGACCAGACCCACGGCGTGGGGCAGCTCGATCGCGTCGGCGAAGGCGGCACCGCCCTTGTAGTCCACGAACAGGAAGGTGACCCGGTCGGGGCTGTGGGCGGTGGCCATGCCCATCACCCAGGCCTGGAGGAACTCGGACTTGCCGGCGCCGGTGGTGCCGCCCACGAGGGCGTGCGGGCCGTTCGTGCGCAGGTCGAGGTGGAAGGCGTCCTGGCCGTTGTGGCCGATGAGGCCGCGCAGGTTCGCATCGTGCTTGCGGCGTTGCGGCTCGGACCCGTCGCGCGGGGTGAGGGAGTTGTTCTCCTTCCACCGCTCGATGATGTGGTCCGGCTCCTCGGCGAGCGCCTTGCCACCGAGCTTGAGGTACGAGATGGCGCGGGGCAGGTCGGAGTCGTCGTCGATCGGCACGCCCGCATCGACCACCGGCGAGAGGTGACGGGCGACGCCCGCGGCCACCTCGACGGAGACGGTCTCCACGGTAACGGGGTAGAAACGCTCGCCCAGCCGCACGTGGCCGGCGCTCGCCCCCTCGATCGCCTCCTCCACCGAGACATAGGTGCGGCAGGCCGCGGGGAGCGCCGCGACGTTCGGGGCGCACCAGATGACGTGCACCCCGGCATCGGGGCCGCGCTCGGCGATGCGCACCAGGCGGGCACGGTCGACGGGGGCGTCGTCCTCGATGATCACCACCAGGCTCGGCGTGACCGGCTCCGGCGGGATCGGCGGCTCCGAGGTGACGTCGCTGGTCATCGGGGTGCGCAGAGTGGCCGGGGCGTCCCCGGTGCGCTGCTCGATGAGCTCCTCGATGCGGGAGAGCAGGGAGGTGCCGCGGCCGGGGGCGTCCGCGAGGTGGTCGCCGGGGAGCGGCGAATGGGGGCTCGAGGTGTGCGGGAGCCACTTCAGCCACTGCCACATCTCCCGGCTGGAGCGGGAGGTGATCGCCGCGATCGCCATCTCGGCCGGCGAGTGCAGGGCGAAGAGCTGGGTGACGATCCCGCGGGCCACCCCGTCGGCCTCCGCACCGCCGCCGGCGACGCCGAGATTCCCGGCGTAGCGGAGCTCCGAGACGATCGGGACCCCCGCGATCATCTTGTACTCCTCGTGCATGTCGTCGAGCATGTCCCAGTACTTCGGGATGGCGTCGTTCTCCGACGGCATGTCGATGCCCACCCGGGACTCGGCGATGCCGAGCCCGAGGCGGAGCGTGCCGAAGGCGTTGTGCTCGGGACGGTGGGTCCACAGCAGGCGGCCCAGGCGGAAGGCGGCGTCGACGGTGTCCGCGGCCGACGGCGCCTCGACGAGGCGGACCGCGCGTTCGAGGTCCTGGGCGGCGGTCACGCGGCGCTTGAGCGAGGCGAGCCCCTCCTCGAAGTTCTCGATCTGCCGTTCGAGCTGCTTTTTCGCCTGCCACTTGCGGTTGAGGTAACCGGCCGTGGCCATGAGCGGCATCATGAACACGAACATGAGGGAGAAGGGGCTGCGCGTCAGCGAGAACATGAAGCCGCCCATGAGCACCGGGGCGAACAACATGAAGATCGGGAAGAACTGCGGGCCCGGTTCCTTGGGCGGGGTGGGCGCCTTGAGCGGCCGGTAGGGGAAGCGGGGCACGACGCGCGGGGAGCGGTTGAACTCGACGACGGGCGAGCTGGGCGCGGTCCCGCCCAGGCGGTGCAGGGCGATCACCGAGAAGGTGGTCTGGCCGATGAGGACGGTGTCCGCGGGACCGATGACGGCGCGCTGGACCTGCTCGCCGCCGATCACCACGCCGTTGCTGGAGTGCAGGTCGACGATCTCGATGGTGTCGCCGACGTTGATGCGGGCGTGCCGCTTGGAGAGCATCGGGTCGGCGATGCGGATGTCGAGGTCGCCCTCGCGTCCGATGACGCTGGAGCCGCTGGGCAGCGGGAACTCGCGGCCCGCCTCCGGGCCGGAGAGCACCCGCATCAGGGCGACCGCCGCGCCGCGGGACTCCGAGCGCGTGGCGTACTCGGTGGAGGAGCGGGCGATGGAGACCACGCTGCCCGAGCGCAGCCCCGCCTGGATCAGGTCGATCTCGCGATCCAGGGAGCGCACCCCGTTCGCCCCGGGTCCGGCGCCCGCGTCCTGCACCTGCAGGGTCAGACCCTCGGGGGGCTCGACCTCGCTGCGCAGCGGGTCCGCGAGGTACAGCGCGTTCGCCACATCGGCCACGGTCGCCGTCGCGTCGGCCGTGACCTCGAGGTCCGTCAGCCGGTCCTCGGGCCTGCGCAGCGTGAGCTTGATGCGCATCTGGTCTCCTCCCCCTGGCGGGCCCCTCGCCCGCCCGTCCGGATCCCCGCGGCGGGGATCGGCTCGGTCCTACTCGTCGTCCTCGTCCTGGGACTGGTCCAGCAGCGGCAGGTCCTCGCTCGAGACCAGACGCGAGAAGACCGCGTGCTCGACGAGGCGGGCCCGTCGGTTGCTCGCGAGCTTCCCGGGGCCGCCGCGCAGTCCGCGCACCCCGAGGCGGTCCAGCTTGTCGCAGACGTTGTCCAGCTTGCGGTTGAACTTGGTCAGCGGCCACCCGAGACGCTGAGCGGCCTGCGCCGAGGTCGGGACGGAGCTCATGCCGGAGCCCTCACGGACCAGCATCGGCTCGGCGAGGGCGAGGATGAGCAGCTTCTGGCTCGCGGTGAGCTGCACGGACCCGACGGTGGTCTCCCCCACTGGGTCGTCGGGATGGGTGACCCGCTCGAACTCGGGCGACTCGGCGTGGACGGAGAGGTCGTAGGTCGTCGGCCCGGCGGTGAACACCACCTTGGTCTCGTCGAAGACGAGCGGGATCCGCGCTCCCGGCGCGAGCCAGGCCTGCATGCTGCCGGTGCCGTCGGTGATCGTCGCGGACAGCCGCGACCCGATGTTCACCAGCCACCACATCGACTCGACCTGCACGATCGTCAGGAAGCGGCGGTGCAGGAAGGGGTTGTCGTCATCGACGTTGAGGTCGGCCTCGCGGCCGATGGTCAGCTCCTCCCCCTCGGCGACCCGGTACCACTCGCCGCAGAACTCGACGGAGATCGTCGACGCCATCGTCATCCCTTCCCTTCTGTGCTGCGTTCGCTCATCACGTTCCTCATTCCCTCAGCCCTCGTCCAGGCAGACTTCGACCCAGCCGCTCGCGCCGCCGGCGTCGTTGACCGTCTGCACCTCGAGGCACGGTGCGGTCAGACCCGGAGGCACCTCCACGACGGTCGAGGTGCGGCCGTAGACCGGGTTCGGTGTGGCGAAGCGCTCGTAGTTGGACTCCATGTCCTTCCACCTCACCTGGAAGTAGTCCTCCTCGGTCAAGTTCGCCGGGGCCGACCACTGCACGCGCGCCCGGGCGGTGACCCCGCCCGGTTCCTCCGGGGCGACGAGGGCGATCGAGACGTCGCCCGGCATCCCCGGGGGCTCCCTGGTGGTCTGGGCGACGTTGATGTCCGTGGTAGCGAGCTCGTCCTCGGGCTCATGGGTGAGATAGCGGACGCCGAGGGTGGTGCCCACGCCGAGGACGATCACGAGGACCGCGGCCAAGGTCACGAAGGGCCAGACCGGTGCCGAGGGCCTCTCCTGCTCGGTCTCGGCGGGAGAGGCGTAGGGGGTCGCCTCGCGCGGCGGGTTCAGCCGGGCTCCGGCTGGCCGCAGCATCGTGGACTCCTCCGCCTCCGCAGCGGAGTGCGTCGAGGCCGACGACGAAGAAGCCGGGCTGCCGATCGCGGGGGCGACGCCCGCGAAACGGTCCATCGGCCGACGCGAGGGGCTCACCGAGTCGGGGTCGACGGTCGCGACCTTCCGGATGCGGGTGTGCGCGTCGAGCTCGTCGTCCTCCCCGGAGGTCGCCGAGCCGGTGCCGCGGTCATCGAGCACGTCCATCTGCGTGACCGGCAGCGAGAGCGCGAGCTCGACCTGCTGCAAGGCGCGCCCGAGCGCCAGGGCCGTGTCGTAGCGCCCCGCGGGGTCCTTCGCCATCGCGACGGACAGCACCCGGTTGAGCTCGGGCGGGATGTCGGGGCGGGTCAGGGGCGGGAGTGGCTCGGAGGAGATGCGGTGGATCAGGTCCGAGGCGCCGTTGCGCTGGCCGCGACGCTCGAAGGGCGTCTGGGAGGCCAGCAGGGAGTAGACCGTCGCGGCGAGGGAGAACACGTCGCTGCGCACGTCGGCCCGGGGCGGATCGGCGAAGAACTCGGGGGGCGACCACGGGATCGACATGCCCTGGGAGTCCTCGACGTCCTGTCCCTGACCCGTCGCGATGGAGATGCCGAAGTCAGTGAGCGCGGGCCGGTTGTAGTCCGTGACCAGGATGTTCGCAGGCTTGATGTCGCGATGCAGGATCCCGGCGCGATGCGCGGTCTCGACGGCGCCCGCGATCTGCACGCCCACGCGCAGCGCCTCGGCGACGGAGATCCGCTCCTTGCGGAAGCGCTGACCGTAGTTGGGGCGCGGGCAGTACTCCATGACGATGTAGGGCCGATGGTCGTCGGAGACCTCCGCCTGGTGGATCGTCACGATCGACGGGTGGGTCGACATCTGGGCCATGACGTTGGCCTCGGCGTCGAACTGGCGGCGCACGCTCTCGTCGAGGACGTTCGAGAGGAGCACCTTGATCGCCACGCGGCGCTGGGGCCGGAACTGGCGGTACAGGAAGACGTCGGCGAAGCCGCCGGAGCCGAGCGGCTTCTCGTACTCGTAGCCCGGCAGCCGGGGCGGGGCCGAGGGCGGTCTGGTGCTCATGGCCTCTCCCTCATGCGCAGGTGGACGTCGTCGCCGAGGTCCAGGTGGTCGCCGTCGCGGAGGACCACGCCCTCCCGAGGACGCAGCCGCAGCGGGTCGGTGCCCTCGCGATGCAGGGTGGTGCCGTTGGTGGTGCCGAGGTCGAGGGCCACGACGTGCCATCCCTCGAGCCGCAGCTCGAGGTGGGAGCGGGAGATGTCCTGCTGCGGGCTCGGCACCGTGATCAGCTGCGGCATCTCCTGGGCGCTGACGCGCGAGGCGCGGGGCCGACGCCCGATGATCGCGGTGCGGTCGAGGACGAAGCGTTCCCCGGTGGAGATGTCGACGACGCCGAGCGGCGGGCGGGCGACGGTCTGCGTGGGGCCCTGGAGCGGTCCCCGGCACAGCCGGCAGGTGGACAGATCCGGCGGATTCGGATGCCCGTTCGGGCAGAGCAGCGCGGGCAGCAGCACGCCCTGCTGCGGGGCTCCTCCCGGACCGCCGGGCCCGGGGGCCGCGGCGGCGAGGGAGGGGCCGGCGGGCTGGGTCGGACGCGCGGGGCCGGCGCCGGGGGCTGCCGGGTGCGGTGCCCCGGCCTGGCGCGGAGCCCCGTGCCCGCCGGGCAGGCCGCCCCCGGGAGGAGCACCGTGCGGGGCCGGGGCGCTGTGCTGTGCAGGCGTGCCGTGCTGTGCGGGAGCGCCGTACGGTGCGGGGCTGCCGTGCTGTGGAGGGAGTCCGCGCTGTGCAGGGGGGCCGGCAGGGCTGCCGTAGGGTGCCGGAGTGCCGTCCGGAGCCGGATAGCCGACCTGCTGCCCGGCCACGACGGGGTTCACCGGGGCCGCCGGATAGCCCTGCGGCGCCTCGGGGCGGCCGGGGTACCCGAGCTGCTGGCCGTGGTAACCCTGCGGGGCGGGCTGGCCGTACCCGGGGTGCTGCGGGGCCGGCTGCTGCCGCGGACCCGGTTGCTGGGGACCGGGGCCGGGCGCTCCCGGGTGGATCCCCTGCGCCTGCGGGTCGCGGGGCGTGTAGTACGGCGAGGGTCCCGGGGCATAGGACGGGGACGGAGCCGGCGCGGGGCCGCTGCGCGGAGCGGGGGGCCGCTCGGCGAGGTGGACCTGCGGATAGGCGGGGTCGACCCGCGGAGGCGCGGCCGCTCGACGAGCGGCGGCCTGGGCGATCTCGGGGGCGGTGCGGCCGACGCCGGGGACCCAGTCGATGAAATCCCCGACGCTCTCGGGCTCGGGGGCCGCCGGCGCGACGGGGCTCGACGCCGCCTCGACCGGCGGGGCCTCGGCCTGGGTGACCTCCGCGACCTGTGATTCCTCCGCGGAGGCGGGCGCGTCCTCGTCGTGCTCGTCCTCCTCCGCGCGGCGCACGGCGGCGTCCTCGACGCGGCGGAAGACGGTCTTGCCGAACAGGTCGTCGTACGCCCCGGTGTTCTCGACGTCGGGGGCGGCCGTCGGGGCGAGGGATGCCGGCGCAGCGGGGGCGGCGATCGCCGGTGCGGGAGCGGCCGGGCGGGGCCTGGGCATCGGTGCGGCCGCCTGGTCGTCCTCGTCGTCGATCGGTGCGACCAGGGTGACCGGCGAGCTGCTCTCGTCCTCGTCGGGCGGCTCCGGGGTGGGGACCGATTCGGGGCGCGGCGCCGCGGGGGGCACGGCGGGCGCTGCGGGAGCGGCAGCAGCCGGCGCGGGAGCGGGCTCCGGGGCGGGGGCGGCAGCAGCCGGCGCGGGAGCGGGCTCCGGGGCGGGGGCGGGAGCCGGGGCTGCAGGCGGGTGGGGTGCCTCGGCCCGGGGGGTCTCCGCGGCGGGCCGGGCGCGGTCGAACAGCGAGGTGCGCACGAGGCGGCGCCGCGGTGCGCCGGGTGACGACCCTGCTGACGGAGCGGCGGCAGGAGGGACGTCGTCGGCCGATGCCGCGGAGACGATGGGTGTCGCCGCGTCGACCACCGGCTCGGGTGCCGGGGACGTGGTGGAGGCCGCAGCCGTTGGCGACGGCGTGTCATCAGCCGGTGCAGGGGCCGCCGGGGCGGGGGCTGCCGGGGCGGCCGACGCCGCAGGGTTCTCCGCCGTCGGGACCGGTGCTGCCGCAGCGGCAGGCTTCGCGCCGCCGAAGAGGTCGTCGAACATGTTCGGGCCCGAGGGTTCCGGAGCGGGCTCGGCGCGGCGCGCGGACGAGGACGAGCGCGCCCCGCGCTGCAGGCTCGGCGGCATCTCCCCCGGCTTGCGCGTGGCGAGCGTCGGCTTCTTGATCTCGCTCGAAGGCGTCGGGGCGGGCTTCTCCGCCCGGCGCTTCTTCGCCGCGTCGTCCTCGATGTGGCGGGTGTCCGCCTCCACCTGCTCGGCGAGCGCGGCGCGATCCGCCTCCTCGAGGGTCGCAGGGTCGACAGTCACGTGCACGAAGCCGCGCACGCGCACGATGCCGGCGACGACGCGGGGCGAACCGACGGGCTCCTCCGCCGGCAGGTCACCGAAGGACGTGCGGCGAACCTCCTTGATGGTGCGCAGCAGGAACGGCTCGTCCTCCGTCCCGGAGATCTGCTCGGAGCCGCTCGGGGTGTACACCTGCAGCGGCGTTTTCCCCTTGATCCCGTAGGTCACGGTCGTGCCGTCGACCAGCGCGAAGAGGATGGCGGGGATCTTGTCGGCGATCTCGAGGCCCGCCTCGGCGACCAGACGGTCCAGGAACTCCTCCCCCGTCGGCCCCTCACCGAGGATCGTCCAGGCCGCCTCTGCGACCTCCTTGCGCAGTCCCGGGACGAGCACCACCCAGCCGGCTTCCCGGACGACCAGGGTCGCCGGCCCCTGCTGGGTGAAGGTGCCGATCCCGAGGAGAGGGGCGGGGCCGGACGCAGCCGCCTCCTCGCTCATGACCGTCCGCTCCCGACCGGCGGCAGCCCGCGCGGCAGCGTGTCCTCGTCCACCTCATCGTTCGCGGAGTCGCCGCTCGCGACGCCCCCGGCGGTGTCCTCGCTGGCCAGGTCGAGGCCGAGCACCTCGACCGCCTCGACGATCACCACGGTGACGTTGTCGTGGCCACCGCCGTCGAGGGCGAGCTGGACGAGGTCCTGGCAGATCGTGCGCGCATCGTTCGGGCCACGCAGCAGGCGCTCGATCGCCTGATCGGACACCTCGCCGGTCAGACCGTCCGAGCAGATCAGCATGCGATCGCCGACCTCGGCCGGGATCAGCCAGTAGTCGGGATCGGAGTCGGGCCCGGCGCCGAGGGCGCGGGTGACCATGTGCCGGTACGGGTGGACGCGGGCCTCATCGGGCGTCAGGTCTCCGCGGTCAATCAGCTCCTGGACGACCGAATGGTCGACGCTGACCTGCTCGAAGATCTCCCCCGACAGCCGGTACACGCGCGAGTCGCCCAGATTCATCACGACCCAGTAGCCGATGCCGTCCAGCACCATCGTGGCGACCACGGCGACCGTGGTGCCCGCGCCGACGGTCGCCTCGCCCGTCAGCTCGCCGATCCTGTCGGCCGCGCTGCGGAGCGCCTCGCCGAGCTGCTCCACGGACACGTTCTGCTGGATCGTGAGCTTCTCGAACTCCTCGACGGCGATCGCGCTCGCGACCTCGCCGGCGTTGTGGCCGCCCATCCCGTCCGCGACGAGATAGATCGGGGTCGTCTCGAGGAGGCTGTCCTCATTGGTCGCGCGGACGTGGCCGACATGGGTCGCCGAGGCGGAGACGACGCGAACGGTGCCGGTGGAATCGGGGTCCGACAGGGAGCGGTCGATCACTGCTCCCGCTCCACGGACAGGGTCCGGTCCCCGAGGGCGACCTGCGCTCCGGTGGGAAGCACGGTCGGGCTGTGCGGGACGAGGGCCTCCCGGGAACCGTCCTCACGGACGATCGCCGATCCGTTGGTGGACCCGAGATCGGTCACCAGGGTCTCGTCGCCGGTCCCGTCGAGGAGCAGGTGGGTCTTGGAGACCGACCGGGTGTCGTCCTGGAGCACGAAAAGCAGCTCCCCGGCCGGAGCCGTGGGGTTGCGGCCGATGACCACGGCGCGCTCCACGACGCGCTCGGTCCCGGCGTCGGTGACCAGTCGGAGAGTGCGCTTCGGCGGCAGCTTCACCGGCGAGATGCGGGTCGCCTCGAGGTCACCCAGCGAGTCGTCCTCGGGCTGGGACATGCGCGTCGCCTCGTCGACCTCGTCGGCGCCGCCGTCCCAGGCGCTCCCGGTCAGCTCCTGCGGCGCATCCTGTGCGGGCGCTGCGGGCTGCTGCGCGGGGGCCGACGGCGCGGGCGCTCCCCAGGCACCACCCGAAGCAGGCACGGCGGGCGCTGCGGGCTGTGCCGGTGCGGCCGGACGATCCCACGGCTGGGCGCCCGGGGCGGACTGCGGCTCCCCAGCGGGAGCCGGCTCGGCCGGGGGCTGCGGGACCGAGGGCTGCGAGGGGGCGTCCCAGGTCTGCGCGGCGGCCTCGGCCGGAGCGGGCGGACCCCACTGCTGCTCGGGAGCGGGCTGCGACGCCGGCGCGGGCTCGGGCGCAGCACCCCAGCCCGACTGCTGCGGTGCCGGTGCCTGCTCCCAGCCCGACTGCGCGACGGGCTCGACGGGCGGCGGAGCCCAGGAGCCGGAGTCCTGCACCGGGGCCGCCGGCGCCGGGGAGCCCCAGCCGTCCTGTGCGGGGGCATCCGTCGCCGACGAGGCCGACGGAGGCGCATACGGGGACGGCGCGGGCTGGGGGTCCCAGCCACCGGACTGCGGGGCACCGCCCGCCGAGCCTGCCTGCTGGGACTGGTCGCCGCCCTGCCAGGCGGAGCCCGGCTCGGAGAGCAGGTTCTGGTGAGCGGAGACGGCGACGGACGGTGCCCCGAGGTACTGCTCCGCCGGGGCGCGCTCGAAGTCGTCCGCGCGCGCGGTCAGCGGGTTGCGGCCGGACTTGACGTCCACCACCACCGAGCCGACGACCCGATCATGGAAACCGCGCAGCAGCTTCCGCGGGTCGAGGAAGATCGACAGGGCCATGACCAGTGAGATCACGCCGTACACGACCCAGCGCCCGAGGGCGCGCACGAAGCCGAGCGGACCGCCCGTGCTCTCCCGCACGATCCTCAGCCCCATGACGAGCTTGCCGATGGTGAAGCCCTTGGATCCCGTCAGCCACACCATCACCAGCGCATAGGCGACCGGCAGCGCGGCGCCCACGCCCATCAGGATCTGGGCGAGCAGCGAGGCCGACTCCTGGGTGAGCAGGAGGATGACGCCGATCGTCATCGGCACGGTCACGAGACCGGCGACGACACCGTCGATCACCGCTGCGAGCAGGCGCTTCACCGGGGTGCTCGGCGCGCAGCCGTCCAACGGCGGCTCGAAGCCCGGCCCCTGGGAGACGGGAACGCCCTGAGAGGGGGCGGGAGCGGCCGATCCGGGCCAGCTGGGCGAGCCGAAGGAGGCGGATCCGGTGGTCGGGTTCTGCGGTGGCTGCGTGACCATTGCTCGATCGTACTGGCCCGGCGGGCGGAGCGTCGTCGCGCCCGGCTCCTTGGGGGCGAGATCCTCCCGCGAGATCAGTTCGATGCCGCCGTCCTCTTCGCTCTCGGCCGCCCGCGGGCCGAGGTCACGGGCACGGGCGCGCGGCGCGGCCGACCAGGCGCCCGGGGCGTCGGTCGCCCGGCGCTCGTAGGGAGAGGCCTGGTAGCGGGCTCCGCATTCCCCGCAGACGGCCGCGTTCTCGGGCAAAAGCGTCCCGCAGGTGCTGCAGTAGCGCGTGGTGGTCATCAGGGGGTTCCCTTCGTGGATCGCGTCGCGGTGCGCGGGGAGGTGCCGCGCCGAGAGGAGCGGCGCTGCCGCAGGGATGCGGCGCGTCGGTCGGCCTTGGCGCGTGCCCGACGGTTCGCCCGGTCGAGGCGGCGCTGGGCGCGCCGCTCCGCTGCTCGGCGGCGGAAGGAGCGCAGCGAGAGCGCCCCACGCAGCCGGCGGTGCCAGGGCACCGACGCGGCGAGGCCGCGCCGAGCTTCCTGCACTTGCGTCCAGTACTCGTCGGCGGCGTGCGCGGGAAGGTCGTCGGGTCCGAACACGGCTCGATCGGCCCGGCTCGCCAGGAGCGTCGCCCCCATCTCGGGGACCTCGCCCTCGAGGCGAGCGGCGATCTCTGCGCGCGTGCTCAGCCGGTCGGGGGCGCGTCCCAGATCGGTGAGCTGGTCGAGGATCTCCTGCCACCCGCCGTCGACGCGGGTCGCGAGATCGCCGCGGGTGCGCCGTCGGCCGCGGCGCACGGACTTCGCGACCACGATCGCGAGCGCGGCCAACAGGGCGAGCACGACCGGGATCGCCCCGATCCCGAGGTACACGACCCACGAGCGGGTCGGGTCCTCCGGAGGCTCGGGCGGGTCGGTCTCCTCGCTCATCGCACCCGGCGGCGGGCTCGGCGGCTCGGCCGGCGGCGGCGGAGGCTGCGCCACCTGCGGAAGCGGCTTCTCCACCTCCTTGGGCTCGGGCTGCGTCGGATCCTGGTCCTCGTCGGGCGCGGGATCGAAGCGCACCCAACCGACGCCGTCGAAGGCCACCTCGACCCAGGCGGTGACGTTGTCCCCGGTGATCGAGACCGTGCCCTCCTGGCCCTCGGGCACCTCGAAGCCCATCACCACGCGCGCGGGCATGTCGAGCGAGCGGGCCATGACGGCCAGGAGCGCGGCGTACTGCTCCTCGTCGCCGATCTTGCCGGTCGGCTGGGCGTCGGGCTGCTCCTTGTCGAATCCGATCGGATCGAGCATCGCCAGCAGGCGACTCACCCCGTGGCCCGAGAGCGAGGCGGTGTCCTCCGCGAGTCCGTTGGAGTAGAACGCCTCGTACTTCAGGGCGCGGGAGAGATTGGCGAAGCGCTTGTAGTCGGAGTCCGAGTCGCCCGCCCATTCCTCCGCGACGACGGCGATCTGGTCGACCCGCGAGTTCTCGGGCATGGCGATGTTGGCGAAGCTCGCGCTCTCGAGCTGCTCGGCGGCGGGCTCGGTGTACGGCTCGTAGAGGAACTCGTAGATGTCCCCCTCGGCGACTCCCGCAGCATTCACGGCGGTCTGCGACTTCTCGTTGAGGAACAGGTTCTCGGCGGTGACGCCCGCCCGCTCCTGCGGGAGCGAGGAGAGGTCGATGCGATCGGTCCGCTCCCCCAGCGTCGGCAACCACACGCCGCGGTAATCGCCGATGGTGACGCTCGCGGTGCGCTGCTGCTCGCCGGGCTCGTGGAGGTTCACCCCGGAGGCCGTCCTCATGAACGCCCCGGAGGTGCTCGTGCGGTCGCGGTTCCCGGCGACGTTGTACACGTGGAGGTCGTACTGGTCCATGGTGGCCAGGCGCACGTAATCGCCCGCCTCGACCCCCGTCACCGTGAACAGCACCGCATCGCGCTGGTCCTTGCGGTACCCGCGGAACTCGGACAGCGGCGAGACGAACAGATCCGGGTCGAAGGGCGGGGAGATCCGATCGCGCAGGGCGAACCGTCCGGCGCCCTCCGGCGGGTCCAGCAGCGAGCTCGCCCCGAAGGCCGCCCCGACGGCGATCGCCATGATCACGCCGCCGCCGATGATGCGCCGGCGCAGCACCGGGTTCTTCCAGGAGCCGGGCCGCACCGAGTCGGAGATGATCGTGGACTGCGCGTTGTCCAGGCGCGCGCTCTCGAAGCGCCAGGTCAGCCAGGCCACCGACACCACCGCGAAGAGAACGCCGCGGATGACGGGCTGGACGGCGTCGGTCGTGCCGAAGACGACCGTCACCATCAGCAGCAGGAGCGGGAACAGCCACGCGAGCACGTAGCGCCGGGTGCGCAAGACGATGGTCGCCGAGGCCAGGGACAGCAGCAGAACGCTGAGCCACACCACCACCAGCACGCCCTGGGCGCTGCCGACCGGCGGCGCGACCGTCAGGGCGGACTTCCAGGTCGTCACCGGCGCCTTGAGCAGCTCCCACAGGGAGCCCGGCGTCGGCAGGATCCCCCACAGCGCCCGCGTCGGCGCGGCGAGCATCGGGCCGAACAGGAAGTAGACGCCCAGCAGGATCGGCAGGGTGCGCAGAGGCCCCCAGCGCAGATGCGCGGTGAGCAGGGCGATGAGCATGCCGAGCACGAGGGCCATGACGCCCGTGATCGCGAACTGCACGCCGCCGTAGGCGGTCTGGAAGCCGACCAGGGCGAGGACGAACAGCAGACCGAGCACGCCGAGGTCCGTCGCCCGGCGGCCGACGGAGGGCGGCGGCGCGGCGGCGGCGCGGCGGCGGGAGGTCGCGGCGGTCATCGACCCACCGACCTCAGGGCGCGGGCGAGGGTCTCGAGGTCGCCCAGGGTGACCACGTCGAGGGAGCCGATCGCGGAGCGTCGCACCTCCGCGTCGTCCACGCAGCGGATCGCCACGGCCATCACTCCGATCGGAAGCTGGTTGGCGGCGGCGTTCAGCTCACGCGCCGTGGTGTGGGAGCCGACGATCATCATCACCGCCGAGGCGTTCGGGGCGAGATCCGCCGCCTTCTGCCCGAGCTCGTGGAAACCGATCTGCTCGGAGAGCTGCTCGATCACCGTGTAGTCGTCCATCAGCTGGCGCGGGGTGCCGGTGCGCTGGCGCTCGTCGAAGGTGAAGGGGGTCAGCTCCTTCTCCTCCCGCATGGTCTGCGCCGAGATCGAAGCGGCGGCGGAGACCGCCAGCTCGAACTCGTCCTCGCTCGCGTAGTGCTCCGCGAGGTTGTCCAGGGCGACCACGACGTGGGAGCGGCGAGTCTCCTCGAACTGGCGGACCATGAGCTTGCCGGTGCGAGCGGTGGTCCGCCAGTGCACATGCCGGCGGTCATCGCCCGGCGAGTAGTCGCGCAGGGCGTGGAAGGCGATGTCGGAGCTGGAGAGGTCCGAGGAGGGAGTGCCCTCGAGATCGCGCAGGAACCCGCTCGCGGCCTCGTCGAGGCGCACGGTCCGGGGGTGGACGTACAGTTCCTGCTCCTCCGCCCAGGTGACCTGGCGGCGCATGAGCGAGAGCGGGTCGTCGCGCACGGAGCGCACCGGACCCACGACGAGCACGGCACGGCGCTTGGTGGGAACGGTGAAGAGCTCCTCGTGGGTCGCCTCCGGCGCCAGGCGCGGCACCATGAACTGGGCGGTCGCGGATCCGACGGCCAGCTCGATGCGGGAGGGCAGGATGTCGCGCGTCGACGGGTTCGCGACCTCCACCCGGCCCACGGCCCGGGTCCCGACGACCACGCGGTGGGTCTGCAGGTCCAGCACCACCCGGTAGTTCGCCCGGCCGAGCACGAACAGCGCCGCGATCACCAGCGGCACCGTGAGCACGAGCGCGATCACGTTCAGCTCGGTGACGTGCAGCCACAGTCCCGCGATCCAGCAGAAGGCCGCCGCCCCCAGGACCGCCCAGCCGACGGGCGAGATGACGTCGAGCACCGGATGCACCCGCGTGCTCCAGAGCTCGCCGATCCGGTCACGGAGCGCCCGCAGGCCCGTCGGCGCGGGCTGCTCCGCCCCGGGAGCGGTGGCCTCCACCGGGGCCCCGGTGCGGGCGGCCGACTTCTCCCGACGGCGCTGCCGACGGGCGGCGGCCCGCTCCTCGGCCTTCGCCGTGCGGCGGCGTCGCTTCGCCTCCGCCTTGGCGCTCTTCGCGTCGGCGGTGTCGCTGGGGACGGTGCTCTGGCTCATGCGGACTGCTGGCGCGCCTGGGGAGGCGCCACCTCGCTGAGGATCTTGGTCATGACGGTCTGAGCGGTGGTGCCGGCGAACTCCGCCTCGGGGTCGAGCACGAAGCGGTGCAGCCACACGGGGCCGACGAGGTGCTTGACGTCGTCGGGGATGACGTAGTGGCGACCGTTGACCGCGGCCCACACCTTCACGGCACGCATCAGCGCGAGCGCACCGCGGATCGAGACGCCGACGCGCACCTCGGGCGCGAGACGGGTCTCCTCCATGAGCCGCGAGACGTACTCGAGCACCGCCGGATCGACGTGGACGGTCGAGGCGAGCTGGGTCATGTCGTTGACGGCCTGCAGGGAGATGCGCGGGGTCAGCTGCTGGGAGCGGTCGCGCAGCGCGGAGCCCTGCAGGATCTGCACGCTCGAGGCGTGGTCCGGGTAGCCGAGCGAGGTCTTCATGAGGAAGCGGTCCAGCTGCGCCTCGGGGAGCCGGTAGGTGCCGGCCTGCTCGATCGGGTTCTGGGTCGCGATGACCATGAACGGGTTGCCGACCTCGTGGGTGACGCCGTCGACGGTCACCCGGCCCTCCTCCATCACCTCGAGCATCGCCGACTGGGTCTTCGGCGAGGCGCGGTTGATCTCGTCGGCCAGGACGATGTTCGCGAAGACCGGGCCCTTGTGGAACTCGAAGGACTTCGTGTTCTGGTCGTAGATGGTCACGCCGGTGACGTCCGAGGGGAGCAGGTCCGGGGTGAACTGGATACGGGTGCTGGTGCCCTGAACGGTCGCCGCGATGGAGCGGGCCAGGGAGGTCTTGCCGGTGCCGGGGGCGTCCTCGAGGAGCACGTGGCCGGGGGCCATCATCGCGGTCAGCACCAGGCGGACCACCTCGTTCTTGCCGAGCACCGCCTGCCCGACGCTCTGGACGAGCTTGTCGAAGGTCTCGGCGAACCAGCGGGCCTGTTCGGGGGTCATGCTCATCGGGTGGTGCTCAGCTTTCGTGGGGAGGGAGGAGGACGCCTTCGGCGAGGAGGGTCGGGGTCAGACGGGATAGACCTTGTTGGAGTCCGCGGACTGGCCATCCTTCGAGACCCACAGCCAGACCGGCACGCCGGAGTTGCCCCAGAAGGGCTGGCGGCCGCCGCCGGCGAGCTGCCACCGGCCCTGGCTGTCGGTCGTGAAGGTGCCGGTGGTCGCGGTGCTGCCGTCGGTCGTCGGGTACCAGCAGTTACCGCCCACCTGGCCGCCGCCCTTCACGCAGTAGGTGTAGGTGGTGTTGGGCTCGAGCCCGGAGACGGTGAAGTCGATGAAGTAGCAGCCGTACCCCGTAGTGCAGTTCGGCTGGTTGCTCGCATCGCCGACGGTCCGCGCGTTGCTGAGCGTGGGGGTGGGCTTGGCCTGCGGTGCCGTCGCGGAGGCGCTCGCCTCGGAGGTGAGGCCCGCGCCGTTCGTCGCGCGCACGGTGATGGTGTGCTTCTGGCCGCTCGATCCGGAGACGGACTTCTTGCAGTCTCCGAAGGCCCCGCCGTCGATACTGCAGCTAAGGGTGACCGGGTCGATGCCGCCGCTGCCGTTCTTCGAGTACGAGAAGGTGACGCTGCACGAGCTGCCATCGCAGCTCCCCGGGGACGCGTTGACGGTCGGCTTGGCCGGCGTCGTGTAGGGGGTCACCGAGTTGGAGCCGGCCGAGAGCTTGCTCTCGCCGCCCTGGAAGCGGTTCTTCGCCTGGACCTTGAAGGAGTAGGCGGTGCCGTTCTTGATCCCGTCGGCACCCGTCAGGCGCACCGAGGTGCTCGAGGCGGGGACGGTCTTCGAGCCGCCGCTCCAGGTGACCACGTACTCCTCGACCGAGGTGCCGTTACCGGCCGCCGCGTCCCACGCGACGTCGATCCGTCGGTCCGGTCCGGAGCCGGTGCCCTCGTCAGGCATCGAGGCACGCACACCGCCCGGGGCCGACGGGACGGCCCAGGGGGTGACCGCATTGGAGGTCTTCGAGGAGCCGACGCCGTTGCCCACCGAGTTCACGCCGAGGTACGTGAAGGAGTGGTCGGAGTTCGCGTCCAGCCCGTAGAAGGTCGCCTTCGTGGAGCTCGCGTCGACGGTCTGCGAGGAGCCGGACGACGCGGTGACGACGTACTGGGTGATCGGCTCGCCGTTCGCCTCGGCCGTGGTCATCTCGGGCCAGGTGACGGTGATGCCGCCGCCCTTGGGGTCGTTGATCCGCTCGGCGGTCGGGGTGCCGGAGGGTGCGGCAGGACGGCCTGCCGGATGCTCCGCACGCGACCAGTCGGACCAGTCCGAGGGCTCCTCGGCCAGGTTGTGCGCACGGACCCGGAACCGGTAGTCGGTGCCGTTGGTGAGCTCGCCCCACGTGATCTGGGTCGACCCCGCCTCGACCTCCCGGGTCTGCAGGTCGCCGGTCGCGGTGTTCTGCATCTGCAGCTCGTAGCGCTGGATGGCGGAGCCGCGGTTCTCCGGAGCCGTCCAGGCCACGCCGAGCTCCATGTCCCCGCGGGTCGCGCGGGGCGGGGTGGGCTTCTCGGGCCGGACATCCGGGCGGGCGACCGCGGACGCCGTGGAGGCGTCGGACTCCCCCACGTCGTTGATCGCGATGACCTGGAAGGAGTACTCGACGTCGTTCTGCAGTCCGGTGATGGTGCAGGAGGTCGAGGCGCAGTCCTGGGAGACGGACGGTCCGCTCGCCGAGGTGACCCGGTAGCCGGTGATCGGGGCGCTGTTGTCGGCGCCTGCGGTGAAGTTCAGCTCGACCTGCTGGTCGCTGACGTCGCCGATGCGTGGCGCCGAGGGCGGCTCGGGCCGGCCGCGCACGTTCACCGTGATCGTGCCGGTCGCCATCCGATCGGGGTCCTCGGTGTCGTCGAGCACCTTGTACTGGGCGGTGAGCACCCCGTGGAAATCCGCGTCGGGCGTGATCGTCACCTGGTTCCCGTCGAGCACCACCTCGCCGGTGCCGTTGACCAGTGTCGCCTCGGTGACGGTGCGCTCCCCGCCGGGGAACGGGTTGGAGTCGTTGCGGAGCACGTCGATCGTGTCCGTGCGACCCGCGTCGATGTCCACCGTGTCATCGACCGCGGCGAGCAGCGGCTGCTTCGATCCGCCGACGACGACCTGCACCGTCGCGGACACCGGATCGTTGGTGCCGTCGGTGACGGTGACGGGGACCTCGACGGTGGTGCCCTTGGGCGCCTTCGACGTGGCCTTCGCGGTGACGACCGATCCCTCCATCGACACGGTCACCTCCGCCGTCGAGCCCTCCGGCTCCCCGAGGGAATAGGTGAGCTCATCGCCCTCCGGATCGGAGGCTCCCGGGGCGACGTCGACCGTGGACGCCGGACCGCCGAGCTCGACCTCGAGGAGCGTCCCCTGGAAGGTCGGCGGGAGGTTGGTCTCCTCGGCGATCACGCGGACCGGGATGGCCAGGGTCGCCGTCGCGGCCGTCGGATCGCCCAGCTCGCCATCGGTCACCTCGACGGTGATCGTGTCGTTGCCCGAGTAACCCTCGGCCGATCGGTACTCGAGGGTGCGGTCTCCCGTGACCAGCTGCGAGCCGTCACCGTGCTCCGCGACCACGAGGGAGGGGTCGGTGATAGTCGCGGGCTGCCCGCCGGGACGGACGCGGACGTTCGCGGGATCGCCCAGGTCGATCGGGGCCGTCGCACCGGCCTGCACCTCGACGGGCTCCCCCACCCACACGGGCGCCTGCTTCGCCGTGCCGGGAACCCAGATGTAGCCGGCCGACTCGAGACCGTCGACGTCGGTGATGACGTAGCGCAGCCGCTGCTGCTCCTCGGTCGGGGTGATCCGGACGATCCCGTCCTCGCGGAGGGTCGCGGACTCCCCCGCCCCCTCCAGACGGACCTCGAGGTCGCCCGCGGACCCGTCGGGGTCGGAGTCGTTCGCGAGCACGTCGACATCGACGAACTCCGTCTCGGGGTCGAGCACATCGGCCGCCTCGACGAAGTCGTCGCGAGCGGTGGGGGCGCGCAGCGGGGCGTTGGGATCGACCTTCACGGTGATCGTCGCCGAGCTGCTCAGCTGCCCGTCGCTCGCGCTGTAGAGCACGGTGTGGGTGCCGGGCTCGGCCGGGGTGACGACGCTGACGGCGCCCTCGTTGCGCTCCTCGTCGGCGGGGATCAGCTCGATGTCCGTCATCGCCTCGACATCCTCGCGGACCACCGACAGCGGTGCCCCCTCGGGGTCCGTGTCGTTGTCGAGCACGGGTATCTGCACCTCGCGCTCGGGACGCACCTCCACGGTGTCGTCCACGGCGTACGGCGGCTGGTTCAGCTCATTCGGCTGGGCGACGCCGACGAGCACCTCCGCGGTGCCGATCGCGCCGAAGCGATCCATCACCTGGTACCGGAAGCGGTCCGTGCCGGAGGCGTCGGCATCCGGGGTGTACTCGATCCACTCGCCGTTGGCCTCGGTGATCTCGCCCAGCTGCGGCATCGGGCTGGTGATGCCGGTGAGCAGGACCGAGTCACCGTCGGGGTCGATACCGGTGGTGGCGATCGGGATCCGCACGGGGGTGCCGGCGACCGTGCGCGCGGTGAGGTTCTCCGGCCGCGGCGGCGTGTTCGGGGCATCCGCGGGGATGATGTCGATCGTGGTGCGGGCGGATCCCGTGCGGCCGGTCTCGTCGACCACCTGGTAGGTCAGCACGACCTCGCCGGAGGCATCGGCGTCGGCGCTGTAGCGGACGCGGTCCTGGTGCGGTTCGACATTGCCCTTCGCATTGGCGGACTCGACGTCCAGCAGCCGGCCCAGATGCAGCTCCGAGGACGTCGGGGAGACGTCGTTGGCGAGCACGTCGATGTTCACCATGTCCCCGGCGCGGACCACGGACCGGTCCGCGACGGCGATCGGGTTCGCGAACTGGGTGTCGGTCTTGGCGACCATGACACGGAGCGTGCCGGTCGTGCTGCCCGCGGAATTCGCGACCTCGTAGGTGATCGGCTGCGGCTCCTCGGCGACGACGGCACCGGGCTCGGCCTCGACCTTCACCAGGTGGTGGCCGATGATCGTGGCCTTGAGCCCGCTGTCCTCCGGCACCGAGATCGAGTTGACCACGAGCACTCCGCCCGTGGGGTCGACGTCGTTCTCGAGCGGGTCGACGAGCGTGTCCGCGCCCGTGGTCACGGTTCCCGTGTCGTCCACGGCGACGGGAGCGAGGTCCTCGCTGGACGGTTCGACCACGTCTACGCGGATGATGCCGAGCGAGGCGGTGCTCGATCCGGCGCCGGCGACCGTGTACTCGAGGTAGTAGGTGCCAGGGGCCGAGCCGGTGACGTTCACCGTGCCCGCCTCGAGGGCGGCGTCGACCTCGAGCCCGTCGGTCTCCGAGACGTTGGTCAGCTCGAGCTCGCCGCCGTTGGGGTTGAGGTCGTTGACGAGCGGCTTGATGGTCGTGGTGCGACCGGCGACGACGCTCATGTGGTCGCCCGTGGTGATCGGGGCGAGATCGGTGTCGGTGACCGCCTCGACGTCGATGTGCGCCTCGCCGACCATCCCCTTCTCGTCGCGGAAGGTGAGCTGGACCTGCTTGGTACCGGTCACCAGGCCCGCATCGTTGAAGGTGATGAGCCCATCGGGCTGGAAGGTGACGACGTCCTCGGGCTGGGTCGTCGCGTTGGTGAGGTAGAAGGCGTCCCCGTCGGGGTCCTCCCAGTAGGGGAGGACGTTGACACTGACGTCCTGGCCGGATCGCACCTGCACCTTGGTGATGCCTTCCGTGACGGGCTGCGGTGCACTGTTCTCGGTGTCCTCGCGGACGTCGAGGGTGACCGTCGCAGTGTCGGTCCCGCCGCGGCCGTCGTCCACCAGATAGGTGAAGCTCGCAGAGCCCGTCGCGTCCTCATTGACCGCGATCTGCAGCTGCGTCCCCCCGCGGATCGGGGTCACGGTCCCGATGCCCGGCTGTGCTCCCTCAACCCGGGCGGTGAGGATGTCGCCGTCCGGGTCGGTGTCGTTGCGGGCCACCGGGAGGACCACGTTCTTGCCCGGCCGCACCCCGAACTCGTCATTGTTCGCCGTGGGGGCGCGGTTCTCCTCGTCCCGCTCGGCGGCGATGTTCGTGATGGTGGTGCTGAGGGTCTCCTTCTCCTTCTGCTCGGAGGAGGAGGTCTGGATCTCCTGGGTGATCTCCCAGTTGTCCACGATCGCCATCGCATCCATGATCTCCCAGGACAGGCCGAAGCGCTGGTCGTTGAGGATCACCAGCTCGTTGTTGACCCGGAGGGAGAGGTCCGCCTCGCTGTCGACGCCGGGGATGGTGTCCGCCGCCGCCTCGAGACCCTCGCAGGCCCGGACGTAACGGTTCGACCCGTTCCACGCCCCGTAGGCACAGCCCTGCGCCTGGGCAGGCTGGACGGGGGTGCCGGTGCCGCCGGCGGGCTCGACCCGGGCCTCGCCGCCGTCGAAGGGGATCGTGAACAGGGAGTCCTCGGTCGCGAGCACGAAGTGGTCCGAGGCCGCACTCGGCTGCTGCAGCCTGATCGCCTCGGGCTCGTAGTTGGTGACGCCGTAGTCGGCGAGGCTGTAGCGCGCGACCTTCGTGCCGACGCGGAGGAGTCGGTTCTCCCGGTCGAGGATCACCGGCTGCTCGCCGACGGCGGTCAGCTCGAGCAGCTCCTGCGAGCCGGAGAGGTTGCCCACCTCGATCGGCTTCGCCGCCTTGGCGTCGCGGGTGTCGGTGGTGCGCTCGAAGCGCAGCAGCGTAGTCCCGTCGAGCACGAAGACGGTGCCCTTCGTGCTCACGGTGACGAGCGGGACGGAGCCCTCAGCGGTGTACGCGGGCTCGGCGCCGGAGGGAGAGAAAGCGGCAGCCTCCTCGGGCGAGAGGATCCAGACACGCCCGTCGGCCGCGGTGATCGCCACGCGGTCGCCCCCGAGCGCCACGGTGCTGCCGAGCGGGAGCTCGACGAGACCGCCGCGCTGCACGGAGGCGGTGTTGATGGGCGTGAGACCGCGAGCGCCGGTCTCGAAGACGATGTTCCCCGACTGCAGCAGATCCAGATCGTCGCCGCTCTGGTTAAGGCGGGCATCCAACTCGCCGGCGTCGACGTTGAGCCGGCCCATGCGGGCGTCCTGCTCGCTCATCACCCAGACGCCGCCGTTGGAGACGTCGACCAGGGAGGAGGTCAGTCCCTGGTAGTTGATCGCGAAGCCCGTCAGGACGAGCGCGGCGACCGCCAGCACCGCAGTGGTGACGACAGTGGTGCGGCGACGTCTGCGCTGCGGTCCCGCGGCGACGGACATAGAGGTACCCCCAGTGACATGAACGACATGCTGTCGTGGACCAGCAGTGACCCCCACTGCTCCCCTGCGAGGCGTCCCGGAGGCCGACTCTGCGTGCCACACGACGTCCACAGGGTACTCGTGAACACCTGTCGACGCCACGCGGGGGTGGTCACGTCGACGAGCCGGGCCAGGTCATCGTCGATTCACAGGCTGGCACCCGGAGCTCCGGGTCGGGGAATCCGCAGGAGCTGTCACACGCTCCGCTGCAGCGGATCAGCGGCTGCGGTCGACGAGGCTGCGGGTGAACTCCACGAGAGCGTCACGCGCGGGACCGGCGGGGAGCTCGAGCAGGATCTCCACCGCCTCGTCCGCCGTCCGCGCCGCGAGGCGACGAGTCTCCTCCAGGGCAGGGTCCTGCCGCAGCAGCTCGACGAGCTCCGCGAGATCCTCGTCGCTCGACAGGTCCGCGCTCAGCCGGTCGACGATCACCTGGGCGGCCGGATCGCCGGTCTCCCCAGCGCGGCGACGCACCAGGAGGGTCGGCATGGTGGGCACGCCTTCGCGCAGGTCGATCCCGGGAGTCTTCCCGCTCGTCGCGCTGTCGCTGGTGAGGTCCAGGACGTCGTCCGCGAGCTGGAAGGCCACCCCGACCTTCTCCCCGTACCGGGCCATGATCTCGTCCGTGCCGGCGGGCGCTCCGGACAGGAGACAGCCCAGTCGTCCCGCGAGGGAGAGCAGGGAGGCCGTCTTGTCGGCGAGCACGGAGATGTAGTGCGCGAACGGATCGTCCTCCTCCTGGGGGCCGACGGTCTCGTGCAGCTGGCCGAGGCACAGCCGTTCGAAGGTCTCGGAGTGCAGGCGCACCGCCTCCGGGCCGATGCGCGCGCTCAAACCGCTCGCCCGGGCGAAGAGGAAGTCCCCGGTCAGGATCGCGACGTTGTTGCCCCACAGCGCATGAGCGCTCTCGGCGCCGCGACGTGTGGCAGCGGAGTCCATGACGTCGTCGTGGTACAGGCTCGCCAGGTGGGTCAGCTCGACCAGGACCGCCGAGTCGAGGACCTCGTCGCGGCTGATGTCGCCGAACGAGGCGGCCAGGAGGACCAGCATCGGGCGCACTCGTTTGCCGCCGGCATCCATCAGGTGGCGTGCAGTCCACCGCACCATGTCGTCGGAGGTGGCCACGGAGTCGCGCAGGCGCTCCTCGATCGCCTCGAGCTGCTCGAGGATGGCCGAGGCGAGCTGGTCATCGATGTCGGGGATGACCGGCAGCGTGGACGGCATGACGCTCCTGGGTGGATGTGTGCGGACAAGCCCGCTCCCTGCTCGGGAGCGCTGCCGTGACCGCCGGACGGAACGGCTCGGATGCATGGTGGATGCGACCCGGCTACGACGTACCAGTCTACCGTCGCGTGGGCTCCAGCCGAGTGCGGAGGTCTCGAGGTCACCGAGGACACATCGCGCGGTGGAGCAATGCGAATCAGCCGGCTCCGCCCCAGGACGCCGAAACCCGACCACGCGAAGAAATCCGCGCTCGGGCATAAAAAAAGGGAGTGGGAGGAGCGAAACCCCGAAAGGGCCTCCAGCTCACTCCCACTCCCACAAAGATGTCCGGCGGCGACCTACTCTCCCACACCCTCCCGAGTGCAGTACCATCGGCGCAATCGAGCTTAGCTTCCGGGTTCGGAATGGAACCGGGCGTTTCCTCGACGCTATGACCGCCGTAACACTATGAGACACAACCAGCCCACACACCACCACCCACACAGGGCAGCAGTGGCAGGGATTGCTTCCCCAGAACCACACAGTGGACGCGAACACTCACAGCAAAAGAAGTGTTGAATAAGTCATCGGCCATTAGTACCAGTCAGCTCCACGCATTGCTGCGCT
>NZ_JBVDDO010000012.1:30108-78066 GCF_055454375.1 Brachybacterium sp. B718/18 | reverse complement strand
CGGGGGCGGTCAATGTGCTCGTCGTGGAGTCGAGCGAACCAGACGAGAGCAGGGATCGTTCGGGAGCCGACTCGGCGGTCGGCGCCGGGCCGGGCTGAGCGGACTCAGCTCTTGGCGTCGACCCCGAGCGCCTCCGGCGGGAGCTCCCCGCCGGCCTTGCCCTGGAGCGTGTGGCCGTCGGCCCGCAGTTCCCAGAAGGTCGCGTTCTCGATCCCGAGCTTGCGGGGATCGAACTCCGGATCCAGGCCCTGTTTCTTCTGCTCGCGGTAGTCCTTGAGCGCCTTCAGGGCCGGGCCCTGGAGGAAGAGGATGCCGATGATGTTCAGCCAGGCCATGGAACCCACGCCGATGTCGCCGAGACCCCAGGCGGCGCCGGCGGTGGTCACCGCGCCGTAGGCGACGGAGATCAGCACGAGCGCCTGCAGCAGGCGCGTCAGGGCGCGGGCCGCGGTGCGGTTCTTCATCTTGCGGGTGAGGTAGTTCAGGTTGGTCTCCGCCATGTAGTAGTACGCCACGATCGTGGTGAAGGCGAAGAACGCGAGGGCCACGGCGACGAAGCCCGGGCCGAGGCCGGGGGCGAAGGAGTCGAGGCCCGCCTGGACGTAGCCCGGGCCCGGCTCGACCGAGGGGTCGAGCAGGCCGGTGTCGCTGCCGGGGATGAGCGGCGAGGTGCCGTCGGCCCACTCCTCGTTCTGGAAGCTGTTGTACATCCCGGTGGACAGGATGATGAACGCCGTCGCGGAGCAGACGAACAGGGTGTCGATGTACACCGCGAAGGCCTGGGCGAAGCCCTGTTTGGCGGGGTGGGAGACCTCAGCCGCGGCGGCGGCGTGGGGGCCGGTGCCCTGGCCCGCTTCGTTGGAGTAGATGCCGCGCTGGACGCCCCACTTGACGGCGAGGCCGATGATCGCGCCGAACACGGGCTGGATGCCGAAGGCGCTCGCGAAGATCATCCCGAACACCTCAGGGATCTGGGTGAAGTTCGCGAAGAACACGATCAGCGCGATGAGGATGTAGATGATCGCCATCGCGGGGACCACGATCACGGCGAACTGGGCGATGCGCTTGACGCCGCCGATCACGATGAAGCCCAGCAGGATCACGATCGCGATGGCGGTGACCCAGGCGGGGATGCCCCAGGCGTTGTCCATCGCGGAGGCGACGCCGTTGGCCTGCACGCCGGGGAGGAAGAAGCTCATCGCGAGGATGGTGACGGCCGCGAAGAGGATGCCGTAGAAGATCGACAGGCCGCGCGCCTTGTGCTTGTACGCCTTCTCGAAGTAGTAGGCCGGGCCGCCGCGGTACTCGCCGGTGTCCGGGTCCTTCTCCTTGTAGATCTGGCCGAGGGTGCACTCGACGAAGGAGGTCGCGGCGCCGAGGAAGGCGGAGGTCCACATCCAGAACACGGCACCGGGGCCGCCGAAGGCGATCGCGGTGGCGACGCCGCCGATGTTGCCCATGCCGACGCGTCCGGCGAGGGACATCATCAGCGACTGGAAGGAGGAGGTGCCGTCCTCGGACTTCTCGCCCTTCTTGAGCTGGTTGAGCATGTCGGGGATGTGGCGGATCTGGAGGAAGCCGGTGCGCAGGGAGAAGTAGAGCCCGGCGAGCAGGCAGAGGGCGATCAGGGGGATCGACCAGATGAGCCCGTTCGCGCCGGAGATGAGATCGGCGATCATGAAAACTCCTGGGGATAGGGAAGCGGTGACACCCTTGTCACCACGGGTCCGAGGTGACCGGGGTCACCGATCGGTGCTGGGAGGAACATACCGGACGTCCGGGGTGCCGACCGCGCAATCGAGGGCTCGTTGCCGGGTCGTTACCCCGGGAGCCGGCCGACGGGGCGCTGCCCCGACCGGCCGACGGGGCGCTGCGCCCACCCGGCCGGCGTCGCGCTGCTCCGCCCGGCCGGCGGCGCGCGCCGACCCGTGAGCGGGATCGCCCCCGACCAGGTCGAGGATCCGCGGGGTGGACGGCTACACTGGTCCACGACCCCTCGTGCGGTGTCATCTCGCTGAACTCCCCCAGGGCCTGACGGCAGCAAGGGCAGGTGGGCTCTGGCAGGTGCACGAGGGGTCGTTACTCGTCCCGGGGGTTTTCCCCACGTCGCGGAGGCGGACACCCCCGTTCCCGGCCCGCTGTCCCCGCTCCTAGCGTGGGCGGCGACGCGCAGCGCAGCAGGCGAGGCGCCCGCCCCCAGGAGCTCCCGTTGGCCTCGCTCCCCGCCGCCTCCCCGTCCTCCTCGACTCCTCCGATTCCGGCGAACGCCTCGGCTCCCTCCATTGCCGGCGGCCACTCCGCGGGCGCCCCACCGGACCTGCGCCGCGTCGGCCTCTTCTTCGCGATCTCGCTCGCCGTGACCACGGGGCTGTCGCTCCCCATCGCCCTCGGCGTCCTGCCGGTCGCGCTGTTGGGCCTCGTCGTGCCCCTCGCTCAGCTGTCCCCCCTGGTCGCGGCGCTGATCGTGCGACGCCGCGGCGAGCCTTGGTGGCGCTCGCTGGCACTGTCGGTGCCGTCCTGGCCGCTGCTGCTGGTCGCCGTGCTCGGAGGCGCCGCGGCCTTCGCCCTCGTGCCCTTCGCCCGGGTGCTGATCGGGGTCGTCGCCGGGGTGCCGCTCGCGGCCGACGCCACCTCGCTCTCCGCCCTGCTGCTCGCCGTGCCGGTGGTGCTGGTGATGCAGGCGGTCTTCGCGATCGGCGAGGAGGCGGGCTGGCGCGGCTGGCTGCACACGCAGCTCGCTCCCGTCGGCTTCTGGGGGTCGTCCCTGCTCGTCGGGGCGATGTGGGCGCTCTGGCATCTGCCGATCGTGCTCGCCCTGGGTCTTGCGCCGCGGGAGGCCGTTGGCTATCTCGGCACGATCCTGGCCGTCGCGCCGCTGCTCGGCGCGCTGCGCGAGATCTCCGGTACGGCCTGGGCGGCCGTGTTCGGCCATGGCCTGCTGAACAGCGTCCGGGTCGCCATCGAGCAGAACGTGCTCGGGCCGCTCGACCCCGGCACCGCCTGGCTGCTGGACCTGGCCTCCTGGGCGCTGTGGATCGGCGTGGCCTGGCTGGTCCTGCGCGTCGGCGCCTCGCTCGCCCCGGGTGCTCCCGTCGCCGGTGGCATGGCCCGACCCGGCCCGCCCCTTCCCCCGCGGCCCCGGGATGCGTAACGTGGCTGGTCCACGTCCATGAGGGCGCGGCCGCATCCGCGAGACCGCGCGCCGCGCCCACCGGGCACCGGACCACATCCCCGAGGCAGGGAGCCGCAGTGAGGATCGAGACTGTCCACCGGGTCGCGCATGCGCAGTCCGACGTCCTGGCCTGGTACGACAGACCCGGCGCGCTGGTCCGGCTCACTCCGCCCGGACTCGCCTCCGTGGAGGACCCGTCGGTCGGCGGCATGCGGACCGGGCGGCTGGTCGGCGCCCGTCTGGGCCCCGCGCCGCTGCCGGCCCCTCTGCGTCCGCGGTGGGTGCTGCGCCACGCGGAGAGCGATCCCGCGGGTCACTTCGTGGACCAGCAGGTGAGCGGCCCCTGGCGTACCTGGCGGCACGAGCATCGCCTCGAGGCCGACGGCGCCGCGGGTGAGAACAGCACCACGATCCGCGACAGCATCGAGTTCGAGCTTCCCCGGGGCCTCGAGCGCCTCGACCGGGTCGCCGAGTCGCAGATGCGTCGGCTGCTCGCCTTCCGCTCCCGCCAGCTGCGCGACGATCTCACCTTCCACGCCCGCTTCCGCGGCGTGCCCCGTCGCACGATCGCGATCACGGGCTCCTCGGGCCTGATCGGCACCCAGCTCGCGGCCCTGCTCGAGACCGGCGGGCACACCGTGCGTCGCATGGTCCGACAAAGCGAGGTCGGCCCGGGGGAGATCTCCTGGGACCCCCGCGCCGGGGAGCTCGATCCGGCCGACCTCGAGGGCGTCGACGTGGTCATCAACCTCGCGGGCCGCTCGATCGCGACCCGCTGGACCCCCGCCGCCCGCCGCGAGATCCGCGACTCCCGCCTCGACGGCACGGCGCTGATCGCCCGCACCCTCGCCGGGATGCGGGACGGCCCGTCGGCCCTCGTGCAGGCCTCGGCGATCGGCCTCTACGGGCCGCGCCGACCGGGGGAGACGCTCACCGAGTCCGATCCCGGCGGGGAGGGGTTCCTCGCCGACCTGGTGCGGGACTGGGAGGGGTCGACCCGCGCCGCGGACGACGCGGGCCTGCGCGTCGCCCACGTGCGCACCGGCTTGGCGCTGAGCGACGGGGGCGGCTCCCTGCTGCCCCAGCTGCCGCTGTTCCTCGCCGGGGTGGGCGGGCGCCTCACCGACGGCAGGGCCATGACCTCATGGATCTCGCTCGACGACATCGTGCGGGTCTTCGCCCACGCCGCCCTCTCGGCCGATGTCGCCGGGCCGCTCAACGGCGTCGCCCCGCAGCCGGTCACCGCCCGCGAGTTCGCGCGCACGCTGGGAGAGGTGCTGCATCGCCCCGCGCTGGTGCCGGTGCCCTCTTTCGGGCCGCGGCTCGCGCTCGGCGGCGCCGCTGCCGACGAGCTGATCCAGGTGGACCAGCAGGTCTCCTCGGCGCGGCTCGAGCAGAGCGGTTTCGTACCCGCTCACGCGCGGCTCGAGGATGCCCTGCGTCACCTGCTGCGACGCTGAGTCATCTGCTGCGGCGCTGAGTCACCTGCGGCGGCGCTGAGTCACCTGCCGCGACGCTGACGAGCGCCGGCGCCGCCGCTCAGCAGGGCGTTGACGACCCCCGCGAGCAGGACCAGCGTCGCCGCGGCCGCGGGCAGCAGCATCGCGACCGAGGACCCGGCGGACTCGGCGACCGCCCCGGTGAGGGCCGAGGCTCCCGACTGGCCCACGATCGTGGCGGAGCCCAGCATCGTCATCACCGTCGCCGAGCGGCCGCGGGGGCTGTGCTGGGCGGCGAGGCTGAAGAGGGTCACGACCGTCGGCCCGATGCCGATGCCTGCGAGCGCCATCGCAGCCACCACGCCGGTCGTGCCGTCGGCCGAGGCGAACAGGAGCATCGCCCCGAGCATCAGCGCGGCGGACACCAGCCATCTCGCGTGCAGCCGGAACCGCTCCGGCCAGAGTCCGACGGAGAGCGCGAGCACCGTGGAGCCGACGCCCATCACCCCGTAGAGCAGACCCGCGGACTCGCCGCGCCCGAGGTCGCCGAGGAAGGCGGTCAGCGAGGTCAGGACCGTGCCGAAGAAGAGGCCGACCCCGAGCGCGCCCGCCACGACCACGAGGATCGCGGGCGTGAACAGCTCCCGCGCGGGAGCCTGGTCGACGGGGGCACGGTCGACGAGGGCCTGGGCGTCGTCGCTGGGCTGCCTACGGGCGGTCGGGTGCAGCGCGAAGGCGGTGACGAACACCAGGATCAGCACGGCGGCACCGATCATCGGCGCGGCGGGGGAGAGCGTCGTGGCCAGCAGGCCCACCACCACGGGCCCGAAGACGAAGGCGGTCTCGTCGACCGCGGACTCGTAGCCCATGGTGCCGTTCATCGCCCGGGCGCGGCGCTCCGCGGGTAGACGGGTGAGGATCAGCGCGACCAACCGGCTGCGGGAGAACGGGCCGATCTGCGGGGCCGAGGCGCCGATCACGAAGCCCGCCGCGAGCACGACCGCATTGGGGAGCGGGCTGAAGGCGATCCAGCCGAGGGCCAGCAGGGCGAGCGCGTTGACGATTCCGGAGATCAGCAGGACGGGGCGCTGCCCGTAGCGGTCGGCGGCGGCGCCCAGCAGGGGGCCGACGAGAGCGGCACCGAGTCCGACGACCGCCGAGTTCAGCCCGCCCAGCGCGATCGAGTCGCGGGCGGCGACGACCAGCGTCAGGGTGCCGACGACCATCATCGCGAAGGGGAAGCGGGCGAGGAAGGCGACCGGGAAGTACGAGGAGCCCGCGGCGGCGCGCAGGGTGGTGGGGCGCGTCGGCGGCGCGGTGGCCTCGGGGTGTGCGGCGGTGGGCGGCAGGGTCATGGGTCGGGGACCTCCTCGACGGTGGTGCCGCCTTGGACGGTCCGCGTGACGGACCCGAGGTAGATGCACCCTGGAGCCCGCGGGGGCGGGCTGGATGGGGACGCGCCGAGTGTATCCAGCTCAGGCGGGGGTGGGCCAGGGCGCGGTGCCCGGACTCACCCCCGCCCGGATCAGACGCCCGCGGAGGCGGAGCGGCGATCGCCGGGAGCGGTGCCTGCGTCGGGGACCGCGGTGTCGGAGCTGTCGGCGGACTCGCCCGCGTCGGCCCCGGCCTGCTCCACCTCCCCGGCTTCCTCTGCCTGGATGGCCTGGAAGGAGGTGCGGCGGGTGGCGTCGTAGGCGCGCTGGTCGAGGATCTTCTCGCGCTTGGCGACGATCACGGCGACGAGGGACTGCCCGGTGACGTTCAGGGCGGTGCGGCCCATGTCGAGGATCGGGTCGATCGCGAGCAGCAGCCCGACGCCCTCGAGGGGGAGGCCCAGCGTGGACAGCGTCAGGGTGAGCATCACGGTCGCGCCGGTCATGCCCGCGGTCGCGGCCGAGCCCAGCACGGAGACGAGCACGATGAGCAGGTAGTCGGTGATGCCGAGCGGTACGCCGTAGAAGTTCGCGACGAAGATCGCGGCGAGCGCGGGGTAGATCGCGGCGCAGCCGTCCATCTTCGTGGTGGCGCCGAGCGGCACGGCGAAGGAGGCGTAGTGGCGGGGGACGCCCATGCGCTCGGTAACGGTCTGGGTCATCGGCATGGTGCCCAGCGAGCTGCGGGAGACGAAGCCGAGGGAGGTCGCCGGCCACACGCCGCGGAAGAAGGAGGCGATGGAGAGGCCGTTGACCTTCAGCAGCACCGGATAGACGACCAGCAGCACGAGGAGCATGCCCACGTAGACGTCGAGGGTGAACAGGCCGAGCTGGCCGATCGCGTCCCAGCCGTAGGAGGCGACGGCGTTGCCGAGCAGGCCGACGGTGCCGATCGGGGCGAGGCGGATGACCCACCACAGCAGCTTCTGCACGATCTCGAGGGCGGAGCCGGTGACCTTGAGGAAGGGCTCGGCCTTCTCACCCACCTTGAGCACGGCGATGCCCACCGCGATCGAGATGACCAGGATCTGCAGGGCGTTGAAGCTCAGGGAGACGGAGCCGTCGTCACGGGTGGAGCCGGCGATGCCCAGGAAGTTCGAGGGAACCAGGCCAGTGAGGAAGTCGAGCCAGCCGCCCTGGGTGGAGGAGGCCGCGGCGGCGTCGGCGGAGACGCCGGAGTTCGCGCCCGGGGAGGTGATCGCGCCGAGGGCGATGCCGATGGAGACGGCGATCAGCGAGGTGATCGCGAACCAGAGCAGGGTCTTCCAGGCCAGGCGCGCGGCGTTGGTGACATTGCGCAGGTTGGCGATCGAGGTGACGATCGCGAGGAAGATCAGCGGCGGGACCAGGGCCTTCAGCAGCGTCACGAAGATCGTGCCGATGGTGTCCAGGGTGACGGCGAGCCAGTTCGCACCGTCGGGGTTCGAGTCGGTGGGGGCGACGGGACCGATCGCGGCGGCCGTCAGTCCGAGGACCACGCCGAGGACGAGGCCTGCGAGGACCTGCCAGCCGAAGGGGATGCGGGCGATCGCGGCCAGCGGGTTGCGCCGGGCCGACGGGGTCGCCGGGGAGGAGGAGGTGGTGGGTGTGCTCACGGCCCAGAACGCTACCCATCGGTGCGCTCGCTTTCAACATGATCGCTAGGGGATCACATTAGAGACGCTTTGGGGGTGGGGATCAGAGGCCCTCGAGGATGTCGAGGGCGTCCTCCAGGAGTTGCTCGTCCCGGGACTTCGGGGGCCGGGTGTAGGGCTCGTCGCCGAGCGCTTCGCAGGCCCGCTCGAAGAAGTCCGCGGAGACGAGCACGCCGCGCGGTCGGGCGCCGCGGCTCACGATCTTCACGGGCTGGTGGTTCGCGCGCTCGAGGTATTCGCTCAGGCGCGCACGGAACTCCGCGGTCGACACCACCGCGTTGCTCACCGCTGCCCGAGCGGCCGTCAGGAGGACCGGTGTACTCATGAGAAAGACCGTACATCATGTACATGATGTACCGGGCTTCTCGCGATGAGACCGGGGTCCGGGCCGGGCGGGCGCGGTGGGTGTCGCCCGCTCCGCCGGGATCAGGTGAGGTTGTCCTGGAGGAACTTGTAGGCAGCGCCCCGCGAGTTGCCCGGGGTGACCTGATCGAAGAGCAGGGCGGCGGGTCCGCCGATCGTCTGACTCACCCCGACCCCGAAGCCGGACGTCAGCAGGTTCCGGCCCAGTTCGCTCTCGACGCCGTGGGCGTCGGCGATGTCCGTGCCGAGCTGCTCGCCCGGCTCGGTGATGCCGGCCTCGCGAGTCTTCTGCGTCATGTACTTCTCGACGCCGTCGAGCGGAGAGCCCTCGTTCCACGTGATGTCGGTGCCGAAGACGGTGTGCTCGTCCCCGAGGCGCGACGTGATCTCGCCCCCGATGAGGTCCGCCACGGTCAGACCGGGGATGGCCTCGAAAGCAGCCCGGTTCGTCTTCCACAGGACGGCCTCGGCGTTACCCTCGCTCGCCGCCTTGCCGATCTCGTAGAGGTCCGGGATCACAGGGACCCCCTTCCGGGTCAGGTCGAACGCCTTCTTGGCGAACTTGGAGTCGTCGAACCAGTCCTTGGAGCTCGAGAGCCACTCCCCGGTCTTCTCGGTCCCCCACTCCCACCCTGTGGAGAGGGCCTCGGTGCCCCAGTTCTTCGCCCGCTCGAGCGGGTTGTCGCCGAGGATGAGGTCCAGGTTCTTCTCGACGAACCTGTTGAGGGGGTTGTCCGGCCCCAGCGGGGCGTTGATCGGGCCGAAGGGCGGGAACGGGGCGTCCTCGCCGAGGAACCGATCGAGCGGGCCGCCATCCCGGAAGGGGTTGATCTTGTCGAGCGGACCGCCCGGCCCGAACGGACCGCCGGGCCCGAAGGGCGAGAACGGACCGAACGGGGCGCCGATCGGGCCGAAGGGACCGAAGGGGAGCGCGGGGATCCCGGACCCACCGTCCGACGAGCTGTCGTCCTGCTCGTCGGCGTGCTCGAGGAGCTCGTCGGCCCGCTGACGCAGCGTCCGCAGGACCTCGCGCAGGCGCTGGCGGGCCTGGTCGCAGTCGGCGCGGAAGGCGTCGGCGTCGGTCCCGACCCACGTGACCTGATGGGAGAGCGCGAGCGCGGCCTCGACCAGCTGCTCGAGCGTCTCCGCGCTCGTGGTGGTCAGCTCGCTCTGCTCGCGCAGCTGCTCGGTGTCGGCCCCCAGGAATCCCGTCATGGTCGAGAAGAGTAGGGGAGCCCTGCCCCGGAGGACATGGGGAGAACTCCCCGCCGCCGGCGATTGCCGGGGAGCGGTTCAGCGCGACGTGTTGGGAGCGTCGTTCGTCGGCTCCTCCTCGGACGGGGAGACTTCCGCGGGTTTCGGATCGAACGGGCTGCGCACCCGTGCCGAGGTGCCGGAGCGCTCCCGTGCCGTGTGGTCCACGCGCTGCCGCAGGTAGGTCCTCGCCGTGAGGCCCACGAGGACGGCCACCGAGACCGGCACGGTCCAGCCGGGCACCTCTCCGTTCCCGGCCAGGACGATCAGTATCGAGACCACGAATATCATCACGATCACACCCGCTATCAGTCGGACCGCCGTGGTGTTGGCCCGTCGGTGCTCGGGGTCGGTGCTCATCTCGTTCTCGCCGATCATCACCTCGGGCCGGAAGATCGCGACCGCCGGGATCACCACGAAGACGCTCGCCGCCAGGCCGCCCGCCATCCCCACCCCCATCGCGGCGATCGCGGCGACCCCCAGGAAGCCGACCACCGGGGCGTCGGCCGCCACCAGGCCGTCGTCGCCGATCAGGGTGATGTGGTGGGTCGAGAAGCCGCGCCAGATCGGGGGCAGGAGGCTCACGAGCATCAGCGGCACGAAGATGACCACGGACGCCAGGACCGGCACCGCGATCGTCATCCGCAGCGAGTTCATGATCGGTCCGACCTCGGCATCGAGCCGCCAGAGCGTCTCGACGACCGCCCACAGCATCGGCAGCGCCGGGAGGAAGACGACGGCGATCGTCAGCAGCTCCGCCGTGTCCGGGTCGAACGGACGCAGTGAGAACAGCAGCAGGCAGACGAGGGAGGCGAGACCGCTGAGCACGATCAGCACCCGCGTCACCGGGGAGACGAGACGCGTCAGCCCGGAGTCCTTCGGGCCCGTCGTATAACGGATGGGGCGCGGTTCCCGGACCGGTCGGCGGGACGGCGACTTCCGGCCTTCGCGGTCCCTCCGCTGCAGCCGCTCGCGCACCGCGGGGCCGACGGCGGCCACGGCCGCAGCGATGAGCGCGGCCGCCGCAAGGGCGACGGAGAGGACGAAGGGCGTGTCCTCGGGCAGGGGCATGGCGTGCCGCACCCGGAACAGAGCCCCCTGCCGGACCCCCTGGGCGTCGGCGAGGAGGAGGTCGAGGACCAGCGAGCCGCCGACGCCGATCGCGATCAGGAGCGGTCCGACCACATCACCCGCCCGCCAGCGCTCCCTGCCGCGCAGGCCGCGGAGCGCGAGCCAGCCCGCCCCGGCGAGCGCGAGGAGGTGCGTCACGGCGATCACGACGAACGGTAGCGCTCCCGCGTTCCCCGCGGACGCGGCGATCAGGAAGGTCGCGACGGGGACCAGGATCAGCAGGATCGGCCCCGTCAGCACCACGAGCAGGGGCCTGCGCTCTGAGGACGCGGGCCCGGTCGGCGGCGTGCGCGGCGAGGGCGGGGTCATGCCGAGGATGATTTCATGAGCAGCGCCCGGGCGGAGTCGCTCGCACCGGGAGTGTGGACGCGCCGGGACTGTGGACGAGGACCGTTCCTCCCCGATGCCCGCCCGTCCCCATCCGGGCGTGGCTGTGGGCGGCCTCGACTAGCCTGTCGGGGTGGCCACCGCTCTGTACCGTCGTTACCGCCCGGAGTCCTTCGCCGAGGTGATCGGCCAGGACCACGTCACCACGCCCCTGCGGCGTGCGCTGCGCGCGGGACGGGTCGGGCACGCCTACCTGTTCTCGGGCCCGCGCGGATGCGGCAAGACGACCTCCGCCCGCATCCTCGCCCGCTGCCTGAACTGCGCCGAGGGTCCGACGGACACCCCGTGCGGCACCTGCGACTCATGCCGCGACCTGGCCCGCGGCGGCTCCGGCTCCCTCGACGTGGTGGAGATCGACGCGGCGAGCCACGGTGGTGTGGACGACGCCCGCGAGCTGCGCGAGCGCGCCTCCTTCGCCCCGGTCCGCGACCGCTTCAAGGTGTTCATCATCGACGAGGCCCACATGGTCACCTCGGCCGGCTTCAACGCGCTGCTGAAGCTCGTCGAGGAGCCGCCGGACCACGTGAAGTTCGTCTTCGCGACCACGGAGCCGGACAAGGTCATCGGCACCATCCGTTCCCGCACCCACCATTATCCCTTCCGGCTGATCCCGCCGCAGATCCTCGGCCCGTACCTCGAGGAGGTCTGCCAGACGGAGTCCGTGCAGGTCGGTGAGGGCGTGATGCCGCTGGTGGTCCGAGCGGGAGGCGGCTCGGCCCGTGACTCCATGTCGGTGCTGGACCAGCTGATGGCCGGCGCGGGGGAGGACGGCCTCGACTTCCCGACCGCGATCGCGCTGCTCGGCTTCACCGACACGGCGCTGCTGGACACCGCGATCACCGCGGTCGCCGAGCGGGACGCCGCCGCGCTGTACGGAGCGGTCGAGCAGGTGCTCGCGACCGGGCACGAGCCGCGCCGCTTCGTCGAGGACCTCCTGGAGCGGATGCGCGACCTGATCGTCCTCGCCGCCGTGCCGGATCGCGGCGCGGATCTCCTGCCGCAGGTCCCGGCCGACGAGCTCGAGCGCATGCGCCAGCAGGCGACCCTCTTCTCCCCGGCCGACCTCTCGCTGTGCGGCGATCTGGTCCACGAGACCCTCTCGACGATGTCGGGCGCGACCTCCCCGCGCCTCCACCTCGAGCTGCTGGCCGCCCGACTGGTGCTGCGCGACGAGCGGGCGGGTGCGGTCGCCGCAGCGCCGACGGGCGGCGCTCCCGCGGGCACGGGTTCCCGCGGAGGCGCGGCGGGCGGGCAGGGTGCCGCCGGTGGGTCGACGCGCGCAGGGGCTCCCGCCGGGGCCGGTCCGGCCGACGCCGAAGGCGGTGCTCCCGCCGGCGGTGGTCGGGAGGAGGCGCGGCGCATCGCGCAGGAGCGCGCCACCGCGTCCCGGCAGTCCCGCGGGGGTCGGCCGACACCCGAGCCAGACCAGCGGACTGAGCAGTCGGCCGCCCCGCAGCAGCGGCCCGTCGAGCAGGGCGGCAGCGGATGGGGCGATATCGCGACCGCGCGACCCGGTGCGGGCGCGTCCCGTCCCGAGCAGCAGACCCCGGCCCCGGCGGCGCCCGCTGCGGGATCCAAGACTCCGGGGGAGGCGGCGGGGCGGCCTGCCGAGGCTCCGTCCGGCGCCGCGCGGTCCGCGGGCCCGCAGCCGGCGACGCCGCAGGGGCCGGCCGCGGAGAGCGCGGCGCCGCAGGGTGCCGCGGCGAGCGGCGACGGCCTCGACGAGCAGGAGGTCCGCGGCCGTTGGGGCGCGATCCTCGACGAGCTGCAGCAGATCCGTCGGCCGGCCTGGGCGCTCATCGCGCAGAACGCCCAGCTCAACGCCGTCCGCGGGCGCTCCCTCGTGATCGGCTTCCGCACCGACGGGCTCCTCGCCGCGTACCACCGCGGCACTGCGCCGCAGAACCTGGCCGACGCCGCACGGCGCGTGCTCGGGGGCGACGTCGCGGTGGAGGCCGTGGTGGGGGAGGGACCCGGCGGCGGTGGCCCGACCGAGGGAGGCCCTGCTGGCGGCGGTCCGGCCGGCGGCCCGGCCGGGGGCGCGCCCGCTGGCGGTGGCTCTGCCGGTGGTCCGGCTGGCGGCGCACCTGCTGGCGGTGGCTCTGCCGGTGGTCCCTCCGGGGGTGGCCCGTCGCAGCCGGCCGGCCCCGCCCCCTCCCCGCGCGATGAGCATGGTCCCGGGCAGGCACCACGCGCCCGGAGCGAAGCCGCGGCCGCGCAGGGTCCTCGCGGCGGCAGCGCCCCCTGGGGCGACTCGGCGCCCGGTCCCTCGCGTCCCGACGCCCGGAGGAGCCCCGCTCCCACGGCAGCGTCAGAGGATTTCCCCCCGGAGCCGGAGGACCCCTTCCCGCCGGACCCCGAGGACGACTACCGCCCCCATGACGCCGACGACGCCCGGCTGAGCGAGCGCCGTCCCGCGCCCCCGGCGACGGACGCGACAGCGGCGGCTGATGCCTCGACGTCCGTCAAGCCGCGGTGGGCCGACCTGCTCGAACGGCATGGCGGCAACGTCGACGAGGAGCCCGGCCCGGGGAGCGCTGCCTCCGCGGTGCCCGCCGGAGAGGTGCTCGAGGTCGAGGACGAGGGACGCGACTCCGTCCCCGACGGCGAACCGCGCACCCATGGCCAAGCAGCCCTGCGCCGCGCGCTCGCCGAGGGCCGCGTGGTCCGCTCGCTGCCCCCGTCGGGCGGCTCCGCCGCCGGAGGCGCCACCGTCGGCGGACCCGCCGGCGCGGTCCCCGCCGAAGACGACGAGGGCGCCTCGTGGGGCGGCACCGCGGCCGACGCGTGGTCCTCGGTCGACGCGCAGTCCGCGGCCGACGTGTCGTCCGGCCTCGCGAGACCGTCCAGCGGACCGTCTCCGGTGAGCCCGAGCAGCCCCGTCGGTGCGGACAGCCCGCTCGGTGCCGACAGCTCCGCGTCGCCGCAGAGCCCCGCGTCGCCACAGAGCCCCGACGATTCGGGGTCGGACGCGGCGGCGTCGCAGGCGGCGCCCACGACGCAGGCACCCTCGGCGGCCGCCCGCGCAGCCGCCTCGTGGGGCACGGCTGGGATCGCCGCTGCGGGAGACCCCGCGGCACAGCCTGCGAGAACGCCCGCGGCACAGCCTCCGGCGACGTCCGAACCGCAGGCGGCGGCTGCGTCGGCGGCACCGTCGGCGCCTGCGGATCGGGCCCCCGCTCCTCGCAGCGGCGCCGCGCTCGTGCGGGAGGCGGCATTGGCCTCGCGCACCGCGAACCAGCAGCGCGGTCGGGTCGGCCGGGCCGGCGCTCAGCCCGAGCCGGAGGTCGACCCCACCGGTGGCGCATCGCGCGACGACGAGGACGCGGAGGTGACCTCGCGCAGCGGCCGGGAGGTGATCGAGAGCGTGCTCGGCGGCCGGGTGCTCGAGATCATCGACGAGACCCCACAGATGTGACCCCACCCATGTGACCCCACCGCCGCGGGCTCAGCCCGGGGGAGCGCACGCCCTCGGCAGGCGCCGATGAAGCGGCCTCCGCCGGAGCGAGCTCAGCCCTCGCGGGGAACGAGCAGGCTGAACAGGTCCGTGCGCAGGTGCGCCGGGTTGGTGTCCGGCGTCGGCTCGGTCACGTACATCTCCCAGAACGGGTAGGTCATCTGCTCCTCGGACTCGCCGATGTCCTCGGTGAAGGCGCCCCAGGCCTCGGCGAGCCCGCCGTAGCTGCCCACGTGGCTGATCCAGCCGATGCGTCCCGCCGGCAGCACCGACCCGGTCACCTCGAAGCCGTTCGGCAGCGTGATCCCCTCCGTCAGCGGACGGTCCACGGGCAGCCCCACCTCGAGGTCGGCGGTCTGCACGGGCGCCCGATGGTGCAGGGAGAACGCGGGACCGATCGGGGAGATCCCCGCTTCGGCGAGCGCCGACACCAGGTGCGAAAAGGTGCCGTCCATCAGGTCGGGCATCTCGAACATCGGGAAGTCCTGGCGCCGCACCACCGCGGTCGGGACCTCCGGCGCGGTCGTCACCTGGGTCTCGGCGGCCGGCTCGGCGGCGTCGTACGGGGGCGGCAGCGGGGTCATCGAGGCGGTTCCTGTTCGGGAGATGGGCTCGGGCTGAGGCGCGCCGAGTCACGGACGCGACCGACCGTACCCCTCTGCGCTGAGGAGCGCACCAGCCGACGGTCGACGGCCCCGCGACCTCCGTCGGCCGCCTGGGCCGGCCCCGTGAGCGCGCCGCACCTGCGCGGCGAGCCCGCGCCGGGATCCAGCGCCCCCTGTCGTCCCGCCGCTCAGCGGTGCACGCCCGCCAGATCCAGCGCGAGCTCGCAGAACATCGAGTTCGACCAGGAGAACCACTCGCGGGTGAACCGCGTCGGATCGTCCACGTGCACGCCCTCGTGCATCATCCCGGTGCCGCCGTCGGTCGCGATGAGCGTCTCCAGGATCGCGAGGCGCTCCGCATCGTCCGCTGAGGTCAGGCCCTCGACGCACTTCGCGATCGGCCACACGTGGTCCGGCGGAGTGTGCGGGGAGCCGATGCCGCGCAGCTGCGCGCCCTCGTAGTAGTAGGGGTTCGCGCCGGACAGCACCGCGGCGCGCGTGGCGACGTACACCGGGTCCGACGCCTCGGCGCAGTCCAGGTACGGCAGGCCCAGCAGGCTCGGCACGTTCGCGTCGTCGAGGAACACGTGGTTCCCGAGACCGTCGACCTCGTACGCCCAGATCCGTCGCCCGTCGGGCCCGTCGATCTGACCGTGCCCCGCGAGCGCCTCCCGGATCTCCGCGCTCAGCCGCCGCGCCTCCGCGGCCTCGTCCCTCTCGCCCGCGACCTGCTCGAGCAGATCGCCGAGCCGCTCCAGCGCGAGGGCGAGGAAGTGGTTCCCGGGGATGTTGTAGCCCAGCGTGCAGGCGTCGTCGCTCGGCCGGAACCCGGCCCAGACCATGCCGTTCGGTGCGGTGAGCGAGCCGCGGCCGTCCCGTGCGAGGGTGTCCTGGGCGGGCACCCCGGCGCGGCGGAAGCGGTAGGTCGAGCGCTCCTCGTGGTGCTGCTCCGTGCGGACCGTCTCCAGGACCGTGCGCGCCGCCGCCACGAACTGCTCCCCGGCCCAGCTGGTATCGCCCGTCGCCCGCCACAGCCGCCACGCGAGGTCCGGCCCGTAGGAGAGCGAGTCGAGCTCGAACTTCCGCTCCCACGCCCACGGGTTCTCGCGGTCGGTGTCGTCGGAGTCCCAGTGCGAGGCGTCCGGCCGACGGTTGAAGGCGTTCGCATACGGGTCCAGGACGATCTGCTGCCACTGCCGACGCAGCAGGCCCGCGAGCAGATCCACCAGCACCGCACGGTCCTCCTCGGCGCCGACCCCGGCCGAGACCAGGCGCAGCAGCGGGGTGAGCTGCGCGGCAGAGTCCCGCAGCCACATCGCGGGGATGTCCCCGGTGATCACGAAGGTGGTGCCGTCCTCGTCGACACTCACCGTGGTCTCGGAGGTGTTGCGCAGATAGGCGACGACGCGGTCGGCGATCTCGCGGCCCGCGGGGGCGTCGCCGAGCCCGGACAGGACCCGCTCGTGCACGGCGTCCAGCAGGGCGGAGGGCAGGTGGACCATGGTTCTCCTCGGGCGATCCGCGGGGTGCAGGGCCACTCCGGCCGACGGCTCCCGGGAGGGCGGCGTCGGGCGGTGGATCTGCGGGGTGCGGCCAGCGTAGCCGGTTTTCTCCGGGCGATGGACTAAATCGCGGGGAGAGGACGCAGGCACGTTCCGGGCACCGTCGCGCCCGATGCCGCGCACCGCACATCCACACCCGGCCCCCGTCGGCCGCCGCCGTCGGTGTCGATGACTACAGTTGAGGCCGTGTACGAAGGCATCGTCCAGGACCTCATCGACGAGCTCGGCAGGCTGCCGGGCATCGGCCCCAAGTCGGCGCAGCGGATCGCATTCCATCTGCTGGACGCCGACGAGGCCTCCGTGCGCCGTCTCGCGGAGGTCCTGATCACGGTCAAGGACACCGTGCGCTTCTGCGAGATCTGCGGGAACGTCTCGGCCGACGAGCGCTGCCGCATCTGCGCGGACGCCCGCCGCAGCGACGAGGTGATCTGCGTGGTCGAGGAGTCCAAGGACATCGTGGCCATCGAGCGGATCCGCGAGTTCCGCGGCCGCTACCACGTGCTCGGCGGCGCGATCGACCCGATCGGTGGCGTCGGCCCGAACGACCTGCGCATCACCCAGCTGATGAGCCGTCTCGGCACCGGGGAGACCCAGGAGGTCATCCTCGCCCTCGACCCCAACATCGAGGGGGAGGCCACCGCCGCCTACCTCTCCCGCCTGCTCGCCCCGCTCGAGCTGACCGTCACCCGCCTCGCCTCCGGCCTGCCGGTCGGTGGCGACCTCGACTACGCCGACGAGATGACCTTGGGGCGCGCCTTCCTCGGCCGCCGCACCGTCTGAGAGCCCCGATGACCTCGCCGTCGGACCGCGCACTGCCACCCCTGCGGGACCTGCCCCCGCCGCCGCGTCTGCCGCGCGAGGACACCTCGCTCCTCCCGCCGGCGGAAATCCTGCTCGAGTCCCGCCGCGCCCTCACCGGGCGCCTGCTGCGCCGTTCCTGGGCGCCGGGACTGGTGCTGCTGGGGCTCTGGCTGGTGTTCGTGCTGCTGTACGTGTGGGGGGCGGCGCCGACCTTCTGGGCCTTCGCGCTCCTCTTCGCGATCGGGGACGCCGCCTATCTCCGCGCGACCCTCTTCGGGCTGGGCTTCAGCCCGAGCGGGCTGTGGGCGGCGCTGCTGCTCGTCCCCCCGATCGCGACGCTGACCAGCGCGATGCTGCTGCCGGTCGCGAGCTCGCGGATCGCCGCCCTCGAGCCGCGCCGCTTCCTCTCCGAGGAGTCCTTCCAGAAGGCCGTGCGGGATCTCGCGACCGCGGCCGTGATGGCGCCGCCGGTGCTGGCCCTGCTGCTCGCGCCGCTGCTCGCGGCCGTGGGCGTGCCGCAGCCGTGGGCGGGGGTCGGCGCCGGGCAGCTGACCGCGCTGAGCCTCGCCCTGCTCGCCGTGATGGGGGCGTGGCTGCTGGTGCGCCGCCTGCTCTCCGCGCCGCGTCTCCTCGGCGTCGAGCCGTACGCGGCGATCGAGGTCACCGCGCGGATCGGTCGGGACCCTGGCGCGCGCCGCACCGCCGCTCGCCGGGTCCTCGCGCAGGATCGTCGCCACCTCCCGCCCGTCCCCGGCACCCCCGAGGCGGGCGCCGGGCTCAGCCCGCGCGGCATGGCCCGGTCCCTCGCCGTGATCGGCCGCTCGACGCTCACCTGGGTGCTGCCTGCCGCCGGGGTGCTGGGCTGGCTGGTGTTCGGGATCGCCGACGCCGTCTCGATGTTCACCCGTCTCTCGATCGACGACCTCGCCGCCCTCGAGCCCATCCTGACCTGGGAGATCATCGCGCTCGGCACGCCGCTGCTGGGCCTGGTCGTGCTCGGGCTGAGCCTTGTCCCGGGTGTGGCGGTGCGGTTCGCCGAGGGGGCGCGGGCCGAGGTGATCGACGAGCGCACCTATCGCGAGTGGGTCCATCGCGCCCGCGTGAACCCGTGGGAGGCGCGGGCGGTCACGCTCTCGGGGGTGCTCGCGGCGCTCGTGGCGCTGCTCGGACTCGTCGCCGCCGGCACGGGTGTCGCCCTCCTCGGGGTCGGCACCCCGCTGATCTGGACGGCACTGGTCATGGCGGCGCTCGTGCTCGTGCCGCTGCTCGGCGTCGGCGCCGCGCACTCGCTGCGCTCGGGGCTGCGGTACGTGCTCTACGGGCCGGCCGGCGACGTCATGCGCCGTGAGGCCCCGCACGCCCTGGTCGCCCCCGATCTCGGCACCCGCACCGATCGCGCCCAGGATCCGGCCGTCCGCGCCGCGCTGCGCAAGCGCCTGCAGGCCGAGGGCGGGGATCACGCGCTGGAGATCTTCGACCTGGACGCCGCGGGGGAGCGGCTGTGGGTCGACGACTCCGTCCCCGGCGCCCGTCCCACCGAGGTGCGCGCGGCCGATCTCGCCGCGGGCCAGCTGCCCGACTTCGGGGCGGGGGACGGGCCGGGGTCCGGTGGGGTCGCCGCCGCGGGCTACGGCACGGCAGCACCGCTGGAGGGCGGGCGCCGGCGGGACGCCGACGGCGGCGAGCACCAGGTCCCGGAGTCGACGACCGGGCTGCGCGAGCTCTGAGCCGCGGGCTCGTCGGCCCAGCCGCGGGCCCGTCGGCCGGACCGCGGGCCCACCCGCTCAGGCGATCCGGGTCCCCGCGCCGAGACGACGGATCGGCACCCGCAGCCGGAGCACCGCGACGGTGAGCGAGGCGGCCGCGGCGAGGATCCACAGGCCGAAGCCCATCGGCCACAGCGGCCGGTTCTGCGCCGTGCCGAGGTCGGTCGGATAGCCGGGGGTGTCCGGTGAACAGCTGACGAAGTGGCTCGGATGCAGGGGCGTCGCCGCGGTGCGCATCCCGAGCTTCGTCAGCGTGAGCACGTCGGCCCGCGACCCGTGAACCTCATCGTTCCACCAGTCCGTGTCCAGGGTGGGAGCGGCCTCGGCGAGCAGCACCACGGGATTGCCCCACATGAGCGGCATCGTGAGGTCCAGCCGCAGCACCGTGCGCTCCTCCTCCTGCTCGATGCACTGCATCTCCGCGGGGCTCGAGCCGTCCTCCGGCCAGTTCTCGTAGTCGTACGTCCAGGTGGTCACGGTGCGCTCCTCCGCGAGGACGGCCGCGCTGGTGCCCCACACGATCGGCAGCACCGCGGTCACCCCGAAGACGATCACGTAGGCGAGCACGACCGAGCCGAGCTGGCGCTGCGTGATCGCCGAGAGGCCCAGGCCCACCGCGGTGACGCACAAGGTCAGCAGCGCGATCACCACCACGAGCCGCAGCGCGTAGAGGGGGCCGATCCCGCCGAGCAGCATCGTCGGCAGCACCGACGGCAGGGCGAGCACGAGGAAGGCGAGCCCCGTGACCCAGCCCGCGATGAGTTTGCCGAGCACGATCTCGAGCGGGCTGACCAGGCTCGCCTGCAGGATCGCGAGGGTCCCGGCGGAGCGGTCGCCGTTGAGGGATCCGGCGGACAGCGCCGGCACCACCAGCAGCATCGCGGCGAGCACCAGCATGGCCTGCAGGCTGAAGGTGACCGCGGCGATCAGGCGCACCTCCCCCCACTCCGAGGAGAGCATCGTCGGCACCAGCGCGACCCCGCCGAGGCCGAGCAGGATCAGCGTCCACACCCCGAGCGCGACGTACCACTTCCGCGAGCGGATCCGCTGGCGCAGCTCGAGCGAGGTCACCAGGCGCAGACCGCGCAGGCGCAGGGACAGGGTGCCGTTCAGCGGGGCGCTGCGGGGAGGGGTCGGGGCGATGGGCGGTTGCGGAGCCGACGGGTGGGCTGCCACCGGGTGCGGGGCCGACGGCTGCGGCGCGGCGGGCTGCTGCGCGGGCTGCTGGGGGTTCTGCGGCTGGCTCATCACAGGGCTCCTTCGCGGCGGGCGGCATGGGAAGCGAGATAGGCCGCCTCGAGACGGCCGGTCTCCGGGGCGAAGCCGATCACGCGGGCGTCGGCACCGACGAGATCCGCGAGCAGACGCGCCGCCGTCGCCTCGTCGGGGAGGGTCACGCGGGCCTCGGCGTGACCGCTCGGTGTGCGATCCGGAGGGGTCACCCCACCGTGGTGCACGCCGAGGCGGCGCAGGGCGCCATCGAGCGCTGCCGCGTCGAGCGAGGAGATGCGCCACGGCCGGGCGAGCCGGGCCAGGTCCTTCACGGACGAGGAGGTCACGGCACGTCCCGCGTCCATCAGCACCACGTGGTCGGCCATCTCCTCGAGTTCGGAGAGGATGTGGCTGGAGACCAGCACAGTCGTGCCGGACTCCGCGAGGGAGCGGACCACGCGCAGCAGGCGTCGGCGCGAGGCGGGGTCCAGGCCCGAGGCCGGCTCGTCCAGGATCAGCACCCGCGGCTCGTGCACCAGGGCCCGGGCGAGTCCGAGCCGCTGCTTCTGGCCGCGTGAGAGGACGTGGGCGGGCTGGGCCGCGAGGGTGTCGAGGTCCAGCAGGTGCAGCAGCTCGTCGACCCGTCGGCGCAGGCGGTCCGCCGGCAGGAAGTACGCGCGGCCCATCACCTCGAGCACCTCGCCGACGCGCAGCGAGTCCCAGGCCCCGAACTGATCCGGCATCCAGCCCACGGCGGCGCGCACCGCGGGCGAGTCGTGCGCCGGGTCGACGCCGTCCACGAGCACTCGCCCGGAGTCCGGGGCGAGGAGCGAGGCGAGCATGAGCATGAGCGTCGACTTGCCGCAGCCGTTGGGGCCGACGAGCGCGGTCACCGCCCCGCGCGGCGCGGTGAAGCTCAGGTCGGAGACCGCCTGCACGCTGCCGAAAGCCCGGCTGACGTGCTCGACGACGATGCCGGGGGCCGTTGCCGGGCCCGGCTCGGGGCCGACGCCGGGAGCCGCTGCCGCGGGACCGGCGGACGTCGGTCCCCCGGCCCAGCCGTACCCGTCGGCAGACGTCGGTCCCCCGGCCCCGCCGTATCCGTCGGCCGCGCCGACCCCTGACTGATCCCCCTGGGATCCTCGCGCCCAGCCCCCGGGCGAGGATGTGTTCTGTGTCATGGGCTCACCCTCGCACGGGCGGGCGCGCTCCGGGCCCCTCGCGCGGGCACGTTCCGGGCACGATCTGTGGCGGATTCGTGGAGGGCGGCGCCGACGCACCGGGTCCCGGCGGCGCCGCCGGCTCGGGATGGAGCCGGCTCGGGGAGGAGCCGACTCGGGACGCCGTCGCCGACGGCCGCCCGTCGGCTCAGCCGGCCATCGCCGCGTTGCCCTCCTCCTGAGCCTGCGGGATGCCCTCCTCCGCGGTGAGCCGGCCGATGAAGACCTCCTGGAAGATCGGGATCGCGGCGGTCAGGCCGGCGTTCGCGCGCGCCCCGGTGTCCGCCTCCGCGGCGTTCTTCGCGGCCTCGACGAACACGCTCACGTCCACGCCCTTGCCCTCCCAGAACGCGATGAAAGCGTCCTGCGCCTCGACGTGCCCCGGGAAGGCGACGCCCTTCTCGGCGAGCGGCAGCTGCCCCTCCTTCGAGCCGAGCCAGGTCAGCAGCTCGGCGATGCCCGCCTGCTGTGCCTCGTCGGCCTTCGCGTTGCCCGCGGCGACCACGCCGTGGACCAGCGACTTCGGACCCGCCGGACCGGCGACCGGTGCCGCGAGCGCCCAGTCGAAGGAGTCCGCGACGCCCTCGGAGATCGCCAGCAGGTTGTACGGGCCGGACTGGAACAGGCCGAGCTTGCCCTGGGTGAACAGGTCGCGGGTGAAGTCACCGTTCTCGTTGGTGTCCGCGGCGCTCGGGGCGACGTTCTCGACGTTGATCAGGTCGGCCATGTACTGGAACGCGGCGATGCCCTCGGGGGAGGCGAAGGTGTACTGGTCCTCGCTCTGCCACTCGGCGCCGTTCGCGGCCAGCATCGGGCCGATGATCGCCTGTCGGTCCGCCTGCGAGTTGAACCCGAACTGTGCGCGGGTGTCCGGGTCGAAGCCGTCCTCGCCCGGGTGCAGGCCCGCACCGTCCACGGTCAGTGCGCGGGCCGCGTCCCGCAGCGAGTCGGTCGCGGCGGCCGGGTCGAAGGCGAGGGCCGACGGGTCCACCCCCGCCTCCTCCAGCAGCGCCGCGTTGTAGAACAGCGCGATCGAGTCCCAGATCTGGGGCACGCCCCACAGCCCGCCGTCGCGCGTGTACAGCTCGACCACGGACGGCTCCCACTGGGCGGCGCCGTCGGGGATGATCTCGTTGATGTCGAGGAGGGCGTCGGAGTCCTTGAGCTGGATGTAGTTCGCGGAGTTCAGCCAGTAGACGTCGGCCGCGTCGCCGCTCGCGATGTCGAGGGGCAGCTGCGTCCAGTAGTCCGCCCACGGCACCACGTCGATGTTCACGTTCCAGCCGCTGGCCTCGGTGAACGCCGCGAACGACTCCTCATAGGCGGGCACCGCGTTCTGGTCCCAGAGGCGGAAGGTCAGCGTGCCCTGGTCGCCCCCGGTGCTCCCCCCGGCATCACTCGCGGAGCCGTCGCCGCCCGAGCCTGAGCCGGAGCCCGAGCCGCCAGAAGGCGAGCAGGCCGCGGCAGTGGTCAGGAGGCCGGCGGCGGCGAGGGAGGAGAGGACGGTGCGGCGGGTGATGCGGCGAAGCATGGAGTTCCTTCCGGAAGCGGATCCGCCCCGGGAGGTGAGGCCCCGGGGGATCCTCCCAGTATCCCCGTACCGGCGGCACCACGGGGGACGGGGATGAACGCGAGTGGCCGGGTGGCGCGACACCGGTCGCGCGTCCCCGGTCGCGTGCCCCTGGTCGTGCGTCCCTGGTTGCGTGCCCCTGGGCGTGCGTCCTCGTCGCTTCTCCCTGCCCGCGCCGCACCTCCTCCTCCCTACCTCCGTCGCGCCGCCCCTCGGGCAGAACCCCCGCAGAGTGGGGCGAATAAGGTGCGAATAAGCCCATGTCTGCGGAATTTCTGGCGGGAGTGAGCCGGGCCGCTGGCGTCGGCGGGGCAGGCTCGGCGGGCGTATAGGCGGGCGCTCCCCGCCGCCTACCGCAGCGTCGCGTCGCCGATCGAGCGGGTGATCTGCTTCTGGAACACGACCATCAACAGCACCAGCGGCAGCATCGCGAGCGTCGTCCCGGCCATGACCAGGGTCCAGTTGTTGTTGTACTGCGACTGCAGCGCGGAGGTGGCGACGGTGAGGGTCTGCCATTGCGGCCCCGAGGTGATGACCATCGGCCACATGAAGCTGTTCCAGTGCGTGACCACCGTGATCAGCACGAGCGTGACGATGATGGGCCGGTTCAGCGGGACCACGAGGTGCCACAGCAGCCGCAGCGTCCCCGCGCCGTCGATCCGCATCGCGTCCATCAGCTCGGTGGGGACGCCGCGGAAGTTCTCCCGCAGCAGGAAGATCGCGTACGGGGAGCCGAGCACGAAGGGCAGCACGAGCGCCCAGAAGGTGTTGCGCAGGCCGACCTCGCTGAGCATCAGGTACAGCGGCACCACGACCACCACCTGCGGCACCATCAGCGTCGCGATGTACACCCAGAACAGCAGGTCACGGCCGGGGAACCGGAGCTGGGCGAAGGCATAGGCGGCGAGCACCGAGAACACCATCTGGCCCACCAGGATCACGGCGACCATCTGCACGGTCACCGCCACCGGGGTGACGAAGCCGTCGGAGGTGGAGGTCGGCGTGAACAGGGCGACGATGTTGTCGAGCACCGGCGGCGCCGGGATCGACAGCGGCCCCTGCTGCGCGAACTGCTGCGTCGAGGTGAGCGCGGTCATCACCGAGAACAGGAACGGGCCGAGGGTCAGCGCCGCCGCGACGGCGAGCACGAGGTAGGTGGCGGCGCTGCTAAGGAGGCGGCGTCCCAGGGCGGTGGCGCTCCGGGGCCGACGGGCGGTGTGGGCAGTCATCTCGCTCCTCCTCTCAGCTCATGTCGTAAGTGATGCGGCGGGAGAACCACCGCTGCTGGACCAGCGTGATCGCCACCAGCAGCAGGAACAGGATCACGGCGATCGCACTGGCGCGGCCGAGCCGGCTCGAGACGAAGGCCTCCTGGTAGATCAGCGAGGCGATCACCTCGGTGCGATGCTGCGGGCCGCCGCCGGTCAGCGCGAACACCGTGTCGAACACCTGGAAGCTCGCGACCACCTGGGTGACGGCGAGGAAGAACGTCGTGGGCCGCAGCAGCGGGATCGTCATGTGCCACAGCTGCTGCGCCGGCCCCGCCCCGTCCAAGCGCGCCGCCTCGTAGATCGAGCCGGGGATCCGCGAGAGCCCGGCCTGGAAGAACAGCGAGATGTAGCCGACGTTCTGCCAGATCGCCACGAAGGCGACCGCGGGCAGCGCGAGCGAAGGATCGGTCAGCCACTCGATGCGCACCCCGAGGATCTGGTTCAGCGCGCCGACCGACGGCTGGAAGATCCACTTCCACACCACGCCCAGGGCCAGCGGCGCGCACACCCACGGGATCACCACGATCACCCGCACGATCGCCGATCCCGGCAACGCCCGGACCAGCTGCGTGGCCAGCACCAGCCCGATCGCGAGGGAGACCGGCACCGAGATCAGGGTGAACAGTGCCGTGACCAGGAGCGAGTTGGCGAGGGAGCCGCTGGTGAGCAGCGCCGCGTAGTTCTCGAGGCCGACGAACGCGCGGGAGCCCAGCAGGTCCCAGCGGAACAGCGAGACGAGAAACGCGAGCAGCACCGGCAGGATGAGGAAGGCCGTGACCCCGATCAGGCTGGGGGCGACGAGGAGCCAGCCCAGGAGGGGACGCCTGGAGTTCATCGATTCGCCCTCCTGCCTGCGCTGTCGCGGTGATGCACCGGCTCAAGCTACCGCAGCGGGGCGGGCGTTGGGCGCCAGGGGGAACGGGGTGTGGGCTGGGCGTCAGAGGGAGGAGCGGTCAGGGTTGTCCATGAAAGGGCTCTGAGCGGCACGAGACCTGCATATGACAGGCCTCGTGCCGCTGACGTCCCTTTCGCGGACACGACTCCGCCGCCCCCTCCCACTTTCCCGGCTGCTCCCACCTTTCCGCCCTCTCCCACCCCTCCCACTTTCCCGCCCTCCACTACTCTCGGCACCATGAGCGCAGCGACCCAGCCCACCGGCCCCTCCGCAGCCGCCGCCGACCCCGTCGACCATCCCCATGCCTCGGTCTACGACCACGGCTTCGTGCGCGTCGCCGCGGTGACGCTGCCGGTGGCGCTCGCCGACCCGGCCACGAATGCCGAGCGCCACCTCGAGGTGCTGCGCGACCTGCACGACCAGCAGGTCGGGATCGCGGTCTTCCCCGAGCTGTCGCTGACCGGCTACTCGCTGGACGACCTGGTCATGCAGGAGCCGCTGCTGGATGCGGCCGAGCAGGCGGTGCTCACCGTGCTCGAGGCGAGCGAGGACCTCCTGCCGATCATCGTGCTCGGCGCCCCGCTGCGCGCGAAGGACCGCTCCCGCGTCTTCAACTGCGCCGTCGTGATCCACCGGGGGCAGATCCTCGGCATCACCCCGAAGCAGAACCTCCCCACCTACCGCGAGTTCTACGAGCGGCGCTGGTTCGCGCCCGGCGACGATGCCTGCAACGAGCAGGTGCGGCTCGGCGGACAGTTCGCCGCGCTCACCCCGCACGGCATCATCACGGTCGAGGACGTCCCCGGGCTGAAGCTCTTCGTCGAGATCTGCGAGGACATGTGGGTCCCGATCCCGCCGTCGGCCGAGGCCGCGCTCGCCGGCGCGACCGTGACCGTGAACCTCTCGGGGTCCCCGATCACCATCGGCCGCGCCGAGGACCGCAAGCTGCTGGCCCGTTCCGCCTCCGCCCGCACCCAGAGCGCGTACGTCTACGCCGCCGCCGGCGAGGGGGAGTCGACCACGGACCTCGCCTGGGACGGGCAGACCTTCGTGTACGAGTGCGGCGACCTGCTCGGGGAGTCCGAGCGGTTCCCTCAGGGGGTGCGGCACACGATCGTCGACGTCGACCTCGACCGGATCGTCGCCGAGCGGCGCCGGCAGAACACCTTCGACGACAACCGGCGCACCCACGCCGACGCGCTCGAGAAGTACCAGACCTGGAACGAGACGAACCTGTTCGGGCCGTGGGCTCCGGCCGACCTCTGGGACGACGAGTCAGACGACGTCGACGACGACGAAATGCCCGCGCCGATCCTGCTCGGCGGCCGACGACGCGCCGCCCAGGCCCAGCACGACGCGCGCGCCGCCGCCACGGGCGTCGACCTGCCTGCCCTGCGGACTCCGCCCGCGACCGGGCCGCTGCGTCGGCCGCACGACCGCTTCCCCTTCGTGCCCGATGACCCGGCGCTCCTCGCCCTGGACTGCTACGAGGCGTACAACATCCAGGTCGCGGGGCTCGTGCGTCGGCTGCAGCAGATCGGCGGCGACAAGCCCGGCGGCGCGCGGCCCGTCATCGGCGTCTCCGGGGGCCTCGACTCGACGCACGCCCTGATCGTCTGTGCCCGCGCGATGGACCGGCTCGGGCGCGACCGTTCCGAGATCCTCGCCTACACGATGCCGGGCTTCGCGACGACCGAGCACACCCGCTCCAACGCCGAGCTGCTCTCGCGGGCGATCGGCGCGACCTTCGAGACGATCGACATCCGCCCCGCCTCCACGCAGATGCTGAAGGACATGGGGCATCCCTTCGGCGACGGCGAGCCGGTGTACGACGTGACCTTCGAGAACGTCCAGGCCGGGATGCGCTACGACTACCTGTTCCGCCTCGCGAACCACCACGGCGGCATCGTGGTGGGCACCGGCGACCTCTCCGAACTGGCGCTCGGCTGGTGCACGTACGGCGTGGGCGACCACATGTCCCACTACGGCGTGAACGCGGGGGTGCCGAAGACCCTCATCCAGCACCTGATCCGCTGGGTCATCTCCGAGGGGATCTTCGACGCGGCGACCGCGGAGGTGCTGCGTGCTGTGCTCGACACCGAGATCTCGCCGGAGCTGATCCCCACCTCCCCGGGGCAGAAGGCGCAGTCCACCGAGGACTCGATCGGCCCCTACGCCCTGCACGACTTCACGCTCTACCACGTGCTGCGCCGCGGCTACGGCCCGGGCAAGATCGCCTACCTCGCCCATCAGGCCTGGGGCGATCAGGCGGCGGGGGAGTGGCCGGCCGGGTACGCGGAGGCCGACCATCGCGAGTACTCGCGCGCGGAGATCAAGCACTGGCTGACGGTGTTCACGAAGCGCTTCTTCAGCAACCAGTTCAAGCGGTCCGCCCTACCGAACGCCCCGAAGGTGCTGGCCGGCGGGTCGCTCTCGCCGCGCGGTGACTGGCGGATGCCGTCCGACGCAGCCTCCGCCGCCTGGCTCGCGGAGATCGAGCGGGACGTCCCGGAGGAGTGAGGGTGAGGGCGGGGCCCGGCCCCGCGCCCTTCTCCGCGAGAACACCCGCAGACTTGGGGGAATAGAGCCGGTATTCCCCCAAGTGTGCGGAGGTTCTCGCGAGGCTCGGCTCGTAAGGCACGGCTCATGGGGCCCGGCTCGCGCCACCCGGCTTGCGATACCGGGTGCGCGCGGGGCGTGGGGAGGCGGCCGACAGAATTCGCTCGCGCCCGTCGGTCCCGGCTGTCACGCTGGGTCGATGAGCGACGCCCCGCAGACCGCCACCCCGCCGTCGGACGCCGCAGGGATCACCGCGCTCGCCGAGAGGCACGGGCTCGACGTCGACCCCTCGTCGGTGCGCGTCGAGGAGCTGGGGCTCGATTTCCGGGTCGCCTTCGCCCATGCCGCCGACGGCGAGGACTGGGTGCTGCGCATCCCCCGTCGGCCGGACGTGCTGGCACGCGCGGAGGTCGAGGCGCGTCTGCTGCAGATAGTCGGCCCACGGCTCGACGTGGCGGTGCCGGACTGGCGCGTCCACACACCGGAACTCATCGCGTACCCGCTGCTGCCCGGACTTCCGGGGCTCGAGATGACGGCGGACGGCCAGGTCGAGTGGCGCGTGGACATGACCTCGACGGTGTACGCGGCGAGCCTCGGGGACGTCGTCGCCCAACTGCACGGCCTCGACCCCGCGGAGGCGGAGGCGACCGGCATCGACGTGCGCACCCCCGAGCAGGTCCGCGAGATCTGGCGCCGCGACCTCGAGAGCGTCGCCGGCGAGTTCCGGATCGCCTCGGAGCTGCGGGAGCGCTGGGAGGCGTGGATCGGCGAGGACCGTTACTGGCCCCAGCACACCGTGCTCACCCACGGCGAGCTCTACCCGGCGCACACCCTGGTCGAGGGGGAGACAATCTCGGCGGTGCTGGACTGGACCACGGCCGCGATCGGCGACCCCGCTAAGGACCTGATGTTCCTGCAGGTCAGCGCGCCACCCGAGGTGTTCGAGGTGGCGATCGAGCGATATGTCGCCGGTGGCGGTCAGGTGTGGGACGGGCTCGCCGAGCACTGCACCGAGATGTTCTCCGCCAGCCCCCTCGGCTATGGCCTGTACGCCCTCGAGACCGGGGACGCCGAGCATCACGCCGCCGCGGCCGCCGTTCTCGACCCGCCGGCCGAGGGGTAGGGCGCGCCGCGTCCGGGCTCGTCTCCGGCAGTGCGGCTCCGGGCCCGTCTCCGGGCGCGCGTTTTCGCGACCTCGTCCTCACCCGTCCCGGCTCCATCCGTGCTCGCGGAGGGCCCGCTCCAGGCGGCGCACCGTGGAGCGGAAGCCGTCGGCGAGGTCGTCGGCCATCGCCTGGACCTCGATCCAGCCGTGCCGTTCCCGCTGCTCACGGCGGCGGATGTCGGAGCGATGCTGCTCCCTGCTGCGATGATGCGCGCCGTCGTACTCGAGGCAGACCCTCCACTGCGGCCAGGACAGATCCGGCTCCCCGAGCCGCACGCCGTTCTCGACGATCTCCCGGTTCAGTTCCGCCTCAAGGATCCCCGCGCGCCCGAGCGCGAGACGCACGGCAGTCTCCGCCGCGGAGTCGGCGCCGACCCGGCTCAGCGCCAGCGCCTCCCGCAAACGGGGTCGGCCCCGACCGGGATGCTCCTCGACCGCCTCGGCGAGCTGCTCGGGAGTCGCATAGGGGTCGCTCCGGTTCTCGGCCCAGGGCCGCGGCCGGCGGACGAGATGGTCGGCGATCGCCACGAGCTCCTCGCGGCGCAGCTCCGTCCCGAGGTCGAGCCAGGTCCGCACGCGGTTGGTCAGGCGCAGGTCGCCGACGGTGATGATCTGCTCCGCCGGGAGCGTCTGCTCGCGCCAGCGGATGAACGAGTGATCCCGCCGCGTGCGCTGGGAGGTCAGATGGAGCATCGGGGCGCCGGGTTCCGCGGTGGCGACGTACGTGGGACTCGGGGTGGATGCGCGCGGGAGGCCGGAGTCGGCGCCCGCGCTCAGGACGTATCCGGCTTTCGGCGCGGTGGACCCGCCGGCGGCAGGTCGAGGCGGTGCGACCCACGACGGCAGGGGGAGGCCGAGGAGGCGGGCGGCGCTGAACCCGCTCACCACGGCGTCGGGATCCGTGCGCGTGATCGCGGTGAGCACCGAGCGCTCCGACAGGTCGACGTCGGCCACCGCGTACAGCCCGTAGGCCAGGCGGCGGATGTCCTGCGCGCGGAGTCGATCGGTGCTCACCCCCACCGCGCGCGCCTCGGAGGCGGTGAAGACGGGGCGGGGGAGAGCGGGCGGGATCGGGGAGGGTCGGCGAGGCATGGCCACAGGGTGTCCCCGTGGGCGCTCGCTGCCCCCGGACGGTACACAATGTCGAGGTCAGCGGCGTGGGCGACCGTTCCTCCCCAGGGGCTCCGCGGCCCCAGGGGGCACAGAGTCCCAGGGCAAGGCGCGGTGCGGCCGAGTCCGAGATCAGGCCGCCCCCGGCGCCGGCGGACCCCGAGAACCTCCGCAGACATGGGGGAATGAGCCGCGTATTCCCCCATGTTCGTGGGGGTAACGGGGTCGGGACCGGGGACAGTGCCGCCCCGGCCGCCCCACCCGCCCCGCCCACCCCACGTGCCCCACGTCACTCTGCGAATCCTCCCCTGACCTGCGCCCCCGTCTCGCCACGCGGCCCGAGCCGCCGTCGGCCGCGGGGCCCCTCGTAGACTGGCCGCCACCGTCGGCCGTGCCTGCGCCCCCGCGCGCGCGACCCTCGCGCCCCCACCCGTCTCGCCCACCTGAAGGAACGCGCCCCATGAGCCTGGTCGTCCAGAAGTTCGGAGGATCCTCCGTGGCAGACGCCGCCTCGATCAAGCGCGTCGCGGACCGGATCGCGAAGTACTCCAAGGCGGGCCATCAGGTGGTCGTGGTGGTCTCGGCGATGGGCGACACCACCGATGAGCTGATCGATCTCGCGGAGCAGGTCACGCCCGCCCCGCCGGCCCGCGAGCTGGACATGCTGCTGACCGCGGGGGAGCGGATCTCGATGGCGGTGCTGTCGATGGCGCTGAACGCCGACGGCGTCGACGCCCGCGCCTACACCGGCTCGCAGGCAGGCGTGATCACCGACGAGGTGCACGGCCGCGCCCACATCCTCAAGGTCACGCCCGGCCGCATCCGGGACGCGCTCGAGGCGGGGTCGGTCGCGATCGTCGCCGGCTTCCAGGGCGTCTCCCAGTCCACGAAGGACATCACCACGCTGGGCCGCGGCGGCTCGGACACCACCGCGGTCGCGCTCGCGGCGGCGCTCGAGGCCGACGTCTGCGAGATCTACTCCGACGTCGACGGAGTGTTCACGGCGGATCCGCGCATCGTGCCGTCGGCCCGCCGGGTGCCGTTCATCTCCTGCGAGGAGATGCTGGACCTCGCCGCGAACGGCGCGAAGATCCTCATGGTCCGCAGCGTCGAGTACGCGCGCCGGTACGGAGTGCCGCTGCACGTGCGCTCCTCGTACTCCGGGCGCCTCGGCACGATCGTGTCCGACGATCCCGAGCGCGTGATCCCCATCGACCCCGACGTCACCGTCCGCACCGCCGACGTCGTCCGCCGCGACGCCGCCGATCCGAGCAAGGAGCTCCCCATGGACTTCGTCCCCGCCCCGGGCCTCGAGGCCCCGATCATCTCCGGCGTCGCGCACGACCGCAGCCAGGGCAAGATCACCGTCGTCGAGGTGCCGGACTCGCCGGGCAAGGCCGCGCTGCTGTTCGACGTGGTCGCCGCGACCGGCGCGAACATCGACATGATCGTGCAGAACACCTCGACGACCGATGATACGGTCGCGATCTCGCTGACCCTCCCGGAGTCCGACGCGCAGGCCGCGCTCGCCGCGATCGAGGCGGCGCGCGAGACGATCGGCTACTCCGAGGTCCGCTACGACGACCAGATCGGCAAGGTCAGCATCGTCGGCGCGGGCATGAAGTCGCATCCGGGGGTGTCGGCGACCCTGTTCCGCTCCCTCGGCGAGGCGGGCATCAACATTGACATGATCTCGACCTCGGAGATCCGCCTCTCGGTGGTCACCGACGTGTCGCGCCTGGACGACGCGGTGCGGGTGATCCACTCCGCGTTCGGCCTCGACGCCGAGCAGACCGAGGCCGTGGTGTACGGAGGGACCGGACGATGACCGAGCGGAACACCCCGCTCTTCCCCGCCCTCGCGGTGGACATGGGGCGCAGCCCCGGCTTCACCCCCGACGGCCCGGTGATCGCGGTCGTCGGCGCGACGGGCCAGGTGGGCCGCGTGATGCTGGCCCTCCTCGCCGACCGCGCCGTCCCCCACCGCGACATCCGCGTGTTCGCGAGCGCCCGCAGCGCCGGGACGACCGTGCAGTACGCCGGCCTGCCCCTGACGGTCGAGGACGCCGAGACCGCGGACATCACGTCCGACGGGAAGCGCGTCGACGTCGCGATCTTCTCCGCCGGCGGCTCGACCTCCAAGGCTCTCGCCCCGCGCTTCGCCGAGGCCGGCGCGACCGTGGTCGACAACTCCTCCGCCTGGCGCCGCGACGAGCAGGTCCCGCTGGTGGTCGCCGAGGTGAACCCGCAGGCCATCGAGTCCGCACCCCGCGGCATCATCGCGAACCCGAACTGCACCACGATGGCCGCGATGCCCGCGCTCAAGGCGCTGCACGACGAGGCGGGCCTCGCCCGTCTGAAGGTCTCCACCTACCAGGCGGTGTCCGGCTCGGGCGTCGCCGGGGTCGCGGAGCTCGCCGGGCAGGTGCGCGCCGGGGCCGACGAGATGGAGAAGCTCGCGCTGGACGGCTCGGCGGTCTCCCTCGGGGAGCCCTCGACCTATGTCGCGCCGATCGCCTTCAACGTCCTGGCCATGGCCGGCAACCTGGTCGACGACGGCTCCGGGGAGACCGACGAGGAGCAGAAGCTCCGCAACGAGTCCCGTAAGATCCTCGGCCTGCCGGACCTGCCCGTCGCCGGGACCTGCGTGCGGGTGCCGGTGATGACCGGCCACGCGCTGTCGATCCACGCCGAGTTCGACCGTCCGATCACGCCCCAGCGCGCGGAGGAGATCGTCGCGGCCACCCCGGGCGTGACCCTCGTGGACCTGCCCACCCCGCTCGACGCGGCCGGGAAGGACGGCACCTTCGTGGGGCGCATCCGCCAGGACCAGTCCGTGCCGGGCGGCAAGGGCCTCGTGCTCTTCGCCGTCGCCGACAACCTGCGCAAGGGCGCCGCGCTGAACGCCATCCAGATCGCCGAGCTGATCGCCGCCCGCGCCTGAGGCCACCGGCGCGCGGGGATCCGCTCCCGCGCGCCGCGCCTCTCGCCATTACCGCTCGGTAGCCCCGCAGACTCGGGGGAATCCGGCGCCTATTCCCCCAAGTCTGCGGAGTTGACCAGCGTGGGGCCCGGCCCAACGCCGCGACCCCCTCGCGTCCAGTCCCCGCACCCCGACCCCCTCCCGCCCCGCCCCGCCCTCTTTAGGTAACCATTCGGTAACCGTGCGGATATGGGTGAATCCGGCGCTTACTCCCCCACGTCTGCGGGGTTGACCAGGGCGCGGACCGTGGTGGCGGGCCCCGCGGCGCATTCTGGCCGGTGGCCAGAGAAGTGTTCGAGGTGAGTAGGATGTTTCCACCGTTGCACAACACGGTTCCGCGCGCTTCGACGGGTCGGGGTCGGCGAGGAGCAGCGGCAGGGGTGAGGGGATCGAGCGTCCGTTCGCCCGGAATCACGACGTCGATGTGAGAGCGCCCCGCGGCGGGACAGGAGACCAGGGCATGGCCGACTCCGTCCCCGGTGCGTCCCCGTCGCCTTCCCCCTCATCCACCACCCCCGCAACCACGGATCCCCGCTGGCAGCTGCTCGCCGGGGTCGAGGTGCATGGCGCCGACGGTGCCCGCGTCGGCCGTGTCCGCGATGTCTACCTCCACGATCGCAGCGGTGACCTGGCTGCCGTCTCCGTGACCCGTCGACACTTCAGCTCCCGCGCGGTGCTGCTGCCCGCCGCGGCCCTCGCCGCGTCGACCGCGGAGATCGCCGCGCAGCTGACCCCGTCGGCCGAGCACGGACCCGAGCTGCACCTGCGGCTCGACGGCGCCGCCGCCCGCGCGGGGATCCGCCCGCCCGCCCTCGGCCATGCCGACCCGGCGACCCTGCAGGAGGCGGCCCGCGCCCTGGGCCTCGAGGAGGCCGCCGCCGGATGAGGATCCTGCTGCTCTCCCACTACTACGCGCCCGAGTTCGGCGCCCCGCAGCGTCGCTGGTCGGCGCTCGTGGAACGGTTCCTGGCCGTCGGACACCAGGTGACGGTCGCGACCCCGGTGCCGCACTATCCCGGGGGTCGGCCGACGCGGCAGCAGCGCCGGGACCATCGCCTGGGCGCCGTGGAGCGGGGAGCGCAGGGGGAGACGGTCCTCCGCACCGCGTATCTGCCGCATCGGGCAGACGTCGGCAGCCGCACCGCGGACCATGCCGTCGCGGCAGCGGACGCGCTGCGCCGGCTGCTGCACCGCTTCGGCCGCCGCGAGCATCGCCCCGAGGTGATCGTGGCGACCGCCCCCGCGATCCCGACGCTGCTGGTGGGCAGGATCCTCTCGGTGGCCTGGGGTGTTCCGCTCGTGGTCGAGATGCGCGACGCCTGGCCGGATCTGGTCACGCATGTCGGACCGGTCGGCGCCCTGCCCGCTGAGGTGGCGCACGCCCCGCGTCGCTCGGCCGCGCGCCGCGGCGTGGACTGGGGGGTCGCGCTCGCGAAGGAGCGGGTGCATCGCGCGGTCACCGGCTGGCAGCGGTCGGCGCGCGCGGTCGTCACCACCACCGAGCTGTTCGCCGACGTCCTCCACGAGCGCGGCATCGTGGACGTGCAGGTGGTGCGGAACGGGACCGACCTTTCCGTCGTGCCGCGGCAGCGCGACCATGCGCCCGACGACCATGCGGAGCTGCGCTGCCTCTACCTCGGCAACATGGGTCGTTCCCAGGGCCTGGACACGGTGGTCCGCGCCGCCGCGCGCCTGCGGGCCGAGGGGGTCCCGGTGCAGGTCAAGCTGGTCGGGCACGGGGTGGAGGCCCCGGTTCTGGCCGCGCTCGCGCATGAGCTGGGCGCTCCGGTCGAGGTGCTGCCGCGGGTCCCGCACTCCGAGGTCGACGCCCTGTACGCGTGGGCCGACTCGGTGATCGTGTCGCTGCGGGACTGGGCGCCCTTCGCATGGACGGTCCCGTCGAAGCTGTACGAGGTGCTCGCCACGGGGCGCCACATCACGGCGCTGCTCGCGGGCGAGGCGGCCGGGGTGGTCCGCGCCGCCGGGGCGGGCGACGTGGTGCCGCCGCAGGACGAGGAAGCGCTCGTCGCGCTGTGGCGCGAGCTCGCGGCGGACCGCACGCGGAGCGCGGTGCGGGATGGCGGCCGACGCTGGATCGCCGAGAACGCCGACGACGACGTGCTCGCCGCCCGGTACCTGGAGATCCTCGAGGGCGTCGTCCGCCGCTGAGCCGCGGCGCGCCCCGCGCTACAGCACCGACTCCGCGCCCATCACGACCGTGCGCGCGGGCGGCAGGTGCAGCACCTGGGTGCGGTTCGCCGAGGCCTTCTCCAGCTGGCGGAACAGGACCCGCTGCCAGCGCGGCATGGCGTCGTCGCTGCCCGGCTCGATGCGGAAGACGGACAGGAAGTACACGGCCTGCTCGGGATCGACGATCAGCTCGGGGCAGTGCGCGGTGCAGTCCGGGGTGCAGACCGCCTCGACGCCGGCCGCGCCGCCAGCCCCGTCGGCCGCGCCGCCGACGCTGGCCGTCCCACCGGCCCCGGCCCCGGCCCCGGCCGCCCCACCCGGCCGATGCGGCGCACCCAGCTCCTCGACCGCCGTGCGCAGCGCGGCCGGGACGTCCTGGCTGTCGTGGAAGCCGACCAGGTAGGTGACGTGGACGATGCCGTCGGAGGGGTCGCCGAGGTCGTCGACGTGGACGCGGTCGTCGCGGTGGACGTGCGGGACGCCGAGATGCTTCATCGTCATGATCACGACGTGCTCGTGCAGCACCTGGTTCATCGCGACGTTGGTGCGCAGCGCGAGCGGGACGGTGGTGGGGTCGCCGTGCGGGTAGACGGCGAGGCCGGGCACGCGTCGCGCCTGCCGCGCCGGTCCGGTGACGAACTCGTGGATCGGGCCTTCCATCTCGCGGCGCCTTCCGAACATGATCCGCGAGCCGCGCTTCCAGGTGAGCATGATGCAGGTCAGCGCGGCGGCGATGACCAGCGGCAGCCAGCCGCCGGCGGGGATCTTGACGACGTTCGCGGCGAGCAGCACCAGCTCCAGACCGCCCACCACGACCGCGAGCAGCAGCACCCGCCACAGCGGCCAGCGGCGGATCTTCAGCGCGTACAGCAGGAACAGGGCGAGGACCAGGATGATCGTCGCGGTGACCGCGAGGCCGTATGCGGCGGCGAGCGCCTCGGAGCGGCGGAAGACCAGCACGAGCGTGAGCACGCCCGCGAAGAGGATCAGGTTGATCAGCCCGATGTAGATCTGTCCGCCGTGCTCGCGGTCGGTCTGTGTGACCTTCAGACGCGGCAGCAGCGACAGCCGCGTCGCCTGCCGGGACACGGAGAACGCCCCGGAGATCACGGCCTGGGAGGCGATCACGGTGGCCGCGGCGGCGAGGCCGACGAGCGGCAGGCGCAGCGCCTCGGGCACGAGCGAGAAGAAGGGGTTCACGATCGCGGTCGGGTCGGCGAGGATCAGCGCGCCCTGCCCGAAGTAGTTGATGACCAGCGCGGGGAGCACGAGCGCGGCCCAGGCGACGAGGATCGGACGGCGCCCGAAGTGCCCCATGTCCGCGTACAGCGCCTCCGCGCCGGTGATGGTGAGGACCACGGCGCCGAGGGCGATGAAGGCGATCACCGGGCGGTCGACGACGAAGGCGAGCGCGTAGTGCGGGGAGATCGCGCGGAGGATCGACGGGTTCGCGACGATCTGCGGCAGACCCATCGCGATCAGCACCACGAACCAGGTCACCATGATCGGCCCGAAGGTGCCGCCGATGCGGCCGGTGCCCCAGCGCTGCACGGCGAACAGACAGGTCAGCACCACGACCGCGCCGGGGATGATCACCGCGTTGGAGACCGAACCGGTGGTCTCGATGCCCTCGAAGGCGGAGAGCACGGAGATCGCCGGGGTGATCACGGAGTCGCCGTAGAACAGCGCCGCGCCGACCACGCCGAGGACCAGCGCGACCTTCAGCTCCCGGCCCGAGCCGCGGCCCGTCAGCTTGCGGCCGATCAGCGCGGTGAGCGCGAGGATCCCGCCCTCACCCTGGTTGTCGGCCTTCATGATCAGGCCCAGGTAGGTGACGGTGACGATGAGGATCAGGCACCACAGCACCATCGACACGACGCCCAGCACGTCCGCCTCGGTGGGGGCGACCGCGTTGTGGTGGGTCGAGAAGACGGTCTGCAGCGCGTACAGCGGGCTCGTGCCGATGTCGCCGAAGACGACGCCCAGCGCGCCCAGGACCAGCAGCGGCAGCGGCTTCGGCCGACGCTCGGTGCCCGAGTGGTCGAGGTTGCGGTGCGGGTGGTCGTGGTCGGGCGGGGGCGCGACGGAGGGTTCGGTGGGGTGGGACGGTTCGTCCGCGGCGGCCGACGGGTCGGCGGTGGGTTCTCCGCGGAGGGAGTCGCCCGAGGTGTGCTCTGACACGAGCGGCAATCCTGCCACCACCGCGGCTCCGCGCAAGCCCCGGGGCCCTGCGTGGACTGTCTTGTGCGTCACCAGTGCCGGCCGGGGCGTGGAGCGGAGCGAGCGGTCCGGGGGCGGGACCGAGGATCCACCGCGCGTCTACGATGACCAGCATGATCACCACAGCCGTCGTCTTGGCCCGCGGTCTCGGCTCGCGCATGCGCGCCGCCGGCGCGTCGGCCGATGCCGCCCTCACCCCCGAGCAGGCGGCCGCCGCCGCGTCCGGGCACAAGGCGCTCATGCCGATCGGCGCGCACCGCCTCATCGACTACTCGCTGAGCGCGCTCGCCGACGCGGGCATCACCCGCGCGATCCTCGTCGTCGCCCCGGATCACGAGGACTTCACCCGGCACCTGGAGCGGGTCGCGCCGCAGCGGTTGCGGGTCGAGCTCGCCGTCCAGGCGGAGCCGCGGGGCACGGCCGACGCGGTCGCCGCGGCGCGCGAGGCCGTCGGCTCCGAGCCGTTCGTGATGGTCAACGGCGACAACCTGTACCCGACGGGCGGCATCGGCGCGCTGCTCGCGGCCGAGGGGAACGCCCTGCTGGGCTTCGACCGGGCGGCGCTGGTCGCCGAGTCGAACATCCCCGAGGACCGGATCGCCGCCTTCGCCCTGCTCGAGGAGACGGGCGGCCGCCTCGAGGCGATCGTCGAGAAGCCCGACGCGGCGACGGTCGAGGCCGCGGGCGAGCACGCCCTCGTCTCCATGAACGCCTTCGCCTTCACCGAGGAGATCTTCGCGGTGTGCGCGCGGATCGCGCCGTCGGCCCGCGGCGAGCTGGAGATCGTCGACGCGGTCCGCGAGCTCGCGCACGTGCAGGTCATCCCGTTCGCGGGCGGGGTGCTGGACCTCTCGCGCCGCGACGACATCGACGAGGTGGAGCGCCGTCTGGCCGGCGTCGAGGTCGCCCTGTGAGCTCTGCCCCGGTCACCTGGCACATGCCCGGCCGGCTCGAGGTGCTCGGCAAGCACACCGACTACGGGGGCGGCCGGGTGCTGGTGTGCGCCGTCGACCGCGGCGTGACGGTGCGCGCCGCCGTGATCGCGGGGGCCGACGGGACGCTCGAGGCCACGACCGACGTCGTCGACGGCGCGCTCCGCCTGCGGGCGGGGGAGGAGGCGGGCCTGCCCGCGGGGCATTGGGGTCGGTACCTGCAGACGGTCCTGGACCGTCTGACCGCGAACTTCGGCGCGCTGCCCGCGGCCCGGCTCGAGATCACCTCGACGCTGCCGCCGGCCTCGGGCATGTCGAGCTCCTCGGCCCTGCTGACCGGCACGGCCCTCGCCCTCGCCGACCTCGCGGGGCTGCCCTCGACCTCCACCTGGCAGGCACAGATCCCGGACCGGGTCGCGCTCGCCGGCTACGCGGCCTCGATCGAGAACGGGAAGACCTTCGGCACGCTCGCCGGACGGACGGGGGTCGGGACCTCGGGCGGCTCGCTCGACCACACGGGCATGCTCACGAGCGAAGCGGGGATGCTCTCCTACGCCGAGTTCGATCCGATGCGGATCCTGGACCGGGTCGCGCTGCCGGAGGAGTGGAGTTTCGTCGTCGCCGTCAGCGGGGTGCTCGCGGAGAAGACGGGCGGCGCGCAGGAGGCGTACAACCGCGGCCCCGCCCTGCTCGGCGAGCTGCTCGCCCGGTGGAACCGGCGCGCGGGCCGGCCCGACGCCAGCCTGCAGGCCGCACTGCGGGCGCTGCTCGGGGAGGATCCCGCGGGACCGGTCGGCGCGGGCGCGGCCGGTGCGAGCCAGGTCAGGGCGGTCTCCGCGGTCCCGGTGGTGGTCGACGACGAGCCGCGGCTCGTCCGGCTGCTCGAGGTCGCCGAGCCGGGAGCGGAGCGGGAGCGGCTCGAGCAGTTCGTGCGCGAGTCCGTCGAGCTCGTGCCCGCGGCGCACCGGGCGCTGCGGAACAGTGACCTGGATGCCTTCGCCGCCGCGGCGCGCACCTCGCAGCGGTACGCCGAGACGCATCTGGGGAACCAGGTGCCGGAGACCATCGAGCTGGTGCGCCTCGCGGAGAACCTCGGCGCGCGGGCGGCGTCCGCCTTCGGGGCGGGCTTCGGGGGCAGCGTGTGGGCGCTCGTGCCGACGACAGGGGCCGACGCCTTCGCCGCCGACTGGCTCGCCCGCTACCGTGCCTCCGGCCCCGGGCAGGCGCACGACCGCGCCACGACCCTGGTCACCCGCCCCGGGCCCGCAGGGCGGCGGGTGGAGTAGAAGCGTGCCTGGCCCCTGCCTCCCCCGGCCCGGCTGCTGAAACTCCGCGCCTGGCATGACCTCAGCCCGTGTGGAGCGTTGAGGTCACGCCACGCGCGGTGTTTCAGGCGAGGAACCGGAAGACGCCGCTCCGCAGCCCCCGAACTCCCACCCACCGCCCACGGCCACTGCCCCCGCCGCATGTCTCCACCTCCCGGCTACCCCGCGCACCTCCCGGCCACCTCTTCCCGCGCCCCTCCCCGCCCCCTCGCCCCGGAAACCCCACAGACTTGGGGGAATGAGCGCCTTATTCCGCCGGGTTCGTGGGGGTTCTGCCCCGAGGTCGGGGACGGGGCGGGGGTTCTATTCCGGGGCCAGGCCCCCGCCCGCGCAGCTCACCTCGCGGCGGCGTACGCCGGAACCACGACGTCCCGTCGCAGCGCCTCCCGGTCGGCGGCGGGAGCGAAGCCGGCGTCGAGGGCGGTGAGGGTGACGCGCTCGAGGTCGCGCACGGTCCAGTCGCAGACCTCGGCGACCAGGGCCAGCTCGCGACCGGTCGAGGTACGGGACATGAGCCGGTTGTCGCTGGAGACGGCGAGGCGGAAGCCGGCGGCGTCGAGCCGGCGCACCGGATGCTCGGCGATCGTCGCGGCGATGCCGGTCTGGAGGTTGGAGCTGGGGCACACCTCGAGGCAGATCCCGTCGGCCTGCACCCGCGCAGCGACGGGGCCGACCCCACCAGCCTCGGCCCCTGCGTCGTTCCCGCCCAGGTCCTCCACGATCCGCACCCCGTGCCCGAGACGCTCGGCGCCGCAGTCGAGGGCGTCGGCGATCGAGGCGGGCCCGTCGCCCTCCCCGGCGTGGATCGTCACCCGCACCCCGAGCGCGCGGGCGAGCTCGAACACCGCTCGGAAGCGGGAGGCGGGGTACCCGGCCTCGGGCCCGGCGAGGTCGACGCCCCACACGCCGCGATCGCGGTGGGCATCGGCGAGCCGCACCAGGTCCTCGGTCGGCTCGAGGTGGCGGAGGTAGCAGAGCAGCTGCCCGGCGAGGATCGGCGTCCCCGCGTCCGACGCCGCGGCCATCCCCTCCTCGAGCCCGGCCTGCACCGCCTCGACCGCCTGCTCGAGGGTGAGGCCGCGCTCAAGATGCTGGTGGGGCGCCCAGCGGGTCTCGGCGTAGACGACCCCGTCGGCGGCCATGTCCTCCACGAACTCGCGGGCGATGCGGCGGAGGTCCTCGGGCCGCTGCATGAGCGCGAGGGTGCGGTCGAAGGTCGCGAGGTAGCGGGGGAGGGAGCCGGAGTCCGCGGCATCGTGGAACCAGTCGGCGACGTCGGGGGCGGTCCGGGCGGGCGGCTCGAGGCCCAGCTCGGCGCAGAGATCGAGCACGGTCTCCGGGCGCAGCCCGCCATCGAGGTGGTCGTGCAGCACGGCCGTGGGGAGGGAGCGGATCTGCGCGGGGGTGAGGCTCATCCCGGCAGGGTACGTCCCGCCGCCGCCCGCGAGCTCCCGTCCGTGAGGTCCCGGTCCGGGAGCGTCCCGCGCGGCGCGACACTGTCGTTGCTGTCGGAAGGCGCGCGAATACCGACAGCAATGACAGCGTCGACGCGGCTGACCGACGTCCATGACCGCCTCGGCCCGCGGTGCTGCGCCGCCCTGCCCCGCCGCGCCCCGTGTCGCCCCGCCGCCCCCGCATGAGCCGCCTCACGTCCCGACCCACCCGCCCCCACATCACGTACGCTTATGTTCGTCATCAACCATCTCGCCGGGTCCACATGCCGGTCAGGGCATGCGGACGGCCGAGCCGCGCTGCGACCCGCCCCGTCGGACCCGCCCCACGCTCGGGAGGCCCTCCGTGTCATCGCACGTCGTGGACATGCTGACCATCGGCAACAGCTTCAGCACCGCGGAGATGCGGGCGATCTGGAGCGAGGAGAACCGCCTGCGCCGGCAGCTCGACGTGGAGGCCGCGCTCGCCGTCGCCGAGGGGGAGCTGGGCGTGATCCCGGCCGAGGCCGCCGCCGCGATCGATGCCGCCGCGGCCGGGGACTTCGACCTCGGAGCGATCGCCGCCGAGGGCGCGAAGGCGATGCACTCCTTGAACGCCACCGTCTCCGCGCTGCAGGCCGCCGCGGGCGAGCACGGTGAGTGGGTCCACTTCGGCGTGACCACGCAGGACGTGGTCGACACCGGCGCCGTGCTGCAGATCCGCGAGGCCGCCGCGGTGCTGCGCCGAGATCTGGTCGCCGTGGGCCAGGCCCTGCGCGCGCTGACGATCGCGCACCGGGACACCCCGATGGCGGCCCGCACCCACTACGTGCAGGCCCTGCCCACCACCTTCGGCTTCAAGACCGCGATCTGGCTCGACGAGGTGCTGCGCCACCTGGATCGGCTCGAGGTCGCGACCGCCCACGTCCTCACCGGAAACATCTCCGGGGCGGTCGGCACCTACGCGAGCTTCGACGGCCGCGGCCGGGAGATCGAGCGCGCCACCCTCGCCCACCTGGGCCTCGCGGCGCCGCGGATCTCCTGGCAGGCGGCCCGCGACCGGATGGGCGAGTACTCGAGCGTGCTCGCGCTGATCTCCACCACCCTCGGCAAGATCGCGACCGAGCTGTCCTCCCTCATGCACAGCGAGATCGGCGAGGTCGAGGAGCCGTTCACGGCCGGGAAGATCGGCTCGACCACGATGCCGCACAAGCGCAACCCGGCGCTGCTCGAGGGCGCGGCGGCGCTGACCGCCCCGATCAAGCACGCCCACGCCCTGATCCTCGACGGGGCCGCGACCGTGCACGAGCGCGACGCGATCTCGTGGCGCGCCGAGTGGATCGCCCTGCCGGAGATCCACCTCTACCTCGCCTCGCAGTTGCGCACCCTGGGCACGATCCTCGGCGGGCTCGTGGTCCACGAGGACGCCATGCGCCGCAACCTCGAGCTGCAGGGCGGGCTGATCCTCTCCGAGAAGGCGATGTTCGAGATCGGCCGCGAGCTCGGCAAGCAGACCGCGCACCACGTGGTCTACGCGGCGTCGATGACGGCGGTCGAGGAGGGCCGGCACCTCGCCGACGTCCTCGCCGAGGACGAGCGGGTCTCTGCCCACTTCGATCCGGCGACGATCCGCTCCTGGCTCGAGGCGACCGCCTATCTCGGCGAGACGGCCGACGCGATCGACGCCGTGCTCGCTGCGGCCGACGACGTCCTGCCCGCCCCGGAGAGCGCATGACCGCGCCCGGCGGTTCCAGCCCGACGCTCGTGCTCCTCGACGAGTCCCACCTCGTCGAGTACCGCGAGCTGCTCCACGCCGCCTATGCGGAGCCGGAGCGGCTGGGCGTCCACTTCGCCGCCGCGACCGCGGACGACACGCAGATCGTCCGCCACCTGAGGGAGAACCTCGCCTACGGGCTCATCGCCGACGCCGGCCCGGACGGCTCCGCCCCGGCCGACGCCAGCCCGTCCGCCGCAACCCCCGCCGGCACCACCCCGTCGGCACCCCTCGTCGGCTCCATCTCCCTGCGCCTGCCGTGGGGGCCGAACCCGGGGCACCTGGGCCTGCCGCACATCGGCTGGCTCGCGGCGCATCCGACCCTCGCCCCGAAGGGCACCGGGGCGCTGCTGATCCAGGCCCTGATCGACCAGGTGCTGATCCCGCAGCTGCATGCCCCCGCCGTCTCCCTCGGGACGGCCGCCGACCATCCGTGGCTGGGCGCCTACTATCAGCGCCTCGGCTTCGAGCCCGTCGGCAGCGCGGACCTCGGCCTCGGCCACCTCACGAACTTCCACCTCCGCCCCCTCGATCCCCCCGCCTACGCCGGCTGGCGCACCCGCCACGCCGACCTCCTGGAAGGACTCACCTCATGAAGCGTCGCACCTTCGCCCTCTCCGCCCTGTCGGTCCTGGCCCTCCCGCCGGTCCTCGCCGCCTGCTCCGGCGGCGACGACAGCGGCGCGATCCGCGCCGGCTCCACCGGCCAGTCCTTCCCGAACTCCTACCAGGAGGACGGCACCCTGATCGGCTTCGACGTGGAGCTCATCGAGACCATCGCCGAGGGCCTGGGCCGCTCCGTCACCTGGACCAACGCGGACTTCTCCGGTCTGATGGGCCAGCTCGAGGCGCGCAAGCTCGAGACCGTCGCGAACAACGTCGCGGTCACCGAGGAGCGCTCGGCCCAGTACGACTTCACCCAGCCGTACGCGTACATGGGCGCCGTCGTGGCGGCGCTCGGCTCGAACACCGAGCTGAACGAGCTCGCGGACATCGCCGGCCACACCATCGCGGGCGTCCTCGGCTCGAACAACACCACCCACCTGGAGACCTGGGCGGCGGAGAACGGCGTCGACGTCGAGATCCGCACCTACGAGACCCGCGACGGGGCGATGCAGGACCTGCTCGCGGGGCGCGTCGACGGCTACATCCAGTCCTCCGGCATTTTCTACGCGGAGATGCAGAAGTCCGGCGCGGACCTCAAGTTCGTGGGCGAGCCGATCGCCTGGGAGTCCGTCGCCTTCCCGTTCGAGAAGGGCTCGGAGCTCGTCGCCCAGTTCAACGAGCAGATCACGGCGCTGCGCGAGGCCGGCACGCTCCTGGAGCTGTCGGAGAAGTACTACGGCGACGACGTGGTGACCGAGCCCGAGGGCTACACCGGAGGCTGATCCATGGGTATCGATCTCGATCCGGGGTACATGCTGGAGGTCCTGCCCCAGCTGCTCAAGCTCCTGCCGGTCACGCTGCTGATCGCGGTGGTCTCGATGGCCTTCGCGATCCTCATCGGCCTGCTCGTGGCGATGATCCGGTTCCTGCGGGTGCCGGTGCTGGACCCGCTCGCCCAGGTGTACGTGTCGTTCTTCCGCGGCATCCCCACCCTGGTGCAGCTGTTCCTCATCTACTACGGCCTGCCGCAGCTGATCCCCGCCATGTCCACGATGGACGCGCTGACCGCCGCGATCATCGGCTTCTCCCTCAAGGAGTCGAGCTATCTCGCGGAGATCTTCCGGGCGGCGCTGACCAGCGTGGACCGCGGCCAGCTGGAGGCGGGTCTCGCGACCGGCATGTCCTCCCCGCAGGTGTACCGGCGCTACATCATCCCGCAGGCGGCGTTTAACGCCCTGCCGGCGACGGGCAACATCTTCATCTCTCTGCTCAAGGAGACGTCGGTGGCCTTCACCCTCGGGCTCACGGAGCTGTTCGCGGAGGCGAAGATCATCGCCTCGGCCAGCTTCCGGTTCTTCGAGACCTTCCTGGTGGTGGGCCTGGTGTACTGGCTGCTGGTGGTGGGCTACTCCTTCTTGCAGGGCCGACTCGAGAAGCGGCTCAGCCGCGCGTACGTGAGGTGAGCGCAGCATGATCGACGTGACCGGCCTGTCGAAGACCTTCCGCGGGAGGTCCGGGGACAACACCGTGCTGGACGGTGTGGACCTGCACGTGGGCCGCGGCGAGGTGGTGGCGATCATCGGGCCGTCCGGCTCGGGCAAGTCCACCCTGCTTCGCTGCCTGAACCTGCTCGAATCCCCGGACTCCGGCACCATCGAGATCGATGGCGCGAGCGTCACCGCCCCGCGGATCCCTCGGGAGCAGGTGCGGGCGCTGCGCTCGAAGACCGCGATGGTGTTCCAGAGCTACCACCTGTTCCGCAATCGCACCGCGCTGGCGAACGTCATGGACCCCCTCACTGCGAAGGGCACGGCGAAGGCCGACGCCGAGCGGGAGGCGCGGGAGCTGCTGGAGCGCGTAGGCATCGTCGGCGCCACGCAGACCCAGTACCCGGTGACCCTCTCCGGCGGTCAGCAGCAGCGGGTCTCGATCGCGCGGGCGCTCGCCGTGCACCCGGCGGCGATCCTGCTGGACGAGCCGACCAGCGCCCTGGATCCCGAGCTCGTGGGCGAGGTGCTCGCGGTGATCCGTGACCTCGCCGACCGCGAGATCACCCTGGTCATCGTCACGCACGAGATGGCTTTCGCGGCCGACGTCGCGGATCGGGTGGTGTTCATCGACGAGGGTCGGATCGTGGAAGAGGGCCCCGCCCGCCAGGTGATCCGGGAGCCGCGCGAGGAGCGCACGCGCCGGTTCCTGCGAGAGCACGCTACGGGTGGGGTGTCGCGGCCGACGGGGTCCGACGAGCCGGATTCCGGCCCGCAGGGCGCCTCGCCGCTGGACCCGCACGGTCTGCCGGGCTGATGACCGACGCCCTCGCCCGCGCGGTCACCGCCGCCGATCCGTTCGGCGACGGCGATCGCGCGAGCGCGGCGGCCGACGGCGGTGCTGGGGCGGGTACGACCGACGGGGTTGCCGACGGCCCTGCGGGCGCGGCCGACGGCGGCGCGGGGGCGCTGCGGGAGGCGGCCGCGGAGGCGTTCAGCGACGTCATCGCGGCCTCCCTCGCTGTCGCCCAGGACCCCTCCGCCCTCGCGGACCGCGACCGGCTGCTCGCCTGGGCCCGCGCCCAGGGCACACCGGCCGTGCCCCGCCCCGTGATCGGTGCCGGGGATGCGACGGACCCCGCGACCCCGGGGCTGACCGCGGCGCACGCGGCACTGGTCGGCGGCTTCCAGGCGCATCTGCTGGACCTCGACGACACCCACGAGGACGTCCGCGGCCATCCCTCCGCGGTGCTCGTCCCCACCCTCCTCGCCCTCGCCGCGGACGACCGCCCGCTCGACGAGCTCTACGGGGCCTATGTAGTCGGCCTCGAGGTGATGGCGCGCCTCGGCCGCACCCTCGGCCCGGCGCACTACGCCGCCGGCTGGCATCCCACCGGCACGGCCGGGGCGGTGGCCGCGGCGGCCGCGGGCGCGCACCTGCTCCGCCTGGACGCCGAGCAGACCGCGACCGCCCTCTCGATCGCCGCGTCCCGCTCCGGCGGGGTGCGGGCCCAGTTCGGCACCCCCGGCAAGCCGCTGCACGCGGGTCTCGCCGCGCAGGCCGGGGTGGAGGCGGTGCAGTGGGCCCAGTCCGGTCTGCACACGGCCGACGCCGCGGTCACCGGCCCCTCCGGTCTGCTCGCGGCCTTCGGCGTGGGGGAGGCGGAGCGGGCGGCGCTCGTCGAGGGGTTCGGGGAAAGCTGGGCGACCCTCAGCCCGGGGATCTGGCAGAAGCGGTTCCCGTTCTGCTCGGCCGCCATGTCGATGGCGGATGCCGCTGCGCATCTCGTCCCCGTGCTCGACCCGCAGACCGTCCGCGAGGTCGTCGTGCGGGTGCGCCCGGGGGCCGATGCCGCCCTGGTGCACACCGCTCCCGTCACCGGGGAGGAGGCCCGCTTCAGCGCCGAGGCGATCCTCGCCCTGATCCTGTTGGGCCGCACCCCGGACCTCGCCGAGTTGTCCCCGAGCCCCCTGGACCCGCAGGTCACAGCCCTCGCCGCCAGGGTGCGCCGCGAGCACGTGCCCGGGGAGCCGCTGCCCGGCGGGCGCCGCGACTTCTGGGCCGAGGTCGAGGTGCACGCCGCAGGCGGCGCCGTCCACCGCGCCTCGGTGCAGCGGCCCCACGGTGCCCCCGGAAACCCGCTCTCGGCCGACGCCCGCCGCGCGAAGCTCGCCGCCGCGACCGGGGACGATTCCCGCGCCGCGCAGATCCGTGCTCTGCTGGGGGTGGACACCGCCGCGTCTGCCGTCAGCCTCGGCCCCGTGCAGACCCCCGTCGGCCGGCTCCTCGCGGAGCTGACCGCCGCCCCAACCCCGACCCCGCTGGAAGGACCCACCGCGTGACCCTCGCCGACCCCACCCCCGAGCAGCTCGCCCTCGTCCAGGACGAGGCGGTGCGCATCACCCGCGACCTGATCCGGATCGACTCCTCGAACTACGGCGGGCACGACCCGGAGACCTGGGGCCCGGGGGAGCGGGAGGCGGCCGATTACGTCGTCGCCCAGCTCGAGGAGGTGGGGCTCGAGCCGCAGATCCTCGAGTCCGCGCCGGGCCGCGCCAACGTGGTGGTGCGCCTCGAGGGCGAGGACCGCGAGCGCGGCGGGCTCGTGCTGCACGGCCACCTCGACGTGGTGCCCGCCGCGGCGGAGGACTGGTCGGTGGATCCCTTCGCCGCCGAGGTGATCGACGGGATGCTCTACGGCCGCGGCGCCGTGGACATGAAGGACATGGACGGGATGATCCTCGCGGTCGTCCGCCACCTCGCCCGCACCGGGCAGAAGCCGCCGCGCGACCTGGTCATCGTGATGTTCGCCGACGAGGAGGCGGGCGGCACCTACGGGTCCCGCTGGCTGATCGAGCACCACCCGGAGATCTTCGCGGGCTGTACCGAGGCGATCAGCGAGGTGGGCGGCTACTCGATCACGCTGCCGAAGAAGGAGGGCGAGGACGTCCGCGCCTACCTGCTGCAGACGGCCGAGAAGGGCTACGCCTGGCTGAAGCTGCGCGC
>NZ_JBVDDO010000012.1:0-30098 GCF_055454375.1 Brachybacterium sp. B718/18 | reverse complement strand
CCCCCCCCCCCCCCCCCCCCGGGCCACGGCTCCGTCCCCAACGACGAGAACGCGATCGTCCGCCTCTCCCAGGCGGTCGCCGCGATCGACGCGCACGAGTTCCCGCGCGAGTACGTGGCGAGCGTGCGCACCCTCTTCGACAGGGTCTCCGAGATCACCGGCACCGAGTGGCACGAGGACGACGCGGACTCCTTCCTGCCGCTGCTGGGCGGGGCGCGCCAGTTCGTGGCCGGCACCCTCGCCGACTCCGCGAACGTCACCACCTTCCACGCCGGGTACAAGGGGAACGTCATCCCGCAGGTCGCGGAGGCGGAGCTCGACTGCCGCTTCCTGCCCGGGCACCAGGACGACCTCCTCGCGCTCCTCGACGAGCTCACCGGCGAGCACGTCGAGGTGATCATCGACAAGATCGGGGTGTCCCTGGACGCGCCGCACGAGACGGCGTTCGTCGAGGCGATGCACCGCTCGATCCTCGCCGAGGACCCGGGCGCCGAGCTAATCCCGTACTGCCTCAGCGCCGGCACCGACAACAAGCAGCTCGCCCAGATCGGGATCGACGGCTACGGCTTCGCCCCGCTGCAGCTGCCCGCCGACCTCGACTTCGCCCCGCTCTTCCACGGCATCGACGAGCGCGTCCCCGTGGACGCCATCCGCTTCGGCGCCCGGGTGCTGCTGCGACTGGTCGGGGACTGCTGAGGGGTCTGCCGGCGGGGGTGGGCCGGCAGGGGTGCTCATGATCCTCGGGCTCGCCATCACCTGCACCACATGGGCTGCATTCCGCGGACGGGACCCTCTAGAACGCTTCACCGCTCGATCCGCCCGCTGGTTCACGTCCCACCTCGACCCTCCTCGACGAACAGAGGCGTCCACCGTCGACTCCGTCCGAGACTGACGTAAACAGGCCTATCTCAACGGCGTCGCTGGATCACCGGGACCCGGGGGGAGCAGTGCTCTGCCGGCGCACCAGCGACATCGGCAGGCGGGTGGAAGACGGAGCCTCCGCGTCAGCGTCCGCACCGATGAGGCGGAGCAGCACCTCGACAGCCATCGATGCCTTTGCGGGGATGTCCTGGCGGATCGTCGTGAGCTGTGGGCGCATCCACCGGCTGACGGCGGTGTCGTCGAAGCCGATGACCGACACATGGCCGGGCACGTCCACCCCGCGGTCGAGCAGTTCTCCCACGAGTTCAGCCGCGAGCGTGTCGCTTGCAGCGATGACCGCGGTGGGACGGTCGGGCTCGGCGACGAGGTGCTCGGCCACCAGCGCGGCAGAGCGCGGTCCATGGTCCGCAGACAGCACCTGAGTGACCTCGACCCCAGGCGCGGCGGCGACTGCTGAGCGCAATCCTGCCAGTCTCTGAGCGACGACTCCGTCCGTCGCGCCGAGCGGCCCCGCGAAGGCCAGACGCCGGTGTCCGAGCTCGATGAGGTGCTGCCCGGCCAGCAGCCCTCCGTGGCGATCGTCGACGCCCACCAGGTGAACGTGGTCGTCGCGGGAGTAGTTGTCGAGGAAGACGAGCGGCTGGGTCTGCGTGCGCTCGAGCTCGTTGATCTCATCGGCGAATGAGCCGTAGATGATCAGCCCGTCCGTGCGCCATGAGCCCACGTTCCGCGCCGTGGCGACGACGTCCGCGCTGGAGGCGGTGATGAGGGAATAGCCATGGGCTGTGACAGCTCGCTCGATCGCGCCGAGCAGGATCGCGTCATGGGGATTCTCGAGCAGGTCGCGTCGCTCATCCGGGTGGTGGATGATCACGCCGATCATCCGCGACCGGCTTGCAGCAAGGGATCGAGCCTGTGCATCGGGCACGTACTCGAGATCCGCGATCACGCGGCGGACCCGCGCGAGCGTCGCCGCGGAGACCTTGTGGTGGTGTCCGTTGATGACGTTCGAGACCGTCATCCGACTGACGCCGGCGGCTGAGGCCACATCGCGCAGACTGCTCATGGACTCTCCCTGTTCGGTTCCACCGACCCAGCGGTCGGCACGTTGACGGGCGCCGGAGGGGGGCCTACTCTAAGAAGGGTGGACCGGTAAACCAGCCGTGACCAGCCTCATTCTAGGCGCAGAGGACGGATCAGGTCCATAGACAGGCAGAGCCGCCTGCGCCCGCTCGCAACGGAGGAGCCCTTCATGAACGCCCGACCCGGTGACGCCCGCCCCTTCGCCTCCCGTCGCACGGTCCTCGCTGGACTGAGCACCGCCGCGCTGTTCCCGGTCCTTGCGGCCTGCGGGGCGGAGGAGCCCTCCGAGCAGGCGGCCGACGACGTCGCCGCCGCTGCGGAGGTCGAACTCCCCACGTATGCGGAGCAGACTGCCGTGACGCCGGACATCCCTGGCCAAAACGGCTCGACCCCCGGGTACACGACCTATCCCGCCGACCTGCCGCAGACGGTCGACGCCCCGCCCGGATCGGGCGGGACCTTCTCGCTGATGGTCCCCACCTGGAGCGCGGTCCAGTCGAATCCGGACAATGCCTTCACCCAAGGACTCGACGAGGCTCTGGGCGCGACACTCACCTACCAGATGACCACCGGCAACGACTATCGCGACAAGCAGGCCGCTGTCTTCGCCTCTCCCGATGATGTCGCGGACTGGGTCTCCGTGTTCGGGTGGAACCCGCCGCCGCGCTTCGCGCAGGCCGTCGAGTCCGTCTTCCAGGACCTCACGCCGTTCCTCGCCGGTGACGGCATCGCGCGCTGGCCGAACCTCGCGAACCTCCCGACCGCCGCGTGGGAGTTCGGGGTCTTCGGCGGAAAGCTCTATGGCATTCCCGTCCCGGGCGAGATCGTCACCGATGCGATCTTCTACCGCGCCGACATCCTCGATTCTCTCGGCCTCCAGCCGCCGACCACGGCCGAGGAGTTCCTGCAGGTCTGCCGCGAGCTGACCGACCCCGGCGCCAACCGGTGGGCGATCAACGATATGAACGTCGGGGCGCCGAACCTGCTGTTCGGGGCCCCGCCGGACTGGAGGTCCGATAACGGGTCGCTGATCTATCGGTGGGAGACCCAGGAGTACCGCGACGCGCTCGAGTTCCAGATCAAGCTCTTCGAGGACGGTCTGGTCCATCCTGACGTCGCCGCTGACTCCGGCGACGCGAAGCAGCGCTTCGAGTCGGGACAGGTCGCCATCCATTACGACGGCGTGGGCGCATGGGGTGAGTCCATGAAGCGTGTCCAGGCGACGAACCCTGACTACCGCCAGGTCCCGATGAGCGGTCTGTCGGCCACGGGATCCGATCCGATCCGCTACGCAGGCAACGCGGCGAACTTCTTCAGCTTCCTGAAGAAGTCCGACGACGAGAGCCGCATCGAAGAGCTGCTCGGCATCGCGAACTACCTGGCCGCGCCTTTCGGCACCAGGGAATGGGAGCGGGTCAGCTTCGGCACGGAGGGGGTCCACTTCGAGCGAGGCGAGGGGGGCGTTCCCATCGCCACCGACCAGCTCGCCGAGGAGCATCCCGGGGTGCTGTCCACGCTCGTCACCGGACCGGTCGCGAAGTTCGACTTCGCCGACCCCGACCACGTGCGTGAGTACTGCGAATGGATGGCGGCCGAGACCGAGCACATGGTCGAAGGCCCCTTCTACGGTCGGCAGATCCCGCGCCCCGTCGAGTACGCGGCGCTCGATCAGCCGATGTACGACCTCGAGAAGGATGTGGTGCGGGGACGAAAGTCGATGGACGACTTCGATCAGGCGGTCGAGACCTGGCGCAGCTCCGGAGGTGACCGGATGCGGGAGTACTACCAGGCCATCCTCGACGAGCTCGGTTCATGACTGCCGACCGGGGGGCCGCAGGCGGATCGGGCTCCGTCCGAGCGACCCCGAGGGGCCGCTCCGCGAGCCCGTCGTCTCGGCGTGGCGTGGACGGTGCGATCGAGCGCCGGCGAATCCCGCTCGGCAAGCGGCTGCGGCGCGATTGGCCGCTGCTGGCGATGGTCCTGCCCGCCGCGATCCTGATGATCGTCTTCATGTACGTGCCCATGCTCGGCAACGTGATCGCGTGGCAGCACTATTCGCCGTACGTCCAGCTGTTCGAGAACCCCTGGGCCGGCTGGGAGAACTTCGCGCGCGTCTTCCGCACTCCGTCCTTCTGGGATGCGGTGGTCAACACCCTCGCGATCACTACGTTCCAGCTGGTCTTCTTCTTCCCGGTGCCGATCGCCCTCGCGCTGCTGCTGAACTCGGTGCTCACCCCGTGGATTCGCACCACCATCCAGTCCATCGTCTACCTGCCCCACTTCTTCTCCTGGGTTCTCGTGGTGACGATCTTCCAGCAGATCCTCGGTGGGGCCGGGCTGCTGAACCGGATGCTGCGCGATGCCGGCATGGCACCGATCGAGATCATGACCAACCCGGACACCTTCCTCCTCCTGGTCACCTCGCAGGCGGTGTGGAAAGACGCCGGGTGGGGCATGATCATCTTCCTCGCCGCCCTGAGCACGATCGACCCTGCCCAGTACGAAGCTGCGGCCGTCGACGGCGCGGGCAAGTGGCGACGGATGTGGTCGATCACCCTGCCCGCGATCCGCCCCACCATCATCCTGCTGCTGATCCTGCGCCTCGGCGACGCCCTCACCGTCGGATTCGAGCAGCTGATCCTGCAGCGCGGTGCGGTGGGACAGGGTGCGGCGGAGGTTCTCGACACCTACGTCTACTACCAAGGGGTCATCGGAGGGGACTGGTCGTACGCAGCTGCAGCGGGCCTGATCAAGGGCATCGTCTCGCTGATCCTGGTGCTGGGCGCCAACAAGCTGGCCCATGTCTTCGGTGAGGCCGGCGTCTATCGGAGGGAGTCCCGATGAGCACGAACGCGCCCGGATCCGGCATCGCCGATCAGGCCGTCCCCACGGCACAGAACGCCCTCGGGCCCACCGATCCGTCGGACGGTGGAGGCCGGCCGGGTCGTCCCGGCGGCCCGCGGCGCCGGGTCGGCGGGCGCAATCAGCGGCCTGCCTGGGCGGAGGAGCCGACGCTCGTGGAGAGGGTGGGGAAGGCGCTCACGCTCACCGTGATCGTGCTGGTCGTGGTGCTCCCCCTGTACACCGTGGTGCTGACGTCGCTCTCCTCGGAGGCCACCATCACCGAAGCCGGAGGCATGGTGCTGGTTCCCGGTGAGCTCACCCTGTCCGCGTACTCGGCCATCCTCAGCGGGGGAGTGGTCACTCGCTCGATCCTGGTCAGCGTGGGCGTGACCGCGGCCGGAACCCTGCTGTCGACCACCGTCTCGGTGCTCGCCGCCTACGGACTGAGCCGAACCACTTCCCTCCTGCATCGACCGATCCTGTTCCTGTTCCTGATCACGATGTTCTTCTCGGCCGGCATGATCCCGACCTACCTGGTGGTCTCCGAGCTCGGCCTGATCGACACCTATCTCTCGTTGATCCTGCCGGGTGCTGTCTCAGCGTTCAACATCCTCATCCTGCGCGCCTTCTTCATGGGCATCGACACCGGGATCCTCGAGGCCGCGCGCATCGATGGCGCTGGGGAGTTCAGGATCCTCGCCACCATCGTGCTGCCGATGTCCACCGCGGTGATCGCGGTGGTCGCGCTGTTCTACGGCGTCGGGTACTGGAATGCCTTCTTCAATGCGATGCTCTACCTGCAGGACAGTGCCAAGTGGCCTCTCCAGATGGTGCTGCGCTCCTACGTCCTCGAGGGCGTCGAGCTCCCGGGCTCAGAGCTCACCCCCGCCGGTGTCGCCGGCGCTCGACCTCCTGCCAGCCTTGCGCTGAAGATGGCGATCGTGGTGTTCGCTCTCGTGCCGATCCTGCTCGTGTACCCCTTCGTGCAGCGACACTTCACCAAGGGGGTCATCTTCGGCGCGATCAAGGGATGACGGCTGCCTGCCGGCTACCCTTCCGCACCTCTCTCCTGCCTCCGACCCTGTTCGCACAGTGAGAACCTCAGTCCCCGAATCAGGCGAGCAGCAGTGCGGAGAAGGTGACGCCGTCGGCGATCTCGCCGCACCACCCGGAGATCTTCGTGGGCTGCACCGAGGCGATCAGCGAGGTGGGCGGCTACTCGATCACGCTGCCGCGGCAGGACACCGGTGAGGAGGTCCGCGCCTACCTGCTGCAGACCGCCGAGAAGGGTTACGCCTGGCTGAAGGGGTCGGTGGGGGAGTCCCGTACCGTCCGGCTTGGCCTGTCTCCGCCCGGAATTCGGTCCATCAACGGGACGTGAGCGGCGCGAGGCCTGCTCTATGCAGGCCTCGTGCCGCTGAGATCCCTTCAGTGGACAGCGGACCCGCCCAACAGCCGCGCCGCCTCAGGGTTTTGCCCGCTGGGCTTCCGCTTCTGGAAGTACAGCGGGCAAAACCTTCGATGCGGGTCTCGACCGCCACGGCGCGGCCGACGGGGAGCGCGCGGCGACGGAGGGATCCTCACCGCGGCTCGGTCAGACGATGGTGAGCACCGTGGTCGGGGACGCCGAGCGGGTCAGGGACGGCAGGGCCGGGGCGATGAAGAAGTCGATCTCGGTGCGGAGGACGTCGTGCCCGAGGGCCTTCTCGACGTCGGGGACGATGCGTTCCATGACCGCGTCGACCGTCTTCGCGAAATCGGCGCTCGCGCGGATCCCCACACTCGCCTCCAGGGCGGGGGCCTGCGGCGTGCCGAGGATCGAGAACTGCGCCGAGGCGATGGCGGGCAGCGCCCGGGCGCGCCGAGTGGCGCGCGATCCCGCCCGGGCCGCCGCCTTCTCCCAGACGGGATCCGTCGGCGCCTCCGCCGTCTCCACGGGTCCGGCGGGCTGTTCGTCGGCGGAGTCGGGCTCGTTGGTGATCGCACCGATCCCTCGCGAGGCGGGAGGTGCGGCGTCTGTGATCGCGCTCATGGGGCCTCTTCAGGTCGGCGGGCTCGACGACCCGGCACTCATTTGCTAATCTAACTATTAGAGAGGCTAACGAATCCGGGTGTCGGTGTCAATCGGTGCGAGGGGAGAGTGATCCGGGATGGTGGAGCAGATCTCGCGGGCGGCGAGCCCCGGCGGCTACTGGTACGGCGCCGGGAGACCCGGCACGGCCACTGCCGTCGAGCTGCTGGACGAGCTGCGCCGGTATCAGGAGTCGAACTCCCGCATGCGCTCGCAACTCCGGGACGACATGGGCATGGGAGAGAAGGATCTGCTCGCGCTGCGGCTGCTGCTCGCGGCCGACGCCGACGGCCGCCGGATCCGCCAGCGGGACCTCGCCGAGCGGCTCTCGATCTCGGGGGCGTCGGTCAGCGCGCTGGTGGATCGACTGGTGCGGGACGGGTACGTCGAGCGCACGCCCCATCCGACGGACCGACGATCCACGACCGTCGTCCCCACGGCGCTGGCGCACCGCCGCGTGCAGCGGCGGCTGCGCGCGATGCACGCGCGCATGATGGCCGTCGCCGAGGACATGACCGCCCAGGAACGGGCCGTCGTCATCGACTTCCTGCGCCGCCTCCACCATTCCCTGGACGAGCTGGGGACCTCCGGTGATGCTGATGAGCAGTAGGCGCCCGGCGCCCGCGGCGCCGGATCCGTGCTGCTCCGTGGTGGTCCCCGTGAAGGACGACGCGTGGCACCTGCGGCACCTGCTCGCCGATCTCGCCGCGCAGACCCATCCTCCCGCCGAGGTCATCGTGGTGGACAACGGGTCGCGCGACGACAGTGCGGAGGTCGCCCGACGGGCGGGCTGCCGCCTGGTCGTCGAGCCGGCGCCGGGGATCCCGGCCGCGGCGGCCGCGGGCTACGACGCCGCCCGCGGGGACCTGATCCTGCGCTGCGACGCCGACAGCCGGCTCCCGGAGGGATGGGTCGCGGCCCATCAGCAGGCCCACCGCGACGGCGGACGCTCCGTCGCGCTCGTCACCGGTCCGGCGACTTTCCTGCTCCCGCGCCCCTGGGGAGCGGTCGCCGCGATCGCCTATCTCGGGGCGTACATGCTGTGCACGGGAGCGGCCCTCGGCCACCTCCCCGCCTTCGGCACCACCATGTCGATGCGCCGGGACTGGTGGGAGCGGGTGCGGGACGAGGTGTCCCTGGATGCGGGGGTCCACGACGACATGGACCTCTCCTTCCGCGTCGCGCCCGAGGAGGACGTGCTGCTGGCGTGGCGGACGCACGTGGGGATGTCCCCGCGGGCACTGGTCCCCGGCCGCCTCGCGACGCTGCGCGGCAGACGCGCGGTGAGCACGCTCCGACGGAACTGGGCCCGGCAGCGGCCGTGGGACCGATGGGCCGAGCGCCTCCACCTCGGCCGCGCCGCCCACGGCGCCGAGGCGCAGCGAGCGATCGACGGGCGGGCCGTGATCGCCGGACGGACCTCGCCCCTCGAGCAGGCGGCGGACACCCGATGAGCCCCGAGCTGCGCGACGCGGCGAGGACCGGGGCGACGCCGGGTGCGAGGGCCGACGCGCGCCGGCCGCGGGTCCGTGCGCTCGCCCTGTTGCCGGTGCGTTGGTCGGGTCTCGCCCTCGCCGCCGTCTTCGCGGGGCTCGGGATGTGGGTGGAGTGCGCGGTCTCGATGCTGGTCGCCCTGGCCCAGGTGGTCGCCTGGCGCTCCTCCTTGCCCCTGGCGTGGGAGATCGGCTGCTCCGCGGTGTGCCTGTCCGCCGCCGTGAGCTCGTTCCTGCTCCTGTTCGAGCGGATCCCCTGGTGGGACATCCCCACGCATCTCGCGGCGAACGGCCTGCTCGCGGTGCTGATCGCGCGGGTGCTGCGCCCCGCGGGACCCTCCGCCGCGACGATCGTGCGGTGCGGGGTCGCGGCGGCCGTGGTGTGGGAGGGGATGGAGCTGGCGGGCTCGAGGTGGGTGGACTCCGCGATCTACACGGCACCCGCGGACACGGCCCTCGACATCGCCGCGGGGGTCACCGGCTCCGTCCTCGCGGCGTTGCTCTGGCGACGTGGTCGATCGACGCCACCGGCGTGACGCGATCCCGCGCCGGGCGGCGACTGAAGAGAGGCGGCCGACGGGGCGATGCGGCAGACGCGCACGCGCACGCGTGACTCGGCCGATTGCCACTGAGACTCCGACCACCGACTCAAGTCAGTGGGACTGCGGCGGAAGGGTGTCGCACCGCCAACCGTTGGTCGGTGAGGGCGGGCCAAACTGTCAGGGGACCGTGTCCAGACCTTGGCGGAGGCGCGCGCTGACGCCCGTCAGATGCTCTGCAGTCCTCCGCCGGAAGATGCGGGCGTCCCTCGCCCGAAAGTCGTTGCGTGGTGCGCTGTTCCGGGTCGCAATGACTCCCCGGTGCTGGTGAACCGTCGCGGCGATGAGGAACCGTGTCTCCTCGACCAGTACGTCGAGCCAGAAGACGGCTTGGCCATCGCGGCGATCGAGAGGGACAGACACCGTTTACCTCAGTTCCCGAGCCCGGCGAGCAGCAGCGCGGAGAGGGTGATGCCGTCGGCGATCTCGCCCTCGCGGATCAGGGCGCGAATCTGCTCGTCGCTGCACCAGCGTCGGGCCTCGACCTCGCCGTCGCCGGGCCGCGGGGTCGCCTCGGGCTGATCCTCGAGCCGGACCACGTGCACGGCGGCGCGGAGCAGGCCCGAGTCGGGATGGATCACGCCGAGGGTGCGGGCCACTGTCGCGGACAGCCCGGTCTCCTCGCGGTATTCGCGCAGCGCGGTGTGCTGCGGGTCCGGGTCGGCGGGGTCGCCGAAGCCGCGGGGCAGCTCCCATAGTTCCCGGCCGACGACGGTCCGCCGCACTCGCACCAGCAGCGTCTCCTGCGCGCCGTCGCGGGTCCGACGGCAGAGCGCCACTGCGCCCGGCCTGCCGCCGTGGGCGCTCACGCGATGCTGGGTGCCGCCGTGGAGCCGTTCCATGGTGAGGTCGAAGCCGTCGGCCCGCCACACCTCGTCCCAGGCGGGGCCGGGATCCGGCGCCGGGCGCTGGACGTCCGTCGGTCCGACCGGCGGCTCGGCCCCCGTCGGGGCCGCTGGCACGTCCCTCGGCACGTCCGGGTGCTCGCTCTGCGGCGGGTTCGCCGCCATGGTCCGTGCTCGGGCCGGCGAGGGGCCGCGGGTGCTCATGTCGTCGGGCCCGTCGTCGGCGATGCGGAGCGTGGCGGTCATGGTGTAGCCGCTCATGGAGCCGAGCTCCTGGAGCATCCCCCAGGGGACGCCGATCACGAACGCGATCACGGCCCAGAACGCGAGCCACCAGCCGTTGTCGGTGGGCAGGATCTCGAGGTCCCGGAAGCCGAGCAGCAGCGCGACGGTGAGGATCGCCGCGAACTTCACGGCGATCCAGGCGATGGTGTGGCCGCGGTGCCACCACGGGGTGCTGACGTGCTGGCGGATGGTGAGGGCGAGGTCCCAGATCTTGCGGTTGCTGGGGTGGTCCCAGAAGTCGTGGATGCGTCGCGGGGAGGTGAGCCGCAGCTGCTGGAACACGAACGGGGAGATCAGCCGCATGTTGTCGACGATCTCTCCCTCGAAGGGGATTTCCTGGCGCGGCGGCACCTCGCGGGTCGACAGGCGGGAGCGCATCACGGCGAGGCGGGTGCGCGGGGGAGTGACCTCCTGCCACGCCTCGCCGCCGGTGGAGCGGAAGCTGATCCGGTAGTCGTCGTCGGCGTCGCAGATCGCGTCGTAGTAGCGGCGGGTCCACCAGCGGAAGGCGTGGCGGCATGCGGCGTCGCCGTGCTGGCCGCGCTGGGCGGCGAGGAGGTCGAGCACCTCGCCGCGGCGGGTCGGCACCTCGTCGAGGTCGACGAGGGCGGCGAGCACGGGATGCTGTGCGAGCACACGGTCGCCGGGTAAGGGGGCGGGGACCTGGGAGATCTGGGTCCAGGGCGCGGTGGTCATCTCACCGCGGGTCATGGCGTGCGCCCAGGCGATGCGCGCCGCGCGCAGGTCGTCCTCGAGGCTGCGGCCGACGGGGGTCGCCGCATCTCGTGCCGGCAGACGGGTTGCGGCGGGGTCGCGCATCGGCGGGAGGAGCCATTCCCACGCGCTGCCCGGTGCGGGCTCACGGGTGAGGGCCGCGCGGGCGGCGGAGGTGAAGGCCGGGCTGGTGACGGCGGCGAGCTGCTCGTTGACATCGATCGCGTCCGCGCCCGGGGGAGCGGAGCCGGTGACGACCAGCGGCAGTGGCGCGTGGCGGGGCAGGCCGAGGTGCCAGCGCAGGCCCTCCGGTCCGAGGGCGAGCAGCACCACGCCGTCGAGCAGCTGGTTGCGGTCCACGATGATCTGCTCGCTGAGCAGCAGCGCCGAGCGGATCATGGAGACGGTCCGGTCGATCGCCTCCTGCGGCCCGTGCCGACGCCAGGTCTGCGCCTGATGCACCGAGTCCAGGTTCGTCACCCGGATGCGCAGCGGCGCGGAGTCAGTCGGAGACACGAGGACCCTCTCGGTGATGGGTGGGCCCGGCCATCGTAGGCGGGTGCTCAGGCCGATAACACCCGCTGCCCGTCCTTGTAGGTCGCGAGCACGTCGAGGTCTCGCAGGTCGTCTCCGGTGCTAGCCCATATATCGCCTCGTACGTATGGCGGCATACAATGCGCAACCACCGAGCTGTACAAGGGAAAACCCCAAGGTGAACGGACGCCGCCCGGTGGTGGGTAAGTGCACAGCCAGCGAGAACAGAGGGCACGGACACGGCTCCGCATGCGGCACCCGGCTAAGATCGCAAAGGTCCAAGGGACCATTCGATCTTCGAGGGGAAACGTGCCGCATCCACGCCTGCTCGCGCGCAACGCACGACTCCTCGTGCAGTCAGCGGTGCAGCATCTGCTGGATGATCCGGCCCTGCTCGCGATTCAGGTGAGTCGGCGGCTCCCCATTGCGGCGCGACGCAGGGTGGGGCACGGCATGCAGGCTGTCGCGGAGCGGTTGCCTCGCGGAGCGGGCGTGGCCGCCCTGGGCGCCTACATGGCGGGACAGGAATCTGCGGCGCTCTCCCACGTCGCCGACGCGCGGGCGACGAGATCCCGCATAGCCGGTGAGGTCGCCGTGCTCCTGGACCGCGTCGATCTCCTCCCTCCGGGTGCTCGGGCGACCACTCGCGCTCGAGGGCTGTGGGCCCAGGGCAATCTCACCGGTGCGGTGAGGGCCCTCGATGCCGCGGGCCGCGGCACGACCGCTCAGGCACTCCGACTGCGCAGCGAGCTCGACCTCCTCGCGGACGGCCGACGGCTCCACGTGCCGGCCGTCGAATCGGCGGAGCTCTCGCCGCCGACCGACGACGGTCCGCTCCGGATCCTCCACCTCCTCACGAACTCCCTGCCGCATACCCAGTCCGGTTACGCACTGCGCAGTCATCACATCCTCACCTCCCTCGCGGCTCAGGGAATCGAGTCACTCGCGCTGACCCGCACCGGCTACCCCGTGATGGTCGGGAAGCCGTTCTGTGAGGACGAGGACGTGGTCGACGGGATCCGTTACCGCAGAACCCTTCCTGCGACCCTCGGAGCCACCCCGGAGGAGCGACTGGACCAGGAGGTCGCCGAAGCGCTCCGGCTCGTCGCAGCCTTCCGCCCGCACGTCCTCCACGCCACGACCGACTATCGCAATGCCCTGGTCGCCCAGGCGGTGAGCGCCGCGACGGGCATCCCGTGGATCCTGGAGGTGCGCGGCCTCATGGAGCAGACCTGGATCGCCTCGCACCGGTCGCCAGAGTCTCGACGTGTCTCTGCGGATTCCGAGCGGGTGCACCTCATCCGCTCTCGTGAAGGCAGGCTCGCCCAGGACGCAGCGGCGGTCGTCACCCTGAGCCAGTCGATGGCCGACCAACTAGTCGTTCGGGGAGTGGCCCGTGAGCGGATCACACTCGTCCCGAACGGCGTGAACCCGTCTCTGCTCGGCGAGACGCTCTCCGCCGAGGATGCTCGTCGAATAATCGGCCTCGATCTTCCCGACGGCTCTTTCGTCGTGGGTGCAGTCAGCGCTCTCGTTGAGTACGAAGGATTCCACGTGCTGCTGCGCGCAGTGGCACAGATCGTGGCAGGCGAAACGCGCTCGCCGCTTCTCCGCGACCGGCTACACGTCGTTCTTGCGGGTGATGGGGTCGCAGTCCCCGGGCTTCTTCATCTCGCAGACGAGCTAGGCATCGCGGATCGCCTTCACATGCCGGGGCGGGTGCCGCGGGAGGACGCTCGGGCATGGGTGCAGGCTCTCGACGTCGTCGTGGTGCCCCGACTCGACCTCGACGTCGCTCGCACGGTCACCCCGCAGAAGCCGATCGAGGCGCTCGCGCTCGGGCGACCAGTTGTCGTCAGCGACCTGCCCGCGTTGCGGGAGACCATCACAGGAGAGGACGGCACCTTGTATGGCCGGCTCGCCACCGCAGGGGACGCCAGCGACGTCGCACGAGCCATCGTGACTCTCTTCGACGACGCGGACGCCTGCCGGCGCCTCGCGGACAACGGGCGGGTGCTGGCGCGAGAACGCGCATGGACCGCATTGATGAGACGATACGTGCGCGTGTATCGCATGACGCAGGGGTGAGATGGGAACGAGACAGAGAACTTCCGAGGTGACGACCGTCGCCGAGGTCAAGCGAGCCCTTGAGGTGCGAGGACACGACCCGAGTGAGCTCCGGCCGATAGGCATCCGACCTCCTCTGCTGACCTACATCGCTCAGCTCTGGGAGCGCCGTGAGTTCATCTGGATGGACTCACGACATCGCGCATCCACCCAGTACACCCGAAACCGCCTGGGCAACGTCTGGATGATCCTGCGCCCGCTGGTCGACTCCGTCTTCTACTTCATTATCTTCGGGCTCATTCTCGGCGGGCGGGGCGATGTGGAAAACTACGCCGCCTTCGTGGTGATCGGCATCCTGACCTACCGCTCCACGGCGAGCGCGATCAGCCAGGGTGTCTCCACGATGACGTCCGGCAAGTCGATGATCCGCGCCTTCAACTTCCCTCGAGCCTCCCTCCCCCTCGCCTCTGAGGTGCAGGATGTGCTGCTCTCGGTCATCTCGGTAACCGTGATGTGCCTCGTGATCTGGGTGGTCCCGCCCTTCGCGCCGCCCACGACGACGTGGCTTTTCGTGCCCTTCGTCTTCATGATTCACAGCCTGTTTAACCTTGCGATCCGATTCTGGGTCGCCCGCCTCGGCTTCATCCTCCCGGATATGGCACAGGTCATGGCCGTGATCAGCAGGTTCCTCATGTACGGCTCCGGTGTGATCTTCCCGATCGAGCGCTTCGTGACCCACCCCACCGCTCTCGCCATTATTGAGTCCAATCCACTATTCCAGATCATCGATATCTATCGCTCTCTCCTGATGGATGGAGTGTTACCGCCGCTGAGCGACTGGTTCGAAGTCACGGCGGTGACTCTCGGTCTGCTCGTCACCGGGTTCCTCTTCTTCTGGCGGGGGGAGGCGAGCTATGGCCGAGAACAGCGCTGATGGCAAAACGTCTAGTTCTGTCGATGCGCCGACCACCACCCGCTGGGTAGCGCCCGAGGACTCCCCAGTCACCGTTGTCGCACATCGCCTCCGTATGCGATACAAGGCCAGACGTACCGACCGCACACCCCGCAAGGGGGTGCTCGGCAAACTGCTTCGGCGCAAGCAGATGGTCTCCGTCTCGGCGCTGCGGGGAATCGACCTCCAGGTTTGCTCCGGCGAGTTCGTCGGAATCATCGGCCGGAACGGCTCCGGGAAGTCGACCTTGCTCCGTGCCCTCGCCGGTGTAGAGCCGCCCACCTCGGGCGTGGTGCTGACGAGCGCACGGCCTCAACTGCTCGGTGTGAGCGCAGCTCTGATCCCCGAGCTGACGGGCGCGGAGAACATCAAGCTGGGGTTCCTCGCGATGGGTCTCAGCCACGAAGAAGCCGAGGAGAAGTTTCCCGCCGCAGCTGAGCTATCTGCCCTCGGCGAGACGATCGACCTTCCACTGCGGACGTACTCCTCGGGCATGGGTGCCCGGCTGAAGTTCGCGATCTCCGTGATGGCCGAGCCCAAGATCCTCATGATCGATGAGGCGCTCTCGACTGGCGACGCGACCTTCTCGGAGCGCTCGGCGAAGAAGATGGATGACATGCTCGCGAACGCTGGCACCGTGTTCATGGTCAACCACGCTGCGCAGACCATCGAGAACATGTGCTCCCGAGCGATCTGGATGGAGCGGGGACGCGTGGTGCTCGACGGCGACGCGGTGGAGGTCGCACGCAAGTACCGCTGGTTCGCCCACAATCTTGCTCAGGGCGAGGAGAGCAAAGCTGCGGGACTTCTGCGGGACGCGATCCTGGAGGGCGAGACCTCACGTGCAGCATCGACGCTCACGCTTCCGGAAGAGGCCGATGAACAGTCGAAGCCAGACGGGACCCCCGAACTCGTCGCAGACCCGTTCTTGAATGTCTTTGCCCAGGGGATTGAGGCAAAGCGTTTTCCAGGCACAGTCCTCCCTCACGAGAACCAGTAGCTACCGAGCTGAACTGGTAACTTGCCGTAATCACCGAGAGGATCCCGCATGTCGCTTCGAATCATGACGATCTATGGAACGAGGCCAGAGGCGATCAAGGTCGCCCCGATCATCAAGGCCATCGAGGCCGATGAAGCGCTCGAAAGCGTCACGGTGGTCACGGGTCAACACCGTGAGATGCTCGATCAGGTGAACTCGATGTTCGAGATCGTCCCTGACCATGACATGAACATCATGAGTGCCGGGCAGACGTTGAACGCGATCGTGGCAAAGGTGATCTCCGGGGTGGATGAGATCCTCGGCCAGGAAATGCCGGACGCCGTTATCGTTCAGGGCGACACGTCCACGGTCATGGGTGCCGCGGTTGCAGCCTTCAACCGACAGATCCCGGTGGTCCACCTTGAGGCTGGTCTTCGCTCGGGCGACATCAACTCGCCCTTCCCCGAAGAGGCGAACAGGAAGCTGACGAGCCAGATCGCAGCGCTTCATCTTGCCCCGACGTCGACGAGCAAGGCCAACCTGACGCGAGAGGACGTTCGCGAGAACGACATCGTCATCACCGGGAACTCGGTCATCGACACCCTCATGTTCGCGACCAAGAACCTCCGAGTCGCTTTCGAGGATGCTCGGCTGGAGGCTCTCCGCGAGGCGAAGGAGTCCGACAAGGTTGGCCGTGTGTTGCTCGTGACCGCCCACCGCCGAGAGAACCTCGGCACAGCGATGGAGGACATCGGCCAGGCTGTGGCCGAGCTGGCGCGCAGGTACCCGGACCTCACGGTAGTGTTCCCGATCCACAAGAATCCGAAGGTCCGGAAGGCGATCAAGCCCGCCGTGAAGGGACTCGACAACGTTTACCTCATCGAGCCGCTCGCCTACGCCGAGTTCACCCAGCTGCTGAGCCTGGCCGACGTGGTGCTCACCGACTCGGGCGGTGTGCAGGAAGAAGCCCCCAGTCTCGGAAAGCCTGTTTTGGTAATGCGAGAGAACACCGAGCGCCCAGAAGCGGTAGTGGCAGGCACGGTGAAGCTGATCGGCACCCACAAGCAGCGATTGATCGACGAAGTCTCCATGCTGCTGAACTCCGAAGAGGCCTACGCGGCGATGGCCAACGCCGTGAACCCGTACGGGGACGGTCGCGCGGCAGAGCGCACTGTCGCAGCGATCAAGTGGAAGTTCATCGGTGGCGATCATCGCCCGCAGGACTTCAAGGACATCCCCGACAGTTCCCTCCCGATGCAGCGCGGCCGGTGATCGGACTAAGGCGTCTCAAGGAAGAGGGAGGACCGATGCGAGCGAAGCTGCGGATGGTGGTGTTGGGGGCGGGTGTGCTCCTGGCAACGCTCATCGTTCTGCTGATCGGTACGGCGCTTACCGGATCCCAGGCCTGGGCAGTGGCAGCGGGTGGCGCGGGTCTGCTCTCCGCAACTCTTCTGCTGTTCGGCGGGTTGGTGGGCGTCAGGCAGTTCACTCGGCTCAGCGACCACGCCTCGACGCTCAGACGGAACCAGCAGGCACAGATCGATCGTGCGAAGTCCTTCGAGGAGGAGACGATTGCGACGACCGCTCGAGTCGGCGCAGAGGCCACGAACGCCAAGGCCGTGAGCAACCAGGCGGTGATTGCAGGGGCCGCGAACGTGGACGCGGTGAAGGCACTCGAGGTTCAGATCACCCATCTCGAGCGCGCAGTGGAGGACCTCGAGCGACGCGTCGCCGAGGGGGTCCCGACAGCGGTCCGCGAGGAGTTGGCACGCCTGGAGGCGACCGACCGCGACCAGTCGGCCAGGCTCGAGGAGACCTGGATCTTGGGCACGGAGCTCGCCTTCCAGTTGGGGCGCAGCCCGCGTTCCTTCCTCACTGTCCGACAGGCGACCGAGCTGTTCCATCACAGGCTCGAGAACGACCAGCTGCTCGAGGCGGCACCGCTGATTAGGGCGTACAAGCTGCTCGAGCGGCTGGATCTGGGCACCCTCCGTTCGCTGCATCGCTACTACAGGAAAGCTGGTTACTGGGACCTCGAAGCGAAGGTGCTCGGCCAGGTCGTGGAGAAGTCCGGTCGGCCGGGCGACCGGAAGGCTCTGACTGCCTTGCAGCGCGAGATCGCGGTGTTCTCGAATCCGGCAAGTGTGGTAGCGGATCTACCGGCTTCTCCGGCGTACAACACGTCGGGCCCGATCCTCCATGTCGTGGGCAGGGTGTTGCCCGAGACGCAGTCCGGCTTCACCCTCCGCACCCACTACACGGCTCGGGCGCAGGCACGACGTGGCCTGCCGGTCGCTGTCGTCGGGCAGTCCGGGATCGTCGAGGAGACGGCGCGGGAAGCGGTCCCTTACAGCATTGATGAGGTGGACTACTACCGGCTCCCGGGGCAGCTGCGCCGAGGCGTCCCGATCGATGATTGGCTCCGGCACGACATGGAGCAGCTCGCGAAGTTGGTGCGCAGGATCCGCCCGAGCGTTCTCCACGCGCACTCAGATTTCCAGAATGCCTTGCTGGTTCACGCCGTGGGAAAGGCATACGGGATCCCCACTGTGTATGAGACGCGAGGGTTCTGGGAGGAATCCTGGCTGACTCGCACCATCTCGGCGAACGGTTGGGGCGCGCAGGCGGAGCGACTCTTTGCCACCTATGGTCGCCCGGCGGCCTACCAGCTGAGGCAGCGGGCGGAGACGGTCGCCCGCGACCTCGTCGACCGCAACATCACCCTTGCCGCGGCCATGAAGTCGCACATCCTCGAACTCGGCGGTGGGACGCTGCAAGATGCGCAAGTCGCCGTGGTCCCCAATGCAGTCGATCCGGAGGAGTTTCCCGTCCAGGAGCGAGACCCGGATCTCGCTGCGGATCTCGGGATCCCCGAGGACGCCGTGACCATCGGGTACATTTCGTCGATGGTCGAGTACGAGGGTATCGACACCCTCATCGACGGCTTCCGCATGGCGGCGAGCAAAGTCTCCGTACCTGTCCGCCTGCTGCTGGTCGGGGGCGGGAAGCACTTCGACGCGCTCCAGCAGCATGCGGAGAAGGTTGGGGCTCAGGACATCGTGTTCACTGGTGCAGTCCCGCACTCGGACGTGCTGCGGTACTACGGGCTGATCGACATCTTCGTGGTGCCGCGACGGAAGTCCTCCGTGGCAGACCTCGTCACCCCGCTGAAGCCCTTCGAGGCCTTCTCGACCGGTCGTGCTGTGGTGCTCTCCGACGTCGATGCGCTGCAAGAGATCGCCGACGCTTCTGGCGCAGCGGTGACGTTTCGAGCAGGCCATCACCGGGACCTCGGCTGGAAGCTCATCGCGCTCGTCAAGGACCCGCAACGTCGCCGGACGCTCGGTGTCCGCGGTGCACGCTGGGTCCGGGCCCAGCGCACCTGGGAGCACAACGTGAGCACCTACTACGGCATCTACCGGGAACTCGGCTACCGGGGTCCCGCTGCGGGCGACCTCGAGGAAGAGCACCGGCGGGGACGGACGGAGGAGTCGACAGAGGGCCCCGCCCTCCCGTGTGGGGCTCACGCGGACACGGCTCTCCCGGCGGGAACCGACCAAGGTGCCGCCAGTACGGCGGTCTCGACTTGGGGAAAGACGAGCCTCGAGGACGTCGCAGCCGCGGGGCGGAGCAACGGACGACGCGCGGTCGTCGTCGCGATGAAGCCGCAGATCGCCGGAAGGATCCGCCGGAACATCATGACCCTGCTGGACCTCGGGTACGAGGTCACGGTCGTCAACTCCACGCCGCGGACGGATTTCTTCCAGGGTCTCGAGCATCCGCGGCTGTCCGCGGACTTCGTCGATGTGCGCTCCATGGCCGTCCGGTATCAGGACCGGATGACTCGCAAGAAGAACGAGCGCCAGGTGAAGTGGGACCGGCAGAAGAAGGCACGTGCTCAAGCGGCCGCCTCCCCTGCGTGGGAGGCGCCCAACTGGATGAGCCGCGACCTCCCGGGGCTCGACCTAATGCGCGAGGGCTGGGCTTCGGAGCCCGTCCGTGCCACACGGGAGAGGGTCGGGGAGTGCTCGTCCATGGCGGAGAGGCGCTGGCGAAAGTCCATGACAACCGCCCGGAACAGGCGCGATCTTACGATCCGGGACCAGCTCAAGCACGTCCACCTCATCAACAGGTTTGTCGAGTTCTGGTGGCTCTCCCCGGATCGGATCGCGGCGCACGATCCCGATCTCATTGTGAGCTCTGATCTGCCGGGGCTGGTCGGGGCGAACATCGCGGCCCGCCGCCTCGGGGTGCCCCACCTGCACGACTGCCATGAGCTGTATCTCGAGAGCACCACGCTGCGCCCGTACGAGCGCAGGGTGTTGTGGCCCGTCGAGAAGAAGTACCTCAAGCAGGTGGATTCGATGGTGGTGGTCAACGAGACCATCCGGGACGAGTATGAGAGGCGCTATGGGGTCCATGGCACCGTCCTGAGGAATGCCGCCCCCGCGGTCGCCGAGGAGGTCCGCAGCAACCCGATTGACCTCCATGCCCTCGTCGGGCTCGATCGCGGCGCGAAGATCGTGATCTACCAGGGCGGTCTCGTTCCCGGCCGTGGCCTCGAAGTCTGCATCCGAGCGGCGGAGCTCTTCCCTTCCGGGGCGCATCTGGTGCTGATCGGCAAGGGCAAGTCGCAGGAGGAGCTCGCCGCGCTGGCGGCGAAGCTCGACGTCGAGGACCGGGTGCACTTCCTCCCAGCCGTGGAGCCCGGCGAGCTACCCGCCTACACGGCCGGTGCGGATGCCGGAGTGATCCCGTACCAGCCCGTGTCGAGGAACAACGAGTACGCGCTGCCGAACAAGGCCTTCGAGTACCCGGGCGCTGGGATCCCGTTCATCGCCTCGGATCTGCCGGAGCTCCGCCGGATCGCGGAGCGGCACCGATGCGGGGAGGTCTACGACCCGTTCGACCCGGTGGCGCTGGCGGATGCCGTGGCGCGCGTGCTGGACCCGGCCCGGTACGACGAGTACCGCCGCAGCGCAGAGACTTTCGGCAGAGAGAACACCTGGGAGGTGGAGCGCAAGATCCTCATCGGGGAGATCGACCGCATCTCCCGGCGCGGCGCGTGAGGGATCTGCTCAGCGGATGAGGGTCCAGATCACCTGGGCGGTGCGACGCTGCGCGCCGCCCGGTTGACGTTCAGGCCCGCTCGCGCAACGCGTCGACGCTGCGCAGGGCGGCGGTGCCGTCGCCGTAGTGGGCCGTGCGGTCCGCGGTGGGGCGGGGTCGGCCGACGGCCGCGGGGAGGTCGGCGGGATTCGCGACGAGCTGGTTCCAGCCGTTCTCGAGGGTCTCGACCCATTCGGTCTCGGTGCGGACGGTCGTGCAGGGCGTGCCCAGCAGGTACGCCTCCTTCTGCAGGCCGCCGGAGTCGGTGACGACGGCGCGGGCGCGCTGCATGGCGGCTACGAGGTCCGGGTAGGCGAGCGGCTCCCCCACGTGGACGGCGCCTCCGGCGAGGTCGATGCCCGCCTCCTCGGCCTTCGCCACGAGCCGGGGGTGCGCGAAGAGCGCGAGCGGCGTGTCGAGGGACTGCAGGCCGCGGACGATCGCGCGCAGCCGCTCGGGGTCGTCGGTGTTGTCGGCGCGGTGGATCGTCGCGACGGCGAAGTCCGCGGCGGGGTCGATCCCCTCGGGGAGCCGCAGCGGCTGGTCCCAGACGGCGGCAGCGACGCGCAGGCAGACGTCGGTCATGACGTCGCCGACGACGACCGTGCGCTCCGCGAGGCCCTCAGCGGCGAGGTGCTCGCGGGCGACCTCGGTCGGCGCGAGGAGGAGGTCGGCGGCATGGTCGGTGAGGACCCGGTTGTGCTCCTCGGGCATGCGCCGGTTGAAGGAGCGCAGGCCCGCCTCGAGGTGGGCGACCCTGAGGTGCATCTTCACCGCGGAGAGCGTGCCCGCAAGGGTCGAGTTGGTGTCGCCGTAGACGAGCACCCAGTCCGGACGGTGCTCCTCGAGCACCTCGTCCATCGCGGCGAGCATGGAGCCGGTCTGGCGGCCGTGCGTGCCGGAGCCGATGGCGAGGTTCACGTCGGGGGCGGGGATCCGGAGGTCCGCGAAGAAGACGTCGCTCATCGCGGCGTCGTAATGCTGTCCGGTATGGACGATGACGTGCTCCACGTCGTCCCGCTGCGCGGCCGCATCCGCGATCGCGGCGAGCTTGACGAACTGCGGGCGAGCGCCCACGACGGACAGGATCTTCATGATGGGTCCTCGGCGGAGAGTAGGGGTGACCGGCTGGATCAGCAGGTCAGGGGGGATTGAGTCGCGGTCCCCGCATCGAAGACCACCGCTCCGTTCTTGATGGTGGTGAGAACGTCGATCTCGCGCAAGTTCATGGGGGCTGTTGCCAGTGGATCCGCGGAGAGGGTCACCAGATCCGCCCGCATCCCCTCGCGAATCTACCCCTTGGTGTCTTCCTACCCGTACTGGTCGGCGGCTTCGTCTGTGACCGCGCAGCGCCTCTCAGACGCTGATCCGCTTCTCGGGGCCGAAATCCTGGCCGGTGCGGCTGATCCGGTTCACGGCCGCCTAGATCGTCAGCAGCATGTCCGGGGGAGTGACCGCGTAGGCGCAGCCGGGGCCCGCGTTCAAGCCGGCCGGCTCGTAGAAATCGCTCATCCAGACCGAGCGGGCCTGCGGGGAGCCGTCGAGGATCATCTTGTACCCGCCGAGTCGCAGCGGGTCCCGGTTGGCGCCGACGAAATCGGGATGCTCGTTGCCGTACCCGTCCGGCGGCCCCTCGGAGAAGCGCCCGGAGCGTCCGCTCTTGGGGTCCGGGGTGTCAGTGATGAGTCCGGCGCTGTCCGCGGGGGTCGAGCTGCCGACGGCTATATGCATGCATCGGTGTAAAGCGAAGACGAGCTGGAAAGGGGGTTGCGTCGCCTCGATTGCACGCTCACATGTAAGCTTGCCGGAGTGTCGCTGGGCTCCTCGTCACAGCGCCGCGTCTCTCGTGGAGAGCGTTCGATAGTGTGCCTCGATTCTGGCCGCGATGCTTGGTGAGCCATGCGAATCTCGGCTGGCGACGGGTGCTGCAGTCTACGTGCACACGTACTCGAAAACCCAATACGATCGGTAGAATCAGAGCGGCCGGCCGACCGAGTCGCCAACCGTGTTCCTCACCTAGGAGAGAAGAGCCATGCGTATTGCGGCCGTCGTCCACAACGGGGTCAAGCATGACGCACGAGTCCTCAAGGGGGCAGCGTCCCTCAAGGCTCAAGGACACGACGTGCGACTGTTCGGGCTCACCGCCGACGAGTCCGAGGACTTCGTGCTCCCGAACGGCATCCCGGTCCACCTTCAGCACAGAAATCTGTCGGATCTGAAGCCTCGCGTCGAGCGCGAAGAGCTCCCCAAGGGGCGTGTGAGCTCGATCTGGACGTCTTTCCGGATCCAGGGTGAGACCGTCTTCGAGAGCGTGAGATCGACGTTCGTGCCGGACACCGTCCATATGCACGATCACCTGACCCTCACTGCCGCTGCGTTGTATAAAGAAGCGTTCGACGTGCCGATTATCTGGGACGCTCATGAGATCTATGAGGACCTGGCAAGTATCGAGCCCGAGCGTGCCACGGTGAACTCCCGCATCATCGCCGACAACGTTCAGTACGTCGATGGCTTCATCACGCTGAACCAGAGCATCGCCAACTTCTACCGTGAGAAGTACGAGGCCCTGCCCGAGGCTGTCCTGGTCCCCAACGCGGTAGAACGTGTCGCGCAGACCAAATACGACGGTCGTCTGCATGAAGCTGCTGGGCTGGAGCCGGATCAGAAGATCCTCCTCTTCCAAGGCGGTTTCTCGCCGCATCGCGGCATTTCGGCGCTACTCGAGGCGTCGAAGCTGCTGCGGGAGGACTGGTCCCTGGTGTTCATGGGTTGGGGAAAGCTTGAGGAGAGCATCCTTGAGTACGCCGATGCTGAGACGGGCAGGCCCGACGGACGAGCACGGGTGGCAGCCGTCCCCAGTGCACCTCACGACGAGCTCCTGAGCTGGACGGCCGGGGCGACCCTCGGCACGATCCCTTACGAGAACACCGGTCTCAATCATCTGTACTGCTCGCCTAACAAGCTGTGGGAGTACCCTGCGGCCGGCGTGCCGATCCTGGCGACCGACATGCCGGAGATGGAGAAGCAGATCAAGAAGTACGGGATCGGTGTCACGGTTCCCATGGCCCTCGACCCGGCGCAGATCGCCGACACGGTCAATGGCCTTGGCGACGCCGATCTCGAGCGGATGGCGGTGAACTGTGGGAACTACGCGGCCACGGAGAACTGGCAGAAGTACGAAGCCCGGCTCATCTCGCTGCATGAGCGGGTCTCCGGTGCGCAAGAGCACGAGGAGCAGGACGCCGCACCAGCGAAGAATGCGTTCTCGGCTCTCTGGTTCAGGATCGTCGACTTCTTCCGGGGGCGGTGAACTATGTCGAGCAGCCAGTTCATCCTTGCCTACGCCTGTGATCGCTCGGAGGAGATGTCCGGAGACGAGCTCAACGTCCGTTGGGAGTCGGCGACGCGCCACCTCGAGGGAGTCGCGGCAACGGACCTTGTGCGCACGACGGTCGGTGACGGAAGGACAGGCTTCGCGGTATGGCAGCACACGCGCGAGGTCGTGGGCTGGCCGATGGTCGCCACGCGGGACGGTGAAGCTGCCGGATGGCTGCACATCCCGGCCGCTGCGGGGCGGCCTGAGGACGGCGTCGATGCCGTTGACCTCGCGCGCGGACTCACATCCGGTGCGATAGACCGGGTGGAGATGGGCGCTCCCGCCGCGGCATTTCACTGGTCATGTGAGGGTCTCCGCATCGTTAACGACCGCCTGGGAATGGTGCGTCTTTACGAGATCGTCGTGCCGAACTTTGGCACGGTGTGGAGTAGCAGGCCCGGACTCGCGCACGTATTCGGCGGGATAAAGCCAGCGCTCACCCATTCGACGTGGAACGATATGGCGACTTTGGGGTGGTCCTCAAATGGTGAGGCACATTTGGGTAACGGAAGGCAATTGCCGGCTAGCACCGAGATCCACGCGCGCGCGGACGGAACGGTGACGTCGTGTTGCGATCGGAATGAGTGGATCCGATCGACTATCGAGGGTGGAGTTCCTTCCCTAGCCGACGCGGGGCAGGGCATGGTCCGCTTCTTGGGTACCGCGGCATGGTGGCAAGGGAAGCCTGTCGCCGACCTCTCCGGCGGGAAGGACTCGAGGGTCACGGCGGCTGCTGCTATCCGTGCCGGCGTCATAGACACCGTCCGCACCGTCAATACGGACACGGGCGAAGTCGCGACTGCTCGTAGACTCCTGGGCCTCGCGGGCGATCCTGTCAGTCACCGCGTGGACGATGTGGTGCAGCCAAAAAAGCCAGAAGGCTCGGCGATGGACCGCTATATCTCGATGCAGATAGCGTGGGAGGGGGCGTACAACGCGCGGTCGGCGTATCGCTCCAGGCCATTCGTGGGGTTTCGCCCTTCGACCGCGCCGCGCATCAACGGTCTCGGTGGAGAAGCTGTCCAAGGAAGGACAACGCTCAGCCCAGCCTGGGAGAAGAAGTTGACGGGTCAGGGTGCAGAGGCGGGGCTGGAGCGACTTGCGCAGATGGTCCGGACGGGCGGAGGCGGTGTGGAGAGAGAGTCAGTCGAGAGCTCAGTGACTTCGACTCTTCGTCTCGCAGGCCAGTCCGCTGGGTTGGGCCTTTCCTCCGCCTTCAATGTGGTCGACTTTTTCTACCATTTCAGCAAAATGCCGTTCTGGTCGATGCCGCAGGCGACTGGAAGCACACTCCTCCCGTTCTACTCGCCGGAGATGCTCCCGCGCACGATGTGGGCCATTCCGAACTCCATGGCGGAATACGGACGTCTGCACCGAGACCTTCTGCGGGAGCTAATGCCGCAGTGGGCTGACGAGCCGTTCTACAAGGGCTCGGCCAGGACGCGTGCGACTACTTGGATGTGGGAGAACGCGGACTGGGAAGGAATCGAGCCCCTTGTCATGGAAGGGGCGGCGGCGCTGGAGACGTTCTCCCTTGAGGAGATCGAGCAGCTCGTGGGCCAAGTGCATGACGGAGGTGGGAACGGGCGTCACGAGATTGCCTTCGCTCGAGTACTGTGGGAGATGAGTTTCCGGGAGTATGCGGACGAGATCGGTCGTCAGGCAGCCGCGACATCGCGGGAAGTCGAGCGTATACGCACCGGCATTCAGACGTGAGCATGGATTGCACCGCGGATGGCGTCGCGATCTCGCAGTATTCCTGACATTTCCAGTGAGAATGAGGTGAGCCGTGACTTCTGAAATCGAGTACATCACGAATGAGGCGGAGGTCGGGCTCCCCCCGCTTCAGTCGTCCCGGCGGACGGTGTGGAACTACTATCGAATCGAGTTCCTGCCCCACGGGTACCCGGGTCGACGCACGGGCGACGTGCTGTACGCCCACCCGATCTACGGCCCGTATGTGATCGCGGACTACATCGCGCAGTACCGACGGACGAAGGACGAGGTGTTCCTGGAGGCCGCGAAGCACGTCGCAAGCGCTGCGGTTGAGCAGATGACCGCAGTCGGAGACGGCCTGGCGTTCCTCTACAGCCAGGACAAGACCGCGGTCTCCTCGAGATCGCATACGTTCTACAGCGGTCTGACGCAGGCTCGCTACATCGAGTGCCTCAAGAATCTGGTGCAGCTGCCCGACACCGAGAGATTCCAGGAGCCTCTCTCGCGGGTCCTGAATAGCCTCCTCGTCCCGGCTGAGGAGGGAGGCGTGGCGCGTTACACCGATGACGGGGGGCTGATCATCGAGGAGTACCCCTCGCTCGCGCCCGACTGCACCTTGAACGGTTGGACGACCGCCACAGTCATCCTCCGCGACTATGCGCGGCTCACCGGTGATGAGTTGGGGTGGGAGATCTTTCGGAAGTCCGTCCGCGGGCTTGAGCGGCTGGTTCCAATCTATGACGTGCCTGAGCTGGCCAACTCCCGGTACCGTCTCACCGGTGTCGCGTCGATCCAGGTCGCGGCGAAGGGGGCCGATCTCGAAGTCGTCGACTGCGAGGTTGAGATGCCAGGCAGCGGTACCTTCTCCGCGAAGGACGTGCGGGATCCCGCGGGCGAAGCGCTGAAGTCGGGCCCAAGGCGCGTAGCCGAGGGCAATGCGGAAGCGCTGATCCTGTCGCTGAGTCGTCTGACCTGGCCCACGCCGAACACCGTCCATCTCACGATCCGCGCCTCCGAGCCGGGCGAGGTGATGCTCGGCATCGGCGATGGCGAGTACTCCCCCATGTCGAAGGATCTCCCCGTCTCTTCCTTCCGAGAACTCGCCACGGTGCCGGTCGAGGCCGGTGAGAACCGGGTCTCAGTGGCGATTCCCTGGAATGATGCGGAGCTCGTCTCGTACCCGACGGGCTTCGGCAAGGCGCTTGCCGGCCGGCAGTTCAATCAGTACCACTGGATCCATGTGGACACTCTCGGGAAGATCGTCGAGGAGACCGGCAGCGACATTCTGGCATATTATCGCGAGAAGTGGCTGCGCTACCCGGAGAAGTGGCCCGAGATGCCGCAGTACCAGGACGAGCGGATCACTCTCGAGCGCTTCGATCCGAAGAAGCATAAGTAGGAATCCCCGAGTTCATCGCGAGGATCTCTGCGGACGAGAGGACGGTGGCGCCGAAGATCTCCGTGGGAGGGTGCCGGTAGGCCATCGAATTGATGCGCCGCTTGATCGTCGAATCCCAAGGGGCCAGAGCGCCCCATGCGCCGACGTAGGTGTTCGACTGGCCCAGCCGGGGAGCGTCGAGGGGATCTTGGGCCAACCAGCGGACGGTCGGGATTCTCTGGTGCGCTGCCAGGTAGTGGCGACGGAATGAGAGGGCGACGGTGTGCAGCTCCTCGTCGGTCACGAGCTGGGGGGCGATCGCTCGCCACTCGAGGAGCGCCCTAACCCTGAGCGTGGCGTGCGAGCTGTCCTCGGCGCGCTGGACGGGAGGGATCTGACGCTCCTCCAGCGGCTCGTCCCGCGTCACGCCCGCGAAGGTATCGCTGTCGACCGGGTAGTAGTACCAAGGGTGCTTGAGATGTCCGGCCTGATAGGCGTCGATCTCCGAGAGGAAGCGGTGCGCCAGGGAGCTCCCCAGGCGTCGGAATCCCTTGTCGGAGTATCTGCGCCCGAGGATCATGAACGAAGTCGCCGCGTCGACGACGTGGTTGTGCGGCAGCTCGAGACCCAATCGACGCGACGGAAATGCTGGCACGGTGATATACCACGTCTGGCCCGAGCGGACTCGAATCTCATCATCGTGAAGCAGGAGGGCACGGCGCGCAGCGGTGTAAAGCTCCTCGGCGGAGATCTCAGAGGCGCCGGCGGATTCTGGGGAGCGCTCGATCTCCTCAGCGACGCTGAGCAGTGATCTGGCGATCATGCCGGAGTGGACGAAGTGGGCTCCTCGCTGAGGCTCGATGTGCCATTCCCCTCCAGGGATGAAGGAGAGGTCGATCGGTGCGGGCAGTCCGCGGATCAGCACCGAGTGGATCGAGCTGCGTCTGGCGAGCACATCGGGCAGGTAGTCGTTGCAGGTCGGGTCGAGTGATCCCTCGAGGGACGACCAAGTCCCGCCGTCGCTGCGGTAGGAGCGGATAATCGCCGTGGTCGGGCTCGGACGCTCGATGACGATGCGGTCCGATGCAGCCTGGACGCTGATCGGTGCGCCGCCGACCGAGCCCACGACAGCGGTCCCTGCGGTGTAGCGAGGGCCTGAGGACCATGCGGGAACGATGCGGCCCCGCCAGTTCTCGAGCCCACGTGCCTCATCGGTCCGCTCGACCACGTGCTGTGCCCAACGTGCAGCGCGGCGAAGCTGCTCGACGTCTCCGGTGACCCGCCAGGTGAGAACGGCAGCGCGGATCAGAAGTGAGATGTCCCAGGTGAAGTGGCCGCTCTCATTGGAGCCGTATTCGGGGTCGGAGCCGACTGCCTCGTCCATGGTGGCGAAGGCCTCGCGGACGAATTCTTCGCTCGCTGCACGCACGTCGGCTATGCGATGGCTCTTCGGGCCCGCAGTGCCGGACGCGACGGCGTCGTGGTCCATCGAGCTTCCCCCTTTGGTCGAGAGCGGATGATCCGCTCTGGAGCTGGACGACAGTTACTTGGTCTGAGGCCTTCTGATCATTCTGTGACGTAAGGCGCGCACTTCGACGACGCCGTGAGTACTTCGCGCGAGGAACGGACGCTGTGCGTGATCCGCAGCCATCGCCACTTCGTCCAAGCTTGCCAAGTAAATCGATCTCTCGTGATGGGTGCCGACGAGTGCTGAAGTCCTGGGGAGCCTATCGTCGAAATCTGTGGACCTGGGCCGGATCAGGTTCCCGTCGTGATCTCGCTGTCCGTGCCGTCGGCATGGACGACGAACGGGGTGCCGTCGACGCTCTCCACTTGGACGTTGAGGACGACGCCCGAAGCGTCCTCCGGCACCAGGTCTGCCATGTGCGCCTGCCGCAGGGTCCACGGGACGTGGTGGGTGCTGTAGTCGATGGACAGGGTCTCGTCCCAGTAGGTCGTGGTCGACGCGATCTCGCCGTCCCCGTCGAGCCATCGGGCGATCACCTGGATCCTCGCCGTGGACGATTCCTTGCCGGTCATTGCCTCCCGGCACTTGTTCGCGCCGTCGCCGTCGCGGGACCCGCCGACCACGGTGCACGAGGTCAGTCGCACGGTTGAGCTCATTTGGTCGAGCGATGACGGATTGTCAATACGTCGGCTCAAGATGGTCTTCGTCGTACCGGGCGTGAAGAGGGTGGCGTCCTCGAGGCGGTGCAGGGCGGGGACGTGTCCCCGGGCCCCCGTCTCCGCTTCGAGAGAAGCCCGGAGGGAGGTGGATGCGAGCACGCCGTCCGCGCTCTCGGCGAAGGTGGCCGAGGCAAGCAGTTCGCACTCCATCGACTCGCCGGTCTCGACCGTCAGGGCCTGGCCCGACATTGAGCCGCCTCGGGAGACGAACACATTCGTACTTACCGTGACGGAGGCCTGCATCTCCACGAGCTCGTCGCCGCTGTGGCACTCGACTCGCCCCGAGATCATGACTGCATGAGCGGTCGAGGTCGGGACCCCTTCGGCGGTGAGACCGAAGTGCAGCAGTGCCGGTCCGGTGGTGTCCGCTGGGACCGTCACGCTTGCGACCACTTCAACCTGAGCGCCGAAGGACAGCGGGACCGTGCTCGTGCTGCTCGCCGGTCCGGTGGATGAGGTGCCGGGCTCCTCGGAGGCCTGGTCGTCGGAGCCGGTGAGCGCCAGTGTACAGAGCACAGCGACGAGGACGAGCACGAGTGAGTAGGTGGCCAGGCCGATCCATCGCACCCTCCGGGAAGGGCCGGTGTGCGGCTCGTCGGCCTCCTGGTCGAGGCCGGGGAAGATGTCACTCACGACGCTTCACAGTAGCGAGGGAGCGCTGATCGGCTCAGTTCGCTCATGGTCGTGAGGCGGCGCGAGGGGCCGGCGGGCGGGACCTCCGGTGAAACAGCCGGTGAACACCGAGTAGTGAGCAGCGAGTCCCACGGGTGATGAAGGTCCACGTCGGGGTGGTGGGGTACGGGGATCACGTATCGTCTGGAGTGCGCCATCCACGCCATTAATCTGTCATCGAAAGGCTCACCGTGAAGACTGCTGTTGTCGCTCTGGGGAAGATTGGCCTGCCGCTGGCCGTGCAGTTCGCGGATGCGGGCCACGAGGTGATCGGCGTGGACGTGAGCGCCCGCCAGGTCGAGCTGATCAACC
>NZ_JBVDDO010000011.1:58291-98672 GCF_055454375.1 Brachybacterium sp. B718/18 | reverse complement strand
CGGGGTGCTGATCGGGATGCTCTCGCTGGTGATCCTGCTGACGGCGACACTGGTCCCCGACGCGGTCGAGCGGAGCCACCGTCTGATCGCCGGAGTCGGGGGAGCGGTGCTCGCGGGGGCGCTGCTGGTGCTGCTGGCCGTGGTGGGCTTCTTCACCCTCGGGTCCCTGCTCGATCTCGGCGGGACCGTGCTGGCCGTCCCCGTGCTCGGGGCCGTCGTGGCCGGAACGGCCCTCCGGCTCCTCGGCGGCTCCCACGGACGACGTCGGGCCGGTGCGCTCCTGCTCGCGGGCGGGGCCTCGGGCGCGGTGTGGTTCTTCGCGTCCTGGTGGTTCCTCACTGCGCTCGCGGCGGTGGCCCTGGCCGCGGGGCTCGAGCCCGCGGGAGCGCAGTAGGTCCCGCGGGGACCCGTTCCCGTGGCGGGACGGTAGAGTCGGGCACCGTGACGACTCCCGCGCGGCGCCGCTCCGCGGCGCGCCGGTGAGAACCCCGCACCTTGACCACGCTTCGACAAGGACACCACATTGGCAGAGTTCATCTACACGATGTACAAGGCCCGCAAGGCCGTGGGCGACAAGGTCATCCTCGATGACGTCTCCATGAGCTTCTACCCGGGCGCGAAGATCGGCATGGTCGGCCCCAACGGCGCCGGCAAGTCGACGATCCTGAAGATCATGGCGGGCCTGGACCAGCCCTCCAACGGCGAGGCGCGACTCAGCCCCGGCTACACCGTCGGCATCCTCCTGCAGGAGCCGCCGCTCGACGAATCCAAGACCGTCCTGGAGAACGTCCAGGAGGGCATGGGCGACCTGTACCGGAAGGTGCAGCGCTTCAACGCGATCGGTGAGGAGATGGCGGAGCCCGATGCTGACTTCGACGCCCTCATGGAGGAGATGGGCAAGCTCCAGACCGAGATCGACGCCGCGAACGGCTGGGACCTCGACTCGCAGCTCGAGCAGGCGATGGACGCGCTGCGCTGCCCGCCCGGCGACGAGGCGGTGACCCACCTCTCCGGGGGTGAGCGCCGCCGCGTGGCGCTGTGCAAGCTGCTGCTGGAGAAGCCCGACCTGCTGCTGCTGGACGAGCCCACCAACCACCTCGACGCCGAGAGCGTGCTCTGGCTCGAGCAGCACCTGCAGCAGTACGAGGGCGCGGTCATCGCCGTCACCCACGACCGCTACTTCCTCGACCACGTCGCCCAGTGGATCGCCGAGGTCGACCGCGGCCACCTCTACCCCTACGAGGGGAACTACTCCACCTACCTGGAGAAGAAGGAGGAGCGTCTGCAGGTCCAGGGCAAGAAGGACGCCAAGCTCGCCAAGCGCCTCAAGGAGGAGCTGGAGTGGGTGCGCTCCTCGGCGAAGGGTCGCCAGGCCAAGTCCAAGGCGCGTCTGGCCCGCTACGAGGAGATGGCCGCGGAGGCGGAGAAGACCCGCAAGCTCGACTTCGAGGAGATCACCATCCCGCCGGGCCCGCGCCTGGGCAACGTGGTGATCAACGCCAAGGACCTGCAGAAGGGCTTCGGTGAGCGCCTGCTCATCGACGGGCTCTCCTTCTCGCTCCCGCCGAACGGCATCGTGGGCGTCATCGGTCCCAACGGCGTCGGCAAGACCACGCTGTTCAAGACCATCGTCGGCCTCGAGCCGCTGGACGGCGGGGATCTGAAGATCGGCGACACCGTCCAGATCAGCTACGTCGACCAGAACCGCGAGAACATCGACCCGGAGAAGAATCTCTGGGAGGTCGTCTCCGACGGGCTGGACTTCATCCAGGTCGGCAAGGTCGAGATCCCCTCGCGCGCCTACGTCTCCCAGTTCGGCTTCAAGGGTCCGGACCAGCAGAAGAAAGCCGGCGTCCTCTCGGGCGGCGAGCGCAACCGTCTCAACCTCGCGCTCACCCTCAAGCAGGGCGGCAACGTGCTGCTCCTCGACGAGCCGACCAACGACCTCGACGTGCAGACCCTCGGCTCGCTCGAGAACGCCCTGCTGGAGTTCCCCGGCTGCGCCGTGGTCGTCTCCCACGACCGCTGGTTCCTCGACCGCGTCGCGACGCACATCCTGGCCTACGAGGGCACCGAGGAGAACCCCTCGAACTGGTACTGGTACGAGGGCAACTTCGAGTCCTACCAGAAGAACAAGGTCGAGCGACTGGGCGAGGACGCGGCGCGACCGCACCGCGTCACCTATCGCCGCCTGACTCGCGACTGATCCGCACCGGGCCGCGGCCCAGGACGGAGGAGGGGCATCGCCGAGCGGCGGTGCCCCTCCGTCGTCCCCGGGGCAGGTTCGGGACGCCGGCTCAGTGCGCGGGGTCGAGGCTCGCCACGATCCGCTCGGACGGGGTGCCGGACATGTTCTGCGGCGACATCTCGCGCGTGACCAGGAGCCGCTCGACCCCCTGCTCCGCGGTCAGCTCGATCGTGCCGTCGGTCTGCAGCTCGAGCACGCCGAGGTCCTGCAGTGCCCCGTCCTGCTCGCCCCACAGCTGCAGCACCTCGCCGTCGTACCCGCGCACGCCCTCGGCGCGCAGGGCGAGCTCAGTGTCGGTGAGGACCGCCTGCCAGGTGCCGTTGTCGCTCACGCCCGGCACGAACCGGGCGCTCGGGTCCATGCTCTGCGCGGCCCAGGCGGCGCTGAACTCCTCCGTGCGGGCGAGATCGTCGCGGGCCCCGAGCAGCAGCAGGCCGAGCACGAGCGCGCCGATCAGTCCCAGCACCGCGAGAGTGCGCGAGATCCACGGCGCGCCGCGGGGGCGGCGGCGGGCGGCCCGCGCCTCGGCGCGTCGGCGTCGCCGGCTCCGGTCGCCCTGCGCGGATCCCGTGTAGGCGAAGGCGGGGACGGCGGCCCCGGACTCCCCGCCGTCGGGGACAGCGCCCGGGAACGGCAGCGGAGTGGCGGGGGAGGCCAGCGACGCGGAGCCCAGCCGGGTCCCGGCCACGGCGGGCGGCCCCACCAGGCGGCGCTGGCTGTCGGTGCCCAGCACCGGTGTCGCATAGGAGCCGCGATAGGGCGCCTCCGGCCCCGGGGCGATCGCGGCTGACGGGACGGCGGGCGCAGGGTGGGCGGCGGACGCCGACGGCGCCGAGGGCGCGGTGCCGGCGGACGGGGTGGACGGGGCAGACGAGGCGGGGCCCGCGGACGAAGCGGTGCCCGCGGACGGCGCGGTGCCCGCGGATGGGGCGGGGCCCGCGGCCGGGCCGGGACGCGCCTCGGGGACGGACCCCGTCGTCCCGTCGCGGCCGGTCGGGCCCGCGGGGCTCCCGAGGTGCGCCGCCGGGAAGCCCTCGAGGACGGGGACGCGCAGATCCCGGCTGGGCGTCACCGCGGTCAGCAGCGTCAGCCGGGCCGCCGCCTCGATTGCTCGCCGATGGATCAGCACGCTCTCCCCGGAGGTCGACAGGCGCGTCAGCCGCGCCTGCTCCTCCGCGGTGGCGAGGGCGAGGGCGTCCAGGGCGGCGAGGGCCCGGACGGCGCGCGATCCCGACTCGGGCTCGGCCAGCGGTCCCGAGGGCACCAGGCGCTCCAGTGCCTCGGCCAGGACCGTCGCGGCGTCCTCCCGGTCGCTCGCCGGGTAGGGGAAGCGGCCCTGCGCGGCGGACTCGACCAGGGCGCGATCGGCAGGAGGCAGGGTCAGGAGGACCCGCTGCACCTCGATCTCCCGGCGGTCGCGGGTGCGGTCCGCGGCGTCCTCCGGGGCGATCAGGGAGCGTACGGTGCCGCGCGGGGAGGTCGAGACCGCGGCGCGGCGCGCCCGATCGAGCACCGCCACCTCCCCGGGGAGCCCTCCCGTCGCCAGCTGTCCCGCATCGCGCAGGCACGAGCGCAGCACGGCGATCGAGATCCGTTCGGCCCGGGCGGAGGATCCCGTGACCTGCACCGCGAGGCCGTGGACCCGGGGCGCCAGGAGCTCGACGAGGCCGCGTGCGGCGCGATGGTCCCCGCCCGCGATGCGACGCAGCAGGGTGCGGACGGGATCCAGACGCTCGGAGAGGTCGATCGTGTCCTCGGGGATCTCGACGATCTCCCCCGTATTCGTCCCGATCCTCATCGGACGTCCTCCCTGACGATGCCTGATGGGTCCCCACCCTGATGCCTCGACCAGACATTGTGGCAGGCCGGAGACCTCCCCGGGGTGCGTGGTGGACGGAGGAGGCGATCAGGGTGGCCGAAGGGTGGCGGTCAGCCCGGACGGAGCCGCCGGAAAGAACTTGCAGGATTCCGTATCGGCGGGAGCTGTGGAGTGGCATGGCTGCAGAACATCGTCGCAGGTGGACAGGCTTAAGACGTCGCTCATAGGCATGTTCGACGCTCCGCAAGATCAGTGCAAGCCGACCCCGACTCCTCGGGTACTCTCGTGCCATGAAGCCGATCTCCACGATCACGGTGTCCTCCGCCCTCCCGAGCGTCCTCGAGCCCCTGCGCGACCTCGCGCTGAACCTGCGCTGGACCTGGCGCCGCCAGACCGTCGACCTCTTCCGCAGCCTCGACCCCGAGGCGTTCTCCGCGAGCGGCGGCAACCCCATCGCGATGCTCCCGCGGGTCCCCGCGGGCCGTCTCGACGAGGCCGCGCACGACGAGACCTTCCTCGCCCGCATGCGCGCGGAGTCCGGCGACCTGCGCACCTATCTCGACTCGGGCCGCTGGTTCCAGCGCACCGTGCCCGCGAACGGCGTCGGCACCTCGGCGATCGCGTACTTCTCGATGGAGTTCGGCATCACCCCGACGCTCCCGATCTACTCCGGCGGCCTCGGCATCCTCGCCGGCGATCACCTCAAGTCCGCCTCCGACCTCGGCGTGCCGCTGGTCGCGATCGGCCTGCTCTACCAGTGGGGCTACTTCTCGCAGTCCCTGGACCGCAGCGGCTGGCAGCAGGAGGAGTACAAGCTCAACGATCCCGCCGAGCTCCCCGTGAGCGAGGTCCGCGGCGCCGACGGCGAGCAGGTCACCGTCTCCGTCACCCTCCCCGGCGGTCGCGAGGTCGCCATCGCGCTCTGGGTCGCGCAGGTGGGTCGCATCCCGCTGCTCCTGCTCGACACGAACGTCGAGGCCAACGACGAGGAGGCGCGCCAGATCACCGACCGCCTCTACGGCGGCGACCACGAGCACCGCATCGTCCAGGAGATAGTCCTGGGCATCGGCGGCGTGCGCGCCGTCGCCGCCTTCGCCGCGGCGACCGGCCACCCCGCGCCCACCGTCTTCCACCTCAACGAGGGCCACGCCGGCTTCTCCGGCCTCGAGCGGGTCGGCCAGCTGATGCAGGCCGGCGCGAGCTTCGCCGAGGCCGTCGCCGAGGTGCGCGCCGGGACCGTCTTCACCACGCACACCCCCGTCCCCGCGGGCATCGACCGCTTCGCGGCCCAGGAGCTGCGCGGCTACCTCGACGCCGACGAGTCGGGGATCTCCCGCCTGATCCCGGCGCTGCCCGTCGAGGCCTCCCTCGCCCTCGGGACCGAGGAGGGCGGCGAGATCTTCAACATGGCGCACCTCGGCTTCCGCATCGCCCAGCGCTCCAACGGGGTCGCGAAGCTCCACGGCGCCGTCTCCCGCGGCATGTTCCAGGACCTCTACCCGGGCTTCGACGTGCCCGAGGTGCCGATCACCTCGGTGACCAACGGCGTGCACCGCCGCACCTGGACCTCGGCGCACATGGACGACCTCTACAAGAAGGCGCTCGGCGACGTCGACATCTCCGCGATGTCCGACTGGTCCGCGCTGTCGACCCTCACCGATCACGACCTCACCGATGCGCGGGACGCGCTGCGCGGGGAGCTCGTGGACATGGCCCGGGCCCATGTGAAGCGGGCCTGGCTGCGCCGCGGAGCCGACGAGGCGGAGCTCGCCTGGACCGAGTCGATCCTCGACCCGCGCGCCCTCACGATCGGCTTCGCCCGCCGTGTCTCCACCTACAAGCGCCTCACGCTGATGCTGAGCGATCCGGAGCGGCTGCGGCGCATCCTGCTGGACGAGGAGCGCCCCGTCCAGTTCGTGATCGCCGGGAAGTCCCATCCCGCCGACCGCCCCGGCAAGGAGTTCCTCCAGCAGCTGGTGCAGTTCGCCGACGACCATGGCGTGCGTCACCGCATCGTCTTCCTCCCGGACTACGACATCCGCATGGCCTCGGTGCTGATCGCCGGCTCCGACGTGTGGCTGAACAACCCGATCCGCCCCGAGGAGGCCTCGGGCACCTCGGGCATGAAGGCGGTCCTCAACGGCGGTCTCACCTTCTCCATCTCGGACGGCTGGTGGGACGAGATGAAGGACGACGCGGCCGGATGGACCATTCCCACCGCGGATCTGCCCGATCAGGGCGAGCGCAACCGCCTCGAGGCGGAGGCCCTCTACGAGATCCTCGAGAACCGCATCGTGCCGCTGTTCTACGAGCGCGACGCGCGCGGGCTGCAGCGCGGCTGGATGACCAAGGTCCGGGCCTCGCTGGTCTCGGTCGCCCCGCAGATCACCGCCGCCCGCATGGTCCGCGACTACGTCACCGATCTCTACCTGCCGGCAGCGCGCGCGGCCTCCGCCTTCCACGCCGATCCGGCGCTGGCCGGGTCGTTCACCGCGTGGAAGGACGCCGTGCAGGCCGCCTGGTCCCAGGTGGCGGTGCGCTCGGCGACGCTCGAGGGCGCGGGCTCCGGGGCGGTCACCGCGGGCGCCGAGGTGACCCTCGCGGCCGAGGTCGAGCTCGGCGGGCTGCGTGACGAGGATGTCCTCGTCGAGGCGGTCCTGGGCCCGATCGGCGCCGAGGGTGAGATCATCGACCCGCAGCTGATCCCGCTGCAGCGCGCGGAGGACGGTCGCCACACCGCCCGACTCGCGCTCGCCGTCCCCGGCGAGGTGGGCTTCACCGTGCGGGTCACCCCGCAGCATCCGGTGCTCGCCCATCGCGCCGAGCTCGGGCTGGTCGCCACCGCCTGAGCGCCGCCCGCAGCACCCCACCCGGAAGGTCCCGACCCCGTGCCGACCCGTCGCCAGTTCCTGCTCACCACCGCCGCGACGGGACTGGCCGGGGTCGGGGCCCTCTCCGCCTGTTCCCGGCCCGCTCCCGAGCTGGAGGAGGGCGACGCCCTCCGGATGCGGGTGTGGAGCGAGCAGGCGGCCTCGGCCTACACCACCTCCCTCGCGGCGTTCACCGAGTCGACCGGCCTGACGGTCGAAGTCGAGGTGCTGACCTGGGACGACTACTGGAAGCAGATGCCGCTCGACGCCGCGGCCGGCACCCTTCCGGACGTGATATGGATGAACACGGCGAACCTCGCCGCGGCGATCGAGGGGGATCATCTCCTCGAGGCGGGGCCGATGGTCGGCTCGGCGGTCGGTCAGTGGGATCAGATCGCCGCGGACCAGTACACCGTCGACGGTGCCCTGTGGGGCGTGCCGCAGTACTCCGACCAGTCGCTGCTCGTGGCGCACGACGATCTCGTCTCCGGTGCCGGGGGCGATGCCACCGCCCTCGGCGCGGAGCCGGCCGCCCCCTCCGACGCGCTCCGGGATCTCGCCCGCGCGATCACGGTCGACGGCGAGGGCCGCCACCCCGGCGACGAGGGATTCGATGCCGACTCCCGCACCGCCTTCGGTGTCGGAGCCCACCTGGACCGCAGCGCCGTGCTGGGCCCGTTCGTGGCCGGACAGGGCGGGAGCTGGCAGGACGAGGAGGGTGCCTTCACGCTCGACTCCGCCGAGGCGGTCGCCGCGATCCAGTACCTCGCCGATCTCACCACCTCCTCACTCGCCCCCGACGGCACCGAGACCACCCAGGACCCCGCGCGTTGCCGGAACCTCTTCCTCGAGGGACGCCTGGGCCTGCTCCAGACCGGCACCTACGATCTCGGCACCCTGGTCGACGGGATCGCCCAGAGCTTCCCGTGGTCCGTCCATCCGGTGATCCCCGGCCCGCGCGGGGCGCGTCCGCTGGTCCACGCGGTCGCCGCCGTCGCGGTCGACCCGGACGACGAGGACCGCGAGGCGGCGATCGGCGAGCTGATGAGCTGGCTCGGCACGGTCGAGGGGCAGCGGCCCCTGGCCGAGAACCGGATCGGTATCCCCGGTCATCGAGATCTGCGCAGCGCCTGGGAACAGGCCTGGTCCGAGCAGGGCGTGGACGTCAGCGCGATCGGCGCCCCCGAGGAGGTCGCCGCGCCCGAGCACGGGCTGCGCTCGGCCGAGGGCACCGCGGCGGCGCTCGGCGTGATCGCGGAGGTGTTCCGTGGGGAGGCCGCCGCCGCCGAGGCCATGCCCCGCGCGCAGGCGGCGGCCGAGGCGGCCGTCGGCTGATCCGCTCGCGGGATCAGGCGCCGCGAGCGCGGATCATGCCCTCCTGAGTGACCGTCGCGACCAGGTCGCCGGCCCGGTCGAAGACCTGACCGTGGGTGAGCCCGCGCCCGCCCGCGGCACTGGGCGAGCGCTGCACGTAGAGGAGCCACTCATCGGCCCGCACGTGCCGGTGCCACCAGATGGCGTGGTCGATGGTCGCCATCTTCAGCCCCGGGGTCATCCAGCTCAGCCCCTGCCGGCGCAGGATCGGCTCGAAGGGCGTGTAGTCGCTCGCGAAGGCGAGGATCGCGTCGTGCACGAGGGCGTCGGCGGCGACGGGCGCGAGGGTGCGCATCCACACCATCTGCGTGTCGCTCGCGCCGCCGTTCGCATCGGGCCGCAGGTAGATCGGGTCCGTCACGTGACGGATGTCGATCGGGCGCTGCGTGGACCAGTAGCGGGCCACCGGGTGGTCGATGCCGGCGAGGACGTCCGCGGTCGTCGGCAGCCCGTCCGGGTCGGGGGCCTCGGGGGCGTGCTCGGAATGCTCCAGCCCGTCCTGCTCCTCCTGGAAGGAGGCGGTCATCGCGAGGATGGTGCGCTCGCCCTCGTCGGCCGTGCGGCCCGGCTGGGTCGCGAGCACGCGCCGCACCGAGAAGGAACCACCGTCGCGCAGCGCGTCCACCTGGAAGCGGATCGGGTGCCGGGGATCGCCGGGGGCGAGGAAGTAGGAGTACATCGAATGGATCCGACGGCCCTCCGGGGCGGTGCGGCCCACCGCCGTGACCGCCTGCCCCATCACCTGCCCGCCGAACACGTGCCCGCCCGGCTGAGGGTTGGAGTCGCCCTCGAAGGCGGCGACGGTGGTCGGGGCCGAGAGGGCGGGGTCCACCTCGAGCGGGCGCAGGTCGAGCAGGTCGACGAGTCCGGCGACGACGGCGGAGGGATCCGGGACGGTGGTGCTCATGGGCCGATCGTACTGGTCATACGATGGACGGCATGGCTTCCCCCGATGCGGCGCCCGCCGCCCCCGACACCTCCGTGGACGTCACCGTCCCCGTCCGCTGGACCGATCTGGACGCCTACGGGCACGTGAACAACGCCGCGATGGTGCGCCTGCTCGAGGAGGCGCGCATCGCGGCCTTCTGGCTCGCACCCGCCGAGCAGATCGCCCTGGGCGCCCCGGCGGCGATCGCCCCGCTCCCGGGCGGTGGCACCGATGCGCCGGTCTCCACGGTGATCGCCTCGCAGCGCATCGAGTACACGCGCATGCTCGGGCACCGGCGCGACGGCGCCGTGGTGCGCCTGTGGATCTCCCGCCTCGGCGGGGCGTCGATCGCGGTGGACTACCTCGTGCTCACCCGCGACGATCCGGGCGGCACCTCGCCCTACGCGCGGGCCCGCACCGTCGTGGTGATGGTCGATGCGGTCAGCGGCCGGCCGGTGCGGCTCGATGCGGACTCCCGCGAGCGCCTCTCGCCCTTCGCCGGCGAGGGGCTCGTCTTCCGCGACTGAGCCGCGGGGCCGCGCGCGGGAGTCGACTCGAGCCCGTCGGTCGCCGGGTCAGGAGAGCTGACCGGGGACGACCTGGCCGGCCATCGGCGCCTCGCCGCCGTCGACCGTGTTCACCAGCGAGTGCGCGGCCCGTTCGAGGTAGTCCCACAGGGTCTCGCGGTGCAGGGGCGCCAGCTCGAGGGAGTCGACCGCGTCGCGCATGTGCCCGAGCCATGCGTCCCGGGCCGCCGGGGAGACGGGGAAGATGCCGTGGCGGATCCGCAGCCGCGGGTGGCCGCGCTCGGCGCCGTAGGTCTTCGGACCGCCCCAGTACTGGGCGAGGAAGGTCGCCAGGCGGTGCTTCGCCCCGGTGAGGTCCTCCTCGGGGTACATCGGCCGCAGCAGCGGATCCTCGGCGACGCCCGCGTAGAAGCGGTCCACGAGGGCGAGGAAGGTGGGCTCGCCGCCCACCGCCTCGTAGAAGCTGAACTGTGCTGCGGGATCTCCGGCCATGGGGGTCCTCCGGGATTCTGGGGTGACGGGGCGGGTGGGGCGGACGGGAGCGATCAGGTGGGCTTGACGGCGTCCACGAAGCGGGGCACCGCGAAGGCGATGTCGGCGCTCGCGAAAGCGGTGCGGATCCGGCCGCGCAGCTCCCGTTCGAGCGCCCACTGCTCGCCGGGGGCGGTCTGGATGATCACCCGGCGCTGGTAGCGGGTGCCGTCCACGCCCAGCATGCCGGAGACGTCCGCGGGGCCCAGGATCACGGGCTTCCACGTCTCGTCGGCCGCGAGCTCGGCGGTGACCTGCTCGAGCACGGCGGTGACCTGCTCGTCGTCGGCGCCGGCGTCGATGTCCAGGGTGACCACGGCGTTGGAGAAGCCGCGGGACCGGTTGCCGATGCGGATGATCTCGCCGTTGCGGACCGTCCACAGCGCGCCGTCCATGCCGCGCACCTGGGTGACGCGCAGATTGATGCCCTCGACGGTGCCCTCGGCGTACTCGAGGTCCACGTAGTCGCCGACCGCGACGATGTCCTCGAAGAGCATCACGATGCCGGCGACGATGTCCTTGATGATCGTCTGGGCGCCGATGCCGGCGGCCAGACCGATCACGCCGAGGGAGGCGATGACCGGGGCGATGTTGACCCCCAGCTCGGACAGCACCATCACCAGGGCGACGGCCCAGATCACCATCCGGGCCACGTTCCGGGCGACGTTCGAGAGGGTCTCGGCGCGCTGCTCCCGACGGGCCTGCGCGGCCTTCTGCGCGCGGGCGTCCCGCCGGACCACGGCCCCGGTCACCGAGGACAGACGGGCCGAGGAGTCCGCCATGGTGCGGAAGAAGCGGCGCAGCAGCCAGGACACGACGCCGCTGACGACCGCGGCGGCGACGAGCACCACGATGATCCGCACGCCACTCGTGACGAGCCAGCGCAGCAGCGAGTCCATGACGGTCAGCGCCACGTCGGCGCTCGGGGCGGAGAGCAGCGGGGTCAGATCAGGCATGCCGCCACGGTAGCGCCCGGCCCTGGCCGCTGTCCGTGTCGCAGGCCCGCCCCGGGACCGTGCGACTGCTCACGGTGCCGGGGGGCCTGCGGGGCGCGGTGTCAGTCGCGGTCGGCGGCCCGGACCCGCTCCTGGCGGGCCACGGTGTCGCGGCCCTCGACGACGATGCGGCGCAGGCCGAAGGGGGCGTCCTCGTTCTCCTCGAGCCACGAGTCGGCGTCGTCCAGCACGGTCTGGCCGCCGAACTCGGAGGGGAAGTAGCCCTGCGCGAGCCGGTTCGCGATCTCGTTGCTGCGCTCCGCCCAGATCTGGCGCAGCGCCGCGAAGTAGCGCCGACGGTACGGGGCGACCAGCGACTCGTCGGCCACCCGGCGGAAGCCGAGCACCACGGCGGTGACCGACTCGTTGGCGAGCTCGTCCTGCTCCATCGTGGTCCGCCACGCCTCGGCCTTCGCCTCGGCGGTGGGGCGTGCGGCGCGGGCTGTGAGCGCGGACTTGCGGCCGGACTGGGTGTCGTCGGTCGCGAGGACCGCGTCGATCCCCGCCTCGTCGAGACCGCCGAGGGCCGCGAAGGCGATGACCAGCTTCCAGCGCAGGTCGGTGTCGATGGTGCGACCCGGCAGCGTGCGCTCGCCGGAGAGCAGACCCGCGAGGACCTCCCGGTGCGCGTCGGTGCTCGCGAGGCGGGCGAAGGCCTCGAGGCACTGCAGCTGGGTGTCGGATCCGGCCTCGGCCTGCTCCGTGAGCTCCCACAGGGCGGACGCCGCAGCGGCGGTGCGCCCCGCCCGGTCCGCGGGGGCGGCGTAGGGACCGGCGACGGTCTCGAGCTGCTGGAGCAGGGTGCGGATCACGGAGGAGGACTGCTCGCCGGTGAGGTTCGCGAGCACGAGCTGCTGGAAGCGGCGGCTGGGCAGCTCGCCGTCGCGGACCATGTCCCAGGCGGCCGACCACAGCAGGGTGCGGGCCAGCGGGTCGGCGAGGTCGCGCAGATGCTCCATGGCGACGGCGAGGGAGGCGGGGTCCAGGCGCACCTTCGCGTAGGCGAGGTCACCGTCGTTGACCAGCCACAGGTCGGCGCGCTTCCCGACCAGGGCGGGCACCTCGGTGAGGGCGCCGTCGACGTCGAGCTCGACGCTCTCGGTGCGCTCGAGCCGGCCGCCGACGAGGGAGAACCCGCCCACCTGCAGGCGGTGCGGGCGCAGGGTGGGGTGCTCGGCGGGCGCGGTCTGCGCAATCGCGAAACGGGTGAGGGTGCCGTCGGCGTCCTGCTCGAGGACGGGGGAGAGGGTGTTCACCCCGGCGGTCTGCAGCCACAGTGCCGCCCACGAGGAGAGGTCGCGCCCGGAGGTGGCCTCGAGCTCGACCAGCAGATCGCGCAGTTCGGTGTTGCCCCAGGCGTGCTTCGCGAAGTAGGCGCGGACGCCGGCGAAGAACTCCTCGCGGCCCACGTAGGCGACGAGCTGGCGCAGCACCGAGGCGCCCTTGGCGTAGGTGATGCCGTCGAAGTTGGTCTCGACCGCCTCGAGGTCGACCATGTCGGCGACGATGGGGTGGGTCGAGGGCAGCTGGTCCTGGCGGTAGGCCCAGCCCTTCTCGGAGACGGCGAAGGTGGTCCAGGAGTCGGTCCAGTCCGTCGCCTCGGCGGAGGCGAGGGTCGAGGCGTACTCGGCGAAGGACTCGTTCAGCCACAGGTCGTCCCACCAGCGCATGGTGACGAGGTCGCCGAACCACATGTGCGCCAGCTCGTGCAGGATCGTGAGGTCGCGCCGCTCGCGGATCGCGCCGGAGACCTCGGAGCGGAACACGTAGGCCTCGACATAGGTGACGGCGCCCGGGTTCTCCATCGCACCCATGTTGTACTCCGGCACGAAAACCTGGTCGTACTTGCGGAACGGGAAGTCCTGGTCGAAGGCCTCCTCGTAGAACTCGATCCCGCGACGGGTCACGTCGATGACGTAGTCCGCGTCGACGTGCTCGGCGAGCGAGGCGCGGGCGTAGACGCCCATGGGGATGGTGCGGCCGTCCCGGGTGGGGACCGAGCCCTCGCCACCGCGGTAGTCGCCGGCGATGAGCGCGACGAGATAGGTGGACATCCGCTCCGTCGGCTCGAAGGCCCAGGTCGCGGTGCCTTCTCCGGCGGCCGACGGCGCAGGGGTGGGGGCATTGGAGATGACCCGCCAGTGGGCGGGGGCGGTGACGGTCAGTGCGAAGGTCGCCTTGAGGTCGGGCTGCTCGAAGCAGGCGAACATGCGCCGCGCGTCGGAGACCTCGAACTGGGTGTAGAGGTACACCTCGTCGTCGACCGGGTCCACGAAGCGGTGCAGGCCCTCGCCGGTGTTCATGTAGCGCCCCTCGGCGAGGATCCGCACCGTGTTCTCGCCCTCGCGCACGGCGGGCAGCTGAACCCGGGCGCCGTCGAAGCGGGAGGCGGGATCCTCGAGCAGCTCGCCGTTGAGCTCGACCTCGGTCACCGCCTTCGCGAGCAGGTCGACGAAGGTCTCGCGGCTCTCGCTCGCGGTGAAGCGGATCGTGGTCTCGGTGCGGAACGTCTCCGGCCCGGTGGTGAGGTCCAGGCGGATGTCGTAGGCGTCGGTGGCGAGGAACGAGGCGCGGCTGCGGGCCTCGTCGCGGGTGAGGTTCTCGGAGGACATGGAGACATCCTGCCACTGACCGGGAGGTCACCCGGAAGGAATCGAGGGCGCATCAGCGCAACCCGCTCACCGCCTGGTCAGGTCCAGCTCCCAGGTGTAGTGCTCGGGGAGGGTGGGCAGGGGCCAGGAGGGGTCCGGGAAGAAGTACTCGTAGCCGGCGGAGAACGGATAGGCCCAGTCGGCGATGTGCCGCTCGGCGAGGCGCCCCGCCTCGCGGATCCCCTCCACCTCCTCGGCGGAGAAGTAGCCGGTGCGCTCGGCGCCCTCGAGCTCGTCCTCGTCCTTGTAGTGCCAGTCCCGGCGGGGCAGCACCACGAGGTCCAGCACGAGGTCGCGAGTGCGGATGCCCTCCTCGGTGCGCTCGTAGGGCGTCTCGAGGTTTACGTAGTAGCAGCCGAGTGAGCCGTCGTCCTTGTAGAACAGCCACACCGAGTACGGGGTATCGGGCAGGCCGATCATGAGGATGCCGTTGCCGGTCCACAGCTGCTTGGACTGCACGCGGGGGGCGGTGAACATGCCCTCGTCGCCGGCGCGGCGCAACGCCGCCCCGGACTGCAGCACGGGCAGCAGCACCTCGGTGCCGGGGGCGATCCACACCACGACGCCGCGGTCGTCGTCGAGCACGACGGTGCCGGGGCGCACGGTGCGCGTGGGGTGCTGTGGGGTGTAGTAGGTCCAGGTCACCTGGTCGCCGGGCGACCAGCGCGGGGTGGAAGACATGGTGGAGGTCCCGGCCGGATCGGCCTCCACGGACGCCCCGTACCGACCGGCCACCGGGCCGGGGCTGCGCTGCCCGTGAAGGGGTAGGCGTATGGGGCGACCATACCGCCTCCCGGGGAGCGGGGCGTCAGGCGCGCCGGTCTCGACGCCGCGGACGCGCCGCCCGGACGGACCGGTTCAGGCCCGTCGCAGCTGGGCCGCGACCGGGCAGTCCATCGGGTCGGCGTAGCCGAGGCCCACCCGGTTGAGGTACTTGATGACGATGATGTAGGAGCGCAGCAGGGACGTCTCGGTGTAGACGATGCCCTTCTCGGCGCAGAACTCCTTGACCAGCGGCCGCACCTTGCGCAGATGTCCGGAGGGCATGCGCGGGAAGAGATGGTGCTCGATCTGCAGGTCGAGCCCGCCCATGGCCCAGTTCATCAGGCGGCCGCCGGTGATATTGCGGGAGGTGAGCACCTGGCGGCGCAGGAAGTCGACCTCGAGGTCCTCGGGCAGGATCGGCATGCCCTTGTGGTTCGGGGCGAAGGAGCCGCCCATGGTGATGCCGAAGACGGCCAGCTGCACCGCGAGGAACCCGACCGCCCATCCCGGGGACATGGTCGCGAACGCCAGCACGGGGAAGCCGAGGATCCGGATCCCGCAGAGCACGGCCTCGGCGAGGCGGTGCTTCATCTTGGTGTCGCGGAGGACGCTGGAGATCGCCTCGTAGTGGAGCACGAAGGCGAACAGGCTCAGCAGGGGCAGGAAGGCCCATCCCTGGCGCTTGGCCAGCCAGGCCATGAACCCGGAGCGGCCCTGCTCGTCGCCGGGGACGAACACGAGCACGCCGCCGGAGATGTCGCCGTCCTTGCCGATGGTGTTCGGGTGGGCGTGGTGCTTGCCGTGCTTGCGGTTCCACCAGGCGACGCTCAGGCCCACCACGAGGTTGCCGATGATCCTCGCGAACCACTGGTTGCGGCGGCCCGAGGCGAACACCTGCTGGTGCGCCCCGTCGTGCGCGAGGAAGGCGAATTGGGTGAACAGGACGCCGAAACCGGCGCCGAGCAGCAGCAGCCAAGGCGAGTCGGGGATCAGCACCATGCCGGCGATCCCGGCGGCGAGGATCACGGTGAGCAGGGCGGTGCGCAGCACGTAGGTACGCACGTCGCGCCCCATCAGGCCCGCGGCCTTCACCCGTTCGGTGAGCTCGAAGTAGTCGCGATTGGCGGCGGCGCGGGGCCGGGGAAGAGCGCCGGGCGTCGGCTCCGGCAGCGTGTCGAGAGCGGTCATGGCCGCGACGCTAAGGAGGTGATCGTCCCGTGCGCGTCACCCGCGGGAGCGAACCTGCACCCCCTACCGGGGTAGGGGGTCCGCGATCGGGATCAGAGCCCGGACCGTGAAGCCGCCGTCCTCCCGCGGCCCCGCCGTGATGCTGCCGCCGAGCGCCGTGACCCGCTGCTGCGCGCCGGCCAGCCCCAGCCCCGAGCCGGGGATCGGCGCGTGATCGGCCTGGGGGGCACCGTTGACGACGACGACGGCGAGAGCTCCGTCGTCGGCGCTGACGCGCACCGTGATCGGGGCGCCACGGGCATGGCGCAGCGCATTGGAGAGTGCCTCCTGCACCACGCGGAAGGCGGTCAGACCCACCGTCGGCGGGACCTCGACCGAGTCCAGCTCGGCGTCGATTCGCGCCCCTGTCGCCCGGCTCGCGTCGATCAGCTCGGGGAGGTCCGCAAGACCCGGCTGGGGGAGGTCTTCGGGGCCCTCGTCGGTGCGCAGGGTCGCGAGCAGGGCGCGCATCTCGGAGAGGGCCTGGCGGGAGGAGGCGGCGATGTCCTCGAACTCCTGCTCGGTGCGGGCGTCGAGACCGCCGAGGCGGAAGCGGGCCGTGCCCGCCTGCACCGTGATCACGGACATCGAGTGCGCGACCACGTCGTGCAGCTCGCGGGCGATGCGGTGGCGCTCCTCGAGCTCGATGCGGCGCCGCATCTCCTCCGCGGTGACGGTCTCCGCCTCCTCGACGCGCTCGCTGACCAGCACCAGCTGGCGGACCGTGAGGCCCAGCAGCACGACCGCTCCGCTGATCGCGACCTGCACCACGGCATTGGTCGACACCTGGCGCAGCACGGGCCCCGGCAGGTCGACCGGCACGGTCGCGACGAGGGCGAGGAGTGTCAGCACCGCCCCGGCGGACCACCCGGCGAGCGACCAGTACCAGCGGTGCAGCACGGCGAGGACCGCGAGCACGAGGCAGTGCGCGATGAGCGCCGTGACCGGCCACGGCCACGGCGCGAGGGCCTGTGCGGGAGCGGTGACGAGCATCGTCGCCGCCGCGCCGAGGACCGACAGGGCGAGCCCCTCGCGGGGTCGGCCGACGGCGACCAGCGGCGCCGCGGACGCCGCGACCGCGACGAGCATGGCGAGCGCCGGATGCACGTCGTACAGCGCGGCGGTGACCGGCCAGCCGACGGCCAGCAGCACGACCCCCAGGAAGGCCACCGTCATCCGCGTCCACGCCTCCTCGTGGAGGACCGTCGCCGGGCCGGAGACGGCGGCGCGCGGACCGGGAGCTGGGCGGGAGCCGGGCTCCTCCCCACCCAGCAGCGGCACCGTCACCAGCACATCGAGCCGGGCCAGCTGATGCACCACCGCCGGAAAGGAGAGGGCGAGTACGACGCCGAGGGCGAGCGCCACCGCCCATTGCCCGCCGAACGGCAGCGGCGCGGCGGGCAGGGCCCGTCCCCACGCCCAGAAGCTGAGCCCGCCCAGCGCCGCGCCCGCCCAGGCGACCGCCGCGCCCGCGGTCACGGCCCGCACCGGCAGGGCGATCAGCGCCTCGAAGGCGAGGTCCAGCCAGCGTCGCGGATCCCCGAGCAGCGGCAGCAGGCCGCGCACCCCGCGGCCGCGTCGCCGGTAGTCCGGTGGGGCCACCCGGACCCCCCAGCGCACCAGCCGGGCCCGATCCCAGCCGGCGATCATGGCCGCGAGCCCGAGGGTGACGGGGAGGAGCACCACGCCGACCCACACCGCCGCGAGCACGGCGGAGACGGCGGCAAGGGGCAGCAGCATGATCGCGGCGAGCAGCGTCAGGCCGAGCCCGGTCATCACCAGGTCGAGGTCGTGGCCGAGGCGCCGCAGCGCCCGTCGATCAGGGACGAGAGCCATCGCAGGTCCCTCCCGGGGACCGGCGGTACCGTGTCGCCATGCCCCCCTCCTCCCCGTCCGAGCTCCGCGTGCTGATCGTCGACGACCAGTCGATGATCCGGGCCGGCTTCGAGGCGCTCCTGGACGCGCAGGAGGGCATCACCGTGGTGGGCACCGCGGGGGACGGCGCCGGGATCACCGAGGTGGTGCGCCGCACGCGGCCCGATGTGGTGCTCATGGACATCCGCATGCCCCACGTCGGCGGGCTCGACGCGACCCGGGCGGTGCTCGCCATGCCCGGCACGCCTCCGCGGATCATCATGCTGACCACCTTCGACGCCGACGAGTACGTGTTCGCCGCCCTGCGCGCGGGCTCCAGCGGCTTCCTGCTCAAGGATTCCACACCGGAGGAGCTGGTCCACGCGGTGCGGGTGGTGGCGGCGGGGGAGTCCCTGCTCGCCCCGCGCGTGACCCGCGCCCTGATCGAGGACTACGTCTCCCGCCCGGAGCCGGCCGTGCGCACCTCCCCGCGCCTCGCCGATCTCACCGAGCGCGAGCTCGAGGTGCTCCGCGGGGTCGCGCGCGGTCTCGCCAATCGGGAGATCGCCGCGGAGCTGGTGATGGCCGAGCAGACCGTGAAGAGCCACGTCTCGCGGATCCTCGCCAAGCTCGGCGCGCGGGATCGCACCCAGCTGGTGGTCACCGCCTATGAGACGGGCCTCGTGCGCCCCGGCGCCTGAACCCTTGGCTCAGAAGGCGGCCCAGAGGAGGCCGCCCGAGCCGGCGAGCAACGCGGTAGCGAGCAGCAGCAGACCGAGGCCCAGGCCACGGCGGGATCCCCGCGGGGTCCCGGCCGACGGCGGAGGACCGGCGGGAGCGGCCGACGGGCCGAGCGCCGGAACCGACCATCCGGTGCCGGGCACGGGAGAGCCGATCGCAGGTGCAGGTGCAGGTACCGGCGATCCTGCACCGGAGGACGGCGAGCCGATCGCGGGCGCGGGTGAGGCCGCGGCGGAGACCGCACCGCGTGCCGGGGGAGAGCCGATCGGATCCCGCGGAGTGGGCCTGCGGACGAACAGCTCGGTGGGGGAGTCGGGGCCGGAGCTCGCGGTCGAGCGCGCCGTCAGCCGCTCGTGCAGCCCCGGCGCGAGACCCGCGAGCGAGGCAGGCCCCTCGAGCGGCACCTCTCGGCGCCCGTCGGTCCCCTCGACCCGGTCCGGCACCGTGACCCGGGCGCCGGAGCGGGTGAGCGCCCAGTGCTCCGGGGGCGCCGAGAACTGCGGGATGGTCTCCCGCGCCTCCGCGGCGCTCGGGCGGTCGGCCGGATCGACGCTCAGCATGGCGTGCAGCAGCGCGCCGAGCGGGCCCGCCGCCGGATCGGGACTGCCGGCGAGCGCGGCGTCGAGGCGAGCGGGGAGCTGGTCCGCCGTCGGCCGTTCCCGCGGTGCGGTCGGGGCGAGGGCCTCGAGCGCGCTGGCCGCGGCGGCCCAGACGTCCTGCGCGGTGGAGGTGGTCTGCCCGGCGATCGCCTCGGGGGCCTGGAAGCCGGGCGTTCCCTGGACCAGGCCCGTCTCCGTGAGGCGGATGTCGGAGGTGTGCAGGGCGATGCCGAAATCGGCCAGCAGCAGGTGCGGGGCGGCCGCGTCGGTCGCGGCGAGGAGCAGGTTCGCGGGTTTCACGTCGCGATGCACCCAACCGGACTCGTGCAGCGCCGCGAGGGCGTCGAGCAGCTGGCGCAGCAGGTGCGCGACCAGGGCGGGGGAGAGCGGGCCGTGCTCCGCCGTCAGCGAGGCCAGGGTGCCGCCGTGGACGAGGGGCATCACCAGCACGATCGTGTCGTCCTCGGCGACCCAGGTGTACGGGGGCAGCAGATGCGGGTGCCGGCCCAGATCCTGCGCGGTGCCGACGCTCTGCTCGCGCACGAACCGCAGCACCTCGGCGCCGTCGCGCTGCCGCATCACCTTCGCGGCGCAGATCGCGCCGTAGCGACGGTCGACCGCGCGCCACAGCGACCCCGAGGCGCCTCGGGCCAGGGGGTCGAGCAGCTCGATGCGGCCTGCGATGACATCGGACATGATGGGGCCATGCTAGGGCACCTGCTCCCCGTCACGATCCCGGTTCCGATCCGGGTCCCGATCCGGTCCGTGCCGTCCCGCGCGGACCTCCGCGATCCCGCGGGACGACCTCCGCGGACCGGGCGCCTCGCCCTGGGCGGAGCGCTCGCCGTGCTCCTCGCGGTCCTGGGCTCGCCGTCGGCGCTCGCCGACCCCGCGGCGGTGGACGAGGTGCCGGAGCACGCCTACCGGGTCGAGGGCGCGGAGGTCTCGGGCGGGGCCTCGCTCGCCCAGGCCCCGGAGATCACCCCCGGCATCGTCCGGGACGTTCTCGAGGAGGGTGCGACGGGCGACTCCGCCGAGGGCACCGCGAAGTACTACCGGATCGCGGTCGCCGACGGGCAGCGGGTGCATGCGGCGGCGACGATCGCCGCGCCGCCGTACGCGGACGGCCTGCCCGAGGAGCGGGAGCCGCTCGACGTCGACGTCGACCTCGTCACCGCGCAGGGGGCGGACTGCGTCGACGGCAGCACCCGTACCGCGGGGGAGACCGGCACCGGCGACGGCCCGATCACCACCGCTCGGCTCTCGGCCGAGGTCGGGCCCGACGGATGCGCCGGTGAGACCCTGTACCTGCGCGTCCAGCGCCTCGGTGCACGGGACGCCGAGCGTCCCCTGCCCGTCGAGATCCAGGTCGCGATCCAGCCGGCGGGCCTCGGCGGCGGAGCCCCCGCGGTCGAGGAGCCGATAGAGGACGACGGGGCGGCGCCCGTCGCTCCCGAGAACACGGAGCCGATCGCCCCGGGTCGATCTTTCGCGACCGCGACCCGCCTCGAGCCGGGATCGACCGTGCTCGAGCTGCTGCCGGGGGAGTCCGCGCTGCTGGACATCGACGTGCAGGAGGGCCAGCGGCTGCGCTGGCGCACCGAGGTCACGGCTCTGCCGTCCGAGGGCAGCCCCGACATCGGGCTGCGCGTCTTCGACGCCGTCCGCGGGCCGGTCACCGTGGACGGCGGGATGTGGACGGTGCACAGCGCCGCGACCATCAGCGGCGGCGGCATGGCCGCGCCCGTCGACCTCGGCAACCGCAGCTCGGAGACGGAGTCGATCCGCTCCGCCTGGCTCCCGGGGACCTACACGGTGCAGCTGCAGCGCCGGCAGCTCCCCGAGGGCGCCCCCGCCGCGGAGGCCGAGCCGGTGCGCCTGATCCTCACCCTCGAGGTCGAGGGCGAGGTCGCCGAGGATGCCGCCGAGGGCGAGGTGCTCGAGCTCGGCGACGCCTCCCCGGAATCGCGCCGGGGCCCGCTCGGCGGCGACTGGACCGCCGGACGGATCGCCCTGCTGGCCGGGGCCGGGGTGCTCGGCGTGCTCGGCCTCGGGACCGGGCTCGCCGGGGTGCTCGTGCTGATCCGCCGCCGCTGATCCTCGCGCCGGGCCGGTTCAGCCGGACCGGTTCAGCCGGACCAGGCCTCCCACAGGCGCGCGTACACGCCGCCGCGTTCCACCAGCTCCTGGTGCGGGCCCTGCTCGACCACGCGACCGCCCTCCATCACCAGGATCCGGTCGGCGACCATCGCCTGCGAGAGCCGGTGCGCGACGATGATCGTCGTGCGCCCGCGCGCCACCTCGAAGGCGGCGCGCTCGAGGGTGCGCGCCCCCGAGGAGCCCTCGTCGGCCGTGGCCTCGTCGAGCACCAGCACCGCGGGGTCCTGGAGCACGATCCGGGCGAGGGCCAGCTGCTGGGACTGCTCAGCCGTGAGCCGCTCGCCCTTTTCGCCCACCTCGGTCTCCAGGCCCTTCGGGAGGGCGAGTGCCCACGTCTCCGCGTCGACGAGGCGCAGCGCGGCGAGCAGCTGCTCGTCGGTCGCGTCGGGGCTCGCGAGCCGCAGGTCCTCCGCGAGGGTGCCGCGGAAGACGTGCACGTCCTGGCTGACGATGCTGGAGTGGCGGCGGATCGCCTCGAGATCGGCGCGGGCGAGGTCGGCCCCGCCGTGCAGCACGCGGCCGTGGCGCGGCTCGAGCGTGCCGGCGATGATCGCCGCGAGGGTCGACTTGCCGGCGCCCGAGGCACCCACGAGCGAGACGGTCTCCCCGTCGGCGATCGTGAGGTCGATCGGGTGCAGGACGGTCCGCTCGTTCCCTTCGTCGTCGGTGCCGTAGGCGTGGGAGACGCCCTCGAGCCGGATCGAGCCGTCGGAGGGGATCTGTTCACCGGGGGAGGCGGCGGGGTCGATCGCCTCGATCACGCCGACCATGCGGGTGAGCGACGCGGCGGCGGACTGCACGTCGTCGAGGCTGAAGATCAGGTTCATCATCGGCCACAGCAGGGAGATCAGGTACAGCGCGGCGGCCGTCACCAGGCCCACGGGGGCACCCGAGACGTTGACCATCACGTAGCCGAGCACGAGCACCAGGGCGATCGCGATGTTCTCGGGCCACACCATCACCTTGACCAGCTTGGTCACCAGGGTCATGACGCGCATGCCGAGCACGACGGCGGTCTCGGAGAGCACTGCGACGTGGCGGGTCTCGCGCCGCTCGATGCCGTAGGCGTGCACGGTGGGGATGCCGTGGATCGCGGAGAGCAGGCCCTGGGCGCGGGCGCCCATCGCGACCCGCTCGCGGCGGTAAATGGGCGCGGTGCGGCGCAGGTACCAGACCCCGGCGCCGACGTACATCGGCACCACCACGACCACCAGGATCAGCAGCCACGGCGAGAGGGTCGCCATGCCGATCAGGGTCACGACCACGTAGAAGCCCATCTGGATGATGTTGGGCACCACGTTGTTCACGGCGCGGGCGGTGACGTCCACGTCGTCGGCGACGCGCGAGAGGGCGTCGCCGATACCGGTGATCTCCATGGTCTGCGCGGGCAGGTCGAGGGCGCGGTCGATCACGTCCTCGCGCATCCCGGCGAGGACCCGCTGGCCGAGGCTCGACACGAGCGCCCAGCCGAGCGCGGCGAGGATCGCCTGCAGCACGCCGGCGAGCATGATCAGCCCGCCCTGGCGCCACAGGTCCGCGGAGCCCGCCCCGGACTGCACCAGGTCGACGGCCCCGCCGATCAGGCGCGGCATCCAGGCCGCGGCCGCGGCTCCCGCGATGACCACCAGCAGGGTCAGCACGGTCATGCCGCCGAAGCGGCGCAGGCGCGCGCCGACATGGCGCACCGAGGTGGGGACGTCCGCGATCGGCAGGATCTGGGCGTGCTCATCGAGCTGGCGGCGCGCGGTCGCGTCGACCGCGAGCAGCTCCTCGGGGGAGGCGTCCCAGTCGATCAGGGTCAGATCGGCCACCGGGGCGGGGGCCGACGGGGGCGTGCTCGAGCGGGTCATCGCTGCACCATCTCCCGGTAGTCGTCGCGGTCCATGAGGTCGAGGTGGTCGCCCTGCGCGGCGAGGCGGCCGCCGCGCACGTAGACCACCTCGTCGGCGGCGCGCAGGAGGGCCGGTGAGCGGGTGACCAGCAGGGTCGCCCGGTCGTCGTCCCGGCGCGCCGCGACGAGCGCCTCGGCGATGTGCTGCTCGGTCACGGCGTCCACCGCGGTGGTGGGGTCGTGGAGCACGAGCACCGGGGCGTCGGCCGCGACCGCCCGGGCGAGGGCGATGCGCTGGCGCTGGCCGCCGGAGAGGTTCGCGCCGCGGTCGAGGATGCGGGTGTCGTAGGACTCGGGCAGGATCCGCAGCAGGTCCTCGGCGCCCGCGGCGTGCAGGGCCCGCTCCTCCCAGCCCTCCTCGCTGCCCTCGGGCAGACGGGTCGCCAGCTGCTCGCGCAGAGTCCCGTCGAAGAGGTCCACCACGTGCGGCTCGACGAGCAGGTCCGCGCGGGTCGAGAAGCGGGTGCGGGTGGTGACCTCGAGGGAGGACCGCTCGGGGTTCGCCGGATCGCCGAGGTGCACGCCCGTGCTCTCGCCCTTCCCGCCGACGGCGGCGATCACCGCGTCGGCGTCCCGCGGATCGGCGCAGGCGAGCGCCACGATGCGGCCGTCGGGGACGGTGAGATCGAGCCTCGTCGTGGTCGGCGCGCCGTCGGCTCTGTCGTCGTCGGCCCCGATGGCCCCGTCGGCCGGGCCGTCCGCGGCCGGCATGGCGCCGAGGGGGAGGTTTCGCAGGTGCAGGCCGCCCACCCCGGCGCGGCGCTCGCCGCGGCGGGCCTCGCCGCGATCGTCGCGGGCGCGGGCGAGGTGGTCGATGCTCAGCTCGGGGTCGTCGATGGTGCGGCCGAGGTCCGCCAGCAGGTCGCGCACGCGGCGGCCCGAGGTGGACATCGACGCCCACCACACGGGCAGGCCGGAGAGGCCCTGCAGCATGCCCATGTTGTTGCGGGCCACGCCGACGACGGCGATCAGGGTGCCGATGGTCATGTCGCCCGCGATCGTGCGCTGGGCGGCGATGATCACCACGGCCGCCATCATCGCGGCGGTGACCAGGGTGGTCAGGCCGCCCGCGACGCCGGAGAAGCGAGCGTTGACGAGCGCCGCGTCGAGCGCGATGCGGGAACGCCGGCGGTACTGGGCGCGGGCCCTCGACTGCACGCCGAGGCCCTGCAGCACGCGCAGGCCGTGCACCAGGTCGGTCGCCGTCGCGGCGGCGTCGGCGGCCTTGGACTGCTGGGCGTCGTAGCGGGCGGAGAGGATCGGCGAGATCACCCGGATCACGAGGATCATCACCAAGATCCCGACGAGGGTCGCGACGCCGAGCCAGGGATCGAGGATCGCGAGCCAGGCCCCGGCGGCGAGCACCACGGCACCCGCGGGGAAGGCCCACGGCAGCATGTCCATGACGTCCGAGGCCTTGTCCGCGTCGGAGGTCGCGATCGAGAGCACCTCGCCCGAGGGTCGCTGGATCGGCCGGGACCGGGGGTCCAGGACCGCACCGGTCACGGCGACCCGCAGACGGTGCCGCTCGAACATGCGCGCCTTCTGCGAGAGCGCGAACATGATGGTCCACGCCCAGGTGCTCAGCAGCCTCAGGACGAAGATGCCCGCGGCACCGGCGAGCACCAGCGCCAGGTTCCCCCGGACGATGCCGGCGTCGATGATCAGGCCCACCAGCACGGGGACCAGCATGTCGACGCCCTCGACGAAGAAGGAGACGGCCATGATGCCGGGGATCCGGCGGCGGTGACCGCGCACGATCGACCGCATCACCGAGGGGGCGTCGGAGCGGGAGGGCGCGGAGGCGGGGGAAGCGGAGGACACCAGAGAATCCAACCCCGGCGGACGGACCGGCGCAACGGGATTTGCGCGATGACAGAATGGAGCGCATCACCCCCGAACCCGAGGAGCCGAAATGACCGCCCGCCGTGTCGAGCTGTTCGTCGATCCCGCCTGCCCCTTCGCCTGGATGACCAGCCGCTGGCTGCACCACGCTGCCCAGGTCCGCGAGGTGGAGCCGGTGTTCTCCGTCATGTCCCTCTACGTGCTCAACGAGGGCAACGACCTCGATCCCGACTACCGCGCCTCCACCAACCAGACCATCGGCGCCGCGCGCCTCGCGATCGAGATCCGTCGCACCGAGGGCGCCGAGGCCTTCTCCCGCTGGTACACCGCCTGGGGCGAGCGCTATCACGTGGGCGGGAACAAGGATCGTCGCGCCGTCGCCGTCGAGGCTCTCGCGGCCGCCGAGCTCCCCGCCTCGCTGATCGACGTCTACGAGGACGTCCCCGGCGACGAGACCGATCAGGCGCTGCGCGCCTCCCACCAGGACGCGATCTCCCGCGTCGGCAACGACGTGGGCACGCCGGTGATCTCCTTCGGCGAGGGCACCGCCTACTTCGGCCCGGTCCTCTCCCCGGCCCCGAAGGGCGAGGACGCCGGCCGCCTGCTGGACGCGCTCGCGACCATGTCCGAGCTGTCGGGCTTCTACGAGCTCAAGCGCCAGCGCACCGGCGGCATCGACCTCTCCTGAGCCGAGCGGGCCGGCCGGCCCCGACCGGCCGTTCCAGCCCGCTCCCGCTCCGCCCCGCGACCTCTCCGACCCCGCTCCCGAAGGAACCCCCACCCCATGCGCGTGCACATCGGCACCGACCACGCCGGCTTCGAGCTCAAGAACCGCCTCGTCGCCAGCCTGCAGAACAAGGGCCATGAAGTCACCGACCACGGTGCCCACGAGTACGACGCCCTCGACGACTACCCGCCCTTCTGCACCGCCGTCGGCGAGGCCGTCGTCGCGGACCCGTCGGCGCTCGGCATCGTCATCGGCGGCTCGGGCAACGGCGAGCAGATCGCCGCGAACAAGGTCACCGGGGTGCGCGCGGCCCTCGTGTGGAACGAGGACACGGCGCGTCTCGCCCGGCAGCACAACGACGCCAACGTCATCTCGGTGGGCGCCCGCCAGCACGACGAGGAGGAGCTCGAGCACCTCATCGACGTCTTCCTCGCCGAGCCGTTCTCCGGCGAGGAGCGCCACCAGCGGCGCATCGAGCTGATGGCGCGCTACGAGCGGACCGGCGGGTACGAGGCGTCCGGCGCCTGATGCCCGAGGGACACACCGTCCATCGGCTCGCCGCAGCGCTGCGCCGCGGCTTCGGCGGGCGCCGCGTGCTGGCGTCCAGCCCGCAGGGGCGCTTCCCGGAGGCGGCGGCGCTCTCGGGCTGGACCCTGCTCGAGGCCGAGGCGGCCGGCAAGCACCTGCTGCTCCATCTCGCGCCGACGGCCGACGTGCCCCTCGGCGACCCCGTGGTGCGGATCGTGCACATCCACCTGGGGCTGTACGGCTCCTGGACGTTCGCCGGCGACCCCGGCTTCACGACCGCGCATGCGATCGGCGCGCCGCGGCTGCGGGTCGGCGAGCGGGAGGAGGTGCTCGCCGCCGACGGGTCGGATGCCGGAGCGGGTGACGAGGCGGACGACGCGGCCGACGGCGCCTGGCGCCACCTCGTGCCGCGCGAGACGGTGCGGCTGCGGCTCGTGGGCGAGCACGGGCTCGCCGACCTCACCGGGCCGACCGCGTGCGAGATCTACGACGCCGCGCAGCGCACCGCGCTCCTCGAGCGGCTCGGGCCGGACCCGCTCCGGACGGACGCGGACCCGGGCCGCTTCGTGGACCGGGTGCTGCGCTCCCGCACCGCGATCGGCACCCAACTGATGGACCAGTCGGTGGTGGCCGGGATCGGCAACATCTACCGCGCCGAGCTGCTGTGGCGCGCCCGGCTCGACCCCTGGGTACCCGGCCGGGAACTCGGCCGCGGCCTCGTCGAGGGGCTCTGGGAGGACCTGGTGCCGCTGATCGCCTACGGCGCGCGGACCGGTCGCATCGTCACCACGCAGCCGGAGCACCGCGAGATCGAGGCGCAGATCCTCGAGCCCCGTCGGCGCACCCGGCAGAACGGGGACGAGGACCCGGACGTCATCCCGCGCGAGCAGTCCTTCTACGTCTACCACCGGCAGACCTTGCCCTGCCGGGTATGTTCCACCGTCATCCGGAGCGCCGCGATGGCGGGCCGCACCGTGTACTGGTGCCCCCGCTGCCAGGGGGTGCGCAGCCGTCGCGCCTCGTGGACCCGGCAGCATCCCGCCGCGCCCTGGGCGCTCGCTGCGCCGTGATCCCCCAGCCTGACCCTGCCCCGCTGCTCGGCACCGGCCGGCTCGCCGTCGGCGACGGCCACGAGATCGCGTACGAGACGTCGGGCGCCGCGGACGGCGTCCCTGCCCTGTACCTCCACGGTGGCCCGGGCGGGCGGCTCACGCCCGGCTACCGGCGCAACGTCCCCGCCGAGCGCACCCGTCTCGTCGGGCTCTCGCAGCGCGGCGCGGGCGAGAGCACTCCGCCCGCCGGAGCCCCCGGGCCCGCGGACCTCGGCGCCCAGACCACCGGTCACCTGATCGCCGATCTCGAGGCGCTGCGCGAGCACCTCGGGATCGAGGCGTGGATCCTCCAGGGCGTCTCCTGGGGGTCGACCCTCGCGCTCGCCTACGCTCAGAGCCATCCCGATCGGGTGCTCGGCATCGTGCTGATGGCGGTGACCAGCACCTCCCGCGCCGAGGTCGACTGGATCACCGAGCACGTCGGGGCGATCCATCCCGAGGTCTGGGACGAGCTGGCCGACCTCGCCGAGCGCCGCACCGCCTATCGGCGCGGCGGGCCGATGCGGCTGATCGAGGCGTACCGGCAGATGCTCACCGCCGCGGATCCCGCCCTCGTCGACGAGGCGGTGCGGGCCTGGACCGCCTGGGAGGACGAGCACATCCGCATCGGCACCGGCGCCACCGTGCGCTCCCACTCCGTCCCCGCCGACCAGCCCGTGACCGAGCAGGCGAGGGGCTTCGCGCGCCTGGTCGCCCACTACTGGGCCCACGACGGCTTCGTCGCCGATCACGCCGTGCCCTGGGGAGCCGAGCCCGGATCCGGGCTGCTCGGCGGGATGCCCCGCATCGCGCACCTCCCGGCCGTGCTGATCCACGGGCGCCGCGACGTCTCGGGACCGCTGCGCACCGCCTGGGAGCTGCACCGCGCCTGGCCCGCCTCCCGTCTCGAGGTCGTCGAGGAGGAAGGGCACGGCGGGCCCGCGATGGTCGCGACCTGGCGGCGGGCGATGGAGGAGATGATCACCCGGGTCGAGACCGCTGCGGGCGGTGACCGCTCAGTACAGTGAGCGGCATGTCCGACCCCGTGATCCATCCCGCGGCCTCCGCCGCCGATCCCGCGACCGGTGCGGTGCTGCGCCGCGCCCCCGTCCACGAGATCGACCCCCGCACGCTCTACCTCCTCGCGAAGCTCCGCCAGGACATCTTCTCGATCGAGCAGGGCGCCACCGATCCCGACCTCGACGGCCGCGACCTCGAGCCCGGCACGATCCTGCTCTGGATCGAGGTGCCGGGGCCGGACGCGGAGGCGGCCGGGCTCGAGAGGGAGCCCGCCGCCCACATCCGGATCCTGCGCGAGGCCGACGGGACGCTGCGCATCGGCCGCCTCGCGGTGCGCGCCGCGAACCGCCGCGACGGCTTCGGCGGCCGGATCATGCGGGCCGCCCTCGACGTCACCCACGAGCTCGCCCCGCAGGCCGAGGTCCACATCGACGCGCAGGCCTATCTCGAGCAGTGGTACCTCGGGATGGGCTACGAGACCGTCGGCGGGGTGTTCCTCGAGGCCGGGATCGAGCACGTGCCGATGGTGTACCGCCACCCGCAGGACTGACCGGGGGGCAGCGCGTCAGGCGGCGTCCGGGCCGCCCGCCTCATCGAGCAGCGCGGCGATCTCGGCGCGCTCGAAGTAGCGGGCGGTCTCGCGCGCATCGGGGGTGCCGAGGCTCGGATCCGCGCCTGCCGCGAGCAGCGCCCGCGCCACGGCCGCATCGCCCTTGAACGCGGCGCCGGCGAGCGGGGACTGGCCGCGGTCGTTCAGCAGGTCGACATCCGCCCCGCGCGCCGCCAGCTCGGCGACGAGCTCTGAGTGCCCGTGGTAGGCGGCCAGCATCAGCGCCGAGTTCCCGGCGCCGTCGCGGAGGTTGACCGGAGCGCCCTGGTCCACGAGGGACAGCAGTGTCGCCGCGTCGCCCTGGCGGGCGGCGTCCAGCATCGTGCGGGCCAGCTCGAGCACGGCCTCGTCCTCGGGGGCGGGGGTGGGGTTCACGGTGTCCTCGTCCATCGCCCCAGGCTACGGCCCTGCGGTCTGTCCTGCGCGTCCGCTCAGCGCACCAGCAGCTCCGCCGCGGCCGGCCAGACGAGCAGCCACACGGCGAGGAGCAGGCCCAGCAGGTCGGCGCGGCCCAACGAGCTCGGCACCGACCAGGTGCGGTGCCGGGCCGTCGCGAAGCCGCGGGCATCCATCGCGAGCGCCTGCTGCTCGGCGCCGCGCAGGGTGTCGACCAGCAGCGACAGCGTCGCCCCGGCGAGCAGTCGCGGCGAGCGGGCGGTGCCGAGGCCCCGCAGGATCCGGGAGCGGAGGATCAGCCGCCACTGCCGCTGCAGATGACCCACCCGGATCAGCGCGGCCGTCGCCGCGGCGACCGGGCGCCCGGGCCAGCGCAGCCGCCCGCCGAGCGCATCCCCGAGGGCGCTCGGATCCACGCTGCCCAGGGCGAGCACGCCCGGGGCGACGAAGACGGTCAGCCGCAGCGCCTCGGCGAGCCCGCGCCGCCAGCCCTCCGCCGACAGCGCGGGGGCCTCGCCCAGCAGTGCGGTGGTCCAGGCGAGCCCGGCGGCGGCCAGCAGCACGGGGACCAGGCGCAGCAGACCCCCGCGGAGGCCGCGCACCGCGAACGGGGCCAGCAGCACGAGCGGCATCAGGGCGAGCAGACCGCCCTGCCAGGTGCTCACTGCGAAGGAGCCGATAGCGGCGAGGATCCCGATCAGGCACAGGGTCAGGGGGTTCAGCGCCTCGGCGGGGAGGCGGCGCGGCCCCGGCGCCGCGGAGCGCGACGCATCCGGGGCGTCGCCGGGGTCCGGTGCGGAGGGGGCGGGGAGGTGCGTGCGGGCGTCGGCCGCGGCGATCACGTCCGGGTCGTGGGTCGCGACCAGCACGGCGCAGCCCTCGTCGGCGGCATCGCGCAGCAGGGAGAGGACGGCGCGGGAACGGCCGGCGTCGAGGCCGACGGTCGGCTCGTCGAGGACGAGCAGGCGGGGCCGCTGTGCGATGGCCGCGGCGATCGCGGTGCGGCGCTGCTCGCCCCCGGAGAGGCGATGCGGATGCACCTCGGCGAGGGGGCAGAGATCCGCGCGCTCGAGCAGCTCCACGGCGCGCCCCGGATCCGCGTGCGGGGAGGCCGTCAGCTCCGCGCGCACGGTGGTCGCGACGAAGCCCAGCGACGGGTCCTGGGGGACGGTCGCGATCCCTCCGGGACCGGGGCGCTGGACGGTGCCGGAGACCTCCGGGGCCGGGTCGAGGAGCACGTCGAGCAGGGTCGACTTCCCGGCGCCGCTCGGACCGGTCAGCACGGTCAGCTCGCCCGCGCGGGCACTCAGGTCGACCGGGCGGTGCAGGCCCCGCTGCGGGACCCGCACCCCGCGCAAGGAGGCGATGACCTCCGTGCCGGTCGCCTGCGGCGCGGTCCCCTCGGCGCCGGTCGGCTCCGCGCCGGTCGGCTCCGCGCCGTGCGGCTCCGGGGCGACGGGCACCGAGGCGGACGGTGCCGCCGGGGCGGGCCGTGCGTCGGCGAGCACCCCGGCCGCTCGCAGCGCCGCGGACTCGGCGGCGAGGACCTCCGCGGGCGGGCCGTCGGCGAGGATCCGACCCTGCTCCCCGAGGACCACGAGACGATCCACCCGGTCCTGCCAGGCGGCCAGGTCGTGATCGGCGACCACGAGGGTGCGACCCGCGGCGGCACGGACGATCTGCTCGCGCACCGCGGTGGCCGTGTCCGGGTCGAGCATGCTGGTCGGCTCGTCGAGCAGGAGCACCGCCGGATCGAGGGCGAGCGCCCCGGCGAGCGCGATCCGCTGCTGCTGCCCGCCCGAGGAGTCCAGGGGCGGGCGCTCCTCCTCGACGTCGACCCGGGCCGCCGCGAGAGCGCGGGCGACCCGCTCGTGGATCTCGGGTCGGGCGAGCGCGCCGTTCTCCGGGCCGAAGGCGGCATCCCGCGCGACGGTCGCGCCGACCATCGCCTGCGCGGGGTTCTGGAGCAGCAGACCCCGCTGCCCCGCACGGGCGGGCGGGTCGGGGACGGTGCCGCTCAGCTCGCCGTCCTCCGGGTCCAGCAGGCCGGCGAGGGCGCGCAGCACGGTGGACTTCCCGCTGCCGCTCGCCCCGGCCAGGAGCACCCGCTGCCCGGCGGGGACGGACAGGGTCAGGCCGTCGAGCACAGGCGCGGGCCGGGTCCAGGGCCGCCAGCGCAGCTCACGGATCTCGAGCGGCTCCGCGGCCGGTGCGGCCGGCGTCCCGCCGGGGCTGGGGGCAGAGCGCTCGGCGTCCTGCCCCCTTCCGGCCGCGACGGCGGACCGCGGCGACGTCATGGGGTGCTCGGCGCCGGGGTCCGACGGGCATGGTCCCGACCGGCGGCGAGGGAGTCCACCGCGCCCGTCGCGACCAGGGCGCGGGTCGCCGCCCAGCCCAGCGCGCCCGCCAGCAGCGCGCCGGAGATCAGGAAGAAGCCGAGCATGATCAGCGAGAAGGGCCAGCTCATCTCCTGGTAGTAGGCGAGCTTCTCCCAGCCCCATTCGAGAGCCGCGCCGAGAACGCCGCCGAGCATCGCCACGGGGAGCGTGAAGCGGAGGTACCCGACGAGGAGGAAGGCCAGCTCCACGCCGCCTCCCTGCACGAGGCCCGAGATGGCCGTGCCCCAGCCCCACTGGGAGCCGAGCAGCATCGAGAGCACTGCGGCGACCATCTCGGCGAGCAGCGCCGCGCCGGGCTTGCGCACGATGAGGCCCGCGAGCACGGCGGGCAGCAGCCAGATCCCTGCGAGAAGGCCCTGTGCCGGCGCGAACGCCGAGGTGAGGGGGTCGATCAACGAGTACAGCAGTCCGTAGCCGATGAACGCGACCCCGAAGGCCGCGCCGATCAGGACGGTGACCAGCAGGTCGATGGTGCGATAACGGTTCATCACGTCTCCTTCCGATCCCGGAAGGGGCGTGCGGGACGCGGGGTCCCGCACGGAAATCCCGACTCCCTCCGCCGGTGTGACCCGGATCAGGTTCGAGGGTCTGCGGCTGCGCGCACTCTCAGCACCCCGGTGGTGCTCCCCTGTCAGTGGATGACCGACCGGCAGTCTACCGCGCCGCGGGCCTAGCCTGCTCACCCTCCGCGCGGGCCCCGCCTGCTCACCCTCCGCGGGCCCGGCCAGTTCCCCCCTCCGCACGGGCCCTTCCTGCTGGAACTCCGTCCCTGGCGTGAGCTCAACGCCTCACAGGCCGTGAGGTCACGCCAGCCGCGGTGTTTCCGTCGCGTGGGGTGGCGCGGGGAGCCCGCCCGCTCAGCGCCGTGCGCGGATGGCCTGCTCGATCGCCGCGGCGGTGGCCTCGACGTCGACGGGGGAGAGGAGGTAGTGATCGCCCTCGCGAGCGATGATCTCCACCTGGGTGCCCGAGCGGGTCACCAGCAGCCGGTACCTCGCCTGCACCTCCCCGAGGGTGTACACCTTCAGTCGGCCGACGGGGCGCACCTGCTCGGGGGTCGCGGCCATCGCGCGGCCGCGTCGCCAGCCGAAGCCGCCGACGGTGACCCCGACGCTCGAGGACGGGACCTCCCGCAGCTGCACGGTGCGGAAGTCGGCCAGCGGCCATGGGGCGCGCGGCAGGAACCCGCCGAGGCTTACGGTCACGCCGTGGCCGTCGACGATGAAGCGGGTCCACTGGCCCATCCAGGTCCACAGGGCCAGCAGCGCGAAGACGGCGCCGGCGGCGACGGCCACCGGCATCGGCAGCTGGCCGGCGACGAGCACGACCGCCACGACCCCGGCGACCAGGGTCAGGGCGATGCGGGTCCAGCCCACCGAGGAGGGGCGGGTGGTGCCGACGTAGAAGGGCGGCTCCGGCCTCACCAGATCCGCACCCGGTCCTCGGGCGCGAGGTACATCCCGTCTCCCTCCACGGTGCCGAAGGCCTCGTGGAAGGCGTCCAGGTGCGAGGCGACGGTGTTGCAGCGGAACTCCATGGGGGCGTGCGGGTCGATCGCGAGGCGGCGGATCGCCTCCTGCTCCCGGCTCTTGCCGCGCCACACCGTCGCCCAGGACAGGAACAGCCGCTGCAGACCCGTGAACCCGTCCAGCGTGGCCGCCGCTGCCGCTGCCTCCTCCTCCGGGCGGGTCGCGAGATAGGCGGACACGGCGATGGTGAGGCCGCCGAGGTCGCCGATGTTCTCCCCGATGGTCAGCCCGCCGTTGACGGTGCGGGAGTCGTCCAGATCGCGCGGGGAGAGGCCGTCGTACTGGGCGATGAGGCGGGCGGCGCGGGCCTCGAAGGCTTCGCGGTCCTCCTCGGTCCACCAGGAGACCAGCGCTCCGGTGCCGTCGTACTTCGAGCCCTGGTCGTCGAAGCCGTGGCCCACCTCATGGCCGATCACGGCCCCGATCCCCCCGAAGTTCACCGCGTCGTCGGCCTCGGCGTCGAAGAAGGGCGGCTGCAGGATCGCGGCGGGGAAGACGATCTCGTTCGCGCCCGGGTTGTAGTAGGCGTTGACCGTCTGCGGGGTCATGTGCCACTCGGTGGGGTCGACGGGACCGGAGAGCTTCGCGAAGTCGTACTCGGCGTCGGCGCGACGCACCGCCCGGACGGTACTGACCAGGTCCCCGGGGACGATCTCGAGACCGGCGTAGTCCCGCCACACCTCCGGGTAGCCGATCTTGGTGGTGAAGGCGGAGAGCTTCTCGAGGGCCCGCTCGCGGGTCGCCGGGGTCATCCAGTCCAGGGTGGAGATCGAGCGGCGGTACGCCTCCAGGAGCGCCTCGACGAGCTGCTCCATGCGCTCCTTGTGCGCGGGCGGGAAGTGCCGCTCGACGTACTCGCGGCCCACGGCGAAGCCCACCGCGCCCTCGACGAGGCCCACGCCCCGCTTCCACCGCTCCCGCAGCTCCTGCGCGCCCGAGAGCACCGTTCCGGAGAAGGCGAAGTCCTCGTCGACCAGCGCAGCGGGCAGGTAGGGCGCGTAGGAGGAGACGGCGTGCAGCGCGAGCCAGCTGCGCAGCACCGCGAGATCCTCCCCGGCCAGCAGCTCGGCCGCGGCGGCGACGTACTCGGGCTGGCCGACGTTCACGACCTCGACGGCGCTCGCCGGCGCTCCGGTCCCCTCGAGATAGGCGTCCCAGGGGAAGGCGGGGGCGAGCTCGGTCCGGGCGGCGGCGTCCATCGGGTTCGCGGACTTCTCCCGGTCGCGCAGGCGGACCACGTCGACGTGGCAGGCGGCGAGCCGGGTCTCGAGCCCCCAGACGGCGTCCGCGAGCGCCTCGGCATCGCCGTCCACGAGGCCGGGGCGTCCCGGCAGCTCCGCGAGCCGGGCGAGGTTCGCCAGGTGCCCGCGATAGGCCTCGCGGATCTCCGCGTAGTGCTCCTCGCGGTAGTACGACTCATCCGGGAGACCCAGACCGCCCTGGTGCAGGCGCACCTGGTAGCGACTGGGATCGTGGTCGTCGGTCCACACGTAGGCGAGCAGCGCGCTGGTCCCGGCATCGGGGGCGGCCATGGTGCGCACGATCGCGGGGAGGTCCGCCGCCTCGCCGATGGTGTCGAGCAGGGCGGTCAGCCCGCCGAGACCTGCCGCCTCGATCGCCTCGGTGTCCATGAAGAGTCGATAGATCGCGCCGATCCGCTGGGCGTCGGTGGTGACGGGGGCTGCGGGGTCGAGCGCGTCGGCCGCCTCCTCCACGATCTCCCGCACCCGCTCCTCGGAGAGGTCCCGCAGCGCATGGAAGGCGCCGTCGGTCGAGCGGTCGGCCGGGATCTCGTGGCGCGCCAGCCAGCCGCCGTTGACATGGCCGAACAGGTCGTCCTGCACCCGGATCCCGGTGTCGACCGAGGACAGGTCGAGGCCGGAGGGAGCAGGGACTGCGGGGTCGGCGGAGTCAGTGGAGTTCACGGGCGGCGTCGCAGAGGTCATCATCGGCTCCTGGAGGTTCGGGGCGGGAAGCGGTGCGGCGGACCCGGCCGGGCCCGCCGCGGAGTGGTCACATCGGGGCGAGGCCCAGGGCGGCGAGGGCGAGGGTGAGCACGCCGATCGCGAGGGGGACGTAGGCCCACGGGGTGCGGGCGCGCTCGGCGGGCGGGCGGCGCTGCAGCACGAGGGTCGACAGGCCCGAGCCGACCGACAGCACGGCGGTGCCGATCACGAGCACCGGCGAGAGGATCACCAGTACGGTCGCACCGACCTGGAAGAGCACCACGCCGAGCACGTCCAGCAGGCGCATGATCACGGTCGAGCGGGCGCCGACGCTCTGCGCGAGCAGGGTCCCGACCGCCTCCGTGGACCACTCCGAGGGTCGTGCGATGCGGCGCCGTGTGGTGACCGTCTGCACGGTGGCGAGGGCGAGCCACACCAGCGCCGCGCCGGCCCCGATCCAGATGCCGAGCTCGGCGCGGACGTCCCCGGGCCACAGCACGAGGGCGAGGAGGACCGCGGCGACGCGCAGCAGCTCCTCGACGGCGCTGCGCACCGCCAGCAGACCGGGGTTCACGGCCAGCTGGCGGCGGGTGCGGGCGACGAACAGGCTGGTCGCGACGAGCGAGGCGAGATGCGCGGCGCCCAGCAGGATCCCGATGAGCAGGGTCACCGGGCTGGTGGGCGCGAAGGGCAGGATCGCGAGCAGCAGCAGGACGCCGAGGAGCGGGATCAGCAGAGCCTGGATCGACAGGCCCCGGACGAGGTCCCGGACGAGGTCCGCGCCGGTGGGCGGATGGTCGTGACCGGTGTGGTCGTGGGGGTCGTCGCAGTGCGGGTCGGCGGCGGGGGCCGACGCGGGGTTCCCGAGGGCGTCGGGGGTCTCGGTCATGGAGCTCCTTCGATATCGCCTCCAGGGTACCGGGATCGGGCATCGCCCCAGGAAGCACGGGAGAGGTGTGGAACGATGTGGCTCGTGAGAACCGATGCAGCCAGGACCGACAGCAGCGGGCTCGACCCCCGACAGCGTCGGCGCGCCGTCGGGACGGTGGTCGCCGCGGCGACCGGCGACGCCCTCGGAGCGCCCTACGAGTTCCAGGCCCCGGTGCTGGACTCGGAGGACATCGACATGATCGGCGGCGGCATCCTCGGCTGGCAGCCGGGGGAGTGGACCGACGACACCTCGATGGCGATCGTGGTCCTGGAGGCCGCCGGCGCCGCCTCGAAGGGCCACGACCTGCGGGTCGAGTCCGCCCAGGACCACATCGCCCGGGAGTGGTACTCCTGGTCGCTCGGCACCCCCGACATCGGCACCCTGACCTCGACCGTCGTGCGCCGCGCCGCGGACCACGCCCGGGCCGCGGGCCATTACGCGCCCCGCGCCGCCGACTTCCGGGCGGCGGCGCAGGCAGCCCACGAGGACCTCCCCGCGAATGCCGGCAACGGCTCGCTCATGCGGGTGCACGCGAGCGTGCTGCCGTACCTGCTCTCCCCGGACGAGGACCTCGCCGAGGCGATCGAGCTCGTGTGCGGTCTCACACATGTGCACGAGGACACTCTCGAGGCGTGCCTGCTGTGGGGCTTCGCCGTGCGGCACGCGATCCTCACCGGCGAACTGGACGTGCGCGTCGCCCTCCCGCAGCTGCCCGAGGAGCGCCGCGTCCTCTGGGCGGAGCGGATCGAGGAGGCCGAGCTGGCTAATCCGGCGCACTTCCGCCGCAACGGCTGGGTGGTCGGCGCCTTCCAGGCGGCCTGGTCGGCCATCACCCTCGCCGGACCCATCCCCGAGGGGAAGTTCGCCCAGCGCGAGATGCTCGTGCGCGCGCTCGATGCGGCGGCCCGCGCCGGCTACGACACCGACACGGTCGCCTGCATCACCGGCTCCCTTGTGGGGGCGGCGCTCGGCGACAAGGCGGTCCCGCCCGAGTGGCGCCGGGTGCTCTTCGGCTGGCCCGGGTACGAGGTCGACGAGCTCGAGGGCCTCGTCGAGCGGGTGATCGCCCCGATGGTCGCCCCCGAGTCAGCGCCGGCAAGCGGCGAGGGGCGGGCGCGATGACCGGCCACGGCTGGGACCTGCGGATCATGGCCTGGAACCTCTGGGAGCTGCGCGGGGACCTCGTGGCCCTGGTCGAGGCCGTCGAGGATCTCGCGCCCGACGTGCTGCTCGTGCAGGAGGCCCCGCGCTTCGTGCTGCCGACCCTGCGCCTGCAGTGGCTCGCCCGCCGACTGGACCGGCGGATCCTGCTGGGCGGCGCTGGGGGTCGGGGTCTCGCGATCCTCGCCACCGACGCCGTCGCCGCCCAGGTGATCCGGCGGGGCGCCCATCCCGTCGCGCAGACCCTCTCGGACCTGAACTCGACCTACCCGCGCGGTGTCGCGGCGGTACGGCTGTCCGTGCCGGGCGGCGGAGCGGTCGTGGTCTCCTCGATCCACTTCGCGCTGCAGCAGGACAACCGCCTCGCCCACGCCGAGCACGTCGCGGCGCTGGTGCGCGGGGCGGGCGCTCCGGTGATCATCGGCGGCGATCTCAACGAGACGGCCGACGGCGCGGCGCGCACGCTGCTGGAGCCGCTGCTGCACGACCCCGCCGCGCAGAGCGAGTGGACCTTCCCGGCGGCCCGTCCGCAGCGTCGGATCGACGCGGTGCTCACCACACCGGACGTGCGGGTGCGCGCGGCGCGCGCCGTGACGGCCACGACCCGGGTCCCCGCCGAGCGCCTCGCCGGCGCCTCGGATCACCTGCCGACGCTCCTCGACGTCACCCTCTGAGCGGCGCGGTGGGCGCGGTGGGCTCGGTGGACCTGGTCGCCGCGGCCGCCGCGGTCAGCAGCGCACGCGCAAGCCGGTGAGCATCCGCACCGCGTCGTCCTGGCCGCCGACGTGCCGGATCCGCAGCGTGCCGTCGCCCGACGGGTCCTCCCCGAGGACGGTGAACTGCGTGCGATAGGCCTCCGCCGCACGGCGCACCGACGCGGCGACCCCGGGGTGCTCCCTCCAGGAGAAGCCGGCGGCTCCCTCGTCGGCCGCGGACGGCTCCTCGCCGCTCGCGATCTCGACCATCGGCAGCCCCGCTCGCGCGCAGGCGGCCGCGGTCACCCGGTGGGCGTGCACGTGATCGGGGTGCCCGTAGGTGCCGTCGTCGTCGTAGCCGATCACGACCTCGGGTCGTACGTGGTCGAGGAGGGCGAGGAGGTCCGCGACGGCGTCCTCCTCGGGGCGTCGGGTGAAGGCGTCCTCCCCGGAGCTCACGGCCGGGCCCGCGAGGCCCTCCCGGATCCATCGCATCCCCGAATCGCGGTAGATCCGCGGGGCGGCGCCCGCGGCGAGGGCCGGGGCGGTGCCGAGCTGGTGCCGCTCGGGGATACCGAGGGCGGAGGTCGCCGCGGCGATCTCGTCGTCGCGGATCTCGGCGAGGGGACGCGGATCGGCGGGGTCGACGGCGCCGGGCACCATCTCGCCCTCCTCGCCGCGGGTCGCGGTCAGCAGCACCACGCGCGTGCCGCGGGCGGCGAGGTCGGCGAGCAGCGCCCCGGTGGACAGGGTCTCGTCATCGGGGTGGGCGTGGACGACCAGCACTGTGCGCGCAGCGTCCAGCAGCGCCCAGGGATCGGTGCTCATGCCGTTCCCTCCGGGCGCACGAGACCCTGGTACAGGGCGGAGAGCTGGGCGGCCGCGGCATCCCAGGTGCGGGTCGCCGCGAACTCGCGGGAGGCGGCGACGGCGCGCTCGTACCCCTCGGAGTCGCCGAGCAGGGTCTCCACGGCCTCCGCCCAGACGTCGGGGTCGCGGGACTCGAGGACCACACCGCCCGGCCCCACCGCCTCCTTGACGCCACCGGCGCAGGACCAGGCGAGCACCGGGGTGCCCGAGGCCTGCGCCTCGAGCGCGACGAGGCCGAAGGTCTCGGACCAGCTGGTCAGCAGCAGGGCGCCCGCGCAGCGCATCGACTCGGCGAGCCGGTCGCGGTCCAGCGAGCCGACGAACTCGACGCGATCGGCGATCCTGAGGTCCGCGGCGAGGCGCTCGAGCTCGTCGCGGTAGTCGCGGAAGTCCTCCGAGACCCCACCGGCCAGCAGCAACCGGGCGTCGAGGGCCGGGTCGAGGCGGGCGAGCACCTCGAGCGCCAGATCGGGGGCCTTGAGGGGCTGGAGCCGCGCCGTGAACAGCAGCGTCGGTCGCTCGCGCCGGGAGGACAGATCGGGGCAGGGGCGAAAGCGCTCGACGTCCACGCCCGGGCGGACCACGCTGAGCCGCGCCCCGGGCACGCCGTAGCGCTCGGCGACCGTGCGCGCCTCCGCCTCGGAGACCGCGACCACGAGGTCCGAGGCGGCGGCGGTCAGACGCTCCCCGGGGATGCGGCCCGCGGACTCCGCCGGTTCCCCGGCGTCGAGGGTCGTGGAGCCGTCGGGTGCGGCGACCGAGTGGAAGGACTGCAGGTGCGGGAGACCCAGCTCCTGCGCCACCGGCAGGGCGGCCACCCCGCTGAACCAGTGGTGGGAGTGGACGAGGTCGTGGCCGCCGGCGCGGAGCGCCGCCTGCAGCGCCTCGCGGAACGGGGGGATCGCCTGCTCCATCGCGCTCTTCGCGAGCGGGGCGGCGGGGCCGGCGTCGAGATGGTGCAGTCGCACCCCCGCGGCCACCTCGACGACGGCCGGGGCGTCGGGATCGCGACGGCGGGTGAACAGGTCGACCTCGTGACCTCGCCGCGCGAGGGCGAGGGACTGCTCGAGGACCACCACGTTCATGCCGCCGGCGTCCGCACCACCGGGCTCCTCGAGCGGCGAGGTGTGCAGGGAGATCGCGGCGATCCGCGCAGGAGCGTCAGGCATGGCAGTCATAGTAGGCGGCCGCGTCCGACCCGAGGACGGGAAGCCGTGCGACGGGGGTTCGCGACGGGATGTGTTCGCCCGTGACGAAAACGGGGCGTCCTGGGTCACGAGAAGTTGAATAAGGAATCACGGTGGGACAGCCTGACAGGCATGGATACGGCGCAGAAGGTGGACTGGGCGGCGCTGAACGCCCACGCGGCGGGTCGTCCTGCGCGCCGCCTGGTCTCGAGGGCGATCGCGGCCGCGGGCGGCCAGCGTCACCCCGGGGTGGTGCTGGACCTCGG
>NZ_JBVDDO010000011.1:15364-58281 GCF_055454375.1 Brachybacterium sp. B718/18 | reverse complement strand
CCCCCCCCCCGACTCCCTGCAGTTCGCGCGGCACGGCTGGACCGTGCACGCCTACGACACCGATGACACCCTCGCCGCCCGGCTCGTCGAGAACGAGCGGATGCCCGGATCGGTGCGCTTCCACCACGGGGACATCGCCGAAGTCGAGGAGTTCCCGGCCGCGCAGATCGTCTACTCGACGTACACGCTGTCCCTGCTGGGGCCCGAGGCGCTCGCGGTCACCTGGCAGCGCCTCGTGGACGCCCTGCCCCGCGGCGGGGTGATGGCGGTGGACGTCTTCGGCGTCAATGACACCTGGGCGGACCGCCCGGACATCGCGACCCTCCCGCTCGAGCAGGTCGACGAGATGTTCCGCGACTTCCAGGTGATCGACCGCTCGATCCGCGACGAGGACGGCCGCTTCCTCGAGGACCGCAAACACTGGCACGTCATCACCACGCTGGCGCGCAAGCTGCGCTGAACCCGGCGTCGGGCCCGGTCCTCACCGCCCCAGGAGCGTCAGCACCGCGGTCACGCGGCGGTGCACCCCGGAGTCCTCGCGCAGCCCGAGCTTCGCGAAGAGTCGCTGGGTGTGCTTCTCGACCGCCCCGGTGCTGAGGAACAGCCGCTGCGAGATCCCGGCGTTCGTGAGCCCCTCGCCCATCAGCTCGAGCACCTCCCGCTCGCGCGGGGTGAGATCGTCGAGCGGGGTGCGCCGCCGCGAGGCGAGCACCTGGGCCACCACGTCGGGATCGATCGCGACACCGCCCGCGGCGACCCGCTCGATCGACTCGAGGAAGCCGCGCAGGTCGAACACGCGATCCTTGAGCAGGTAGCCGGTCGCCCGCTCCCCGGACTCGATCAGCTCCGTCGCGTAGCCGACCACGACGTACTGGCTGAGCAGCACGATCGGCGCCTCGGGCCAGCTGGCACGGATCTCCTGCGCGGCCCGCAGCCCCTCGTCGCTGTGCGACGGCGGCATCCGGATGTCGGAGATGACCAGGTCCGGCCGCAGGTCCAGCGCCTTCACGACCAGTTCGGTGCCGGTCGCGGCGGTGCCCACCACCTCGTGGTCGGCCTCCTCGAGCAGGAGGCGCAGCCCCTCGCGCAGCAGCGCGGAGTCGTCGGCGATCAGGACCCGCACGGGATCACCGCCTCGATCCGGGTGCCGTGCCCGGCGGGGGACCGGACGTCGAGGCGCCCTTCGAGCGAGGCGACCCGCCCCGCGAGCCCGGCGAGCCCGCCGCCGGTGCGGGGCTCGGCCCCGCCGCGTCCGTCGTCCTCGATCCTCACGCGCACATCCTCCCCGATCCGCGCCACCTCCACCACGACCTCGGTGGCACCGGAGTGCTTGGCGGCATTGGTCAGAGCCTCGGACACCACGTAGTAGAGGCCGATCTCGACGTGCTCGGGCAGATCGAGCTCGGGCACCTCGACCCGTGTGGGGAGGGGGGAGATCGCGGCGAGCTCCTGCAGCGCGGCGGGCAGCCCCCGGTCCACGAGGATCGGCGGGGCGATGCCGCGGGAGAGCCGACGCAGCTCGTCCAGGGTCGAGCTGAGCTGCTCGCGGGTCTCGCGCAGAACCTGCTGCGCTCGCTCCGGATCCTTGACGGCGAGCGCCTCGACGCGCGCCAGATCCATCGAGGCGCGGACCAGCCGCTGCTGGGGTCCGTCGTGCAGGTCCCGCTCGAGCCGCCGCAGGGCGGTCGACTCGGCGGAGCGGCCCGCCGCCCGCGACTCCTCGGCGCGCACCAGGAGCTGCTGCTCCTCGTAGCGGGAGCTGAGCAGGCCGCGGCCGACGCTGCGGTGCAGAGCGGTCAGGCCCCTCGTCACGGGGCCGACGGTGAGCAGGAAGAGTAGGCCTACGACGACCTGGAGCGTGATGTCGATGGTCAGTGCCAGGGGCCCGGTGACGCCGAGCAGGTCCGCGAAGGCGCTGCGGTCCTCGGCGGGCAGCACGTTCTCGAGGATCAGGGTCGCGAGCGGTCCGCCGACGGTCCCGATCGCGCCGAGGACCCAGGCGAGCGCGAGGGGGAAGGTGATCAGCGAGAGGAGGAAGTTCACCAGCACCCACAGCGAGTCCAGCCAGCGCTGGGGGTCGGTGAGCGGGGTGACCGTCCGCCGCATCCAGCCGGCTCCGGCAGGTGCCCGCTTCGGCAGCGGGGTCGGCAGGTGATGACCGAGGACGACGGACTGCAGTGTCCGTTCGGCGCTCGCGAAGCCGCGGGCCACGAGCACGCCGCCCACCAGGATCGGCAGGCCGATCCACACCACCACGGTGCCGATGCCGGCCGTGAGCAGCGTGATCACGAGGGAGAAGCCCACGGTGCCGAGCACCACGGCGAGGAATGAGTAGGCGAGGAAGCGGCCGATCCGGGAGGCCCAGGCGCCCGGCGTCCACCGCGGGACGGGGCGCGCCGGCTGCGCGGCGGGGTCCGCCGACGGGTGGGGGAGGGTCATCGAGGTCATGGCTCCACTCTGGCGCCGGACGGCTCCGGTCCCCATCCTGCCACCGGGCCGGAGGATGTCGGGCTGGCCCGACATCGTCAGGGCCGGTGGTCAGCGCGGCGCGGGGCGGTCCTGCCGCTCAGCGCGGCCCAGCGCCGCCAGCACGGTCCGCACCACGGCGGGGAGGGTCGCCGGCTCGTGCAGGTGGGCCCCGTCGGCCGTGGGAGCGGCGACCACCCAGCGCGCCACCCCCCGACGCCGCATCCGCCCAATCTCGATGCTGCGTCCCGCGGCGAGGGGGATGAGCAGCGCGCCGCTCGGCGAGACCTGCAGGCGGCGGTGCAGATCCGGGCGGCTCTCGAGCAGCAGCGTGCGGATCCGCTCGCGCTCCGCCTGTGGGGAGGCGGGGCCGGTGGTGGGCCGGTGGGGGAGGACGGGGCGTGCGGGGGAAGGACGCGTGCGCGACATGCTCGCACCCTAGGGAGGGGGTCCGACGCCGGAGGGGGCGGTCGGAGGGGTCGGCCTCCGACGCGCCGCCGGTCTCGCCGGATCCCTTCCGCCGAGGATCCGCCGGGCCTACGGTGATCTCCTCGGACCCTGCACCGTGCACGGTCCGTGCCCCGGGAGGCCGCCATGAAGCTGCGCTGGTACACCGTCGTCCTCGACAGCATCGACCCGACCGCCCAGGCCCGCTGGTGGGCGCAGGCGCTCGAGGGCGAGGTGGTCTTCGAGTCCGCCGAGGAGGCAGTGGTGATCCCCGGCGACCTGCCGCCCGAGATCCGGGAGCGGGAGTCGGTCCCGGCCGCGGAGTGGCATCGGACGCCGCCGGGGCTGTGCTTCGTCGCGGTGCCCGAGCGCAAGGCCGTGAAGAACCGGCTGCACCTCGATCTCGCCCCGCATCTCGAGGACGACCGGGACGCGCAGATCGAGAGGCTGATTGCGCTCGGCGCCCGCCGGGTGGACGTGGGTCAGGACGAGGACGAGGTCACGTGGACCGTCCTCGCCGATCCCGAGGGCAACGAGTTCTGCGTCCTCTCCTCCCGGGGCTCCTGACCAGCTCCGCAGCCGCTCGCGCTCAGCGTCGCAGTGCCCCGGCCCAGAGGTCCCGGTGCCGGGCGACGTGTTCGGCCACGGCGCGCCAGTGCGCGCCGTGCCCGGTGGTGAACATCGTCCCCCACGGCTCGCGACCCTCGGCATGGGACCGGCGCAGGAGCTCGTGCATCGCCGTGGTGCGCTCCGCCATCGCCGACGGGAGCTCGGCGCGCAGCGCCGGGCCTGCGCCGTAGCCGTCGACCAGCGCGGCCAGGCGGGGCGCCGCCGAGTGGGGACTCTCCTCCACGTCGTTGAGGGTGAAGGCCTGGGCGGAATATGCGAGGTCCCACAGGCGCGTGCTCGGCGCCGCACCGTCCCAGTCGATGAACACCCAGCGCTCGCCGATCACCAGGTTCCAGGGGGTGAGATCCCCGTGGCACACCAGATCCGCGTCGGTCCCCGGCTGCGGGATCAGCGGGACCCAGCCCGGCTCCTCCGCGGGGCGGAACCCCTCGCAGGCGTCATGGATGGAGCGGATCATCGCCCCGACCCGCGTGAGCTCGCCCTCCGAAAGCCGCGGCCCTCCCAGGGCGAGGGCGCCGGGGACGTACTCGAGGATCTGTCTGCCCTGCTCGTCCCGTCCGAGCGGTGCGGGGACGTCGATCCCTGCGGCCGCGACCGCGCGCAGGAGCTCGTGGACCGCGGGCGTGGCGCGCTCCCAGGGCTTGCGCACCGTCGTCCCGACGCGGACCACCCCGGCGGTCGCGTTCCCGCCCTCGAGCGGCTCCTCGTGCTCCATGGCGTCACCGTAGCGCGGGCGCTCGTCGAAGCCGGGCATGGCCTCTCCGTCTGCCGCGCAGCCCTGTCTCCTCGTGCCGCGGCGGATCAGGGGCGCGGGCGCCCCGCCCCGACAGCGCGCGCGGTCTCCACCGGGTCCAGCACGGCCGCCGGGTGAGGTCCCGCCGCGAGCCAGGCCGCACGCCACTCCTCCACCTCGGGGGAGGCGAGCGCCCCGCCCGCGAGCAGCACGACGTTGCCGTCGGCCGGGCGGCGCAGCAGCTGCGCGTCGGTGAGGGCCCACACCCCGGGCAGGCCCGCGCCCGCCGCCGCCTCCTCCAGCTCGCGCACCTGCGCCGCGAGGAAGCGCTGGCCGGCGTCGTCCCCGACGTTCACGAGCAGCAGACCGTCCGCCTCCAGGTGCGCGAGCGCCTCGGCGTAGAACGCGGCGGTCGCCAGATGGGCGGGGGACTTCTCCCCGGAGAAGACGTCGAGCACGATCGCGTCGAAGCACCTGTCCGTCAGGGCGGCGAGTTCCTCCCGCGCGTCCCCGATCACGACCTCGAGATCGGTCCCCTCCGGCAGCGGCAGCGCCGCGGTGACGAGGCCGGGCAGCTCCCGCTCGATCTCGACCACCAGCTGCGCCGAGCCGGGCCGGGTCGCCTGCACGTACCGGACCAGGGTCAGCGCCCCGCCGCCGAGGTGCGCGATGCGCAGCGGTTCCCCGGTCGGCCGCACCGCGTCGAGCACGTTCCCCATCCGTCGCAGGTACTCGTGGACCAGCCGCGTCGGGTCCTCGAGATCCACATGGGACTGCTCCACCCCGCCGATCAGCAGGGTCCAGCCGCCCACGACCTCGTCGGCGACGATCCAGGCGGGCTGATCGGAGAAGGACAGCTTCGCCTGGCGCGGCGAGCCGGGGAAGGACGGGGCAGAGGAGGAGCTCATGGGGACATTGTGGTCGCGGTCGCGCAGAATGACGGGATGACAGCACTGGCCGGCGCTGTGAACGCCCCCGTCCTCCTGCTGCTCAACGGTGCCCCCGGCAGCGGCAAGTCCACCCTCGCCGCGCTCCTCGCGGCGCGGCGTCCCCTCGCGCTCGCCCTCGACGTCGACCAGCTGAAGCACTCCCTCGGGGATTGGGAGGAGGACCTCCCGGCCGCGGGCCTCCAGGCACGGCGCCTCGCGCTCGCCCTCGCCGGTCGACACCTCGCCGACGGGCACGACGTGCTGATCGGTCAGTACCTCGCGCGCACCGCGTTCCTCGACCAGCTCGAGGCGCTCGCCGAGGAGCACGGGGCGCGCTTCGTCGAGGCCGCGCTCGTGGCCGATCCGTCGACTCTCGCCGAGCGCCTGGCCGCCCGACGGGCCGCGCCCGACCGGCCCGAGCAGGCCGCCAACGATCGTCACGTCGGACCGGCCGACGCCGCCGTCCACGCCACCGCGCTCGACACGCTGCTCGCGGGCCGTCCCCGGGCGCATCGGCTCGAGGCGGCACGCCCCCGCGAGGAGTTGGTCACGGCGCTCAGCCGTATCCTGCATGCCCCCGAGATCCCGCAGGAGCACCCATGACCGCCGCCCCGCAGCGCACCGAGTCCGAGCTCGCCGCCGAGGTCGCCGCGCTCCACGAGGAGCTCGCCGCGCTCGCCGACGACCGCATGCGCGCGGTCAATGCGAAGCGCGGCGACGACCACGCCGTGAACCTCACGAAGCTCCGCGCGGTCGCGAAGCGGTTGAAGACCCAGCCCGATCTCGCCCGCGCCCTATGGGAGTCGCCTGCCGAGGACTCCACCCCGAAGCTGCTCGCCCTGCTGATCTCCCGGCCCACGCAGTACAGCGAGGCGGAACTCGATGCGATGCTGCGCGAGGCACCCACCCCGAAGGTCCACGAGTGGCTCGTCAGCTACCTGGGGAAGAAGAGTCCGCACCGCGATGCGCTGCGCGAGACCTGGTTCGCCGACGCCGATCCCGTCGTCGCGAGCGCCGGCTGGGCGCTGACCAGCGACCGGGTGGCGAAAGCCCCCGCCGGCGAGGTGCCGGACGGCCTCGATCTCGACGCCCTCCTCGATCAGATCGAGGCGGAGATGAAGGACGCCCCCGAGCGCCTGCAGTGGGCGATGAACCAGTGCCTCGCCGAGATCGGCATCCACGATGCCTCCCGGCGCGGGCGCGCCGTCGCGATCGGCGAGCGGCTCGAGGTGCTGAAGGACTACCCGACCCCGCCGAACTGCACCTCGCCCTTCGCCCCGATCTGGATCGACGAGATGGTGCGCCGCGCCGAGAGCGCCTGACCTGTCAGGAGACCGCGTCGGTCGCGGTGCCTCCGAGCGCCGGGGCGGCGCGCACCAGCAGGGCCCGGTGGTCGGTGCCCGGGACCGTCAGATAGGTCGGCACCGGGCCCGAGACGCCCTCCCCGGCCAGCGCATGGTCGATCCGCGCGAAGGGCGGCGCGGTGCGGCCGACGGGCCACGTCGGCTCCCACAGCCCCTCGCCCCGCCCGCGCCCCGCGACGGCGAGGCTGTGCAGGGACCCGTCGGCCGTCAGCTCCCGCATCGTGTGATGCTGCTCGATCGCGTTGAAGTCCCCGACCAGCAGCAAGTTCTTCTGCGCGAACGGCGCGACCATCTCGCCGACGGCGGCGGCGTCCCGCGTCCAGGCCTCGGGGCCCATCTGCGGCGGCGCGGTGTGGATCACGCCGAGGTGCCAGAGGGCGCCGTCGACGGTGGTGGTGGCGAGGAGGTTGTCGAAGACGGTGTCCTCCGTGCTGTCGACCAGGTCGACCGGGGTGCGGGAGAACAGCATGGTCCCGCCGGCTCCCTCGCGGGCGGTGCCGACGCGGTGCGGGAACGTCTCGAACATCCCGGCCGCCTCGAGACTCGCCTCGAAGTCCGGGGTGATCTCCTGGATCGCGACGGCGTCCACCCCCTGCCGGGAGAGGCTGCGGAGCTCCTGCACGTCCGCGCCGCCGTACTCGACGTTGAGCGAGAGCACGCTCAGCGTCCCCGGCGCCACGATCTCGGGGTAGGGCTCCCGCTCGGGGCAGGGGAGCATCGGCCAGGCGAGGGCGACGGCGAGCGCGAGGGTCAGCGCGGCGCCGAGCAGCCGCCACCACGAGCGGAGCACGAGCACCAGGCCGAGGCACGCGATCACTAGCGGCACCCACAGCAGGGGGATAAAGCTCGACGCGGCGATGAGGTACTCGTGCCAGGTGTGGACCACGGTGACCTGGCGCAGGACGAGCAGGGCCGCGGCGCCGAGCAGGCCCGGGATCAGGAGCACCCAGCCCGCCCCGCGGAGCGCGCGGCCGATCATGCCGCCGGCCGTTCGACCGGTGCGTCGGGCCCGTCGGTCCGGGAGGAACTGGGGTCGCCGGCGAGGAAGGTCGCGGGGTCGACAGGCTGACGGGAGCGCGGCAGCCCCTCCACCACCAGCAGGTACGAGTCGGTCACCAGCTCCCGCACGAACTCCTCGGTGAGCGTGCCGCCCGGGTTCAGCGTGATCCAGTGCCGCTTGTTCATGTGATAGCCGGGGGTGATCTCCGGATGGGTCGCGCGCAGCACCTCCGCATCGCGCGGCTCCGCCTTCAGCACCACGACGGGGATCTCCTGGACCGGGATGAGCAGGAGGAACACCTTCCCCAGCACCTTCGCGACGTCGACCTCGGGGCCGAAGGGCCGCTCGAAGCCAGCGGCGGGCAGCTCCAGCGCCCGGGCCCGGGCGATCTCCTGCAGCTCGACCCCGTCCATCCGCGTCCCCTCTCAGACCTGTTGCTGGATGATCCCGATCTTCTGCCACACCTTACGGGCCATGTCCGAGGTCAGCGCCTCGATCCCCTCCACGGCGTCGAGCACGTCCCCGTCGGTGGTGTGCTCCGCGAAGAGCGCCGCGCTCTTGCCGACGAGCGAGAGCATCTCGGTGCAGAAGTCGAGATAGCGGGTCAGCTCCGTGCGGTCGAGGTCCAGCCCGCCGTCCTCGCGCGAGCCGCGCTCGAGCCGCTCGGGCACCTTGGTGAGCTGGTGCATGTCGATCACGTGGGCCAGGGAGCGCAGACGGTGCAGGATCCGCAGCACGCGCGCCCGCTCCATCCGCTCGGGGATCCGCAGCAGGAAGAACACCGCGATCCCGCCGAACACGAGGTCGTTGATGATCGTTTCGAGCAGCGGGAGCATGTCCAGCGGGCCCAGCACGTCCCGCTCCTCGAACAGATCCCCTGCCGCGAGCGCGACCGCCCCGCCGAGGAAGAGCACGATGGCCACCACCGCGACCCGGGAGAGCATGCGCGCGACCCGGACCCGCCGACGGCTGATCCCGGTGCCCGCGTTGATCTCGTCCACCAGCGCCACGACCTCACGGCACACCTCCCAGAGGGTGCGGTCCGGGAAGCGGGACGAGATCCGGCGCTCGAGCGCTTGGGCGGAGCGGCGCACCGCCCGCCCGTCCAGGCGCTGGAAGCGGCTCGAGGAGGGCGGCTCGTCGGAGTGGTCCTCCGGGCGGGGCGCGGGGGCCGACGGGTCGGTGGTCGAGGACATGCAGCGAGGGTAGGGGATCGGGCGGGCACGGGCGGTGGGGCTCCGCCTCCAAGCTCACCCGGGAGGGTGCGGGAGCGTCTCGAGCCGTGTCGCGAGGTGGGCGCTCTCGGCGTCGTTGCGGCATCGGCGGATCGCGTCCCGGGAGGACTCCCGCGCCTCCGCCGTCCGTCCGGCGCGACGCAGCAACTCGGCGCGCACGGCCGACGGGCGGTGACCGCCGGTACCCGGGACCTCCACCTGTGACCTCCGCCACGAGACCTGCCGCCGGGAATGAACCCGATGACGACGAAGTTGAGTCGGGTGTACTCAAGATCGATGACCCTCGGATTGACAGTGTCGGCCCGGAGTCCTCTACTTGAGTCCGTACAGCTCATGTCTGGCCGTCGATCCCTCGGCGGCGCAGAGACCGTGCGGCCCCCGCCGCAGAAAGGCAGGCACCCATGTCCCGTGTCGTCGGAATCGACCTCGGCACCACCAACTCCGCCGTCGCCGTCCTCGAGGGCGGTCAGCCCACCGTCATCGCCAACGCCGAGGGTTCGCGCACCACGCCCTCCGTGGTCGCCTTCTCCAAGCAGGGCGAGGTCCTCGTCGGCGATGTCGCCAAGCGTCAGGCCGTCACCAACGTCGATCGCACCATCGCCTCCGTCAAGCGTCACATGGGCACCGACTGGAGCACCGAGATCGACGACAAGAAGTACACCGCGCAGGAGATCTCCGCGCGCACCCTCGGCAAGCTCAAGAAGGACGCCGAGTCCTACCTGGGCGAGACCGTGACCGACGCCGTCATCACTGTGCCCGCCTACTTCTCCGACTCGGAGCGCCAGGCCACGAAGGACGCCGGCACCATCGCGGGCCTCAACGTCCTGCGCATCATCAACGAGCCCACCGCCGCGGCCCTCGCCTACGGCCTCGAGAAGGGCAAGGACGACGAGCAGATCCTGGTCTTCGACCTCGGTGGCGGCACCTTCGACGTGTCCCTCCTCGAGGTGAGCAAGGACGAGGACGGCTCGACCATCCAGGTCCAGGCCACCGCGGGCGACAACCGCCTCGGCGGCGACGACTGGGACCAGAAGATCGTCGACTGGCTGATCGCCCAGGTGAAGAACAAGGACGGCGTGGACCTGGGCAAGGACCGCATCGCCCTGCAGCGCCTCAAGGAGGCCGCCGAGCAGGCGAAGAAGGAGCTCTCCTCCTCGACCTCCACCTCGATCTCCCTGCAGTACCTCTCGATGACCGAGAACGGCCCGCTGCACCTCGACGAGAAGCTCACCCGCGCCCAGTTCGAGGACATGACCTCGGACCTCCTCGAGCGCACCAAGGCCCCCTTCCACCAGGTCATCAAGGACGCCGGCATCAAGGTCTCCGACATCGACCACGTGGTCCTCGTCGGCGGCTCCACCCGTATGCCCGCGGTCACCGAGGTCGTCAAGGAGCTCACCGGCGGCAAGGAGCCCAACAAGTCCGTGAACCCGGACGAGGTCGTCGCCGTCGGCGCCGCCCTCCAGGCCGCGGTCATCAAGGGCGAGCGCAAGGACGTCCTGCTCATGGACGTCACCCCGCTCTCCCTCGGCATCGAGACCAAGGGCGGTGTGATGACCAAGCTCATCGAGCGCAACGCCGCCATCCCGACCAAGACCTCCGAGGTGTTCTCGACCGCGGACGACAACCAGCCCTCCGTGGCGATCCAGGTCTTCCAGGGCGAGCGCCAGTTCACCCGTGACAACAAGCTCCTCGGCACCTTCGAGCTGACCGGCATCGCGCCGGCCCCCCGCGGCATCCCGCAGATCGAGGTCACCTTCGACATCGACTCCAACGGCATCGTGCACGTGACCGCGAAGGACCGCGGCACCGGCAATGAGCAGTCCATCCAGATCACCGGCGGCTCCGCCCTGTCCGATGAGGACATCGACCGCATGGTCAAGGACGCCGAGGCCCACGCCGCCGAGGACGAGGAGCGCCGCAAGAACGCCGACGCCCGCAACACCCTCGAGCAGCTCGTCTACCAGGGCGAGAAGCTGCTGAAGGACAACGAGGACAAGATCCAGGACGCCGATCGCACCACCGCCCAGGACGCCATCACGGCGGCCAAGGAGGAGCTGGCCAAGGAGGACGCGGGGACCGCGGACCTCGAGACCAAGCGCGACGCCCTCAACGAGGCGCTGCAGGCCGTGGGCACCGCGATCTACTCGCAGGCCCAGGCCGAAGGTGCTCCGCAGGACGCCGCGGGCGAGGCGCCGTCGTCGGATGACGACGACGTCGTGGACGCCGAGATCGTGGACGAGGACGAGGAGAAGAAGTGATGACCGAGGACCAGAGCACTCCCGACGACGCACAGCGCCCCGAGGGCGAGCCGCGGTTCTCCTTCACCGACAAGCGGAAGGTGAATCCGGAGGACGGCAGCGTCCGTCCCTCCGGGTCCGCCCCCGCCTCCGAGGGTCAGAGTGCCGAGGCGCCCGCCGACCCGATCGACGCCGAGGCGGCCGAGCTCTTCGCGCAGGCCGCCGCCGGTCAGGGCGGGGAGTCCGCTCCGGCCGACGCCGGTCGGGTGGCCGAGCTCGAGGGCCAGGTCACCGAGCTCACCGAGCAGCTGCGCCGCGAGCAGGCCGAGTACGTCAACTCGCGCCGACGCATCGAGGCCTCCGCTGAGGCGGGCAAGGAGGCGGCCGCCGGTCGCGTCCTCAGCTCGCTGATCGGGGTCCTCGACGACATCGAGCTGGGCCGTCAGCACGGCGACATCACGGAGGGCACGCCCTTCCACTCGATCGCGCAGAAGCTCCAGGAGGTCCTCGCCTCCCACGGACTGACCCGCTTCGGCGAGGTGGGGGAGGAGTTCGACCCCACCCGCCACGAGGCATTGATGCACGAGGACTCCGAAGACGCGGAGACCACGACGATCACCCTGGTCATGCAGCCGGGCTACGCGCTGAAGGAGCGGATCCTCCGCCCCGCCCGCGTGGGCACCCGCGGCCCCGCCTGACCACCCCGGCGAGGCGGGCCCGTCGTCACCGACGGTCCCGCCTCGTCCCTCGACATCACCGACGAAGCCCCTGATCCCTCCCCGGAAGGAGATGCCCATGTCCCAGCAGGACTGGCTCGAGAAGGACTTCTACGCGGTCCTCGGCGTCTCCAAGGACGCCACCGCGCAGGAGATCAAGAAGGCCTACCGCAACCAGGCCAAGAAGCACCACCCCGACCGTCACCCCGATGATCCCCGCGCCGAGGATCGCTTCAAGGAGATCGGCGAGGCGTACTCCGTCCTCGCCGACGCCGAGCAGCGCCAGCAGTACGACGCGATCCGCGCCATGGGTGCGGGCGGCGCCCGCTTCTCGGCGGGCGCGGGCGGTCCCGGGGGTGCCGGCTTCGAGGACATCTTCTCCTCGATGTTCGGCGGCCAGGGCGGCTACTCCACGGCGGGCCCCGGCGGGCCCGCGCCCGACATCGACGACCTGCTGCGCATGTTCGGCGGCGGCGGCGCGAGCGGCTTCAGCGGCGCCGGCGGGGGCTCCGGCTTCCCGACCGGCTTCACCCCGAACGCCGCCCCGGCCAAGGGCCAGGACATCTCCGCCCGCACGCGCATCTCCTTCCGGGATGCCGCGCTCGGGGCCGAGGTGCGCCTGACCGTCGACGGCAAGCCCCTCACCGTCCGCATCCCCGCGGGCGTCCACGACGGGCAGAAGATCCGCCTGCGCGGCAAGGGACGCCCCGGCCCCGGCGGCGCCCCCGCCGGCGACCTGCTGCTCACCCTCGACGTCGAGCCGCATCCGCTGTGGTCGATGGACGGCGCGAACCTCCGCCTCACCGTGCCGCTCCGCTTCGACGAGGCGGTGCTCGGCACCACTCTCACCGTGCCTCTGCTCGAGGGCGGCACCGTGAACCTCAAGGTCGCCCCCGGCACCCCGAGCGGCCGCACCCTGCGCGCCCGCGGCAAGGGCGTGCGCACCGCGACGACGACCGGCGATCTGCTGGTCACCCTCGAGGTCGCCGTGCCCAGCCATGTCGAGGGGAAGGCCCGCCAGGCCGTCGAGGACTTACGCGACGCCCTCGGCGAGCAGGACCCTCGCGCCGACCTGCTGGAAGCCGCCGCCCGCTGAGGCGCGTCGGCACCCGTCGGCCGTGGCCCGGAGAACCGCATCGACCCGCAGACCCGCACCGCACGGAAGGAGACGTCCCATGGTCACCCCGCACCGCCTCGACGAGCGGGCGCCGGTCTTCGTCATCTCCGTCGCCGCGGAGCTCTCCGGCATGCACCCGCAGACCCTCCGCCAGTACGACCGGCTGGGGCTGGTCTCCCCGCAGCGGACCCGCGGGCGCGGCCGGCGCTACAGCGCCCGCGACGTCGCGACCCTCCGGGAGGTGCAGCGCCTCTCGCAGGAGGAGGGCATCAACCTCGCCGGCATCAAGCGGATCCTCGAGCTGCAGGACGAGGTGACCGCACTCGCCGAGCAGCTCGACGCGGTGCGCGAGGCCCTCGAGTCCCTCACCCCGGCGCAGCGACGGGTCTTCACCGCCGGCCGCGACGGGGAGATCAGCGCCCTGCGGCGAGGGGAGCGCCCGCGGCGTCCGGCCGGCGGAGCGCTGGTGCTGTGGCGGCCGAACCGCCGCCCCTGAGCCCGCCGGGCGGCCGACGATGCGGCTGCACCCCGGTCAGCAGGTAGATGTACCGCAGTCGCTGTGCGACCTGGCGCAGGTCGACCTCCTCGGCCGCGCGACGACCGGCTTCGGTGAGATCGGTGAGCCGCCCCGCGAGCAGGTCCTCGAGACGGGACGCGACGCGGGCCGCGAAGCCCGCGTCGTCGCCGTCGACCTGATGGGTCAGCACCCCGTCGGGCATCCGGTCGCGGTACAGCTCGATGCCGCGCACCAAGGCAGGCACGCCGCAGGCGAGCGCCTCCCAGAGCACGATGCCCTCCGTCTCCTCCTTGGTCAGGAAGCAGAAGGCGTCCGCGCCGCAGTACGCCTCGCGGAGCTGGTCCGCCCGGAGGTAGCCGGGGAAGATCGCGTTCGACGGGGCGGTCGCGAGGGCCCGCTCGACCTCCGCCGTGAGCAGCCGCTCATCCGTCCGGCCGTACCAGACGAAGGTCACCTCGGGCAGGCGCCTGGCCACCTCGACCCAGTCGAGGATCCCCTTGCGCACCAGCTGCATACCGACACTGATCACGACCTGCGCGTCGGGGCCGAGTCCGAGGCTCTCCCGCAGTCGGCCACGCGCCGAGGGATCGGGGCGGAAGAAGGTCGTGTCCACGCCGTTGGAGAGCACGTGGATGGGGCGGGTGATCCCGTACTTCGGGGCGGACACGAGCGCCTTGGAGTAGTCGCTGGGCGTGATCACCGCGTCGCCCTGGCGGTACAGGTGGGCGATCCAGCGGCGGAAGGTGGGGGCCAGCGCGTTCGAGCCGGGGAAGGAGTCGCGGAAGTCGTCCTCCGTGGAGTGCGCCCACACGAGCACCGGCCGACGCCACAGCCGCGCCCAGCGGGCCAGCAGCGGCGTGTCCGGGAACGGGGTGTTCAGGTGCACCACGTCGAAGGGGCGCAGCGGATTGGTGACCACCACATGGCCCAGGGAGCGCACCACCGTCTCCTGATGGCGCATGGCGGCGCCGATCCCGGACTGGTGGGCGGCGCGGGCGAGGCCGCGGGGCATCAGCACACGCAGCGGCTCGTCTCCGCGCACGTCGCGACGGGGATGGCGGCCGGGCAGCACGGTGTGCACCAGGCGGTCGGCCCAGCGCCGCAGCGGGTCGCGCGCAGGACGGGGGCGCCTCACGGCGCGGGATCTCATCAGCATCTCGGTCCTCCTCTCACCGGGGCGGTCTCACCAGGGCAGGAAGCGCAGCAGCAGTGCGCTGACGCCCAGTCCGTACGCGAGCAGGGCCCACGGCTTGCACAGCAGGATGATCGCCACGTAGGTCCGCCAGCGCATCCGGGTGGTCCCGGCGATGTAGCAGAGCAGATCGTCGGGGGCGACGGGCAGCACGATGGCGGTCGCGAAAGCGCGGGTGAAGTGGCGGCTGCGGGTCCAGCCGAGGAACTTCTCGACCGTGCGGGCCGGGAAGATCCGCTCGATGAGGGCGAGGCCCACGTGCCGGCCGACCGCGAAGTTCAGCATCGAGCCCGCGCTCACCGCGACGTAGTTGTAGAGCGTCCCCTCGATCGGCCCGAAGAGCACCGGCCCCGCGATCACCAACAGGCCGCCGGGCACGATCGGGAAGACCACCGAGGCCGCGGAGACGAGCAGGAAGGCGGCAGGTCCCCAGGCTCCGAGCGAGTCGATGAAGGCCTGCAGGTTCTCGAGGGACTGCAGCACCCCGGCCTCGAGGCCCCACCAGACCAGCCCGATGCTGAGGGCGAGGCCGAGCAGCGGGGAGAGCCGGGCGGCGGTGCGCAGGGGATCGCGTCGCGGTCGATCCTGCATCGAGGCGGTCGCGGCCGGGGAAGCGACGGACGTCGGATCCGGCCCGGCGGATGCGGGGCGCTGGGGGCGGCGGGGCCGGGACAGCGGGACCGCCCTCCCGGGGGCGACGGGACGCTCGACGATGCTCATGCGACGGCCCTCGCCGGCAGGGCGAGCACGCGCGGGGAGCGGCGGGCGCGGGCCTGCTGGTAGACGTCCAGCACGGACCGGCCGAACTCGCGGGCACCGCAGGTGGCCCCCGCGTGCGCGACGGACTGCGCGGCCATCGCCGCGCGGGCGGGGCGATCGCTCACCAGGGCATCGAGGTGGCGCATGAACTCCGCGGCGGTCTCGTACTGCCAGCCGGTGCGGCCCTCGAGCACGACGCTCGCGATCGACGGGTCCCGACGGCACAGCAGCGGCAGGCCGCAGGCGAGCGCCTCGATGAAGGTCAGGCCCTGGGTCTCGCTGAGAGAGGCGGAGACGAAGACGTCGCCGATCCGGTACCAGCGCTGCACCTCGCCCGGATCGACCACGCCCGTGAAGCGGACCCGGTCGGTGATGCCCAGCTGTTCCGCGCGCTCCTCGAGCTCTGCCCGGTACGGGCCGTCGCCGACGATCACCAGGACGGTGTCCGCGCGATCGGCCTCGGCGACCATGTCCAGCACCTCGTCGAGGTTCTTCTCCTTCGCCAGCCGGCACACGGAGACCAGCACCGTCGTGTCCGGGGCGATGCCGAGGTCGGCGCGGAGCCGGGCGGCGTCGGCTCGCTCGGCGGCGTCCTGTGCGGGGCGGAAGCGGTCCAGGTCCAGGCCTGTGGGGATCACGTGCACCGGTCGGCGCACCCCATAGCCGGAGAGCAGCCGGGCGACCTTCGCGGTGGGCACCACCACGGCATCGGTCCCCGCGAGCACCCGCCGCGAGAAGGAAGCGACGACCGCGCGTCCCATCGTGCGGCTCGGCGAGTAGTAGTGGGTGTAGTCCTCGTAGATGGTGTGGTAGGTGTGCACCAGGGGGACGCCCAGGGTGCGGGCGATGCGCCGCGCCCAGACGTAGGTGGAGAACTCGCACTGGGAGTGGATCACGTCGGGCCGCCAGCGCAGGATGTCCCGCAGCACGCGGCGGCTCGCGGGCATGCCGATCCGGGCGCGGTCGTAGACCATCGCCGCGGAGACGGACCCGACGCGGTAGACGCCGGGCTCGCGCCGCGTGCGCAGGCCCTGGGAGAGGGTCAGCACGCGCACGTCGCAGCCGAGTGCGATGAGCTCGCGGCGCAGGGTCGCGACGGAGGCGACGACGCCGTTGACGACCGGCTCCCACCAGTCGGTGGTCAGCAGCACCCGCAGCGGGCGGTGCTCGCCGCCGGGACGCTCGCCGGGGAGCCCCGGGCGGCCGACGAGGCGGTCGGCGGACGGGGCGACGGGGCGCAGCGGGATCGCGGTCACGTCCCGAGCCTCGCACGGGCGGGATCCGGTGGCGTCCTCCGAGCGGATGACCGCGATCAGACCCTGGTCTGATCTGTGGTCCTGTCCCGCGCCGGCGGCGTTCGTCGTGGTCATGCCTCGAGACTACGGTCGGCCCCGCGGGGCCTCGACGGGGCACGCCCGAGCCGTCGCGGAGATTTCCCCCCTTGTGCGCCCCCTGGACACCTGTTAGGAGACCGGGAACCGACTGTGACCCCGCGACACGGCGGTCGCGCGCTCGCCGGGGCATCCACCGGAGCACGTGCCGGAGCGCTCGTCGGAGCGTTCGACGGAGCACACTTGGCCCGTCCACGCCCCGCCTCCCCGGTGCCCCCGGGGCGCCGTCGATACACTGCCGCCATGCCTGACCAGAGCCCCAGCCCGCGCCGCGAGGCGTCCGCCGCCCGGCCCTTCGTCCCGGTGATCGTGGGGGGCGACATCGGCGCATACTCCCTCGCCCGCGCCTTCCACGAGGCTTACGGCCGGCGCAGCGTCATCGTCTCCCGCGCGGCCGGCTGGCACGTCGCGGACTCGGCGTTCATCACCAACGTCTCCTGTGCGGACCCCTTCGACCCCGCGGCGCTGGCGCCCGTGCTCGCCGAGGTCGCGAGGTCGCACCCGGAGGGGGCGCTGCTCCTGCTCGGCTCGGCCGATGCGACGGTCAAGGCCATCATCCGCGTGCGGGACGAGTTCGCCGCCCTCGGGGACCGCTGGATCGCTCCCTACGTGGACATGGACACCTTCCGGGCCGGCACGGAGAAGCAGAACTTCAGCGCCCTCTGCGAGGAGCTCGGCGTCGACCACCCCCTGACCAGGGTTGTCGACCTCGCCGAGGAGGTCGATCCCACCCTCGAGGTGCCCTTCACCTATCCGGTGATCGCCAAGCCGGCGGAGGTCTCCGAGTGGAAAGACGTCGACTTCCCCGGGAAGCAGAAGGTGCACACGGTCGAGAGCCCGCAGGAGCTCGTCGCCCTGCTGCAGCGGATCCGCGCGGCGGGGTACCGCTCGAGCATCATCGTCCAGGACCGCATCCCGGGCGACGACCAGGAGATGCGCATCCTGACCTGCTACTGCGACGAGAACTCGGTGGTGCGCTTCGCGTCCTTCGGCCGCACCCTGCTCGAGGAGCACACGCCCGGTGCGATCGGGAACCCTGCCGCGATCCTCACCGACCACGACCCGCGCGCCGTCGAGCAGGCGCAGCGTCTGATCACCGCCCTGGGGTGGACCGGCTATGCGAACTTCGACCTCAAGCACGACCGCCGGGACGGCGCGACCAAGTTCTTCGAGCTGAACCCGCGCCTGGGCCGTTCCAACTACTACGTCACCGCGGGCGGAAACAACCCTGTCGAGTGGTACGTCCGTGACCTGCTCGAGCACTCGCTGCCCACCGAGGGCCCGGGCTCCGGCGTGGGGGAGGACGGCATCCTGCAGCAGCAGCAGGAGGCGCTCTACACCGTCGTGCCCGTCGCCCTGGTGAAGAAGTACACCACTCAGCCGGACGCGAAGGAGCAGCTGCGCCGCGCCCTGCGCGCGGGCGGCGCCCGCAACCCGCTGATCTACCCCGCGGTCGAGAGGCACCCCAAGCGCCTCGCCTACACCGCCGCCGCGCTGCTCAACTACGTGCGCAAGTTCCGACGGTACTACCGGCCGGAGCGGGTCTCGTGACCGCGTCGGTCCCCGAACCCGCGGAGAGTCCGACGTCGGAGCGGCTCGGCGGCCGACTGGATCCCGCTTCCTGGGGCGGGCCGACCGTCGGCGTGCTCGGCGGACTGGGGCCCGCTGCGACCGCGGTCTTCCTCGACGTGCTCGTGCGGGCGACCGCCGCGGACACCGATCAGGACCACCTGGACCTGCTGGTCTCGCAGCATTCCTCGACCCCGGATCGCACGGCCTCGATCCTCGACCCCGCCGCCCCGGACCCCGGACCGGTGCTCGCCCGTGATGCGGCGATGCTCGCGCGCACCGGGGTGGAGATCCTGGTGCTGCCGTGCAACACGGCCCACCACTTCGTGAGCGAGGTCGAGCAGGCCGCGGCACTGGCCGGCATCACCTTCGTGAACATCGTCGAGCGCACCGTGGCAGCGGTCATCGCCAGCCTTTCGGACCGCTCCCGGCCGGTGGCCGTCCTCGCGACCGCCGGGACGGTTCACGCGCGGGTCTATCAGGACGCGCTCGAGCGTGCCGGGCTCGAGGCCCTGATCCCCGGGCCCGTGCTGCAGGCGGATCTCAACACCCTCATCTACGAGCAGGTCAAGGCCAATCGCCCGGTGGACCGGGTCCTGTACGCCTCGTGCCTCGAGCGGGTCGCACAGCTCGGGGCGGGGGCCGCGGTGCTCGGCTGCACCGAGCTGTCCGTCATCCACGACCGCTTCCGGCAGGACCCGGTCGAGGTCGAGGGCCTCACGGTCCTCGACTCCCTCACCGAGCTCGCGACGGCCACCATCCGCGCCGCCGGCAAGCAGGTCGCCGCCGACTTCCGCTGAACGCCGCTCAGAACCCGTCGGCCGAGGGCTCCGGGTAGTGGCGGCGGAACTTCCGGATGTGGTTCAGCGGCACCGCGTACGAGTAGCCGCGCAGCCACAGCCCCTCCGCCCGGTACCGCCACGGGTTCACCGTGCGGGCGCGGGCGATGCGCTTGACCTGGGCGGCGAGCTGCGGATCGGTGATGTAGCGCAGCAGCAGACGGAAGGGCACGATCGAGTACAGCACCTCGTCCAGGCCCACGCGCGGTTCGGGGTCGCGACCCTCGATCGCATCGGCCACCATCACCTCGGCGACGTTCGCACCGCCGCCGGTGACGTAGTAGCTGTTGCGGCCGATCCGCGGATTGATCTCGAGGAAGCGGGCGACCCCGTCGCGCGGGTCGACCTTGATGTCCGCATTGGCGAAGCCGACGTAGCCGACCTCGTCGAGGATCCGCCGCATCTGCGCGAACTGCTCCGGGAGGTCCTGCGTGATCATCGCCGCGGGACGGCCGAGCGCCTCCGGCGTGTGCTCCTCGAGCAGCACGCGGGCGCCGCCCATCAGGGTGATCGTGCCGGAGGCGGAGCGGTAGGCGGTCAGCGACAGCATCGAGGTGTCGTCGCCCGGGATCATCTCCTGCACCACGAAACGGTTGCGGAAGCCCGCGCCGTGCAGACGGGAGATCAGGTCGCGCAGCTCCTCGGCGCTGTGCAGCGGATAGATCTTCTTCTTGCCGGGCATCCTCACGTGCACGTGGGGCTCGGCCTGGGCGGGCTTGGCCACCACCGGGTAGTCGAACGGCAGCGCGGGCAGCTCGGGGAGGGTGCCGTCGCGGAAGTCGATCACCTCGGTCGCGGGGATGTCGATGCCCAGCTCGGTGCACACCTCGGCGAAGGAGGCCTTGTCCGCGAGGCGCTCGACCGCCTCGAGGGAGGGGTAGCGCAGCGCATAGTGCTGCGAGAGCACCTCGGCGTTGCGGGCCACGAACTCGACGTTCCCGTCGCTGTTGCACAGCAGCACGGCGGGCCGGCCGGCCGGGCGCGCCTGCGCGAGCTCCACGAGGCGGGCGACGCGCGCGGCGTCGTCGGCCCCTGCGGGCAGGTCCACCACGCGCGAGGTCACCGAGCGCCGCAGCGGCTCGGGCGCGTTCGCCGCGAGCACCGTGGCGACCGTGCCGTACGCCTCGTGGTACGCCCGGGTGAGGGCGTAGATGCCGAGCCCGGCGCCGATCGCGACGACGTCGAAGCCGGGATCGGAGGTGGCGCGGGCGGACGCTGGTGCGGACGTGCCGGACATGCAGGGTCTCCTTCACGGGACGGGCGGTGGAGCGGGAGGCCGACCTCCTGGGACTGCTCGGGCGGGACGCGCCGACAGGCAGGTCGGCGCGGGCGCGGGCGGGGCCTCACCGCAGCGGGCTCACGCTACCAGCCGCGCCGTGACGCTCCCGCTCGCCACGCGAGGGCCCGCCCGGGCTCGCTCCCCGGACGGGCCCTCCCGTCCGTTCCGTCCCTCAGGCGGTGCGGAGCCACACGGCGGTGTCCGCCGGCAGAGCGCCCTCGGTGGCCCCGGGGCCGGAGGCGACCAGCAGCGTCGCCGCGGCGAGCGGAGCCGGCAGCTCGACCGGCTCCTCGCCGGTGTTCACGAGCACCCACACGTTCCCGCGGCGCACCGCGAGGACTGCGTCGGGGAGGCCGTCCGGGAATTCGACGCCTTCCTCGTGGCGCCCCAGGCCCAGCTCGGCGCGCAGGCGCAGGGCCAGGCGGTACATCTCCAGCGTGGAGGTGGGGTCGCCGGTCTGCGCGTCCACCGCGAGCTCGGCGAAGACGGCGGGCTGCGGCAGCCAGGAGGCGCCGGTGGGGGAGAAGCCGTAGGCCGGGGCGTCCTTCTCCCACGGCAGCGGCACCCGGCACCCGTCGCGGCCCGGGACCCCGGCGCGATGGTGCGCGGGATCCTCGCGGAGCTCGTCGGGGAGGTCGGCGACCTCGGGCAGGCCCAGCTCTTCGCCCTGGTACAGGTAGGCGGAGCCGGGCAGGGAGAGCATCAGCAGGGTCGCCGCGCGGGCACGGGCGAGACCCAGCTCGGCATCGGGGACCTCCTCGCGGGAGAGGCCCTCGCCGAAGCGGTGCTCGGGCGGGAAGCCGTAGCGGCTCGCGTGGCGGATGACGTCGTGATTGGAGAGCACCCAGGTGGTGGGGGCGCCGACGGCGTCGGCGAGGGCCAGCGGCTTCTCGATCGCGGCGCGCATCGGCGGAACGCCCCAGCGGGCCTGCAGGAATCCGAAGTTGAAGGACTGGTGCGCCTCCTCGCGGCCGATGTACAGCGGCAGGCGATGCTCGGGGATCCACGCCTCGAGCACCATCATCCGGTCGCCCTCGTAGGAGTCGACGATCGGCCGCCACTCGCGGTAGATGTCCAGCACCCCGTCGTTGTCGAAATAGACCGGCACCTCGCCCTCGGGGATGTCGATGAGCCCCTCGGCGTTCACGGTCGCATCCGGCAGCCCGTCGGGCTTGACCATGCCGTGGGCCACGTCGACCCGGAAGCCGTCGGCCCCCCGGTCGAGCCAGAAACGCAGCACCCCGCGGAACATCTCGTGCACGGCGGGGTTGTCCCAGTTCCAGTCGGGCTGGGAGGTGTCGAAGATGTGCAGGTACCACTGGCCGGGCGTGCCGTCGGCCTCGGTGACGCGGGTCCAGGCCGGGCCGTGGAAGATCGAGGTCCAGTTGTTCGGCGGCAGCTCGCCGTGCTCGCCCGTCCCGTCGCGGAAGACGTACAGGTCCCGTTCGGGGGAGCCGGGTGCCGCGGCGAGAGCCTGCTGGAAGAGCACGTGGTCGCTCGAGGAGTGATTCGGGACCAGGTCGACGACCACGCGCAGCCCCAGCTCGTGGGCCCGGGCGATGAGCACGTCGGCATCGGCGAGCGTGCCGAAACGGGGGTCCACATCCGTGTAGTCGGCGACGTCGTAGCCGCCGTCGTGCTGCGGGGAGGTGTAGAAGGGCGAGAGCCAGATCGCGTCCACCCCGAGGTCGCGCAGGTACGGCAGGCGCGCCGTGATCCCGGGGAGGTCGCCCATGCCGTCGCCGTCCGAGTCGGCGAAGGACCGCGGGTAGACCTGGTAGACCACGGCATCGCGCCACCACTGGTCGTGCTCGGTCGGGGTGGTCGTGCTCTGCGTGGTCATGCTGGGTCGGGATCCTTCCGGAGGGTGGGACAGAGGGGAGGACGGGCGGTCGACGGCGAGGCCGGCCGCCCGTCCTCGGGAGGCGGGGTCAGCCCTTGACGGCGCCGGCGGTCGAGCCGCCGACGATGTACCGCTGCAGGAACTGGTAGAGGATGATCACGGGCAGCATGACCATCACCGAGCCCGCGGCGAAGACGCCGAGGTTCGCCGAGCGGTCCGAGGCGAACATGCCGTACATGCCCACCGCGAGGGTCTTCTTCGAGTCGTCCGTGAGGAAGATCGAGCCGATGAGGAACTCGCTCATCGAGCCGACCAGGGCCAGCAGCAGGGTGGTGGCCAGGATCGGGGTCATCGAGGGGACGAGGATCCGGGAGAAGGTCTGCCAGTGCGTCGCGCCGTCGATGATGGCCGCCTCGTCGAGCTCCTTGGGGATGGTGTCGAAGAAGCCCTTGATGAGCCAGACCTGACCGAGGGAGCCGCCGAGCAGCACGGCGATGTAGCCGGCGAGGGTGTTCAGCCCCAGCATCGGCACCGCCTCGCCGAGCTGCGCGATCATCGTGTAGATCGCGATCATCGACAGGATCGACGGGAACATCATGATCAGCAGCACGGCGAGCATCCCGCCGCGGCGGCCGCGGAAGCGGAAGCGGCTGAAGGCGTAGGCGGCGAGCAGGGAGAGGAAGACCTGCACGACGGCGACCACGCCGCAGACGATGATCGTGTTCAGGTACCAGCGCAGGAAGTTGGCGCGCTCGCCGCTGATCATGGTCCAGTAGTGCTCGAAGGTCACGCCCTGGGTGGGCAGCAGCGAGGTCGAGGACAGCGAGCCGCTGGGGTTCACCGAGGCGGACAGCACGAACAGGATCGGGAAGACCGCGAAGGCGATCGCGAGCAGGCCGACGACGTGCCGCCAGCCGATCTCGGCGAGCCAGCGCCGCGGGGGCATGCGGCGCTGCGCGGTGACGTGAGGAGCGGTGGTGGTGCTCATGGGTGGGTCCTTCCGCGGGCTCAGTTGACGTCCTCGAGGACGTTCGTGAATCGGAACTGGATGGTGGCCAGCACGCCGGTCAGGATGAACAGGCACACGGACACCGCGGAGGCGAAGCCGAAGTCGGCCCCCGAGCCGCCGAAGGCGATGCGATAGATCATCGAGATGAGGATGTCGGTCGCGCCGCGGGTGGAGCCGTCGGGGAACGGTCCGCCCTCGGTGAGCAGCTGGATGGCGTTGAAGTTGTTGAAGTTGAAGGCGAAGGACGAGACCAGCAGCGGGGCGACGGCTACCAGCAGCAGCGGCAGCACGATCTTCGAGGTGGTCTGGAAGCGGCTCGCGCCATCCATCCGGGAGGCCTCCATGAGCTCGTTCGGGATCGCCTGGAGCGCCCCGGTGGAGACGATGAACATGTAGGGGAAGCCCATCCACAGGTTCGTCAGCAGCACGGCGACCTTCGCGAGACTCGGATCGCCGAACCAGTTCAGGTCCAGTCCCAGCATCTCGTTGATCAGGCCGAAGTCGCGGTTGTAGAAGTTCGACCACACCAGCAGCGAGATGAATCCGGGGATGGCGTACGGCATGATCAGGATCGACCGGTAGATCCGGCGCCCCGCCAGGCGCTCGTCGTTCAGCACGAGCGCGAGCGCGAAGCCCACCACGAAGGTCAGTGCGACCGATCCCGCCGCGAAGACGAGGGTCCACACGAAGGCGGCGCCGAACTGCCCGGCGATCTTCCCGTTGGAGAACAGTCGCTCGTAGTTCGACATCCCCACGCCCTGCAGCCAGCCCTGCGAGAAGGCCTGCTTCCCGTCGGCGTCGACGAAGGCCTGCTCGGTGCCGACGGTGCCGACGGTGTAGACCTCGCCGCTGGCGGTGTCGGTGATGGTGTCGCTCGCCTCGTCGTACTGCAGCACCGTGGTGCCCACGAAGGCCTGGTTGACGCCGAGCGGCTGCACGGCGCTGGACTCGTCCACGGGGACGGCGAGCTCCATCAGCTCGTTGTAGACGGCGTTGACCTGGTTGGCGTCGAGGACGGTGAGTCCTGCGACCTCGGTGACGCGACCGTCCACCACGGTAACGTCCCCGGCGGGGACCTCCTCGAGCGGGGTCTCGGCGTCGCCGCTGAGCACGGCGCCGTCGGTCGGATCGACCAGGTAGAGGACGAACGGCCCCTCGGTCGGTGAACCGGCCGTCGCGACCGTCATCGCGTAGCGCGGGGCGTCGGGCGACTGCTGCACCGAGTTCGCGACGATCGAGGCGATCGCCTGCTCCTTCGAGCCGCGGGTGCCGTCCCCGTAGTTGGTGAAGGAGTACCCGACCGTCAGCGCGATCGGGATGATCAGGAAGACGGCGAGGAAGAAGGTGCCCGGGAAGAGGTACTTGCCGGGGATGAAGCGCTTGGTCGAGTAGAGGACGAAGATCGCGGTCGCGGCGAGCAGCAGCACGACCAGCCACATCCAGGACTGCTGGCCGATCAGGACCGGGGCGATGAAGACCGTCACCGCGAGGGTGACGCCGAGGACCAGGATGCGGGCGATCACGGCCGGGACCGACGTGGACCGCGGGCGGTGCGCGGGGGCGTGCGTCGAGGTCATGAGGCGACTGTGCCTTTCGGATCAGGAAGGGGAGGCGGGGCGTGCGGCGCTGCACGGCGCGGGCCGGGTCGAGCGGGCAGGAGCGGTGCAGGGGGACCCCGGATCGAGGACCCCCGAGGTGTCGGGGAGGCGGGTGGCCCGCCGCCGAGCGCGGGGAGCGCCGGGCGACGGGCCACCGCCGGGGGATCAGCCGATCGCGGTGGCGATCTCCTCGCCCGCGGCCTCCATGGTCGGGTGCGGGTCCGCTCCGCCGACGATGTTGGCCTGGGCGATGCCGAGCGGGCCCCAGATGGCGGCCATCGCGGGGATGGCGGGCATCGGGTCGGCGGCCTCGGCCGCCTCGGCGAAGATCATCACGTACTCGTCGCTCGCGGCGATCTCCTCGCGCAGCTGGAGGTTCACCGGGGGCAGCGGGTTAGCCTCGTACATCGCCTTGGCGACGTCGGGGTTGCTCGCCACGTCGGTCATGAACTGCTGGGCGAAGCCCGCGTTCTTGGCCTGCGAGGCGACGTAGAAGGAGTTCACGCCGGCGAAGGGCGCGGCCGGCTGGCCGCCCTCGAAGCCGGGGATCGGGGAGACGGTGAACTCCACACCGGAGTCGCGGACGGTCGCGAGCGCCCACGGGCCCGAGATCAAGTAGGCGGACTTTCCCTCGGCGAAGAGGGTGATCGAGTTGTCGCCGGTGATCGAGTTCTTCAGCACGCCCTGCTGGCCGAGCTCGGCGATCTTGTCGGCCGCCGCGAGGGAGCCCTCCTTGCCGACGCCCAGGTCGGAGGGGTCGAGGTTGCCCTCGGCGTCCTTGCCGAACAGGTAGCCGCCCGCGGAGGTGTAGATCGGCTGCATGTGGTACGGATCGCCGGACTCGCCGACCGGGAGGGACAGGATGTTCTCGGCCCCGCCCGCCTCGGCGGCGGCGATGAGCTCCTCGAAGGTGCCGGGGGTGGGGGCGTCGGTCAGAGCGTTGTTGGCGTACAGCGCGAGGGTCTCCACGGCGTAGGGGACGCCGTAGGTCTGGCCGTCGTAGGTGACCGCCTCGAGGCCGACCGCCGCGATGGTGTCGGAGATGTCCGCGGGCAGCTGCACCGGGGAGATGGCGCTGTTCTGGACCAGGTTCCCGATCCAGTCGTGGGCGCCCATGGTGATGTCCGGGCCGTTGCCGGCCTGGTTGGCGGTGATGAAGCTGGCCTGCAGCTCGTCGCCGGGGACGACCTGCACGGAGACCTTGAGGTTGTTCTGCTCGCCCCAGGCGAGGGCGGAGGGCTCGAGGGCGGGGGCCTTCTCCTCGTCGGCCCAGATCACCAGGTCGGCGTCGGCCGGCGCGGCCGGGGCGCCACCGGCGTCCGAGGCGCCGCCGGCATCCGAGGACCGGGTGCCGGTGCTGTTCTCGTCCCCGCCGCCGCAGGCGGCGAGCAGGGCGGTGGCGGTGACGGCGCCGCTGAGGGCGAGGAAGTTCTTGCGACGGATCTGCACGTCTTCTCCTTCGAATCGTGTCGCAGCCGCCCGTCGGTGGACAGCTGCTCGATGCGCTCACTGTAGACCGGAACGACAGGAGCGTGCAAGAATGTGCAAGTTCTTGCGAATGACGATCCGGTCACGGCGACGACGCCGACCGGGAGAGGGGTGAGGTGTGATGGCGCGACTCATCGACATCGCCCAGCAGGCCGGGGTGAGCGAGGCGACCGTCTCGCGCGTGCTCAACGGCCGCGCCGGGGTCCACGAGGCGACACGGCAGAACGTGCTGGACGTCGCCCGTCGGCTGGGGCGCGGGGCACTCCCGGGGGACCGCTCGGCCGAGCCCCTCGTCGGTGTGCTCGTCCCCGACCTCGACAACCAGGTCTTCACAGCCTGGGCCGAGCGCATTGAGGCCGAGCTCTTCGAGCGCGGGGCCTCCGCCCTCGTCGCCCTGCGGGCCCGGACCGCGGAGCGCGAGCGAGAGATCTTGCAGAGGTTCTTGCAGTGCGGGGCGGAGGCGATCATAGTCATCTCCGGCCACCACGCCCAGCAACAGGGGCCCGTGGACCACTACCGCGAGGTGACCGCCGCCGGGGTGCCGCTCGTGCTCGTCAACGGCGTCCGCGATGATCTCGAGGCCGCCTTCCTCTCCACCGACGACGAGCACGCCGTGCGCGCAGTCCTGGTGCACCTCCAGGACCTCGGCCACCGCCGGGTCGGCCTCGCGGTGGGCGATGAGCACACCTGGCCCGTGCGCGAGAAGCTCCGCGCCTTCGAGGACGTCACGGCCTCCTGGGACGAGGAGCCGCAGCCCGTGGCCTTCACCGACTTCTCCTACGCTGGCGGCTACGAGGCGGCCCGCGACCTCGTCGAGCGCGGTGTCACGGCGATCGTCTGCGGCTCCGACGTGATGGCGGCCGGCGCCCTCGAGGGCATCCGCTCCCTCGGGCGCGAGGTCCCCGGGGACGTCTCCGTGGTCGGCTACGACGACGTCTTCTGGGCCTCGCTGACCAATCCGCCGCTGACGACCGTGCGGCAGGCCGTCGGGTCGATCGCCCGGGCCGCCGTGCGCACGGCCCTGGGCGGCGGGGAGGAGAGCCGTCGGCCCGCGCGCACCGAGGTGGTCGTGCGCCCGCAGCTCGTCGTGCGCGGCTCGACCGCGGCCGCCCCCGGCGCGGCCGCTAGCATGGACCGGTGACCGCTTCGAACACCCCCCGCACCAGCTACGACACCGCCCAGGAGCGCAGTGACGCGATCTGGGAGCAGATCCGCACCGACCCCTCCGGCCTGCGCATGCTCACCGGTGACCGCCCCACGGGTGCCCTGCACATCGGGCACTACTTCGGCTCGCTGCGCAATCGCGTCCGCCTGCAGGAGGCCGGGGTCGAGACGTGGCTGATCGTCGCGGACTACCAGGTCATCACCGACCGCGAGGTGCTCGGCGACATCCGCGGCTCCGTGCGCGAGCTGCTCACCGACTACCTCGCCGCGGGCATCGACCCCGAGCGCGCCACGATCTTCACCCACTCCGCGGTCCCGGCCCTCAACCAGCTGATGCTGCCCTTCCTCTCGCTCGTCACCCAGCCCGAGCTCGAGCGGAACCCCACCGTGAAGGCCGAGCTGCAGGCGGCGGGCAAGACCGCGATGGGTGGGCTCATGCTCACCTACCCCGTGCACCAGGCCGCGGACATCCTCTTCTGCCACGGCAACCTCGTCCCGGTCGGCAAGGACCAGCTGCCCCACATCGAGCAGACCCGCGTCATCGCACGGCGCTTCAACGAGCGCTACGCCGGCGGGGAGGAGTTCTTCCCGCTGCCCGACGCCCTGCTCTCCGAGGCGCCGACGATCCTCGGCCTCGACGGCGCGGCGAAGATGAGCAAGTCCCTCGGCAACACCGTCATGCTGCGGATGACCCCCGACGAGACGCTCACGAAGATCAAGAAGGCCAAGACGGACTCCGAGCGGCGGATCACCTTCGACCCCGAGAGTCGCCCCGAGGTCGCGAACCTGCTGACCATCGCCGGGCTGTGCACCGACCGCGACCCCGCCCAGATCGCCGAGGAGATCGGCGATGCCGGCTCCGGCGCGCTCAAGATGCTCACCGCCGAGGCCCTCAACGAGCACCTCGCGCCGCTGCGCGCCCGTCGCGCGGTGATCGAGCAGAGCCCCGATCATCTGTTCGCGGTCCTGCGCGCCGGCAACGAGCGGGCGAACGAGGCCGCCGAGGCGACCCTCGCGCGGGTCCGCGAGACCATGGGGATGGTCTACTGACCGCCGCCCGAGCCACCGCCCCCTGAGGCTGCCCGTTCAGAAGCGGCTCGAGCTGCCCGCCCCGGAGAAGCCGCCGGAGGATCCCGAGGAGAAGCCCGAGGAGCTGCCCCCGCTCGAGCTCGACGGCGGGTTGCGATGCTGGTCGAGGTTGGTGTCGGCCGTGTGTTGCCAGCCGGAGTACCAGGACACGGGGTTGAGGTGCCAGGGCTGTCCCGCATCCGAGGAGGACGAGCCCTCGAGCGCGTGCCTCCTCGCCCGCAGCGAACGGTAGCGGCGGGGATCTCTCGGCGACTCCTCGGCGCGGCGGAGGACTTCCTGCTCGGCATCGTCCTCCGCGAGACGGGAGATGCGGCTGCTCTGGAGCATCGCCGCCGCCGCGGACAGCTCCCGGGTGAGGGTGTCGAGGCGCTCGAGCGCCTCGTCGGGCGAGGTGCGCCGCTGCTCGAGGGCTTCGGTCAGCTCGTCGATCTCGGTGCCCGCCTGCACGCCGAGAGCGCGGAGCGAGTCGGCGGCCTCCCGCTCCTCCGTCGAGGCCTCCCCGTCCGCGAGCGGAGTGTCGTCCAGGCCGGCGATCGCTTCGCGCAGCGGGGCGATCTCCCGCTCCCAGACCGTCCGCCACTCCCCGGTGCGGGTGAGCAGGTCGCGGGCCTCGACCACCAGATCGTCCACGTGGTCCGCCTCGTCCACGACGGCCTCCAGCTCGCGGGCCCGCCGACGGTCGGCGCCGCGCAGACCCCAGGACCAGTGCCGGGTGGTGGAGTTCGGGAGCTGCCCGCGCAGCGCGATGGCGCGCTCGACGTTGTCCACGAAGGTCTCGTGATCGGCCTTCGCGGCGCGCGCGTAGTCCGAGGCGGTCGGCAGGGTGCGTGCCGCCTCCTCGGTGCGCCGACGCGCCCCCTCGATCCCGGCGAGGCGGGAGAGGGACTCATCGGCCTGTCGCCGTGCCCCGCCGCGCGCCCCTAGCAGGCCGAACCCGCCGCCGAGGGCCGCGGCGCCGGAGACCGTCAGGGCGACCACGCCCCCCGGGCTCTGCCACCACGGGCGCAGCAGGAGCTGGGCGTACTTCGCGGCGCCGTCCTCGATCGTGTCGTCCCAGAAGGAGTTGCGGGCCGGACCCCGCATGGCGTCCTGCACCGCCTCGAACCCACGATCGCTGAGCTTCACGTCCTCCCCGGCGTAGGTGCCCAGGAAGCGGTTCTCGGGATCGAGCGCCAGGATCACGGTCCCGTCGGCCCAGACCTCGCCGCCCGAGGCGATCAGGGAGGGTTCCCGCTCCCGTGCGACGTCGAGCACCGCGTCGTTCAGGGCGAGGTCGTCCGCCGGATCGAAACCGGCCTCGCTCACGTCCATCACGAGCACCACGAGCCGCACCTCGGTGCGGAAGTCCGTGCTCTCGAGGGTCTCGGTGACCTCCTCCCGGTCGAGCACGCCGACGGTGTCGTGGATGAACACCTCCCGCGGGGCCTCGGCCCGGGCCGAAGAGAGCGGGACCAGCAGCATGCCGAGCGATACGGCGAGGAACGCCGTGAGCACCAGCAGTCCGCGCGCAGCGGACGCAGAAGACAGAGCGGTGGGCGACGTCACGGCGACGGCGGTGCGGCCTCCGGGCTCCGACGGGGCGGCGGGACGGACGTCCGGGTGGCGTGACATGCCGTCGAGGGTAGGTCGCGGGACGAAGGCACGCCTCCGACCTCCGTCGGTACCGGGCGTGTCGATCGGGGGCGGGGGATGATGGCGGTGGACGGTCCCCAGTCTCACCCCAGGGGGCGGGTTATGATCGCGCCAAGCAGTGCTTTGCAGCGGCCGTGTCCCCGCGGTCCTGCCGGAATCGAGGAGGAACTCATGCCCGTGTACGAGAACGTCTCCGAGCTCGTCGGTCGCACCCCGCTGGTCAAGCTCAACCGGCTCGGCGACGACGTGAAGGCGACCGTGCTCGCCAAGCTCGAGTTCTACAACCCCGCCAACTCCGTCAAGGACCGCATCGGCGTGGCCATGATCGACGCCGCGGAGAAATCCGGCGAGCTGCAGCCCGGCGGCACCATCGTCGAGGCCACCTCGGGCAACACCGGCATCGCGCTCGCCATGATCGGCAGCTCCCGCGGGTACAACGTGGTCCTGACCATGCCCGAGTCGATGTCCAAGGAGCGGCGCATGCTGCTGCGCGCCTACGGCGCCGAGCTCGTGCTCACCGAGGCCGCCAAGGGCATGAAGGGCGCGGTCGAGAAGGCCCAGGAGATCGCCGCCGAGCGCGGCGCCGTCCAGGTCCGCCAGTTCGACAACCCCGCCAACCTCGAGATCCACCGCGCCACCACCGCCGAGGAGATCTGGGCCGACACCGAAGGTGCGGTCGACGCGCTCGTCGCGGGCATCGGCACCGGCGGCACCATCTCCGGCGTGGGTCAGGTGCTCAAGGAGCGCAAGGGCGAGGTGAAGGTCTTCGCGGTCGAGCCCGAGGAGTCCGCGATCCTCAACGGCGGCGCCCCCGGCCCGCACAAGATCCAGGGCATCGGCGCGAACTTCGTGCCCTCGATCCTGGACCGCGAGGTCTACGACGAGGTGCTCGACATCGATGCCGAGACCGCGATGGAGCGCGCGCGCTCCGTCGCGCGCACCGAGGGCCTCCTGGTGGGCATCTCCTCCGGTGCCGCGATCGAGGCCGCCGCCCGCATCGGTTCCCGCGAGGAGTTCGCCGGGAAGACCATCGTGGTGATCGTCCCCTCCTTCGGTGAGCGCTACCTCTCCACCCCGCTGTTCGCGCAGTACGCGGACTGAGCCGGGGACGCCATGGCCCGCACGCATGGGGCGAGCACCCTGCCGGGCCGGCTGACGGACCGGGTGATGGGTGTCGTCGCGACGGTCCGCGAGGACCTCGCGGCGGCGCACCGCCGGGATCCGGCGGCGACCGATGACCTGTCGATCCTGCTGACCTCTCCCGGGCTGCACGCCATCTGGACCCATCGCCTCGCCCATCGGCTCTGGGAGCACGGGGCGAAGCGCACCGCGCTCGTGATGGCCCAGGGCGCCCGCTCCATCACCGGCGTGGAGATCCATCCCGGTGCGAGCATCGGCCGCCGCTTCTTCATCGACCACGGCATGGGCGTGGTCGTCGGGGAGACCGCCGAGGTCGGGGACGACGTCATGCTCTACCACGGCGTGACCCTCGGCGGCCGGTCGATGGAGCGGGTCAAGCGCCATCCCACCATCGGCGACGGCGTGACCATCGGCGCGGGCGCGCGCGTGCTCGGACCGATCCTCATCGGCAGCGGCGCCCAGATCGGTGCGAACGCCGTGGTCGTCAAGGACGTGCCCGCCGGCGCGACCGCCGTGGGCATCCCCGCGACGGTGCGCAGCGGCGCCGCGCATCCCGAGGAGAACGTCGACCCGGCGATCTGGATCTGACGGGTCAGAAGGGGTCGAGGAACGAGGCGGTCGAGCGCCCGTTCATCGCACGCTCCCAGGCCGGCAGCACCTCGTGGGCGTCCTCCGCGAGGACGTGGTCGAAGGCCGCGCGGAGCGCGCCGCCTGCGGGCGGGTCGATGTCGATCAGCACCGTGGTCGCCCCGTGCGCCCGGGCGAGCGGGGCGAGCTGCGCGGCCGGGAAGACCACCCCGCTGGTCCCCACGGCGACCAGCAGGTCCGCACGCTGGGCGAGCCGCATCGCCAGGTCGAGGGCCGACGGCGGGAGCATCTCGTCGAAGAGGACCACATCGGGCCGGGTTCGTTCCCCGCAGCGCGGGCAGCTCCCGGGCGCCCCGTGGTCCTCGGCGCGCGGGCCGTCCCCGGGGGTGATCGACTCCCGCCAGGCGCAGTCCGCCCCGAGGCACACCGCATGCAGCGCGCTGCCGTGCAGCTCGGCGACCACCTCGCTGCCCGCGGCCTGGTGGAGCCCGTCGATGTTCTGCGTGATCACGGGAGCGCCCATCCGTGCGATCGCCCGATGGCCGGGCGTCGGCCCGTGAGCGGTGGCGATGCGAGCCATCCGCCCCCAGACGCTCCACAGCTGCGGCAGCGAGTCCGGCAGGTGCTCGGCATGCATCGCCCGCTCGGTCTCGGGCTCGAGGGCCCACAGACCCTGCGGGCCGCGGAAGGTCCCCAGGCCCGTGCGGGCGCTGAGCCCCGAGCCGGTGAGGAAGACGATCTCGCGATGCTCCGGACCGGGGGAGAAGCGACCTCCCGGTCCGGTCACCACTCCTCGTGCTCCCGGGAATCCCAGGCGGCGTCCTCCCCGAGGTCCAGGCTCGCCAGCAGCGCGCGGTCCTCGTCGTCCAGGCGCACGTGATCCAGCGAGGCGTTCTCGAGCTGTCGCTGGGCATCGCCTGACTTGGGGATCACGACGATGCCGCGGTCGATGGTCCAGCGCAGCGTGACCTGCGTGAGGGTCGCATCGTGCTTCTGGGCGACCTTGCGCAAGGCGAACTGGGTGCCGAGCCCGTCGCGGCCGCCGAGCGGGCCCCAGGCCTCGGTGACGATGCCGTGCTCGTCGTGGAAGGCGACCGTGTCGTGGCGCGCGAGGGCGGGGGAGAGCTGGATCTGGTTCACCTCGGGCCAGACCCCGGTCGCGTCGACGAGCTCCTGAATCTGCTCGGGCCGGAAGTTCGAGACCCCGATGTGCAGCGCCCGCCCCTCCTCCTTGAGGTCCACGAGGGTGCGCCACGTGTCGAGGGCGAGGCCGCGCGAGGGGTTGGGCCAGTGGATCAGCACGAGGGCGGCGCGGTCCAGGCCGAGCCGGCGCAGCGACTCGAGGTACCCCGAGCGCGCGGCCTCGCGGCCCTGGTCGCCCCCGGCGATCTTCGTCGTCACGAGCACCTCGTCGACGTCCAGACCCGAGAGGCGGACGGCTTCGCCGACCGCCGCCTCGTTGCCGTACTGGGCGGCGGTGTCGAGCAGGCGGTAGCCCGCGCCCAGGGCGGTCGCGATCCGCTGCGCCCCATCGGGCCCCTTGAGGCCGCCGGTACCGAAGCCGATCAGCGGGAAGGTCGTGCCGTCGGCGAGCGTGGTGGTGGGGATGGTCAGCGCGGTCATGGGGTCCTCCAACGACGGGGAGAGCGGACCCGGCCAGCCTACCTAGTGGGCGCGCGCGGGCGGCGGCGGGTCCTGCTCGGTCTGCAGGGAGTCGACGCGCTCGGGGAGCGGCTCCGCGAGGCTCCGCTCGAGCAGCAGCTGCTGCGTCCCGAACTCCTCGAGGCCCTTGCGGACCGAGAAGCCGAGCTTGCGCAGCAGGGCGACGCTGCGCTTGTTGCGGGTCTGGCTGACGGCGATGACGTGGTCGTCCTCGAGCGCCTCCCGCGCCCAGGCGAGCAGCGCGGCGCAGGCCTCCGCGGCATAGCCGCGGCCCGTCCACTCCGGCAGGAGGGCGTAGGAGAGCTCGAGCTCTCCGCGGTCGTAGTCCAGGGTGATGGATCCGATCATCCGGTCGTCCTCGAGGGTCGCCAGCACCCAGCGGCCCCAGGTGAGTCCGAGGGGCGAGAGCTCAAGGGCCTGGCGCGACGCGTAGTCGACTGTGCCGCCGAGATACTCGCGGGTGACCGGATCGGTCATCAGGCGGATCATGGCCGTGCGGTCCGCTTCGCCCGGCGCGCGGATCGCCAGCCTCTCGCTGCGGATCTCGACCGGCCATTCGGTCGTGCCTTCACGTGTCACGGGAACCACCGTACCCGTCCCTCGGCACCCGACCCGGGCCGTTCGGGCCGGTTGCCGGGTGTTCCGCGGGGAACTCGCGAGAGTGCCGCCCGGCCTCTGGACGGGCGATAGGGTGACCCTGCGGCACGAGGGCGTGCCGCAGCACCCGAGGAGTCGGGAGGCGCACGGTGCGGGGCGGGAGTCCGTCCCCGGTGAGGATGAAGGAGCACCATGGTCGAGGAGTCGCTGCGCAGCACGGCGCTGGAGTCGGTCCACGAGGCGTCGGCGGCGACCTTCACGGACTTCGCGGGATGGCGGATGCCCGTCCGCTACGACTCGGATCTGCGCGAGCACGCCGCGGTCCGCGAGCGGGCCGGGATCTTCGACCTCAGCCACATGGGCGAGATCCACCTGCGCGGTCCGCAGGCCGGGCAGGCGCTCGATCACGCGCTCGCCGGGAAGATGTCCACCATGGCCGTCGGCCGCGCGAAGTACTCGCTGATCCTCGCGGAGGACGGCGGTGTGATCGACGACGTCATCGCCTACCGCCTCGCCGAGGACCACTTCCTGGTGGTCGCCAACGCCTCCAACGCCGAGGTCGACGCCGGCGAGCTGATCGCCCGCGCCCACGGCTTCGACGTCGAGGTCGACGACGCCTCCGCGGCGACCGCGCTGATCGCCGTGCAGGGGCCGCTCAGCGAGGAGATCCTGCTCGAGGCGCTCTTCGGTGACGAGGACGTCGCGGGTCTGACCGCCGAGGACCTCACCGCGCTGCGCTACTACCGCGTCCTCGCGGGCAGCTACCGGGGCGAGCAGATGCTCGTCGCCCGCACCGGCTACACCGGGGAGGACGGCTTCGAGCTGTACGTGCCCGTCGAGCTCGCCGTCCCGCTCTGGGAGCGCCTCGTCGCCGTCGGCGGCGAGCGTCTAACCCCCTGCGGCCTCGCCTGCCGCGACACCCTCCGCCTCGAGGCCGGCATGCCGCTGTACGGGCACGAGCTGGGCCGCGCGCTGAAGCCGGTCCAGGCCGGTCTCGGCAAGGTCGTCGCCCTGGCCTCGAAGGGCGATTTCGTCGGCCGCGCCGCCCTCGAGGGTGCGGACCACGGGGACCTGCCCGTGCTCGTGGGTCTCTCCGCGGAAGGCCGGCGCGCCGCCCGCGCCGACGCGGTGGTCCGCGACGCCGACGGCGCCGAGGTCGGGGTGATCACCTCGGGGGCGCTCTCGCCGACCCTCGGGCACCCGATCGCGATGGCGCTCGTCCGCCCCGACCTGACCGGGATCGGCACCGAGCTGATCGCCGACGTCCGCGGCAAGGACCTGCCGGTCCGCGTCGTCGCCCTGCCCTTCTACTCCCGCGCCTGACGCTCCGCGCCGGACGCACGCTCCCCGACCCTCCCCGAATCCCGATCCCCTGACGGAAGGACACCCCATGACCGCAGAGCTCCTGTACAGCAAGGACCACGAGTGGGTACGCGTCGAGTCCGAGGGCGTGGCCCTCGTCGGCGTGACCGACTACGCCGCCGAGCAGCTCGGCGACGTCGTCTACGTCGACCTGCCCGAGGAGGGCGCCGAGGTCACCGCCGGCACCGAGATGGGCGAGATCGAGTCGACCAAGTCGGTCTCGGACCTCTTCTCCCCGCTCACCGGCTCGGTCACCGAGGTGAACCAGGCCGTGGTGGACACCCCCGAGCTGGTGAACTCCTCGCCGTTCGAGGACGGCTGGCTGATCCGCGTGCGCTTCGCGGAGCTGCCCGAGGATCTGCTGTCCGCCGAGGACTACCAGGCCTTCACCGCCTCCTGAGCCGGCCGGCGGCGGCCGCCCCGCGCGGCCGCCGCCGAGCGCGCTCGCCGCGGCGGCCCTCGGCCCCGTCGCCACCCATCCGCTCTCGCACCACCCAGGGAAGCCCGTTCATGACCTCCTCGTCCGTGTCGTCGCCCGCGTTCGGCCACGACTCCTTCGTCACTCGCCACGTCGGCACCGATCCCGAGGCGCAGCGCCGCATGCTCGAGGTGCTCGGCTACGAGAGCCTCGACGAGATGCTGCGGGCCGCCGTGCCCTCCACGATCCTGCTCGAGGAGGACGTCGACACCGACGTCCCCGCGGCCGTGACCGAGCCCGCCGCGCTCGCCGAGCTGCGCGCCCTCGCCGATCGCAACACGGTGCGCCGCTCGCTCATCGGGCTCGGCTACCACGGTACCCATACCCCGGCGGTGATCCAGCGCAACGTGCTCGAGAACCCCGCCTGGTACACGGCCTACACCCCGTACCAGCCGGAGATCTCGCAGGGCCGGCTCGAGGCGCTCCTGACCTTCCAGACGATGATCTGCGATCTCACCGGCATGGACGTCTCCAATGCGTCCACCCTCGACGAGGCGACCTCCGCGGCCGAGGCGCTGATGCTCGCCCGCCGCACCGCGAAGCGCAACGGCGACGTCTTCCTCGTCGACACCGACGCCCTGCCCGCCACCAAGGCGGTGCTCCAGGGCCGGGCCGACGGGCTCGGCATCACGCTGCGCGAGGTCGACTTCGCTCGCGACGGCGCTCCCGAGGGCGAGTACTTCGGGGCCCTGATCCAGTACCCCGGCGCCTCGGGCCGCGTGTGGGATCCGAGCGAAGTCATCGCTGCGGTGAAGTCCACCCGGGCCGTGGCGATCGTCGCCGCGGACCTCCTTGCCCTGACGCTGCTCGCCTCGCCGGGCTCCCTCGGCGCCGACGTGACGGTCGGGACCTCCCAGCGCTTCGGCGTGCCGCTCGGCTTCGGCGGCCCCCACGCCGGCTTCGTCGCCGTCCGCAAGGGCCTCGAGCGACAGCTCCCGGGCCGTCTCGTCGGCGTCTCCCAGGACGCCGACGGCAATCCCGCCTTCCGCCTCTCGCTGCAGACCCGCGAGCAGCACATCCGCCGCGAGAAGGCCACCAGTTCGATCACCACCGCGCAGGTGCTGCTCGCCGTGATGGCCGCGATGTACGCCGTCTACCACGGTCCCGAGGGCCTCACCCGGATCGGCCGACGGGTCGCGGATCGCACCGCCGCCCTCGCCGACGTGCTGCGCCGCAGCGGCTACGAGCTGGTCTCGGACTCCTTCTTCGACGCCCTCGAGCTGCGCGTGACCGGGCGCGCCCGGGAGATCGCCGCCGGCGTCGCGGAGGCCGGCTATCTCGTGCACGCCGTCGACGACGACCTGGTCCATCTCGCCCTGGACGAGACGATCACCCGCTCCGACCTCGAGGCCATCGCCGCCGCCTTCGCGCCCTACGCCCCGCAGCCCGGGGCCGAGCCCGCGGAAGGGGCCGACGGGGACGCCGGCGTCACCTCGGGTGCGGGCTGGGCGCGGCTGGTGCGCCAGGACGCGATCCTCCGCCACCCGGTGTTCTCCTCCTTCCGCTCGGAGACCGCGATGATGCGCTACCTGCGCCGCCTCTCGGACCGCGACTTCGCGCTCGACCGCGGCATGATCCCGCTGGGCTCCTGCACGATGAAGCTCAACGCCGCGACGGAGATGGCGGGCATCACCTGGGAGGCGTTCAACGGCGTCCATCCCTTCGCCCCGCGCGAGGACGTCGAGGGCTATCTCGAGCTGATCGGTCAGCTCGAGACCTGGCTGACCTCGCTCACCGGCTACGACACCGTCTCCCTCCAGCCCAACGCCGGCTCGCAGGGCGAGTACGCCGGCCTGCTCGCGATCCGCGCCTATCACGCCTCCCGCGGAGAGTCCGCCCGCGAGGTGTGCCTCGTGCCCTCCTCGGCGCACGGCACCAATGCCGCGAGCGCCGTCAACGCTGGTCTGCGCGTCGTGGTCGTCGACTCCGACGACCGCGGCAACATCGACCTCGACGACCTGAAGCAGAAGATCAAGGATCACGGCGACGAGCTCGCGGCGATCATGATCACCTACCCCTCGACGCACGGCGTGTACGAGGAGGAGGTGCGCACCGTGTGCCAGCTGGTGCACGACGCGGGCGGCCAGGTGTACGTCGACGGCGCGAACCTCAACGCCCTGCTGCAGGTGGCGCGCCCCGGCGAGTTCGGCGGCGACGTCTCCCACCTGAACCTCCACAAGACCTTCTGCATCCCCCACGGCGGCGGCGGCCCGGGCGTCGGCCCGGTCGCGGCCAAGGCGCACCTCGCCCCCTTCCTGCCGGGGCACGCGGCGATGCAGGTCCCGGAGCATCAGGTCGTGGGCCGGGGCGAGCTCGTCCACGGTGGCGCCCCGGTCTCGCAGGCGCCCTACGGCTCGCCGTCGATCCTGCCGATCACCTGGACCTACATCCGGCTGATGGGGCCCGACGGGCTGCGCCATGCAACGGCCTCCGCGGTGCTCGCCGCGAACTACATGGCCCGCCGCCTCTCGGAGTCCTACGAGATCCTCTACACGGGGGACAACGGTCTGGTCGCCCACGAGTGCATCGTGGACCTGCGGCCCTTCACCGCCCGCACCGGCATCTCGGTGGACGACGTCGCCAAGCGGCTCATCGACTACGGGTTCCACGCCCCGACCATGTCCTTCCCGGTCGCCGGGACGCTCATGATCGAGCCGACGGAGTCCGAGGACCTCGCGGAGATCGACCGCTTCGTCGAGGCGATGCTGATGATCGCCAAGGAGGCCGAGGAGGTGCTGGACGGCACCTGGCCCGCCGACGACAACCCGCTCGTCAATGCCCCGCACACGGCCGCGTCGATCGCGACGGGGGAGTGGACCCACCCCTACTCCCGCGAGATCGCCGTCTACCCCGGCTCGTGGACCGCTCCCGAGGACGACTCCGTCCACGACAGCGCGCAGATGCGCATCCAGTCGAAGTACTGGCCGCCGGTGCGCCGCATCGACCAGGCCTACGGCGATCGCAACCTGGTGCCCACCTGGCCGCTGGACTGAGCCCGCGCGGTGCCTCCTCGGCCCGGGGAGGCGCCGTGTGAACGGCTGTGGCGCCGCGATTCCCGCTCGCGAGGAACGGGCTCCTACTCTCGGGGCATGACCGAGATCCTCACCACCCACGCCGGCTCTCTGCCCCGCAGCCCGGAACTGATCGCCGCCAACGCCGCCCGACCCGTCGGCGAGGACGGCCTGACCCCGCAGCCCAGCGACGAGTTCCGCGAAGTGCTGCGCCAGGCCGTCGTCGACGTCGTCGCGAAGCAGCGCGAGATCGGCATCTCGATCCCCAACGACGGCGAGTACGGGCACCTCATGGGCTCCGCCGTGAACTACGGCTCCTGGTGGTCGTACATCTTCGACCGCGTCAGCGGCCTCGAGATCACGGGCAGCGACATCTTCTCCTCCGAGCCGGTCCGCTCGAGCCCCGGGAACGTGCGCCTGACCACCTTCCCCGACCGCCGCGACTGGACGATCTTCGCCGACGCGTACCAGGACCCGACCTCCGGCATCACCGTCGGCTCCCAGCCGACCTTCCCGGCCGCGACCTCCCAGATCGCCTACTCGGAGACGGGCCGCGAGCTCGTCGCCCAGGACGTGGCGAACTTCCGCGCCGCGCTCGAGGCGGCCGGCTACCAGGGCGGCTACCTCGCCGCGCTCTCCCCGGGCTCCGGCTCCCGCATCACCGACGACCACTACGGCGACGAGGACGCCTTCCTCGACGCGTGGGTCGAGGTGATGCGCCCCGAGTACGAGGCGATCGCCGCCGCGGGCCTCACCGTCCAGATCGACGACCCCTCGATCGCCGAGAACTGGGACCAGATCAACCCCGAGCCCTCCGTCGCTGACTACGTCGAGTTCACCCGCAAGCGAGTCGACGCCGTCAACCGCGCGCTCGTCAACGTCCCCACCGAGCAGACCCGCTTCCACCTGTGCTGGGGCTCCTGGCACGGACCCCACACGACCGACATCGAGTTCCGCCACATCGCGCCGCTGCTGCTCGAGATCGACGCGACGTACTACTCCTTCGAGGCCGCGAACGTGCGCCACGAGCACGAATGGACCGTGTGGCAGGACCTCGAGCTGCCCGACGACAAGGTGATCGTCCCCGGCATCGTCTCCCACGCCACCAACGTCGTCGAGCACCCCGAGCTGGTCGCGCAGCGCCTCGAGCGCTTCGCCCGGATCGTCGGTCCGGAGCGCGTGATCGGCTCGACCGACTGCGGCCTCGGCGGGCGCATCCACCCGCAGATCGCCTGGGCGAAGCTCGCCTCTCTCGTCGAGGGAGCGGCGATCGCCTCGGCCCGCCTCTGAGCGGTCCCAGAACCCGTCGCGGAAGGGCTCGCCGAGCGCGGCACGACGGCCCGGTGGGCGAGAGTTCACCGGGCCGTCGACGACTCGTCACGGGGACGTGGTCCGCGGGCGCGGCCGACGGCGCATGATCGAGGCGTGAGGATCCTTGTCGTCGCCGAGTCCTTCCTGCCGCATATGAACGGGGTCACGAACTCCGTGCTCCGCATCGTCGACCACTTCGCCGCCGCCGGTGACGATCTGTCGATCATCGCCCCTCAGTGGCCCCGTGCGGACAAGTTGCTGCGCACCGCCTGCGGGCGCAAGATCCGGGTGCGCCGCATCGCCTCCGCCCCGCTGCCCGGCTACGCCGAGGTGCGCATCGCGACGACGAGCGCCGGGACCCTGCGCCGTCGCATCGAGGACTTCCAGCCGGATGTCGTCCACCTCGCCTCGCCCACCATCCTCGGCGGGCGCGCCGTGGTCGCGGCGCAGAAGCTCGGGGTGCCGACGGTCGCCGTCTACCAGACCGACATCCCCGGCTACACCGCCCGCTACGGCATGCCCTTCCTCGAGGCCGCCTCCTGGCAGCTGCTCAAGGACGTCCACAACCGGGCGACCCTCAACCTCGCCCCGTCCACCGCCACCCACGACCAGCTCGTGGCCCACGGCATCGAACGCGTCTCGCTGTGGCGCCGCGGCGTCGACACGTCGCTGTTCTCTCCCTCGCTGCGCAGCGAGAAGCTGCGGGCGAAGTACGCCGATGCCGACGAGAAGCTCGTCGTGTACGTCGGCCGCCTCGCCCCCGAGAAGCAGGTCGAGGACCTGCGGGTCATCCACGACGTGCCCGGGGTGCGGCTGCTGATCGTCGGCGACGGCCCGGAGAAGGATGCCCTGCGCCGGGCCATGCCCCGGGCCCGCTTCGCCGGGTTCCGCTCCGGCACCGACCTCGCGACCCACCTCGCGAGCGCCGATCTGTTCATCCATCCGGGTGAGCTGGAGACCTTCGGGCAGACGATCCAGGAGGCCATGGCCTCGGGCCTGCCCGTCATCGCCCCGCGCCGCGGTGGCCCCGTCGACCTGGTCACCCCCAGCCGCACCGGCTGGCTCTACACCCCGGGCATGCTCGACGAGATGCGCGAGCATGCCGGGGACCTGCTCTTCGACGACGCCAAGCGCCGTGCCTTCGGGGAGGCCGCACTGGACTCCGTGCGCAAGCGCACCTGGCCGGTCCTCGCCGAGCAGCTGCGCGGCTACTACGGCGAGGCGATCGCGCAGCACGCCGCCGTGACCGCGCCGAGCTGACCGCACCGAACTGACCGCACAGGGCTGACCGCTCAGAACTGACTGCGTCCCGTCGTCACATTCCGCCACAGAGTTCGCCCGGATCGGTCCCGCCGGGGTGGACTGGGTCCCGTCGCCGTCACCGGGCGGCAGGGATCTCCGCGGAAAGGACCACTCATGGCGCAGCGCACCACCACCCGTCGCCCGCTCATCGGCGTGACCGCAGGGACCCGCACCATGATGTCCGGCGCCTGGGCGGGCCACGACGCCGTGGTGGTCACCGAGCACTACGTCCGCGCGCTGCGCGAGGCCGGGGCCCGCCCCGTGATCATCGCGCCGCAGGACGACTGGACCACCGAGGAGATCGCCGAGCTCGACGGCCTCGTGCTCACCGGCGGCACCGACCTGGATCCCGGGACCTGGGGCGAGAACGCCCTGGAGACCGACATGACCCCGGATCCCGCGCGGGACGCCTTCGAGACCGCCCTGTACTGCACCGCCCGTGCGGCGGGCGTGCCGGTGCTCGGCATCTGCCGCGGACTGCAGATCATCGTCGTCGCCGAGGGCGGCTCGCTGCACCGCCACCTCCCGACGGACCTGCCGGCCCATCCCGTGACGGGGGAGCGGCCCACGGCCGTGACCACCGCCATCGAGGCCGCGAGCGATCTCGCGCTCGCCCTCGGTACGAGCGCGGAGGTCACCGCCTTCCACCACCAGGGGGTGCGCGAGGTCGCGGGGGACCTGCGCATCGTCGCGCGGCACGAGAGCGGCCTCCCGCTCGCCGTCGAGTCGGGGTCCGGCTCGAGCGTGCTGGGCGTCCAGTGGCATCCGGAGATCGACGGTTCCGACGGGCTCGCCGTGTTCGGCACCCTGCTCGCCGCGGTCCGCCATCGCGCGGCGTCGGCCGAGGCGCCCGCCCTGGTCTAGAATGGTGCCCGTCGCCCGCGTCCCCGACCGGACGCGATCGAGAGCCGAAGCGGAGGACACAGCAGATGAGCAACGAGCAGGTCGACGGCACGAGCGAGGCCGCCGCGCCGCGTGCGCGCAACCAGACCTCCGCGGGCAACAGCCTGCCCCTGTCGGTGGTGCTGTTCGTGCTGCTCTTCGGGCTGTTCGTCGGCGGTCTCTACGTGATGGCCATGTTCACCCCGGTGACCTTCATCGCGGGGCTCGGCATGTGCCTCGTCGCCCTCTTCATCACCTTCGACCTGGTGCCGCGCTTCCTCACGAAGTGAGCCCCGCCCGCAGTGCGCGGGCCATCCAGGACAGCACAGTGCCCGACA
>NZ_JBVDDO010000011.1:0-15354 GCF_055454375.1 Brachybacterium sp. B718/18 | reverse complement strand
GCTGTCCGGAGCCGTAGCGGCAGGGGGCGGCCGGGGCAGCCGGTCTCCCGGCGCGTCCCGCCCGCGCCGCGGGTCAGCCGGAGGAGTTCGCGTCCAGGCGGACGATCGTCTCGAGCGCCACCTCGATCATGTCCTCGAAGGACTCCTGCCGCTCGAGGGAGCTGGTCTCCTCGCCGGTGATCAGGTGGTCCGAGACGGTGCACAGGGCGAGCGCCCGGCGACCGAACTGCGCGGCGAGCGTGTACAGCGCGGCGGCCTCCATCTCCACCCCCAGGACGCCGTACCGCGCGAGGATCCCCGCAATCTCGGTGTCCGGGTTGTAGAACTGGTCCGAGGAGAACAGGCCGCCGGGGACCACCGGCAGCAGCCGCTCCTCGGCGACGTCCGCCGCGAGGCGCAGCAGCTCGAAATCCGCAGCCGGCGCATAGGAGACGTGGCGGAAGCGGGGCACGTTCATCGCCGAGTCGGTCGAGGCGGCGACGCCCAGGATCACGTCGCGCACCTTCACCCGCTCGGACAGGGCGCCGCAGGTGCCGACGCGGAGGATCGCCTGCACGTCGTAGTCGGAGAACAGTTCCTGGGCGTAGATGGCCATCGAGGGCTGGCCCATCCCGGAGCCCTGCGCGGAGATGCGCACTCCGGCGAAGGTGCCGGTGTAGCCCAGCATCCCCCGCACGTCGTTGTACTGGACGGGGTCCTCGAGGAAGGTCTCGGCGATCCACCGCGCACGGTAGGGGTCGCCGGGAAGGAGCACGTACGGAGCGATCTGGTCGGGCGAGGCACCGATGTGTGTCGACATGGCGCCAGCGTACGTCCGGGGCCGACGCAGGCGGTGCGGACGCACCGCATGTCGCGGCCCCGGGAGTCGGGCACAATGGCGTCCCGTGAACGCTCACTCCGCGCCGTCCCGTCGGCCCGCCCCGGTCCCCGCCGATGCGCGCCGCGCCCGCTGGGCCGTGTCCCTGCTGTTCCTGCTCAACGGGGCGTCGTTCTGCGCGATCCTGCCCCGCTACCCGGAGCTGGTCGAGAGCATCGGGCTGAGCAACACCGCGTTCGGGCTCGCCGTGGGCATCGGCCCCATCGGCGGTCTTGTCGCCGGTCTCGCGGCCGCGCGCCTGATGCGTAGCTGGGGGAGTGCCTCGGTCGCGGTGATCGCGCAGGTGGTCGCCTCGACCAGCCATCTGCTGGTGTACGTCGCGAGCTCCTGGCTGTGGCTCGCGGGGGCGCTGATCATCGCTATGGCGGCCGACGCGATCACGGACATCTCGATGAACTCGCACGGCATGCGGGTCGAGCGTCGCTACCGCCGCTCGATCATGAACAGCTACCACGGCTGGTGGTCCCTCGGCGCGGTGGGCGGCGGCCTGTTCGGCTCCGCCGCCGCCCAGTTGGGGGTGGCGCTGTGGCTGCAGGGCCTGGTGGGCCTCGTGGTCTTCGGCGCCGCCGCGGTGGTCTCCCGGCGGTTCATGCTCGCCGGGGACGACGCGACCGAGCGGACGGCGCCGGTCCCGGCCGCCGCGGGCCCGGCCCCGGGTTCCGCGGGGGAGGTGCCCGCGGCCCCGGTCCCGGGCGGGATGCGGATCGCCGGGATGACGCTGCGCTCCCTCGGCCTGGTGTGCGCGCTGGGCATGATCCTGGTGTTCGCGGGCTCCACCGAGGACGCGGGCAGCACCTGGGGTGCGCTGTTCATGCTCGACACCTTCGAGGTGACGCCCTTCGCGGCCGGTCTCGCCTTCGTGGCGCTGCAGGGGGCGCAGACCATCGGGCGCTTCACCGGCGATGCCGTCGTCGATCGGCTCGGCGACCGTGCGACCGCTCGCCTCGGCGCGGCGGTGAGCGCCCTCGGCATGACGCTCGCCCTGCTGCTGCCCAGCCCGGCGACCGCGATCATCGGCTTCGCCGCCGCCGGCTGGGGCGTGGCGACCCTGTTCCCCGCCGCCTACCGGGCGGCCGACGACATGCCCGGGGTGCCCCAGGGCGTCGGCCTCACGGTCGTGGGCTGGTTCGCGCGCCTGGGCTTCTTCGTCTCGCCGCCGATCGTCGGCGCCCTCGCCGATGCGCTGACCCTCCGTTACGCGCTGTGGATGGTGCCGCTGTACGCGGTGGGGATCCTGGTGTTCTCGGGAGCGCTGTCGGGGCGGTTCGACCGCCACGGCACCGGGTCCGAGGCATCCGAGACATCCGGGAAATCGGGGACCGCCGACGCCGAGCGCTGACGTCGACCGCCGAGCGCTGACGTCGGCGCGGAGCCCCCTCGCCGCACGCGGCCGAGCGGCCGCCGCGCCCCGGCCGTCCGGCTCAGAAGCGGCTCGTGTCCCCGGCGCCCTCGCGCGCGATCACCAGCTCGCCGCCGGTGAGGTCCACGACGGTGGTCGGCTCGATGCCCACCTCGCCCGCGTCGATGATCGCGTCGACCTGATCGCCGAGCAGGTCCTGCACCACCCAGCCCTCCGACGGCGGATCCTCCTGCCCCGGCAGCAGCAGCGTCGAGGAGACGATCGGCTCACCGAGCGCCTCGACCAGCGCATGGGCGACCTTGTGGTCGGGGATGCGCACGCCGACCGTGTGCTTCTTGGGGTGGGCCATCTTCCGCGGCACCTCCTTGGTGGCCGGGAGGATGAAGGTGTACGGGCCCGGGGTCGCGTTCTTGACCAGGCGGAAGGTGGGGTTGGAGACGATCACGAACTGCCCCAGCTGCGCGAAGTCGGCGCACACCAGGGTGAAGTGATGGTCCTTGCCGACCTGGCGGATGCGGCGGATGCGCTCGAGACCCTCCGACGCCCCGAGGGAGCAGCCCAGGGCATAGCAGGAGTCGGTCGGGTAGGCGATCAGCCCGCCGTCGCGCAGGACGGCGACGGCCTGCTCGAGCAGGCGGGGCTGCGGGTCGACGGGATGGATGTCGAGGTACCGGGCGGAGCCGGAGGATCTGGCCATGCTCGATGCTACGTCGGCGCGTCCCGCGGCGCGACGGGATGGGGGTGGACGTCGAGGGAGCGCCGGTGCGCCGAGCGGGGACGCGCCGCGCGTCGGGGAACGCTCAGGCGACGACCACGAACTCGCGACCGATCCACTTCGTGCGGCGCAGGCGCAGCACGGCGCTGACCGGCAGCGGGCCCTTGATATGCGGGTAGCCGCGACCGCGGCCGTCCTCGTCCTCCTCGATGTCCACGGCGACCCCGGCGGCCTCGACCCGCGCCACGTCGATCTCCAGGATCACGAGGTCCGCGGGGCGGTCCGGGTACACGCGCTTGGCGACCCCGGAGACCTGCTCCGGCCACGACGCATGGATGTAGCCGACCTCCGCGAGGTCACGTCCCCGGGTCGCCTGGGTGTAGATGCCCGCCCGTGCGGCCGCCTCCCAGGCGGCCAGCTCGGTGATGTGCCAGATCAGGGGCGCGGGCATGAGCGGCAGTGTACCGTGACCGGCATGGATGGGACCTCCCCGGCTCCGGGCGCGGTGCGCCTGCTCCACGACGACGACCGCGACCGGTACCAGGCGCTCGACGGCGAGGAGGTGGTGGCCGTCCTCTACTACGAGGACGAGCATCCGCCGGCCGCCGCGACAGCGCCGGGGAGCGACCTGGACCCCGCGCCGCGCATCCTCCGCGACCTGCGCTCGACCGTCGTCACCCCGGCGCGCTCCGGCCGCGGCCTCGGCTCCGCCCTGGTGCGCTTCGCCCTCGACGACATCCGTGCGCAGGATCTCCGCGTGCGGGCCACCTGCTGGTTCGTGCGGGGATGGATCGAGCGCCACCCCGAGTACGCCGACCTGCTGGAGACCCCGTGACCTATCGCGTCCTCACCGTCTGCACCGGCAACATCTGCCGTTCCCCCATGGCGGAGTACGCCCTCCGTGCCGCCGCTCGGGAGGCGGGCCTCGAGGGCCGGGTGGAGGTCGCCTCCGCGGGCACGACCGGCTGGGAGGAGGGCAATCCCGTCGATCCCCGGGCGGGAGCGCTGCTGGCCCGCCACGGCCTCGACGCCTCCGCCCACCGGGCCCGGGCGATCGATGCGCAGGAGCTCGCCGAGGCCGATCTGGTCCTCGCCCTGGACCATGACCACGTCGAGCCGCTGCGCCGGCTCGGTGGCGCGGGCCTCGCGGGTCGCCTGCACATGGTGCGTGACTTCGCGCCCGCGCCTGTCGAGGACACCGGCATCCGCGACCCCTGGTACGGGGACGAGAGCGACTTCGAGACCGTCTGGGAGCAGATCCAGGAGGCCGCCCCGGGGATCCTCGACCGGATCCGCGAGGATCTCGCCGCCCGGAGCGCCCGATGAACGCGAACCCCTCAGCTCACTCCGCACCGGACCCTGCACCGGACGCTGCTCCCGAGGCCGACGCACCGCTCTCGGCCCTCGGTACCGCCGCCGCACTGCGCCGCGGGGACCTCGACGTGCGCGAGCTCGCCGAGGTCGCCCTCGAGCGGGCCCGCTCCGTCGGCGCGCGCGTGGGAGCCTTCGCCCATGTCCTCGAGGACCTCACCCGGCGCCAGGCCGAGGACGTCGCCGTCCAGCTCGAGGACGCCCGTCGCCACGGCCGCCTCGAGGAGCTCGCGGCCGAGCGGCCGCTGCTGGGCGTCCCCCTGCCGATCAAGGACCTCTCCCGCATCGCGGGGGAGCCCTTCGAGGCCGGCAGCCTCGCCCTGCGCGGCACCATCGCCGAGGTCACCGACGGCGTCGCCCAGCGGCTGCTCGACGCCGGCACCCTCACCGTCGGCAAGACCAGCACCCCCGAGTTCGGGATGCCCTGCTACACCGAGCCCGCCACCGGCGCCCCCGCGCGCACCCCCTGGGACCTGCGGCGCACCGCCGGCGGATCCAGCGGGGGAGCGGGCGCCGCCGTCGCCTCGGGCATCGTCCCGATCGCGCACGGTTCCGACGGGGGCGGCTCGGTCCGGATACCGGCCGCCTGCTGCGGCGTGCTCGGTCTGAAGCCCTCGCGCGGCCTCGTCTCGCCCGGCCCCTACGGCACCGAGGGCATGGGGCTGGTGACCGACGGGATCCTCGCCCGCACCGTCGCCGATGTCGCCGCCGGACTCGACGTGATCGCTGCGCAGCTCCCGGGGGACGCCACCCCGCTCCGGCCGGAACCCGGCGGCTATCTCGCCGGGCTCGCCGGAGGGCTGCGCCCGCTGCGGATCGGGGTGCTGCGCGAGCCGCTCGCCGCCGAGACCGTGATCCATCCCGCCGCGCTGCGCGGCGTCGACCGCGCGGTGGGGCTGCTCCACGAGCTCGGCCACGAGCTGATCGAGGTGCCCGCCCCGTTCACCGCCGAGGAGTGGACCACCTTCATGCCCCTGTGGACCGTGGGTGCGGCGACCCTGCCGCTCTCCGCGGAGCAGGAGGCGCAGCTGCTCGAGCTGACCCGCTGGCTGCGGGAGCAAGGGCGGGCGTTCTCCGGGGCGGAGGTCGCGATCGCCCTCTCCGGGGTGCAGTCCCTCGCGCGCCGCACCGGGGAATCGTTCGCCCCCTTCGACGTGATCCTCTCCCCGGCGCTCGCCGGACCGCCCGCCCTGCCCGAGACCCTGCAGCTGGACCGCGGCGAGGACGACTTCGACGCGCAGCGCGCGTTCACCCCGTTCACGAGCACCTGGAACATGACCGGCAGGGCCGCCCTCGCCGTGCCGTTGCACCGGGAGCGGATCGACGGGGTCGAGCTCCCGCTCGGGGTGCAGCTCGGGGCGACCCGAGCGGGCGATGACCTGCTCCTGTTGCGGCTCGCGACCCAGCTCGAGGCCCATGATCCGTGGCCGCTCGTGCGCGAGCCCGTCGACGCATGACCGAGGACGGGACGACCTCCGAGGCGGCTTCCTCCCGGCCGCTGCCCCCACCCGGGGCGACGGGGCCGACGTCAGTGCGCCTGGACGTCTGGCTGTGGAGCGCCCGGCTGACGCCCACCCGCTCCGCGGCCACGGCCGCCTGCCGTGCCGGGCACGTGCGCCGGAACGGGGAGCCGGTCAAGGCCGCCCAGCGCATCGTCGTCGGGGACGAGCTGCGGATCCGCACCGCTGGCCGGGAGCGGATCGTGGTGGTCACGATGATCCTCGTCAAGCGGGTCGGGGCGCCCGTGGCCCGGACCGCCTACGAGGACCACAGCCCCGAGCCGCCCCCGCAGCTCGCCGCGGCGCCGCCTCGACGGGACCGCGGGAGCGGGCGTCCCACCAAGCGCGAGCGTCGCGCCCTGGATCGGCTGCGCGGCCGCGACGAGCGGTTGCGCCTGCCCGAGGACGACTCCGAGGACCAGTGAGGGCGGGCGCCCCGATCGGGATCCGTCGGATCCGTCCCGGAGGGCCCGCCCTCGTCGTCTGTGCGCTCAGCCGGAGTGCGAGAGCAGCTCCTGGCGATTGGCGGTCAGGCGCTGCAGCAGCATCGACTCCGTCGAGACCACCTTCGGGTTCGCGCCGTCGGCCAGCAGCCGCTGACGGATCGAGGCGAGATCCGCGCTCTCGCGGATGAACCGCTTCATGACCTTGCGTGCGCCGATCTGGTCCGCCCAGCGCTTGCCCTCGCGGCGGCCCTTCCAGGTGGCGAGCATCGCCACCTCCTCATGGGTGAGCCAGCCCTGGTTCGCGTAGTCGCCCAGGCGCACCTTGGTCAGCCGCGATTCATCCCAGATGAGCACGACGATGAAGATCAGCCAGATCAGCGAGAGCAGCATCTCGGCGCCGAACATCACCACGAGCAGCCCGAGGCCGCCGCCCATCGAGGCGAAGAAGTTCCAGGCGGCGTGCAGCAGCATGCCCGGGATCAGCGCGGGCAGGAACACCAGGAAGCCCGTGATCGTGCCCCACTTGCGGACCACGAAGCCCACGATCACGCCGGTCAGCGAGGTGTAGATGGCGTGGCCGAAGATGTTCAGGATGCCGCGCATCACGAAGTTGATCAGCAGCCCGATCTCGCCTCCGGCCTCGAGGGTGCGGGTGTAGTAGAGGATGTTCTCGGTGAAGGCGAAGCCCGCGCCGATCAGCGTCCCGTAGATCATGCCGTCGAGCGGGCCGTTGAAGTAGCGGCGGGCGAGGATCAGCAGCAGCAGCAGGCCCAGGCCCTTGGTGAGCTCCTCGACGATCGGCGCGCTGACCACGGCCCCGACCCAGTTGGCCAGCTCCGCGCTGCCCGAGAGGATGTAGACGATCTCGCCGTTCAGGGTGTTGAAGATGTAGCTCAGGCCCGCGGCGATCGCGGCGCCCCAGAAGACTGCGATGAACAGCAGCGGGATCGGCTGCGGGTCCCAGCGGTCGGCGAGGAAGATCATCCCCAGGATCAGCACCAGCGAGATCAGGGCGAGGAAGGCGCTGATCGGCCACCAGATCGGGTTCGAGCTCGAGCCGACGACGAACTGGAGGAAGAAGTACCCGAGCACCAGCAGGGCGAGGAAGCCGAGGACCACGAGCGCCAGCCACACCACGATCGAGGTCGCCGGCGGCTGCACCGTCGCCTGGGAGACCTCCTGGACGCGCCGGGTCTGCGTGGCCCAGGCGGACTGCGGCTGGGCCTGCTGGGGCCGCTGGATCTGCGCCGGGGCGAAGCGGGCGGCGGTCAGCCCCGAGGCCGGACGCACCGAGGTGTCATAGGCGCGCGGGTTGCCGTAGTCGACGTAGCGCGGCTGGGACTGGAAGGACGGAGCGCCGGGGGCCGACGAGGGCGCACCGGGCCGCGGCCGGCCGTTGGGCATGTACTGGCCGCCCTGCGGCGGGTACGGGGACTGGGACATGAGGGCCTCGGTTTCGACGTCGAGCAGGTCAGGGACGATCCCGGGGACGAGGTCGGCGTAGTGCACCCCCACACGACACGCACCGGGCTCCGATGCGATGCTACAGGCCGGGAGGTCGCACTCCGTGATCCACGGCACCTCAGCGAAGTGCGGGTGCCGAGGGCGCAGATCGGGAGGTCCGCCCGGCAGGCGGCGCACGGATCCGGCGCCGACGGCGGACCCGCCCGAGGTTGAGCGGAATAGACTCAACTCCGGGGTCGTTGCAGGGATCGGGAGGCGACCGGACCCGGGGCCTCCGGACCGGTCCCCGGCAACCCGCCGGCAGGACCGCACAGATCCGCCCAGGGCTACGCAGATCCGCACAGGACCGCACCGACGAGGAAGGAGCGCCGTGGAATTCCAGTTCACCCATCGTTCGCAGGAGGCCGTGACCGCGGCCGCCCAGAGAGCGGTCGAGCTCGGCAACCCCCAGATCAGCTCCCTGCACCTGCTGTGGGCCCTGGCCGCGCAGGCCGACGGCATCGGCCGTGCCGCCCTCGAGGAGGTCGGCGCCGATCCCGCTCAGGTCCTCGCCCGCACCGAGTCCGCGATCGCCGATCTCCCGCGGGTCAGCGGTTCTACCACGTCCTCACCCACCTTCGTCGGCACCGGGTTCGACGCCCTCGAGGCCGCGCGCCACGAGGCCGACCGGTCCGGACGCACCTACCTGTCCACCGAGCACCTGATGATCGGCATCGCGCTCGGCAAGGACGCCGCCGCGCGTCTGCTGGGCTCCCTCGGCGCGAACCCCGCCGCCCTCCGCGATGCCGTGACCCGCCTTTCCCCAGGAGATGACCGCATGAACCAGATGGACTCCCAGAACCCCGAAGGCACCTTCCAGAGCCTCGAGAAGTTCGGCATCGATCTCACCGAGCAGGCCCGCGAGGGTTGCCTCGACCCGGTGATCGGCCGCGACGCCGAGATCCGCCGCGTGATCCAGGTGCTGAGCCGCCGCACCAAGAACAACCCGGTGCTGATCGGCGAGCCGGGCGTCGGCAAGACGGCCGTCGTCGAGGGTCTCGCCCAGCGCATCGTGGCCGGGGACGTCCCCGACTCGCTGCGGGGGAAGCGGCTGATCTCCCTGGACCTCTCCTCGATGGTCGCGGGTTCCAAGTACCGCGGCGAGTTCGAGGAGCGGATGAAGGCGGTGCTCGACGAGATCCGCACCAGCAACGGGCAGATCATCACCTTCATCGACGAGCTGCACACCGTGGTCGGCGCGGGCGGCTCGGGCGACGGCGCGATGGACGCCGGCAACATGCTCAAGCCCATGCTCGCCCGCGGCGAGCTGCGCATGGTCGGCGCGACCACGCTCGACGAGTACCGCGAGAACATCGAGAAGGATCCAGCGCTCGAGCGCCGCTTCCAGCAGGTCTTCGTGGGGGAGCCGAGCGTCGAGGACACGATCACGATCCTCCGCGGTCTCAAGGACAAGTACGAGGCGCACCACAAGGTCTCCATCACCGATGCGGCGCTCGTCGCCGCGGCGACCCTCTCCAACCGCTACATCTCCGGGCGCCAGCTGCCGGACAAGGCCATCGACCTGGTCGACGAGGCCGCGTCCCGGCAGCGCATGGAGCTCGATTCCTCGCCGGAGCAGCTCGACATCCTGCGCCGCCAGGTCGACCGGCTGAAGATGGAGGAGCTCGCGCTCGCCGGCAGCGACGATCCCGGCAGCGTGGCCCAGCTGCAGTCGGTGCGCGCCCAGCTCGCCGACCGCACCGAGGCGATGACCGAGCTCTCCGCCCGCTGGGAGCGGGAGAAGGCCGGGCTGAACCTCGTCGGCGACCTCAAGGCACAGCTCGAGCAGCTGCGCATGCAGGCCGACCGCGCCCAGCGCGAGGGCGACCTGACCGCCGCCTCGAAGATCCTCTACGGCGACATCCCCGCGCTCAAGGCGCAGCTCGTCGAGGCGGAGGAGGACGAGGCCGCAGGCGCCACCGAGCAGTCGCGGCCGCTGGTCTCCGAGCGCGTGGGTCCCGATGACATCGCGGATGTAGTCGGCAGCTGGACCGGCATCCCTGCCGGCAGGCTGCTGCAGGCCGAGAGCGAGAAGCTGCTCGAGATGGAGGACATCATCGGGCAGCGGCTGATCGGACAGCGGCGCGCCGTCCAGGAGGTCTCCGACGCGGTGCGCCGGGCCCGGGCGGGGATCGCCGACCCCGACCGACCCACCGGCTCCTTCCTGTTCCTGGGACCCACGGGCGTGGGCAAGACCGAGCTCGCCAAGGCGCTCGCCGACTTCCTCTTCGACGACGAGCGGGCGATGGTCCGCATCGACATGTCGGAGTACGGCGAGAAGCACACCGTCTCCCGCCTGGTCGGAGCGCCCCCCGGGTACGTCGGCTACGACGAGGGCGGCCAGCTGACCGAGGCGGTCCGGCGCCGCCCCTACTCGGTGGTGCTGCTGGACGAGATCGAGAAGGCCCACCCTGACGTCTTCGACGTGCTGCTGCAGGTGCTCGACGACGGCCGCCTCACCGACGGCCAGGGGCGGACCGTGGACTTCCGCTCCTCGATCCTCATCCTGACCTCCAACCTCGGGGCTCACCTCCTGCAGGACCCGCAGCTCGGCGAGACCGAGAAGCACGAGAAGGTGATGCAGGTGGTGCGGGCCTCCTTCAAGCCCGAGTTCCTCAACCGCCTGGACGACGTGGTGATGTTCGAGTCGCTCTCCCGCGAGCAGCTCTCCTCGATCGTCACGCTGCAGATCCAGGAGGTGGCCGGGCGGCTGAGCGATCGCCGGATCCGGCTCGAGGTCGACGAGGCGGCGACCGCCTGGCTGGCCGAGGCCGGGTTCGACCCGCTGTACGGGGCACGTCCCCTCAAGCGGCTCGTGCAGAAGGAGATCGGCGACGCTCTCGCGCGGCTGATCCTGCGCGGTGCCGTCCACGACGGCGAGCTGGTGAGGGTCACCGTCGCGGAGGACCGCGGCGGGCTGCGCCTCGACGTGGTCGGCGAGGGCGAGCCGGAGGCTCCGGGCGACGGGGACTGATCCCGGCCGACCGACGCCTCGGCCGCGGTGCGGATCACCGAGGATCCCAGGGCATCCGCACCGCGGAGCGGCGTCGGTCGTACCAGGTCTCGGCATCGATCGCGGCCTGCCAGCGCGCTTCGTGCCGCTCGAGCCGTGCCATGTGGTTCTGCTCGAACTGCTCGAGGCGGGCGGCGGCCTCGGGGCTGAACGGCGCGATCCCCTCCCCGAGGTGCCCGCTCGCGCTCGCGACGGCCTCCACCGCCGAGGGGAGGGGATTCGCGGTCACGGTGTCCACCACGATCTCCGCGTGGCGGAAGCCGCCCCGCTCGACCGCGCGCACCACGCCCCCGAGGTCCCGGTCTCCGATGGCCGTGGAGACGTCCGCCGTGGTCTGGGAGACGTTGGCGATCCCGCGGTCCACACCGTCGATGTACTGGGCGAGCACCGAGCGCTCGCCGAGGGCGGCGCCCCCGAGATCGTGCCCGATCTGGAGCAGCGAGATGCCCCCGGTGTAGGCGCCGAGCCCTGCCTGCTCCATCCGCTGGCGGGCCGCGTCGTAGTACCCCTCGCCCGCCTCGTAGTACGTGGGCAGGGAGGCGACGTCGCCGACCACGGGGATCTTGCTCAGCAACAGGCGGCGATCGGCCTCCGCCTCCTCGAGCCGGCTCCCCCCGAGGCTGAACTCCTCGCCCTCGGGGAGCTCTCCCGGACCGTAGGCGCGGTGCGGAGCCCCCGGGTCGAGAGGAGCCGCGAAGGGCCCGCCGACCAGGGGACCGAGCGGCCCGTGCTCCGCCTCGTACTCCTGCACCCGGTCCTCGAGGTCGCGGAAGAGCCCGACCGGGTCGGGATGGGCCATCGGCCCGCCGACCTCCGGCGCGAAGGGATTCGAGCCCGGGGGCAACGGCGGTACTCTCCCTCCCCGGGGCGGGAAACCGGCGCGGACGCCCGCGAGCGGGTCGCCGGCGCCGTCGGCGGCGGAGGCCCGCTCCTGCTCAGCGGCCTCGTCCTGGATCTGTGCGCCCCTCGCGTCGAGCGCTCGGCAGGCGGCGAGAAGATCGCCGTCGACCTGGCCGAAGCGCGTGCGATGGGCCTCGGCATCGGGGCCCTCCCAGCGGAGGGCGGCGGTGCGCTCGCGAAGTCGCTCGAACAGCTCGCGCAGCTGCTCGGCCCTCTCGAGGATGGTCTCGGCGAGCTCGTCCATGGCGGTGGGATCGGATCCCCAGATGCTGGTCATGTCGCGACCGTAGGAGCCGGGACGCCTGCATGTCCGCCCGCGTCTTGCCGTTGTGGATACCGGGGCCTTGGGGAGGAACGGTTCCGCGCGCTCGGCGTCCGGTCCCGGCGAGACGCCGCCGGGCCCGGGACCCCTCGGTCCCGGGCCCGGCCGGATCCCCGCCGCGGAGGACGGGTACTGCTGCGTCGGTGCAGCTCAGCGACTCACACGACGATGTTGACGATCTTCGGGGCGCGGACGATGACCTTCCGCACCGTCTGCCCCTCGAGCAGCTCCTGCACCCGCGGCTCGGCCAGGACCAGTGCCTCGAGGTCCGCCTCGGAGATCTCGGGATCGACCTCGACGCGGTGGCGCACCTTGCCCTTCACCTGCACCACGCAGGTCACCGCGTCGGCCTTCAGCAGCTCCGGATCCGCCGTCGGGAAGGGCTCGCGCGAGATGCCGCCCGCGTGCCCGAGCCGCGCCCACAGTTCCTCCGCGAGGTGCGGGGCGAGCGGCGCGACCATCAGCACCAGCGGCTCGATCGCCCCGCGCGGCGAGACGCCTGCCTTGGTGAGGTGGTTGACCAGCTCGATCAGCTTCGCGATCGCCGTGTTGAACTGCATGCCGGCCATGTCCCGGCCCACGCCGTCGATCGCCCGATGGGTCGCCCGCAGGGTGTCGCGATCCGCGGGATCCTCGGAGACCAGCAGCTCGCCGCTCTCCTCGTCGACCACGAGGCGCCACAGCCGCTGCAGGAAGCGCTGCGAGCCGACGACAGAGCGGGTCTCCCACGGGCGGGACAGGTCCAGCGGGCCCATCGACATCTCGTAGACGCGCAGCGTGTCCGCCCCGTACTCCTCGTACATGTCGTCCGGGGTCACCGAGTTCTTCAGCGACTTGCCCATCTTCCCGTACTCCTGGGTGACCGGCTCGCCCTGGTAGGTGAACGTGCCGTCCTCCTCCGCGACGACCTCCTCCGCGGGCACGTGCACCCCGCGGGAGTCGGTGTACGCGAAGGCCTGGATGTAGCCCTGGTTGAACAGGCGGTGGAAGGGCTCCTGGCTGGAGACGTCACCGCGGTCGAAGAGCACCTTGTGCCAGAAGCGCGCGTACAGCAGGTGCAGCACGGCGTGCTCGACACCGCCGACGTACAGGTCGACGCCGCCGACCTCTCCCTCGCCCCGCGGGCCGAGCCAGTACTCCTCGTTCTCGGGACGCACCAGGACCGAGTCCTCGGTGGGGTCGATGTAGCGCAGGTGATACCAGGAGGAGCCCGCCCACTGAGGCATCGTGTTGGTCTCGCGCAGGTACGTCTTCGGCCCCTCGCCGAGGTCCAGCTCGACCTCCACCCAGTCGCCCGCACGGGACAGCGGGGTCTGCGGCTCGGTGTCGCGGTCCTCGGGGTCGAAGGTCTTCGGGGAGAAGTCCGCGACCTCCGGCAGGTCCACGGGCAGCATCGACTCCGGCAGCGGGATCGGGGTCTGCGGATCCGCGGGGTCGTAGACGATCGGGAACGGCTCGCCCCAGTAGCGCTGGCGCGAGAACAGCCAGTCGCGCAAGCGGTAGGTGGTGCGTGCCCGGCCGAAGCCGCGCTCGGACGCGAAGGCGGTCGCCCGGGCCTTGGCCTCGTCCTTGGACAGGCCGTCGAGGTCCAGATCGGCGGAGGCGGAGTTGATCTTCTCGCCGTCGCCGGTCCAGGCGCCGCCGGCGAAGTCCTCGGGCGGGCGCACGGTGCGGATGACCGGCAGCTCGAAGCGCTCCGCGAAGGCGAAGTCGCGCTCGTCCTCGGCGGGCACGGCCATGATCGCGCCGGTGCCGTAGCCGGTCAGCACGTAGTCGGCGGTGAACACCGGGATCTCGCGGCCGTCCATGGGGTTCACGGCGAACCAGCCGGTGAAGACGCCGGTCTTCTCGCGGTCCTCGGCGGTGCGCTCCTCCGCCCCCAGGGCGGCGGCGCGCTCCTGGTAGGCGGTGACGGCCTCGCGGGGGGTCGCGGCACCGCCGGTCCAGGCCTCCTTCGTGCCCTCGGGCCAGGCCGCGGGCAGGGCGGAGGGGTCCTCGAGCAGGGGGTGCTCGGGGGAGAGGACGGTGAAGGTCGCGCCGAACAGGGTGTCCACGCGGGTGGTGAAGACGTCGAAGGAGCTCTCCGCGGAGCCGGCCAGTTCGAAGCGCACCTCGGCACCCTCGGAGCGGCCGATCCAGTTGCGCTGCATGGCGCGGATCGACTCCGGCCAATCTACGCGGTCCAGGTCGTCGATCAGACGGTCCGCGTAGGCGGTGATGCGCATGTTCCACTGCCGCAGGCGCCGCGTGAACACGGGGAAGTTGCCGCGCTCGGAGCGGCCGTCGGCCGTGACCTCCTCGTTGGCCAGCACCGTGCCCAGGCCCGGGCACCAGTTCACCGGGGTCTCGGAGATGTAGGTCAGGCGGAAGGCATCGGCCAGGCGCGCGATCTCCGGATCGCTCGCGGCGGAGACCTCGGCGGCGCTGCGGCCGGACCACTCCGCGGGCAGCTCCAGTCCCTGGCGCGCGGCGAGCGCGAAGGGGTCGACGGCGCCGGTGCGCAGCCCCTCGCGCAGCTCGGAGATCGGGCGGGCGCGGCCGGTCACGCCGTCGGCGTTGGGGGCCTCCGGGTCGTACCAGGAGTCGAAGATGCGCAGGAAGATCCACTGCGTCCACTTCACGAAGGCCGGGTCGGTGGTGGCGAGCGAGCGGCGGGCGTCATGGGAGAGGCCCAGGCGGTGCAGCTGGCGGCGCATGTTCGCGACGTTCGCCTCAGTGGTCACCCGCGGGTGGGTCCCGGTCTGGACGGCGTACTGCTCGGCGGGCAGGCCGAAGGCGTCGTAGCCCATCGTGTACAGCACGTTGCGGCCCAGCATGCGGTGGTGACGTGCCACGACGTCGGTCGCGATGTACCCCAGCGGGTGGCCGACGTGGAGCCCCGAGCCCGAGGGGTACGGGAACATGTCCATGATGTAGGACTTGGCGCTCGCATCGGCCGGGGCCGCGGACTCCTCCCCGCCGTGCAGCGCGCCGACGGGATTGTCGGCGTGGAAGGTGCCTTCTTCGTCCCAGCGACGCTGCCAGCGTCGCTCGATCTCGTCGGCCAGCGCGGCGGTGTAGCGGTAGGGGGCCTCGCTCATGGGTGTTCGTCCTTCAGGTCGGTACGGCTCGGATGGAGGGGCTTCTGACATGGGAAAGCCCTCGCGCGGGCGAGGGCTGCCGCATCGGTGCCGACGGGGGAGCGGCGCGGACCGGCCGCGCCGGGAGGTCCCGGGGTCGGCGTACCCCGATGCGGCTAGAGAAGCAGAAGTCGACGAGCCACGGGCTCAGTGTACGACCCCGCGCACGGGCGTGGGGGGGGGGGGGGGGGGGGGGGGGGGGGGGGGGGGGGGGGGGGGGGGGGGGGGG
>NZ_JBVDDO010000010.1:0-112364 GCF_055454375.1 Brachybacterium sp. B718/18 | reverse complement strand
TCCCGGTCACCGAGATGCTGGCCCGCGAGGTGCTGTCCCTCCCGGTGCATCCGAGCGTGTCCGATGCGGACCGCGACCGGATTGTCGCCGCCGTCAACACCGTCGCCGCCGCAGGAGTGTGAGCATGAGTGAGAAGAGGCCCCTGCGGGCCGGACTGATCGGCCTGGGCATGATGGGACGCCACCACGCCCGCAACCTCCGCGCCCTCGAGGGCGTCGAGCTGGTCGCGGTCGCCGACGCCTACGGCGATCCGCACGGCGCCGCCCCCGGCCTCGAGGTGCTGCCCGACGTGGACGCGCTGATCGCCGCGGGTATCGACTACGCGGTCGTGGCCGTGCCCACCCAGTTCCACAAGGATGTCGCCCTCTCCCTCGCGGCGGCCGGGGTGCACACCCTGGTGGAGAAGCCCCTGGCCTTCGACATCGGGGAGGCGGAGGAGATCACCGCCGCCTTCGAGTCGGCGGGCCTGGTCGGAGCGGTCGGCTACATCGAGCGCTTCAACCCCGCGCTGCAGGAGATGCGGCGCCGGATCGCCGACGGGCAGCTCGGTGAGATCTACCAGATCGCGACTCGGCGACAAGGAGCATTCCCTGCGCGGATCCGCGATGTGGGCGTGGTCAAGGACCTCGCGACCCACGACCTGGACCTCACCGCCTGGGCCGCGCAGTCTACGTACTCCGAGCTCGCGGCGCACTCGACTCGCCGGTCCGGGCGCGAGGACGAGGACATGGTCTCTATCAGCGGAATTCTTGCAGATGGCACGATCACGAACCACCTCGTGAACTGGCTGTCCCCATTCAAGGAGCGGGTGACGATCGTGACGGGGGAGAAGGGCGCCCTGGTCGCCGACACGGTCACTGCCGATCTCTCCTTCCACAGCAATGCAGACGCCGAGGCGAACGTCTGGGACACGATGGCGTCCTTCCGTGGGGTCAGCGAAGGGGACAGGGTGCGCTACGCGCTGCGCCGCAAGGAGCCACTCGCTGCGGAGCACGAGGCGTTCCGTGACGCGGTGAACGGGAACGGCACCAACATCGTCACGATGCGGGAAGGCCTGCACACGGTGCGCGCGGTCGAAGGAGTGCTGGAGTCCGCGAAGACCGGGACTGCGTACCGCCTGGTCTGAGGAAGGCATGAGGGGATCCAGTGACCGTCGTTCTGGCCTTTCTGTGTTCGGGTCACCCGGTGGCCCCAACCTCCTGATCCACGGGACTTAGGCTGGCGAGCGTGAAGAACGGGAAGAACCTGCTCATCGCGGCACTGGCCGTGGTGTCCGTCGCCGTGCTCGGGTTCCACTTCGTGACCGTCCAGGATGCGGGTCCAGACCAGGCAGATCTGCCTTCTGGAGCTTCTCCTGACGCCGGCAATATGCGCTCGGAGCAGTCCGGCACGCTGGAGATCCCGGGCAGAGTCGCTCTTGCTCCGACAGCATTGCCGGTTCTCGACGCCGACCGAAAGTATCTCGTCGAACTCACGATTCGGGCGGAGAAACCCGAGGATTCTCCGGGGAGGGCGACCTACTTCGGCTACAACCTCAACTGCAAACTGGGGGACGGCGAGAGCCAGACGGTCAGCGTCGGTGGTACTGAGAATCTCGTGAACGGAAAGGAGGTGACGCTCAGCGCCGCGGCTCTGCTCCCAGCAGCGGAACATGCCGAGTACTCCTGCCGCGTCCAGGTCGCCAACGAATATGAAGGGGTGGCATCCGTAGGGTCGAAGGTGCCGTTCACTGCCCTGTGGACCGCTACTCCTGTCCTTGCAGACAGCGAAAGGGTCAACGTGGACGAGGTGCTGCCGGCGGTTGTCGAGCCGCGGAATTCTGTCGACCTCCACCGCGAGCAGATCTCTATGTCGGAGGGCGGTCTCGACGAGATGTCGGTGATTGCGAACATCCACGCCACGACCTGCACGACTGTGAGCGGATCCAGCGAAGACGGGCGAACCTGGTGCGACGAGGAGTCGCTTGACGACGGAGGGAGCGAGGCCGAGTTCCGGATCAATCTCGAACGGGACGGGGACTCAACCACGTGCTCCTCGGAGGCGCGCCACATCGCTCATATCGATGGCTTGGTGCATCACTACGTAGCGTCAATCGGTCAGGATCTGGCGCGTGACCCTCGGTGCCATGGTGACATCGACCTGCGCGTCTCTGTGTTGAACGACGGGCCGGCGCCATTGGTGCTCCACCGACAGAACACCGAGATACTGATCGTGCATCACGGCTGAGCGAGGGCCCGTACCCGCACTCGCAGCAGCGTGTAGCATCGGCGGATGCGAGAGCGGTGCATCAACGAGTCGAATCAGACGATCTATGGCTCGTTGGCAAAGTTCTTGGAGTCACCTGGCCACCCCAGCGGCGTCCTGACTGTCATGTACGGCGGCATCCCTATCGACATCAAGTATGAGCCGCGCGGTTTCGGGACCACCACAGTCTTCTTCCACCCGGCCGTAGTGCGCGCGAAGTTTCCGGTCTTCATTGGCGGTGGAGTCAGCGAACAGCTCGCCACCAACCGCATTTTCATCAGTGATCCGAGCCTCTACTTGTCCGAAGATCTTCGCTTGGCGTGGTATGCGGGTAATCATCGGCAGGGCAAGCTGCAGTGGGCATTGCGAGGAATCCTGAAAGCACTCATCCCGAGCTCACAGCGAGTCGTGATGTTCGGCGCGTCAGGTGGGGGCTTTGCTGCGCTTTACTTTGCGGCAAACTACCCGGGGGCGGTGGCCGTCCCGATCAATCCCCAGACGAACCTAGCGGAGTACACCCGTAGCGCGGTAGACAACTATGGGCGCATCGGGTGGCAGCTTTCCGGCAACGGCCTGGCCTCCCAGATTCCTGCTACGACCGATCTGGTCGGCCTCTATCGGCAGTTGCGCGACGTCTCGGTGTTCTATCTCCAGAATCGTAACGATCTGACTCATATGAGCGGTCACTTCGAGCCCTTCATGGACGCCTTGCAGGACGGGCATCGTGTACGACCGCTACTTATCGATGGGCCACAGGGCCATCACCCTCCGCCCAAGGACATCACCAAGGCCGTGCTGTCCGCCGCCGTGCTCGGCGAGGAACCACCTCAGGTGTCACCGTAATCATCACTGCGGCCAAGGTCGCGACTCTCCCCGCGAGACGTGGGTCCGGTACAGATCGGCGATCTCGTTGATCCCGATGAACGTGAGAAAGGGATTGCCTCGGTAGATGAGCTCGCGTTGCATCAGCCCTGCCTTCCGGTCGGTGGGGTGGAGCGCGAGAAAGGAGTCGATGATTCGACGCGTGTTGAATGGGGTGAAGGTGTCGAAGGCGACATCGGTCTCGTTGAGTAGCTGTGCGTACCAGCGTGCGAGGCGGTTCTCCCAATACCACACGTCGGTTAGCTCGTAGTCTGGATGAACAGCGTCATACTGCGTCTGCACAGGTGCGGAGTCGTGAATCTGCAGCGCGAGGGAGCTCAGGTCGCCCCCCGCTTTAGAGCGGCTCACGATGAGCCTGCGGAGCCGGCCTGGCGGATCTTGGAGAGTGGAGGGGTTCGCCAGCACCAGCCGTCCCAGTCCAACGATGTTCCCCCGGTAGTGAAAGGTGTTTCGGGATGGGAACAACTCCAAGTAGCTCGGAAGCAGCCACTGTCCGTGGGTACCTTCCGAGTTGCGGCGGAGGGTTGCGGCGTGAGCGGCTCGCCAGGAGTCACGGGGATCATCTGGCTTGGTGATGAAAGTGTGCCGGGTCGGCAGGAACGGGCGTAGCCGCTGCACGATGTTGTAATCCATCTCCATGGACTTGTCCCATGCGGTCTTCGGTGCTGCCCCGGACTCAGCTCCTGAGTACGTGTACGTGAACGAGTCGAGTCGGTCGCGATGTGTGCCCGCGAGTGCCAGGAGGAGCCGCGAGTCGATTCCGCCGGTCATGGAGAACGCGACCTCGTCCGCCTGGCCGAGTGCACTGGCGAGCTGTGACTCCCATGCCCCGATCACGTTGTGGAGAGACGTCTCGAAGTCGAGCGCTCGCGCGCGGTTCGGACCAGACAGGTGAAAGCGCTCTTGGACCATCGATTTCGCATGAAGGCGATGGTTCGGAAGGAGGCACTCGATCTCAGTGTGGGCGGTGTACCGGTTGCGAAGATCGAGCCGAAGCTTTCCCACGGTCGCGGTGTGCTCGTCAGGGCGGTGATTGAGACTCGCCAACATGTCGTAGTGGGAGCCAACATTACCGTTCGACGTGTCGTAATAGATTGCTCGCGAACCGGCTGCATCGTGGTAGATCCAGGTGTCCCGGCCGTCCGAGGCGATCACCGCGTAGCGGCCACCGAGGTCGTAGAGCTCGTCTTCCAACGCTTTCAGTCCACGATCATGAAACGCATGCCACAACTCTTCTGCGACATCGGTCTGGGGGCGTGACCCGGAGGTTGTATTCGACGGGAGTGTCGTGCCGATCGTTGCGAGCGATCCCTCCGGTGTGTGGAAGACGTCGAGTCGATTCGCGACATCGAGGTACAGGAGCGCATCGCCGAGAGTCGTCGACGTGTAGTGATCCAAGTTCTCCAGCAGGGGCTGCACGGACCGCGAGAGAAGGAAGCCACGGGGGTACAGCAAGGGCGCGGGGGTCGGCATGTCGTTCTCCAGGTCTCGATGGCGCCGGGGGTGGTTCGGCAGAGACTTCACACGGAAGGGCGAGTGATGCTACCGGCGATGAGGCCAGCGAGGATGACGTGCTGGACCCCGACGGAGTGCTTCGGGTGAGAGAGCTTGCCGTCGGCTTCGACGGATCGCCACGCCTCATCAGCGTGACTCAAGGTCTCCGGCGGGAGCGGCATCTCCCGAGCTGCGGGCACCGCGGCCTGGAACAGGTCCGCTAGACGCGACCATGGCTGCGGCATCGACGGCGGCCGTGGGGACTTCCGTGCTGAGGCGCCGAAGAGGTCGCCACGCAGAGGATAGATGGGCTCGGCATAGCAGAGCTCGCGGAGGACTGTGTCGTTCGGCTCCTTGGCGACCTTGTCGAATGGCTGCCGAAGAAGGCCCGGTGCGGAGTTCCCGATCACGTCGTAGAGGAACTGTCCTCGCTCGAGGGCATCTGGCGAGAGCAGTGTCGTCGCCATGTAGCTCGTATTGCTCGAGAGTGGCTGCAGGCGAACAGAGTTCTGTGCGTGGAGGCCGCTGTGGATGCGGTCCCGGAATTCTCTGTAATGGGCGACCGTCCGCGGCACTCCCGGGTAGGCGGCATCCAGGAGCTCCCTGGTGCGGTCGAAGGCAGCGCCCATGGCGCGCCTTCCGGGTGCTGCAGCGTACTGCTTCTCGAGCTCCTCGAGCTTCCGGTGGGGGGAGTCGATCTGCCAGTAGGAACGGTGACCCTCGCCGCCGTGGCCTCCCACGGTGAATTGCCCCACCGTGCTGCTCCGGGGGGCGAAGTAGATCGGCGTGTAGGCGCCGAGGGAAATGTCCCACCATCTGGCGACGGGGTCGTAGAACTCCACGCCGAGCTCTCCTCGAGGAGGAGTCTTATTCAGGTTCAATCGGTACACGTTGCATAGGCGTGTCGCGACCTTGAAATCGTCATCCTGAGATGGATTAGACTTCATGAAGAGTTGCCGTGAGAAGTCGGTGGGAAAATGCTGTCGAAGGCTGAGCAGCAGTGAAAGTACTACTCTCGAGTCCAGTCCACCGGTGATCTCCGCGGAAAGGAGATTCTCCGAATGTCGAATTGTGGTGCCGAGGCGCCCGATCCATAGCCTCTGGAAGTTCGCGAGGGCCTCGTCGTATTCATCCGTAAACGCTGCGTCACTGGGGTGAGGGTTGGGCCGAGTGGTGAGCGCGCCTTCGGCTGAAATGTCGATCAGGTGGGTTCGAGGCAGGAGAGTAATCTCCTTGACCGAGGTCTCGAAAGTGGCGTGCTGCTGCCAGAAGGCTCCCGGCAGTGAGTGGGTGTAGAAGATATGCTCGTTGAGTGTGACCTTCCATCTCTTCGAGTGCGCAAACTCCACGAGAGTGCTGAAAGAATTGGACACCGCCCATCGCTGGCCGCTCTCGTAAATATAGAGCTTGCAGTACCCCTTGTAGTCGCCACCGATGCGGTAGCCGTCGCTGGCGGGCAGGCCGAGGATGTAACAGCCGTCTTGGTGGAAGTCGAGTTCGACCCGCCTTGACTGTGCCCACGCGGCATGACCTTGAGTGCTGATGATCAGGTCCTGCCCGCTGAATGCGTAGCCAGAGAACCTGGTCTCGTTGAAGTCTGACGCGTTGTGTATGACCAGGGGCTCCAGATGCGACAGCACGCGTGCCTCCCCTCCGAGGATGAGTAGATTCGGTGATCGGGCGGCGGACCGCTCTGCGGGTCAGGCCAGTTCCCGGTAGGTATCCGCGATGATAGCCGCGAGCTGCTTCCAGTCCCGGTTCGCGACCACCCAGTCGCGGGCCTGGAGGCCGATGGCCCGAGTGTGCTCGGCGTCGTCCAGAAGCTTCGTGAGCTGCTCGATGAGCGACTCCACGCTGCCCTTCTCGTGCAGGTATCCGTTCAGTCCCGGCGTCACGATCTCCTTGAGCGCAGCGACGTCGGAGGCGATCACGGCCTTGCCCATCGCCATTGCCTCGAAGGGCTTCAGCGGGGAGACCATCTCGCACACGGGCAGGGGCAGACGGGGGAACGGCGTGATGTCCACGAGCGAGTAGTAGCGCTCGACGTACTCGTGCGGCACGCGCCCGGTGAAGGTGACGACGTGGTCGAGGGAGTTCTCCTCGACATGGTTCTGGAACCGTTCGAGCTCGGCGCCGTCCCCGACGATGAGCACGTGGAAGTCCTCGCGGGTGCGGTCGAGGACCTCGGCGGCCTGGAGGATTAGCTCGATCCCTTCGTAGTCGAGCACCGAGCCCACGTAGCCGATGACTGTCTTGCCGGCGACGCCCAGCTCGGAGGCGAGCTCCTCGTCCCGGGGGATGGGAGTGAAGCGTTCGGTGTCGACCCCGTTGGGGACCACGCTGATCTTCTCCCCGTCCACGCCGCGGCGGATCATCTCCTCGCGCAGCGCCTCCGTGATCGCGAAGACGCGCGTGGCGCCCTTCGCAGCGTCGGCCTCCATCCGGGCGATGTACTGGAACATGTTGCTCTTCGCCCACTCGGGGCTCCGAGACCCACGAGTGACCTCCCACAGGCCGCGCACCTCGTAGATCGAGGGGAGGCCCAGCTGCCGGGCGGTCTTGACGGCCGTGAGCCCGTTCCAGTGGTTCGAGGCGGCGTGGATGATCGCGGGGCGCTCCTCCTGCGCGAGCGCCAGCAGGGCGCGGGAGTATCGCTCGGTGTAGTCGAAGAGCGGGTTCTTCTTCTCGATCTCGCGGCCTTTGAGTAGCCGCCGGTAGTCGACCTCGCCCACGAGCTCGTGGCGCGGGACATCGGGGAGATCGCCCTTACCGGGCATGTCGTAGGGGTAGCCCAGGCGGGTCACCCCGTCGACGTCCCAGCCGATCCGGTTCAGCTCGGAGAGCAGGCCGTGGGTGCGGGTCGCGTAGCCGGCGGAGTTGTGCGGGAGCGAGTTGTGCAGGAGGTAGAAGACGTGGTCCTTGCGCGGCTCATAGACCGGGGAGCTCTTCGCCTTTGGGAACGGGAAGCCCGTCTTGCCGAGCTGGTAGTTGCTGACCGCGTTCCGATGGACCTCATTCTGCAGCTTCTTCGCCCAGCCATCCTGGGGATCGAACTTCAGATACGTCTCGAGGTAGAGCAGGAGCTGCTTCTGCTTGCCGGCTGCCCGTGCCCGGCGGATCGCGCGGCGCAGCGCATTGAGCGGGACGGACTTCGGATCGGCGTCCTTCAGCAGCTCGGCCGCGACGCTCCGGTTCCCTCGCGCGAGGACGACGGTCAGGTGCGCGCGGCGGCTGTCGTTCTCGCCGAGACCCGAGGTGGCGTCGGCGAGCAGCTCCTCGGAGACCGTCTTGCAGATGTAGGCGCGATTGATCGTCACGATCGCACGGTTGACCGCATCGGGGCCCCTGCCGATCACGTCGAGGGCGTGGGTCAGACGATGGGGGATCGCGTAGTCGAGGGCACCGCGCTGCTCCTTCGGATGCGACTCGATATCGGCCTCGAGCCGCCCCAGCGCCCAGGAGTTCCGGTTGGTGGGAAGCTCGAGCTCGCGCACGAGCTCGAGGTAGAGCTCCAGCGCGTCGATCTGCGCGCCGTTGTGCGCGAGCGAGAGAGCGAGGAGCTCCTCGGCCGCGGTTCCGTACGAGCGCGCGATGAGGTGTCGAGCGTACTCGAGTGCGAGGCCGCCATCGCGCGGTGCCGCAGCGACGGCTTCGCGGTACAGCGCGCGAGCCTCCTCGGATCTCTCCCCGGTCGCTGCCGCAGCGCGAGCGGCCTCTCGCAGCGTCGCCGCATGGCTCTGATGGTCGGCGCTGTGCCCTCCGGCGAGTGTGGATCGGCTGGTTGGCGAGCTGCCGAGCAATCGACGGAAGATGGACGACGAGCTGTTGTTCTGCGTCACCGCCAAAGCCCCTTGCTGTCGATGACGACCTTCTCCTGGAGCCTCGTGCGGTCGAGCTCCTTGAAGGGGTCGTGGTCGACCATGACCAGCACGATGTCGGCGCGCTCCACGGCATCCTCGAGGGTGGCGAACTCGACGTTGGTCCTGCCCGCGAACTCCTTCGGGAGCTCGTCGATGTTCGGCTCGACCACGAGCACCTGGCCCTCCGGCAGACGATCGGCGAGGGCGACGGCGATGTCCTTGGAGGGGGACTCGCGCAGGTCGTCGATGTTGGCCTTGAAGGCGATGCCGAGCGCCGCGACCACGGGGGTCTTGAACTTGTCCGCCTTCGCCAGGACCTTCTCGAGGACCAGCTCGGGTTTGGAGTCGTTGACCTCGCGGGCGGTGCGGATCAGGTTCGAGAACTCGCGGTCCGCGGAGACGATGAACCAGGGGTCCACGGCGATGCAGTGGCCGCCCACGCCCGGGCCGGGCTGGAGGATGTTCACGCGCGGGTGGTGGTTGGCGAGCTCGATTAGCTCCCACACGTCGATGCCCTGGCGCTCGGAGATGATCGACAGCTCGTTCGCGAAGGCGATGTTCACATCGCGGAAGGCGTTCTCGGTCAGCTTCGCCATCTCGGCGGTGCGGGCATCGGTGAGCAGCAGCTCGCCCTTGCAGAAGCTCGCGTAGAGGTCGCGGTTCAGCTGCGCAGCCTCGGGGGAGAGGCCGCCGATGATCCGGTCGTTGTCGACCATCTCGATCATGATGCGGCCGGGCAGCACCCGCTCCGGGGCGTGCGAGAAGTACACCGAGTTCGGGAGGTTCGGCTCCTTGGTGAACTCGGGGCGCAGCTCGAGGATCACATCGGCCATGTGCTCGGTCGCGCCGGGGGGCGAGGTCGACTCGAGCACCACCAGCTCACCGCCGGTCAGCTTCGGGGCGATGCCGCGAGCGGCCGCCTCGATGTAGGAGAGATCTGCATCGTGGTCGCCCTTGAAGGGCGTGGGGACGGAGACGATGTAGGCGTCGGCCTCGGGAGTCTCCGTCTGCGCGGAGAGCTTGCCCTGGGCGACGGTGCCCGCGACTACGGTCTCGAGACCCTCCTCGACGAACGGCACCTTGCCGGCGTTGATCGCATCGACGTTGCTCTGCTTGATGTCCACGCCGATCACCGTCTTGCCCGCTTGGGCGAGCACGGCGGCCGTGGGGAGGCCGATGTATCCGAGGCCGATCACGGCAACGGTGTCGAGGGGGACGTTCGGGCTCACGGAGACTCCTGGGAAGCGAGGGGCGACCAGTCGGTCAGAGATTCTCGACCACCGTAGTCGGTGATGGGCATGACCGGCCACGGGAGCCCACTGGTTTCCGCGCCACGAAGCGCCGAAATTGTCACATGTCTCAGAAAGCCGTAGTTCGCGCATCGGTCGTTCGCCGGACCGTCACGCGGCGTTCATCCGCCATTGCTCACGGCCGTTGCCGGCTCCAGGCGGAGCAACAGCGACTCGCCGGGAGAGCTGGGCACCGTGAGCGGAGCGCCGGGCCCCAGTCTCGCCCCCGCGAATGTCCCGGTGATCGGTCCGGGGGCGGTCAATGTGCTCGTCGTGGAGTCGAGCGAACCAGACGAGAGCAGGGAGCCGGTGGAGAGCACCCACTCTTTCGACGCGCTCGCCCCGAGGCCACTAGGGGCGCCGATCTGGACTACCTGATCGTTAGTCTCCGTCGATGGATCGCGGAAGTCGACGACGACGAGAGTCAGGCTGCCATCGTCTCCCAGCACGCCGTGCACAGCGATGGAGCCGTCACCGTCGAGGGTGCTTTCGAGTACCTCCCCCTGAGCGATCTGGCCCAGCTGGATCAGGGCGAGGTAACTCGTCCTGCCCTGGACGGTGGAGCCTGGTTCCTCGAGGGTTCCCCGTGAACAAATCGGACTCATCGGAGCTCCACCGCGGCAGGACTGCAGCGTCGAGTGAAAGGCGATTCTCGAAACCCCCTCCTCCATCGCGGTCAAGGCGTAGTCCACAGTCCACAGCGCTTGCGCGTGGGTTCGGGACGTCGCGTTGCTGCCAGGACAAGACGTCGGGCCCGTCTCCTCTAACCAGAGGGGGAGGCCGTGCTCGTCAGCGATGTCCCGGCCCATCCCGATGATCTTCCGAGCCCGCGACCGGAGCGCCGGCGAGCTGAGGTCCTCGACGGTCGGGTTGGCGATCGAGGTCGCGGGACCTGAACAGTCCCACAGCGGGTACCAATGCATGGTGAGCGCGGCCGGGTCACGGATATCGGATTCGGCGAAGGCACGCCACCAAGTCGCGTCGTACGCACCAGGACCCGAGACCTTCACACCGGGAGCGGCATCGTCGATCGCTGAGGAATACTCACGAAGTGAAACCTGATAGGCCTGGGGACCCCACGAGGCGTCGCGCACGGCGAGCTGCGGCTGGTTCTCGTGGTGATACCCGTTGGGCTCATTGCCGATCGAGACGGCGAGCAGGCGGTCACCGAAGGCACTCTGCGCCGCGGCGGCCATGTCCGCTGCACGTTCGGGATCATCGTGCCCAAGATCGAGTGTGATGGTCACGCTCGCGTCGACTGACTCGGCCGTGCGGGCGACAGCTTCCAGCGAGTCGGGCGTCACCGTCGCTTCCGCCCACGCGGGTGCTGGCTCCCCGGAGGACGTCCACCACATCCTCCGGTCCACGCCGTTGCCCCCGAAACGGAGTACGGGTCGGTCCAGCTGCTGCAACGTGAGCGTCAGGTTTGAGTCCGAGGCACCCCACTGGCTGTTCGCTAGTTCTGTCGCGTCGAAGCTGAGCCCCACGGCGCCGCCGGTTTGCACCCTGTGGACGGGCAGCTGGAGGGTCGCGATTACTGGCTCCACGTCTCCTGCGTCGAGCCCCAGCTCCAGTGACATCGGTGCGGGAGAGTAGCCGGCGAGGAAGACAGTCTCCTCGGGCGGCCGCGCTGAGTCAGCCGTGGTCGACGGGACAGGTGGATCGTCAGGGGCCCGCCAGTGCACCGGGACGAGAACGACGACCGCCACCAATGCGGTGATCGCTGCTGCTGCTGCAGCAGCAGCGGACAGGAGCCGTCGTCGTGCCCGATGTCCAGAGCCGTCCGGTTCAGGCCTCACGCCGCCCGCACCCGTCTGCAATCCTCGTCGGTGCCCAGTTGCCGCTGTGGCGTGACATTAGCGTGCTCACCGGAGGACCTGTGTGTCGTTGCGGCCGAACCAGGCAACGTCGGCGCTGGCGAGGAGTTCGCGGTCGCTCGCGGACCAGGCGTGGTTCCCGGCGAGACCGTTCCGCATCTGTGTGAAGCCGAAGCGGTCCGCGGAGTAGACCGTGCCTCCTGCCTGGACGACATCGGCCAGGAATGTCGTGTCCTCGCCCCGGGAGCGGTCGCTGAACGGGTGGCTCGAGAACACATCCCGAGCGGCGGTGATCGTGGGTCCCATGACGCGGTCGCTGAAGCGGTGCTCCATCCACGGGAACCGAAGAAGGGTTGTGTCGGTGCCGGCCAGATACATGTAGTGCGCGTGCTTCCCGACGACGTCGGCGCCGGAGAAACCTCGGGCGTGGAGGAGGTCCTGAAGGTAAAGGGGGCCGTACAGGTCGTCGTCATCCATCTTCGAGCACACATCACCGTCGGCACGGCCTACAGCTTCGTTGAGACACGCGCCCAGTGACCAGCCAGCGGGGGCTTCGTGTATCACGAGGTTCTCGATTCCGAGCTCGCGGGACAGCGTGCGGATGGTGGCGTCGGCTTCGAAACCGTGAGTGGTCACGATGAGCTGCTTCTGCACGCCGCTCTGGGAGGCGACCTGCTGCAGCAGGTGCTCGATCTGCGCGGGCCGGTTCGTGACGGCGAGGATGGAGATTGTCGGCAGTCCGGCCGCCCCACGTAGTCCGTGCCGGCCTGCGCGGTCGCCGAGCCCCACGGCGTCGAGAACCGCGCGGGCCCGATGGGTGTAGGTGTGCTCGCTCCAGATCCGACGCTGCGCCTGGTGGACGGTCCGGTCACGGAGCTCGGGCGAACGCACGAGCGCGCGCACGAGGTGCGCGGCGTCCTCACGATCTGTGGCGACGAGGACCTCGTCGGGCGGGAAGAAGTTCTCGAGTGCGGGGGATGGGGCGGAGACGACCGGCGTGCCGGAGGCCGTGATCTCGAAGATTCGGCGGGCGCACATCGAGGGGCTGGTGACGACGGAGTTCACGTTGAGGAACACCTTGTACGCCTGGTACGCGGTGAGCATTCGGTCGTAGCTGAGCGATCCGACGACGCGCTCGCTGAGCTCGCCGGGGAACTGATAGCGCTGGTCGTCCCCGAGGAATCGGGAGAAGATCTCCAGCCCGTTCCCCATCGCGCGCGAAGCGTCCAGGGCGCCTCCCAGGAGGAAGTCCATCTGCTCTCTTCGCTCCGGGAACTTGTGGGCGAAGTACATGCCGGCGAAGGCGACGTCACGGGCCTGATGGCCGTGGCGAGGCCGGACTGGATTGTGTACGGCGGGCTGGGCTGCGAAGGGCAGCACGGACACCCGATCATGACCGAGCTCCTCGCGATATCGCGGAAGCAGGGTCACGTCCGTCGTGAACACCTGGTCGAAGAGCCGGGCTGTGTCGAGGAAGTCCTCGAAGTGAGGGGGGTCCTCCTTGTTCCAGAAGACGCAGGGAACACCGAGGTCACGGCAGTTATCGACGAGGTCACGCAGAGCCGCGCTCGGGGCCTGGGAGCCGGTGAGCTGGTACTGCCACGCGTCCTGATTCCCGTGCCAGGCGGATTCGACGAGGAGGAGATCCACGGGTTCCTTGTCGAGCTGCTCCCGCCACTTCCCCGGGGTGACGGCGACAGTCGAGAACTCGCGCGACCACGCGAGCATCGAGAAGTCGTCGAGGATCACGGCTGCACGGAGACCGGGCAGGTGCGGTGGGCCGTGCAGTAGCTTCTTGGGCGGGAAGCTGAGTTGGCCGTCCGCGCCACGGCTACCGAGTCCATCGCCGACACCGGGACGGTTGATCCTGCGGCGACTATTCCACGTGCGGAGCTCGGAAAGTCCGCCGTTGCGCAGGTGCCACAGGCCCGTGCGGAAGGTCCGAAGGATGGTGTCGGTCTGCGGCATCGACGTCTCCAGAAGGCGGGGGAGGGGGCCGTCTCATCGTAGGGGCTCGCGCGTGTGAGTCCCGCCGCGGCGGAGGATCGCCTGGTCTGTCAGGATGACCACCACTTCACCTCGGTGGCGCGGGTGCCACGATAAAGTGATCGGCGGTCTCCACTTGCGAGGCCCTGCCAGCATCGAACACCTCTGGAGGACTGCCCGTGGCCGAAGAGCCGACCCGTGCTGCGCCTCTGCGCGTCACGGTCTACGGAAGCTGTGTCGCCCGGGACACCATCGATCTTGCGGGCGGACAGGACGTGAAGGTCGTCGACTACGTCGCCCGGCAGTCACTCCTCTCGTCCGGACTCGATGCCTCGGCGCACTTTCCAGAGGATGCAGAGGTTGCGCACCGCTTCCAGCGGAGGATGCTCGAGGCAGATTTTCGCGGCGATCTTGAGGATCGGCTGCGCCGATCTGCCTCAGCTACGGATGTCCTGCTCTGGGACCTCACCGACGAGCGGCACGGCGTGCACTCACTCGACGATGGCACGATCATCACCCGTAGCATCGATCTGCTCGCAGTACCCGAAGCACTGGCGGCCATCGAAGACGCTGAGCTTCTGACTTTCGGCTCGGATGAGCACTTTGACGCTTGGTCGCAGCGTGCTCGGGCTTTCCAAGCTGTCCTCACGAAGCTGGGACTTTTCGAGAAGACTCTCGTCATCAGGCTGCCGTGGGCTTCGGAGAGTTACAGCGGTGAGCCGACCCCGCTCAGCATGGGCGTCTCCGCCGAGGAGGCGAACGCGAAGTTCGAGAGGTACTACGTTCTGCTCGAGGGGCTGGGATTCGAACTGATCGAGATCGATGAGGGGTCAGTGGTGGCCGATCCGCGACATCGCTGGGGCTTTGCTCCGTTCCATTACACGCAGAGCGTTTACGACCAGATCATGAAGCAGGTTCTTGCGAATGTCTTGCACGGTTGATCGTCCCGTAGGTGTTTGCTCCGCGCTGCTCGTCGGCTCCTGAGGCGCCCTACTCCGCCGCGAGGCGGATCCAGAAGGTCGAGCCCTCCCCGGGCTGGGAGCGCACGCTGATCTGCCCGTTGTGGGAGACGACGATCCGCCGCGTGAGCGAAAGGCCGATGCCGTGACCGGGGATGTCGCTGTTGCGGGCGGTCTCGGTGCGGTAAAAGTCGGTGAACAGGTTGGTCTGCTCCTGCGCGGTCATGCCGATCCCGGTGTCGGTGACCCGCAGCTCCGCGTGCCCCTCGAGCATCTCGGTGGCGACCGTGACGGTGCCGCCGCGGCGCGTGTACTTCACGGCGTTGGAGAGCAGGTTGTCGACCGCCTGCCGCATGCGGGCGGCGTCGAGGGGCCGCTCCGCGGTCTCGCGCAGCTCGCGCACCAGGGTGATCCCCGCCTCCTGCGCGCGCAGCGCGAAGGCGTCGGCGGACTCCGCGGCGATGTCGGAGAGGCGAGCGGGCCGCAGCACCAGCTTCTCCGCGCCGGAGCGGCTCACCTGGTCCTGGAGCAGGTCCTCCACGATCACCAGCAGCTGCTCGGCATTGCGCTGCGCGACCTGCAGGTAGCTCGCCGTTTCCTTGGACAGGTCCAGGTCGTCCTGGGTCAGCTCCAGATAGCCGATGACGGAGGTGAGCGGCGTGCGCAGCTCATGGGACACCGAGGCGACGAACTGCTCCTGCGAGCGGACCATCTCGAGGTACGAGGTGACGTCGGAGAACACCACCACCGCCCCGGCCCGTTCGCCGTTCCGGTCCAGGATCTGCCGCGCCGAGGCGGAGAAGGCGGTGCCGTCCTCTCCGAGAGGCCCCATCGCCACCAGGTAGTTGCTGAAGGACTCCTGCAGCACCGCGCGGCGCACCGGCCGCTCTTCCGCCGGGATCGGCAGGGCGGTGCCCGGGTAGCGCAGCAGCAGCTCCGCCTCGTTCGGGTCCGGGTTGTCCGGCGGGGTGGCGAGGGAGTGGATCTGTCGTTGCCGGGCGTTCATGAGCACGTCGTGGCCGTCCGCGTCGACGACGACGATGCCGACGTCCACCGTGTCCAGGATGCTCTGCAGCAGCTGCGCGGACGCGTCGATCTCGTCGATCACCGTCTCCCGCTCCGTGACGGTCTCCTGCAGCCGCTCGTTGCGCCGATCTAGCAGGCTCAACGCCCCCACGGTGAGCAGACCGATCTGCAGCACGGTGAGGGGCAGCAGCAGCGCGTGCGCGAGGATCATCGAGTCCAGCTCCCCGCCGCGCACGAGCGAGGGCACCGTAATCGCCAGGGTGACCGCGAACAGCGAGATCAGCACGCCCGTCCGGCGCAGCCGGCCGGACAGCCACATCACCGGGATTAGCGCGAGCAGCGACGGGGACATCGACACCTCGCGCATGTGGTCGCGCAGCAGGGCGACCGCCGCGATGTCCAGCAACGGGATCAGCGCCGCCCAGGCCAGCGGACGACTGTCCCAGCGCACCGTGAGGGTCAGCACCGTGGTCACCGCGATCAGTCCCAGCGCCGCGAGGAACTGCGGCTGCACCACCATCTCCAGGGCCGAGGCCGCCACCAGAAGCGTGTAGCCGAGCACCAGCCCCGCGAAGTACAGCTGCTTCGGCCGCGTGCCCGAAGACGGGGCGACGACGGCCGCCAGCGGCGCGGTGGGGTGAGGTCGATCGGCCACGACGTGCTTCCTTCTCAGCGGGCGGGGACTCGGGGAAGCGTCCGGACCGGGACATTATCGGCAAGTCCGGGGAGCAGGGGGAGTCCCCCGGGGCGATAGATGCCGCTCACATCACATCATGCGGGGGAGGGGTGATCCCAGATCGCCGCGTACTCCTCCCCGACCAGGGGCCACAGCCGCTCCCGGGCGCCCTCGAGGCTGTCGACCCCGTCGGCGTCCGGCCCGTCGGCCACGAACTCGTGGGGGATCGGCCGACCGGACCGGTCGCTGCGGCCCTCAGGGTCGAGGAGGCGGAGGGCGATCATGCCGCCCTCGCGGCGGAATCCCTCCGCGGCGTCGCCGAGCGCGGCGAGCGCCGGGCTGTAGGTGCGCAACGGATCACCGGGGAAGGTGCAGCGCAGGACGCGGAATCCCCAGGTGTGGCCGCGGGTCGCCCAGAGCAAACTCATCGCGGGCTCCGCACCAGGGTGCCGTCCCGCTCGCCCCGCTCGAGGTCCAGCAGGAAGCCGGTGAGCACCTCGGAGAGGCGGTCCTTCCGCGCCATCGCCCGACGGTTCGCCGCGACCAGATCGTCCCCGACGAGGTCCAGCAGCTGCACGACAGCGCCGGCGGAGACCGCGACCGAGGCGCCCTTGAGCACCGTCCGGATCTGCGGGGGCAGCGGGGCGCGGGCCGCCACGCCGAGCCCGGTCGCGAGGACCGGCAGCACGGCCTTCACCCCGTCCGCGCCGCTGAGCAGGTCATCGACCACCCTGCGCGGCATCTCCAGCGTGCGGGCCCAGCGCAGGTGCCGCTGCATCGGCAGCATCGCCGCGACCGGCAGCAGCAGATCCAGCCCCACCCGGGTGCTCACGTCGATCGTGCCCGGCTCGAAGCGGGCGGAGGACAGCCGCAGGAAGTCCTCGCCCACGGCGAGGGCGTCCCCGGCCCGCACGAAGCTGCGCAGGGTCTCGCGCAGCAGGCCCAGCTCGTCGGCCGCCTTCTCGATCACCAGCTCCTGGAAGTCGCGGGTGCTCATCTCCGGCAGCAGGTCCGCCTTCGACAGCGCGAGCATCCAGATCCGCGGCGCATCGACGAGCGGCTCCCCCTTCGGGAGGATCTCGGTGCGCAAGCTGAGCAGGCCGTTCTGGATCCCGGTGAACAGGGGGCGGAGGTAGCGCTCCTCCTCGCCGCGGTGCTCGAGCAGCCGCTGCCCGTCGATGAGCAGCACCGCCACATCGGAGACCAGCAGGGAGCGGAAGGTCGCGATGCGGCGGGCGGCCTCCTCGGGGCCGCTCACGTCCTGCTCGAACCATTCGCCCGGGTAGTCGTGCCACACGATCCGGGCCAGCGGCGTCCCGGCCGGGGCGCTCTTGCCGGCCTTCGGTGGCTTGGCCGGCTTGGGTGCCTTGGCCGTCGTGGCGGACGAAGACGACTCGGGCGCCATCGGGGCGGCGACGCCGGGGCTCCCGGCCGCGGGCTGCGCCGAGCCGTCGGCGTCCAGCCCCGGCCGCAGCCGCAGGGAGAAGGCGTAGCTGCTCGCGTCGAAGCGGGTGGCGGCGGGCAGCTGCGTGGCCCGCTTCATCCCGTAGTAATTCTTCAGCAGCCGCTGCCCCTGCCCGATGTCGTCCGCGACCACGTGGAAGGGGCTGGCGGACTGGAACGCCGCCTCCTGGTACGCGCCGTAGAACGAGGAGAGCAGGACCGTCTTGCCGCTGCCCGACTCGCCGAAGACCGCGATGTGCTGTTCCCTGAGGGGTTTCGCCATGCTCGCGAGTGTAGGGGCGGGTGCCGACGACTCCCCGTCGATCGGCGGTTTCGACGCCCTGGGAAGTGACACTTTCGTGTTACCCGTAAGTACCCCGAAACGGATGTGTCGGACATCTCTGCGTAGGCGTCGAGAGGGGACCTTCACCCCCTGGGCGGGGACGAATATGGACAGTAGTCTGGCCCGGCGAGCGTGCGGAGAGACCGCGCGCACGGCGTGAGGAGGCCTCGTGAGAACCGCACTGGTGGTCGAGGACGATGACGACATCCGCATGCTCCTGCGGGTCATCCTCACGCAGGACGACTACAGCGTGACGGTCGTGGAGAACGGCCAGGCGGGCATCGATGCCGCCCTCTCGCTCCGCCCCGACCTCTGCGTCGTCGACGTGGGCCTGCCCGATATGGAGGGCTACCAGGTCGTCGCCGAGCTGACCGGCATCGTCGCCGGCCACATCGTGATGCTCTCCGCCCGCTCCACCGAGGACGACGCCCGCAAGGGCCTCGAGGCCGGCGCCGACGACTACCTCACCAAGCCCTTCCGCCCCCGCATGCTCCGCGAGCAGCTGCAGGCGATCGTCGCCCGCCCCGCCCGCGCCGCCGCGGAGTCGGATGTCCCGGCCGCCGACGCGGAGTCCGAGGCCAGCTGAGCTCAGCAGAGGCCAGCTGAGCTCAGCAGAGGCCAGCTGAGCTCAGCAGAGGCCGGCGGAGCCCGGCCGGGAGCTCAGCTCCCGTCGGCCGCCCGCGCCTCCTCGGCCGCATGCCGGCCGTGCGCGCCGGACTCCTCGCGGAAGAACTCCGCGCGCATCGCGCGCACCGTCGCCTCGCCCACCTCGACCAGCTCGGCCAGCGGTTGGCGCGCCGCCGCCGGGCCCTCCGTCTCCGCCTCCACGAGCAGGTGATCGGCCGCGCTCTCCAGCCGATCGGCACCGATCATCATCGCGGAGACGCGCACCGAGCCGGCCGCATCCCGGATCGCCGGGAGGTCCTCGGCGACGACCGCCTCGCGGAGGTTGTGCAGCCGCTTCGGCCACATCGACACGAAGGCCGCCGCGAACTCGACCGCGACGTCCTCGAAGCCCTCCAGCTCCGATCCCAGCTCCGTGATCTCGGCGCTGCGCACCAGCGGTGCCGCGCCCGGCGTCGAGGCGTAGCGGTGGATCGGCCGGTCCCAGGTGCGGGAGCGGCTCGAGGCTCGCCGCTGACGCTCCAGGTGCGCGGTGGGCCGCGGCATGTCCGGGGTGCCGTCGCCGTGGTAGAGCAGCGCCCGCCAGTCCAGCTCCGGCTCCGCTGCGGCCCCCGCCTCCGCCCGCTTACCGTGCGCCGGACGCTTGCGCACGGGGACGAACATCCAGTCGACCAGGCCCAGCACCACGTCCACGACCGAGTTGCGCAGGCCGATGTAGGAGAGGATCGCGAGCAGGCACAGCGTCGCGTTCAGGGTCGCGAAGGCGGCGTTGCCCCAGTTCTGCGCGTTCACGTCGCGGTAGATCGTCACCACGGAGAACACCACGATCGCCCACGGCACCAGGATGTAGAGGGCCGGGGCCGCGGTGCGATCGGCGACCTTCGGGGTGCGGGCGAAGGGGATCTTCTCCCCGGAGAGCATCTGCTGCAGCGACTTCAGCACGCCCGCGAGGTTCACGGCGAGCAGCACCAGGTTGAAGCCGTAGATCCGGAAGATGTCGCTGAAGCGGTAGCCGGAGTAGCGCAGGTCCGCGCCCATGCAGCAGAAGTACGGCACCGCCGCGAGGAACACCCACACGCTCAGCAGCCGCGAGTCGTACGGGTAGGCCAGCAGGAACAGTAGGCCGAAGCTGGCCCAGGTGATCGAGGCCATGTAGTTCGTGCGCAGCAGCACCTCGCGCAGCAGCACCGGCTCCCGGCGTCGGCGCCGCTCCGCGACGAGCGAGGCGAGCTTGGGCCAGATGATCAGGCCGCCGTTCGCCCAGCGGCGCCGCTGCACCACGAGCGAGCCGAAGTCCGGCGGGGTCGCCGAGTAGGAGAGCCGCTCCGGGTAGTTCTCGAGCGTCCAGCCGTGCGCGCCGATGTCGATCGAGGACTCGGTGTCCTCGATGACCGTGCGGTCCTGGATGTAGGTGGTGATCGGGAAGCCGCCCACGGTCTCGGTGTGCGCGATGTCCTCGAGCGCCTCGGTGCGGATCACCGCGTTCGCCCCCACCCAGAACGTCGCCCCGTAGTAGGTCATGCCCTGGTGCTGGATGTGCTGGATGTCCGTGGTCGCCCCGGCCAGCCGCTCGATCCGGGTCGGCGCCCCGCGGTACGAGGAGTACGGGGTCTGGGTGACCGCGACCCGCTCGTTGCCGGGCTGCTCGAGGAACTCGACCAGGCGCAGGCAGTAGTCGCGCAGCAGCATCGAGTCCGCGTCGAGGGTGAGCAGGTACTGGCTCGGCGGGACCGAGAGGGCCACCTCGTCGCCGGGCTCCGCGGGGCGCAGGGCCGGCCCGTCGGCCGTGTCCTCCTGCCGCCAGTCCCGGCCGATCAGCGAGATGTACGAGTTCACGTTCATCGCCTTGTTCGCCTCGTGGGAGAGGGAGGCGTAGGCCTTCCGCTCGAAGGAGGTGACCTCCGCGGTGAAGATCCGCACCAGCCGGTCGTACAGCTGGCCCAGCCGCTCGCGGCTCGGCGACTCGCTCTGGGCGGCGGCGGTGCGCAGCGCCAGCTCGGTGATCCCGAGGTCCGCGGCGAGGCCCCGCAGCACCTCGTCCACGAAGAAGTTGTCGGTGTGGTCCTCGATCCGCTCCGCGGCGGCCATCTCCTCGAGCCACTGCGCGGCGTACTGGTACTGCTCCGCCAGACGGGCGGCCTCCGCGGGGCCGTCGGTCCGCGCGGGGTCCTCCCTCTCGGCGAAGGCCGCGGCGGCCTGGGCGAGGCGCTGGCGCGGCTCCTGCAGCGCCGCCTCGATCTCGGGGCCCAGCAGACGGGTCGCCTCGAGGGAGGCGATCCGCTCGGGCGCCGTGGGGTGGGGCGGGTCGTCCACCAGCAGCACCACCCGCAGCCGCGGGAACTCCTGCAGCGCCGCGGACCACAGCGTCTTGCGGACCACGCCCACCTCCTCCACGTAGGAGGGGATGAGCACCGTGACCAGCTTGTCGTAGCCGTCGCTGAAGTGGCGGTCGAGCTCCTCCCGCGGCGTGCGCAGATGATCCCGGAAGCGGTACAGCGCTCCCTGTCGCGCGAGCATGTACATGAGCGCCGAGAAGGTCAGGAAGGTGACGGTGACCAGGTAGGAGACCAGCTCGAGGGTGAGTCGCAGGTCGAAGTCGTCGTTCTCCACCAGCTGGCGCAGCACCGTGGTGATCACGTAGATCGCCCAGCACATCACCGTGGCCAGGATCGCGAGCCGGCCCAGCGTGATCGTGGAGGAGCGCGGGCGGCGGTGCAGGATCGGCAGCGGCCGGGTGGACCGCTCGGCGCCCCACTGGTGGGCGCGGACGCGGGTCGGGGCCTCTTCCGCCTGCACGGACTGGTCCTGAAGCGCGGTCATGGCACTCCTCGGGTCGATCGCCGCCGTCCGGGGCGCTCGCGCACGCGCGCGAAGAGCCGAGGACCGCAGGGAGATGAGAGCGCTGGACGCGCCCGGTGCGCTGCTGCGCTGTCGCTACTATAGGCATCTGTCCGACTTGGACGAATTCGTGTCGGATGGAGGCGAGATGAGCGGTCGTTTCGAGGGGCGTCGGCTGTCGGTTCCGCGACTGGTCGCGGTGCTGGTGGTGTTCGCCGTGGTGATCACTGCGGGGTGGATCTTCGTGCGGAACGAGCGGGACGCGGCGCAGGCCCGATCCCACGGCTCGCCCTGGTTCGCCGGCTACGTCGACGTCACCGCGACCCCCACCTACGCCTTCGAGGCGGAGACCGGCGAGGGCAGCGAGTCGGCCGTCCTCTCCTTCATCGTCGCCGCGGACCCGCAGAGCTGCACCCCCACCTGGGGCACCGCCTACACCCTCGACCAGGCCGGCACCGATCTCGATCTCGACCGCCGCATCGAGCGGCTGCGCGATCAGGACCGGGACGTGGTGGTCAGCTTCGGCGGCCTGCTCAACACCGAGCTGGGCGACGCCTGCACCGATGTTGAGCAGCTCGCCGCCGCCTACGAGCAGGTCATCGACCGCTACACGCTCACCACCATCGACCTCGACCTCGAGGGTGAGGCGCTCAAGGACCCCGCGGCGATGGCCCGCCGCGCCGAGGCCGTCGCCCAGCTGCAGACCGAGAAGCGGGCCGACGGCGAGGAGCTCGCCGTCTGGCTGACCCTCCCGATCGCCACCACCGGCCTCACCGAGGACGGCACGAACACGGTCGCCGCCTTCCTCGACGCGGGCGTGGACCTCGCCGGCATCAACGCCATGACGATGAACCTCGATGCCGAGGACGATCTCGCCGCGGCGGCCGAGGAGTCCCTCACCTCCCTGCACCGCCAGCTCGGCATCCTCTACGACGCGGCCGGCATGCACCAGGGCCCCGCCTCGCTGTGGACCAAGATCGGTGCGACCCCGATGATCGGCCAGAACGACCTCCCGCAGGACGTCCTCAGCCTCGAGGACGCCCGCCGCCTCAACGCCTTCGCCCGCGAGAACGGAGTGGGGCGGATGTCGATGTGGTCGATGAACCGTGACCGCACCTGCGGTGCGAACTACCCGGACACGAGCGTCGTCTCCGATTCGTGCAGCGGCGTGGACCAGGGCGACGCGAGCTACGCCGAGCTCCTCTCCGCCGGGTTCACGGGCACCCCCGACGACTCCGCCGCCGCCCGCACCCGGGAGGAGGCCGCGGAGGCGGTGGTCGAGGACGATCCGGAGACCAGCCCCTATCCGGTCTGGAACGAGGACTCGCCGTACACCGCGGGCTCCAAGGTGGTGTGGCACGGCAACGTCTACATCGCGAAGTGGTGGAACCAGGGCGAGGCCCCGGACAATCCCGTGCTGCAGGACTTCGAGGCCCCGTGGACCCTCGTGGGCCCGGTCATGCCGGGGGAGACCCCCGCCCCGAAGGTCGAGATCCCCGCGGGCACCGCCCCCGCGTGGGACGGCGAGACAGTCTACGAGGCCGGGTCGATGGTCCTCTTCGACGGGACCCTCTACGTCGCCCGCTGGTGGACCCAGGGCGACAGCCCTGAGGGCGCCTACGCCAACGCCGACTCCTCGCCCTGGCGGGCCCTCGACCAGGACGAGGTGCGCACGGTGCTCGCCGGCGGCTCGCCGTCCGACGGCGGAGCCTGAGAGTCGGACGGGGAGCGCCCGCCGGCCGGCTGCGGGATCCGCGTCGCCGGCATCGGCCGCCCGAGCAGGAGACCGAGAACCTGCATCGCTCCGCCGTCCACCTCTCACCGACGAACCGTCCGGGATGAGGCGCTGTCTGCAGACGCAGGCTCAGACGACGCCGCGCCCCCGTCCCGGAAGGGACGGGGCGCGGCGAGGAGTGCTTGACCGCTCAGCGGCGACGGCCCGTGGCCAGGCCGTAGACGACCATGACGATCAGTGCGCCGATGACGGAGAGCACGATCGTCCACACGCTCCACGGGTCCGAGAAGACGCCGCTGACGCCCTTGGGTCCGAAGAGCCCGCCGATGAACCCGCCGACCAGAGCGCCCACGACGCCGAGAAGGATGGTGCTGCCGATGCCCATGTGCTGCTTGCCGGGCATGATCGCGCGGGCGATCAGACCGACGACCGCGCCGATGATGAGCCACGAGATGAGAGCTCCGATGAAGCCCATGATGATCACTCCTGTAGGGGTGGGGAAAGGAGGGGACGTCTCTGCCGCCCGCTCCGGGACCTGTCGACCCTACGGCATCCGGAGCAGGATCACGACGTTTGATGGGTTGACCCGGGCTCGCTCTCCTCGGTGTATCGGCGCTGGCGCTCACGCTGACCGTGTGTGAGGGAGCGGAGATTCGTCTCGCGGTCGAAGCTCGAACCGAGGGCACCGGCGACGACACCCATGGCCGCGCTGAGCCACGCGATGTCCAGGTAGGTCGTGAAGGTCGGTTCCTGACCGATGATCTCGGTCATGTACTCCGGCGAGATCACGATCAGTCCACCTATCAGGATGAGGAGGACGAGAGCCAGGTAGAGGGCGGCCACGCAGACCAGCAGCGTCATGACCGTGGAGAGGTTGTACAGCAGCACGACTCGGGCCAGAGAGCTCCGTTTCGGCGAATCCCATAACACGTTGCTGAGGATCAGCCAGAGGATCATCGCACCGATCGCGAGGGCCCCGATGCTGAGCAGGCGAGGTGTGGAGAGGAACGTGGACATCGCCCAGATCGAGCTGTAGAAGATCCCGAAGGCCCCCGTGGCGGAGGCCGCTGCCAGGGCGCTCGAGAGTCGCGGAGCGGTCTTGAGGGGCTCATTGCCGGCGACCATCCCGAGGACCATCCTGACGCCGCCGAGCGCCATGCCGGCGTGGAGAGTCGAGTGGGCTCCCGCGTCGTCGGCGTCGTTCCAGTGACGCCATGATCGACCGAACCGCGACGGACCCCTCGGGCCAGCCGGATGAGTCATCCTGAGGATGCAGTCCATGAGGGCGTCCAGGATCCGTCGCCGGGTCGCGAACGCTCCCAGCGTCGGACACGAGATCACCGCGACGTTCTCCTCAGGGAAGATCTCCGCGATCAGAGGTCGTCCATCCGTGAGCCGGGGAAGCTCCGTCAACAGCAGCACGACGTCCGGGTGCCCGAACTCCCGCGCGATCTGCACGGCATCATCGAGGTCGAGGGAGTCATCGGGCCTCAGGCGGAGCATCGCCGTGCGCGTATGCACCTCCACCGGTGGGCGGAATTCCTCCGTCAGATACTTCTCCAGGTCATCCCTGAGCGCGTGTGCGCGTCGGGTCGGGAGCCCCGGATCCGACACCAGGAGAACGCGCACACCATGGGGCGTGTCATCTGCCATCGCTGATCTCCACCTCCCGCGGACACTCGCCCCCAGTCTCTCAGGTGCTGTCGGAGGTGCTTTCCCCTGACTCCGGCGCGACGAGTTCCGGGAACGAGCGAGACGGGGGCAGCGTCGACTTCGGCGGTCGTGCGGCTCAGAGTTCCGTCGTGCCGGTCCCGCCCGGCGCGCGCTCCTTCGTGACCATCGCCTTGACCATGTGGACCGCGCCGGCGATCCGACCACCCGGCAGGCCCCAGAACTGCGCGGACTCGGTCCTGACGAGGAGCAGGCCCAGCGTCGGATCGGTGGGGCCCTCGGGGAAGTAGCCCTCGGCGGAGTCGTCCCACAGCTCCTGCACCTTCGCCCGGTCGTCCACGAATTCGGCCGTCCCGGCGACCGACAGCCAGGACCCGGAGCGCGCTACCGAGATGTTCACCGCGTTCCCGCCCGAGAGCGCCTTCGCCTGGTCCCCCTCGAGTCCGACGAAGAACCAGACGTCCGCGTCGTCGGTGACACCCTGGATGGTCATCGGGTGGGAGACGAGCTTGTCTCCGCCCGCGGAGGTCGTCAGCATGACGACCCGAGAGTCCCGCAGCGTGGCGGCGACGTCGTGACGGGTGAGTTCCTGCGTTCGCGAGCTGTCCTCGTTGCTGGTCATGCTCGTCTCCTTCGTCCGTTGGCGGAATCCACTGGTGGTCTGATCATGGCGGTGAGGGGAGGGGGCGTGCTCCCTGTCAGAGGGCATCGAACTTCTTCCGCCCCGCCCAAGCGCGTCCGGGATCGCCGCCCCACGCATCCCACGCGACACGTCCGGGCGACGGGTAGCCCTCCTCCCCCCGGCGAAAGCCCTGCGCCTCCGAGTCATGCTGGTGACGGGAGAAGTATCGCTTCATCTTCCCGACCTCTTGGTCGGTCAGGCCATCGCGAGCCGCGAGCTGGCGAGCGCGGTGGTCCCCGGTGTCCGTGAAACCTCTCCCGGCTCTTCCCTCGGAGATCCACCGGACCGCTCGCTGAGCGGCGGCGGCGACGTCTCGAGGAGGCACGTGCGTGTTCAAGGTCGCTGTCCTTTCCATCCGGCACGGGACCGACCGGGCCCCGGTCGATGCGAGCCCGCCCTCGAGGGGCGAGTGTCGCCGTGAGCGGCGTCAGGAGCTCGGCGTACGCGTCTCGGCGCTGATGAACCAGGCCTGCTGCTCGAGCTTCTCGATGACGCCGTGGAGGATGTCGGCCGAGGTCGGATCGGCCTCGTCGACCTCGTCGTGGACGTCGCGCATGCTGGCCACGGTCGCCTCGATCGCCGAGGTCACCAGATCGATCGCGTCGTGCGTGAGCACCTCTCCCTGCGGAAACTCGGGCAGGGAGCTCTGTTCCGCCACGACCGCTGGGCGACCGTCGGGCGTGGCATGAAGTGCGCGCATCCGCTCGGCCACGTCATCCGCGGCTTCCCGCGCGATGTCCACGACCTCATCGAGGTTGAGGTGCAGGTCGCGGAAGTTGGGACCCACGATGTTCCAGTGGGCCTGCTTGCCCACGAGGTGCAGGGCGGTGAGCTCCACGAGCACCCGCTGCAGGTTCTTGGCCAGGGCGTCGGACGCGAGGAAACCGCCCTCCGCGTTCTCGGGCCGCGTTCGCTTAGCTCCCGACGGATTCGGGACGTCAACGGTCTTGTTCATCGCACAGCTCCTTCGTCTCGATCTAGCCTCTGCGGGGACCACGGATGCCGTCCTGGGTGGCGCAGACCACAGCACGTTATCACCGGCGCATCGGCGCCCACTACGAGGTGAGGCGCCGGGCCCGCGTGGTCCGCCCGAAGCACCGGGCGCTCCGGTTGCTGACTGTAGGGTGAGCGGACGCGACGAATCTCCCCTGTTCGCCGCGCTCTTCGCGAGGGAGATGTTTCGATGACCGAACGTGATCAGCCCGTCGTGGCGCGGGCTGAGTCTGGCGACTTCGCCCCTGTCGGTCCCGATCGATCCCCGACGCCACCCCGCACCATCGTGGAGGGAATCGGCGGAGCGATCGGGGGGACGCCGCTCGTGCGGCTCAGGTCGCTGTTCCCCGAGTCGGGCGTCGAGATCCTGGCGAAGCTCGAGTCCGTCAATCCCGGCGGTTCCACGAAGGATCGTCCCGCCCTGGGCATGGTCCGCGAGGCGCTGCAGTCGGGCCGCCTGTCGCCGGGCGGCACGGTGGTGGAATCCTCGTCCGGGAATCTGGGCGTCGCGCTGGCACGTGCCTGCCGCGCCCATGACCTGCGTTTCGTGTGCGTCCTCGATGCCCGGACCAACGCGACCACGGTGCGCACCATCGAGGCCCTCGGCGGAGAGGTCTCCATGGTCTCGGAGCCCGATCCGGAGACCGGGGACCTGCTCACGGCGCGCTTCCACCGGGTCGAGCAGCTCCTCGAGGAGATCCCCGGCGCGGTCAACCTGTACCAGTACGGCAATCCTGCGAACCCGCGCGCCCACTACGAGGGGACCATGCGGGAGATCGCGGAGGCCACCGGCGGAGACCTGGACGTGCTGATGGCGGCCGTCTCCACGACGGGCACGATCGGCGGCTGCTCCGCCTACATCCGGGACCATTCCCTGGCGACGCGCACCGTCGCGGTCGATGCGGTGGGGTCCGTGCTCTTCGGGGGGAAGGCGGCCCCGCGCCCCCTGCCCGGTATGGGTGCGGGACTGGTCACCGATCTCTCGAGGCAGGTCGAGCCCGACCAGGTCATCCGCGTCTCCGCTTTCGAGAGCGTGGTCGGGGCTCGGCATCTGGCACGCAGCGAGGGCATCCTCGCGGGCGCATCGACCGGGGGGATCGTCCACGCCCTCGGCGGCCTGGTGCCCACGCTCGAGGTCGGATCCCGCGTCGTCCTCATCGTGCACGACGGCGGCGTCCCCTATCTCGACACGGTCTACGACGATGCCTGGACGCTGAAGACTCTGGAGGCCGACGGACAGCGGATCCGCCGGGGGATCGACGACCTGCGCAGGACCGCACGACGTGACTGACGGGCGTCGGCTCGCCGAGCCCCGGCACGCCCTGCGGATCGCCGTGGTAGGCGCCGGGCCGAAGGCGCTCTACGCCCTGGAGGAGCTCACCGCGCAGCTGGCGTCCGCGGCAGGCCCCGAGGTCGCGGCGCCGGGCGGCCTGGAGGTGACGGTGATCGATGACGTGCGCATCCCCGGGACGGGCTCGGCCTACGACCCCCGGCAGCCCCACCATCTGCGGCTGAACGTCACGGCCGCGATCCTGGACGAGCCGGCGACCGAAGACTTCCCGGCGTTCAGCGACTGGGTCGCCGGCCCCTATCCGGACCTGGCCTCGGACCCCTTCCCCCCGCGTGCGGTGGTGGGCGAGTACCTGGCCCAGCGATGGCAGCGCATGGAGCGCGGCCTCTCCCGGCACGCGGGTCTGCACCGGATACCGGCGCGCGTCAGCGACCTCGAGCGTGGTGAGGCCGGATGGCATCTCGTGGCCGGGGTGGAACACGTCGACGAGGTGGACGAGGTGCTGCTGGCCACCGGGCATGCCACCGATCACCCGGGGGCGCTGAGTCGGAGCTGGAGCTCCCGCACCCCGTTGATCCCCGCCGTGCTCCCGACCGAGGAGATGCTCTCGCTCGACCGCGTTCCGCCCGGATCCCGCGTGGCCGTGAGAGGAGCGGCGCTGACCTTCCTCGACGCCTGCCTGTCCCTCACGGAGGCGCGGGGCACGGTCTTCACGGAGGTCGGCGGGCGAGCACCGCGGCTCGCGATGGCGCGCGGGGGGCGGGAGCCGGCCGTGATCCGCCCCGTCTCCCGGGAGGGGTTGCTGCTGGACTCGAAGCCGGACCCGGGCTCGCCTCTCCCCGCCGGCGCGGAGCGAGCGGCCGCCCGCGCCCGCGCCCGACTCGCCTCCGCACAGGGGCGAGGACCCGGCGCCGGCACGGACACCGGCAGGCCCGAGGCTCCCGGACGCGCCGGGATCGGCCCGGATGACGTGCTGGAGATCGTGGTCGACGCCGCGACCGCCATGCTCGGCGACGGTGCTCGCGACGAGGTCGAGCACACCCTGCTCACCGGAGCGGAACCCGATCTCCCGCGAGGGAGCGGCCGGGCCGTGACCGCTCTGCGTCGCAGCGTCGAGATCGCCCAGGGAACCCGGCCCCCTGGACCCGCGTGGGCGCTGGGCCGAATGTGGCAGACCCTCTATCCGGAGATCTCGCGCCGTCTGCGGGGCACCGAGGCGCCCGAGGACGAATGGCGGCGCCTTCACCGCTCCGCGCGGACGCTCGAACGGTTCGCCTTCGGGCCGCCGCTCGTCTCCGCGCGCAAGCTCCTGGCCCTGATCGATGGCGGCCTGGTGGACCTCAGCTGGATGGATGCCGGCACCCGCATCGACGGCGGCGGGGTGCATGACTCACCGCACGGACCTGAGCAGTGCACCGCGAAGTGCGTGGAGCGGGGGAGGGAGGTCGACGTGGTGATCGATGCGGTGCTCGCGCCGCCCGGGGTCACGCAGGTGGACGATGAGCTGATCACCGCACTGCGGCGCCGCGGGCTGGTGCGGACGCGCCCCGGTCGACGGGGTGCACGGACCGACGAGGCCGGATCCGTCGAGGCCTCCGTCTCCGCCACCGGGGCCCCCACGAGCGCGTCACCGGGGCTGGCGCTCATCGGACGCCCCACCGAGGACCACGTGATCGGCAATGACACGCTCAACCGGCACCTGCACGACGACGCGCAGCGCTGGGCGCTGCGGATCATGGAGAGACTCCGCGCCCCCGGTCCGCGAGACCCCCTCCCGGGTCTCCGGGCCGTCGCTGACAACCGGAAGGACCCTGCGTGAACCACGAGACCGCCCTGCGGAGCGCCTGCCACGGCGATCCGCCGCTCTCCGCCCGGCTCGAGCCCTGGATGCTCGAGCTGCTGGCTGACCCCGCCGCGTGCACGGAGCTCCTCGAGGAGTTCGGGAGCCCGCTGAACGTCCACGACTTCACCGCGCTCCCGCGCAATGCCCGGGACCTCACGTCCGTGGCGGAGGCGCAGGGCGTGGACCTCCGCATCTTCGTCGCCCGCAAGGCGAACAAGACGCTCGGCCTCGTGCGAGCGGCCCATCGCGCCGGACTGGGCCTGGACGTCGGCAGCGAGCGTGAGCTGAGCCAGGTGCTGGACGCCGGGGTGCCGCCGCAGGACGTCGTGGTCACGGCCGCCATCAAGCCCGATCCGCTGCTGCGCCTCGTGCTGGAGTCGCGCTCCCTGCTCGTCCTGGACAACCTCGACGAGGTCATCGCCGCGCGCCGCCTCGCGGACGAGCTCGCGGCAGATGCTCAGGACGGTGCGGGCGGGGGAGCGGTCGATCCCTTCCCCGTCGCGCTGCGCCTGGCGCCCCGTCCCAGTGACCTGATCCCGGCCACGCGGTTCGGGGAATCCGCCGAGACCTGGCTGCGCCTCATCGATGCGGGCGGGATCGGCGATCGGTTCGAGGTCCAGGGCGTGCACTTCCATCTGCACGGCTACGACCCGGCTGCTCGAGCCGAGGCGCTCGGGGAGGCGCTGGAGTTGATCGACAGCCTTCGTCATCGCGGGCTGGCCACGCACGACGCCTTCGTCGACATCGGCGGCGGCGTGCCCATGAGCTATCTCGAGTCCGCTGAGGAGTGGGAGGCATTCTGGACCGCACACGACGCGGTCACGGCGGCGCCGGTTCCTCCGTCGGCGCCCGCTCCGCACGCGCTGGACAGCAGCGGGGAACCGCGCGAGTCGCCGGTGTGGAGGGGCGAGCCGTTGCGCCAGGTGTACCCGTACCATCAGCGCATACTCCGCGGCGGCTGGTTGGAGGCCCTGCTGGTTCAGGAGATCCGCCCCGGCACGACGGCCCGACGCGCGCTGCGGGATCGGCGGGTGCAGCTGCGCTGCGAGCCCGGCAGGTCCATGCTGGACGGCTGCGGACTCACGCTCGCCCGCGTCATCCAGCGCACCAGCACCAGCGATGACGTCCCGCTGGTGGGGCTCGAGATGAACCGCACCCAGTGCCGGTCCACCTCCGATGACTTCCTCGTGGACCCGGTGCTGGTCCGAGCCGGCATCGACCGATCAGAACCCCTCGCGGGCTACCTCGTGGGTGCCTACTGCATCGAGGCGGAGCTGATCCTGCGCAGGCGGCTCGTGTTCCCCCAGGGTGTGGCCGTGGGGGATGTGATCGCTCTGCCCAACACCGCCGGTTACCTGATGCACATCCTCGAGAGCGCCTCCCACCAGATCCCTCTGGCCTCCAACGTCGAGCGCGTGCCCGACGAGGTGCGCGGCGTCGTCCGCGACGAGATCGACCTCGTCTCTCCCACGCGGCCGTGGCGGGTGGGTCCCTGAACGCTGGGCCGCCGTGCGCGGCGTGGAGACGTGGCGTCTCCTCGGAAGGGGTGCGCGTTCAGCCCGCCGCGCACCCGAGCAGGAACTGCTCCACCGCCTGATCGGTGAGCTCCTCGAGCAGCTCGGGCTCGACCATGCCGCCGTTGATCATCGTCGCGATGCCCTGCAGCGAGGCGACCAGCACGATGCCGCCGCGGGCACGGTCGGTGAGGTCCAGGGCGCCGGTCTCCCGGCCCTGCTCGATGACCTCGTCGAGCGAGGAGAAGGCGTGGCGCGCTGAGGCCCGCACCTCCTCGGCGCCCTCGCGGTGCTTGCTCGAGAACATCAGCTCGAGCAGCGCGGCGTCCCGCGTCGCGAAGCGCACGAAGGCGTGGGCGAGGGCGCGCAGGCGGGAGGGGAAGTCCGCGTCGGCCCGCTCGACGGCGGCGGTGACCTGCGCGCCGAGCCGCTCGAAACCGGTGATCGCGAGGGCGTCCAGGAGGGCCTGGCGGTCGGCGAAATGCCGCCTCGGCGCCGCATGGCTCACCCCGGCCTTGCGGGCGAGCTCCCGCAGGGACAGCTCCTCCTGGCCCTGCGCGCGCAGGGTCTCCTCGGCGGCGCGGAGCAGGGTGTCGCGCAGGCTGCCGTGGTGGTAGGGGCGGTCGGCGGTGTCGGTCACGTCTGGATCCTACCCATGTTTTCGTTGACAACACTGTTGACGCTGTCTACATTGTGGTCCATGGCAACATTCACCGCCGATTCGCTCCCCGATCTGACCGGACGCACCGCCATCGTCACCGGGGCCAACACCGGCCTCGGCAAGTCCACTGCCCACCAGCTCGCCGCCCACGGCGCGCACGTGATCCTCGCCGTCCGCGACGTGCGCAAGGGGATCTTCGCCGCCTCGACCATGTCCGGCGACGTCGAGGTGCGCCGCCTCGACCTCGCCGACCTCGCCTCGATCGAGATCTTCGCCGACGGCGTCGACCGCCCCGTCGACCTGCTCCTCAACAACGCCGGGCTGATGACCCCGCCACTCGGCCGCACCGCCGATGGCTTCGAGCTGCAGTTCGGCACCAACCACCTGGGCCACTTCGCGCTCACCGGCCGCCTGCTCCCGCAGATCACCGGGCGCGTGGTCACGGTGTCCTCGATCGCGCACCGTTCCGGGGCGATCAACCTCCACGACCCCAACTGGGAGCGGCGCGAGTACCGCCCCTTCCCCGCCTACGCCCAGTCCAAGCTCGCGAACCTGCTGTTCACCGCCGAGCTGCAGCGTCGGCTGGCGGAGGCCGGCTCCCCGGTGCTCTCGATGGCCGCGCATCCCGGCCTCGCCGGCACCGAGCTGCTGCGCCGCGACCGACGCGGCGGGATCGTCTCCGCCGTGGAGCAGCGGCTGATCTCCCTCGTCGGTCAGGACGCCGACGCCGGGGCGCTGCCCACCCTCCGCGCCGCCGTCGACCCGGACCTGCCGGGTGACAGCTTCGTGGGGCCGACGGGCCGCTTCGGCACCCGCGGCGCTCCCGGTCTCGTCGAGCGCTCCGACCGCGCCCGCGACACCGAGATGGCCCGGCTGCTCTGGGAGGCCTCCGAGGAGCTGACCGGAGTGCGCTTCGACGTGCGGGCTCCTGCCGCGGCGGCCTCCGCCTGAGCCGCGGCCCGCGCACCGGTGCTCAGCCCCCGAGCTCCATCGCGCCGGTGCGCGTGCCCGGCTCGGGGGGCTGCTCGAGCATGATCCCCTCCTCGAAGGGGATCCACAGCGTGAACGACGAGCCCTCGTCGACCTTCGAGCGGACCGACAGCTGGCCGCCGTGGTCGAGCACGATCTGCCGCGTGTGCGCGAGCCCGATGCCGTGCCCCGGGATGTGCTGCTCCCTCGAGGTGCCCGTGCGGTAGTACCGGGTGAACAGCTTGGACTGCTCCGAGGGCGTCATCCCGATGCCGGTGTCCCGCACGGAGACCGCCACCGCTCCGTCCACGTCGCGGGCCCGCACCGTGATCGTCCCGCCGCGCGGGGTGTACTTCACCGCGTTGGAGAGCAGGTTGTTCAGCGCCTGCACCATCAGGTCCCGGTTCATCGGCACCGGCCGCGTCTCCTGCACGTGCCGCTCCAAGGTCAGTCCCGCCCCCGCGATCGCGGGACCGAGCGAGTCGCAGGCCTCGTCCACCAGATCGCTGAGCCGCAGCGGCGTGCGCTCGATCGGGGCGCGGGCTGTGCGCTGCACATGCGTGAACAGCAGCGTCTCCACCAGCTGCTGCAGCTGGTCGGCGTTGCGACTCGCGATCTGGAGGTAGTGGGCGGTGTCCTCCGCGAGGGCCTCGTCATCCTGGGCCAGCTCGAGGAAGCCGATTACCGAGGTCAGCGGGGTGCGGAGCTCGTGGGACACGGTCGCCACGAACTGCTCCTGTGCCGAGACGGTTTCGTACAGCTCGGTGACGTCGGAGAACACCACCACCGCGCCGTCGGAGTGGCCGAGATGGTCGGTGATCTGCCGGGCCGAGGCCGAGAGCTTGAGGCTGTCCCCGTCGGGACCCACGGCGACGATGTAGTTCGAGAAGCTCTCCCCGGCGATGGCCCGCGCCACCGGCCGACGGTCCAGCGGGATCTCCCGCGTGGTCCCCGGGAAGCGCAGCAGCAGGTCCCGCTCCTGGGTGCTCGCTGCGCCGGACAGCTGCTGCGCGCGGAGGCCTTGTTCGATCATCGCCGGGTTCTGCGTCTCGAAGGTTCCGTCGCGGTCGACCACCACGACGGCCAGGTCGATGCTGTGCAGGACGGCTTCGAGCTGCGACTCCTGCGCCGCGCTGGCCTCGAGCAGCTGGGTCTGGATGGTCAGCGCGTGCCGGGCCCGTGCGGACTCGCGGTCGATCGAGGTCAGCGCGCCCAGCACCAGCAGGCCCATCCCCAGCACGGTCGTCGGCAGCAGCAGCGAGCTGACCACCGCGAGCGACCCGTCGAGCGGCACGTTCCGCACCATCGCCGGGACCGAGAACAGCAGCGTCACCAGGAGCGTGGACAGCCACACCCCGCGGGCGCGCAACGTGCCGACGAGCCACAGGGTCGGCACGAACACCAGCAGCGAGAACGCGATGGTCACGTCGCGCATGCTGTCCCGCAGCAGCGCCACCAGCACCACGTCCAGCAGCGGCACCGCCGCGACCGCCGTCGCGGGCAGTCGATCCCAGGGCACGCAGACCGCGAGCACGGTCGTCCCCAGCAGCATCGCGAGGCCCGCCAGGAACTCGTACAGGACCAGCTGCTCCGCGGCAGAGAGCCACACGGTCACCGAGAAGAGCAGGGTGAAGGTGCCGAAGAACAGCTGCTTCCACGTCGCGCCGCCCGTCGGCCGCACGATGAGGGCGAGGACGTCCTGCACACGGGTCATGGGCACAGTGTGGGTCCTGCAGGGGCGTCCGTGCGCGATTGGACGAACATCGCGCGGCGGATCAGCGGCTCAGACGGGCCCGAACCCACAGTGCCGCCCCTCCGGCGCCCAGGGCGAGCAGCGCGGCGGCCGCGACGGGGCCGACGGGGAAGCCGGTGGCGGCGAGATCCTCGCGCGGGGCGTCCTGCTGCGCGTCGTCGGAGCTCTCGGGGGAGGTGGAGGGGATCGCGGGGGAGGGCCCCTCGAGGACGATGTCCTCGCCGTCGGCGGTGCCGTCCCCGGTGCTGTCGGATTCCTCGGCGGACTCGTCCTCGGTCGTGCCGTCCGCGGACGCGCCGTCCTCGGCGGACGCGCCGTCCTCGGCGGAGTCGTCGGCGGAGTCGGAGCCGTCCTCGGTCGTGCCGTCCTCGTCGGCGCCGGCCTCGGCCGAGCCGTCCTGGTCGGCCAGTCCGGAATCGGCGCCGGCGTCGGACCCGTCCGCGCCGCTCTCGTCCGTGCCGTTCCCGGCCTCGTCCGTGCCGTCGCCGCCCTCGGCGGAGGTGTCCCCGCCCTGCGGGTCCTCCTCGCCCGGCGCGGGAACGGCCGAACCGTCGTCGGTGCCGGAGTCGTCGGCGCCGTCATCGCCCGGGGTCTCCCCGTCCGACGGTGCGTCCTCGTCCGAAGGCGGCTCCACCGGATCGGTGGGCTCGGCAGGATCAGCGGGGTCCGCCGGATCACTGGGCTCCGCAGGCTGCTCCGGCTCCGAGCCGCCGTCCGTCCCGTCGCCGCCGTCGCCGCCGTCCGTCCCGTCGCCCTCGTCCTCCCCGGGCGTGGCCACGAACTGGGCCGTCTCCTGGACCCCGTCCACCTCGACCATCACCGTGTACTCCCCGGCGGAGCTCGCGGTCACGGAGGCGACCACCGTCCCCGACTCGTCACTGGTCACGGCCTGAGTGGTGTTGCCGTCGGGGCCGATCAGGGTGAGCTGGCCCGTGCCGCGCGGCGTGAAGCACACGCCCTCCACGGCGAGGGTCTGCCCCACCTCGGCGGTGGATGCGCTCACGCTCAGCTGCGCGCCCTGGCACACCGCCGGCGGTGCGGCCGGTGCGGGACCCTCCGCCGACGCCGGTGCGGCCACCCCGGTCAGGGCGGCGACGGCGCAGGTCAGCGAGAGGGTGAGGCCTGCGCCGAGACGAACGGCGGGCAGGCGGCGGGCTGTCACAGGAAGACTCCTCGGAAAGCAGAAAGGACCAGTCATACTCTAGGGGAGCCCAGCGCGCCGGGGGTCCGACGCCGTTCATGGTCGGGCAAAGCCTTCGTGCGCACCTCGCGGCGGAGAACCGGAGGAGCACGCGATGACCCAGCCCACCCCGTCGGACCCCATCCCGTCGGCCGCCGGGGCGCCCTCGACCGAATCCCCCGCCGACCCGACCGCCGCTCCGACCGCCCGCCGCCGCGCCGGCGGCCCGTCGGCGGCCCTCTCCGAGGCGGACGTCCGCGAGATCGCCACCACTGCCCAGGCGGTCATGGACGAGATCGCGACCGTCGTGGAGGGCAAGCCCGAGGTCACGCGCCTGGCGCTGCTGGTGCTGCTGGCCGGGGGCCACCTCCTCGTCGAGGACATCCCCGGCGTCGGCAAGACGATGCTCGCCAAGTCCCTCGCCGCGGCCCTCGGCGCCGAACGGCACCGCATCCAGTTCACCCCCGACCTCCTCCCCGGCGATGTCACCGGCGCGAGCGTCTTCAACCAGGCCACCAGCCAGTTCGAGTTCCGGCCCGGCGCTGTCTTCACCCAGGTGCTGCTGGCCGACGAGATCAACCGCGCCTCCCCGAAGACCCAGTCCGCCCTCCTCGAGGCTATGGAGGAGCGGCAGGTCAGCGTCGACGGCACCACCTACGCGCTGGCCGAGCCGTTCATGGTGGTCGCGACCGCGAACCCCGTGGAGATGGAGGGCACCTACCGCCTGCCCGAGGCGCAGCGCGACCGCTTCCTGGCGCAGACCTCCATGGGCTATCCGCTGCGCTCCGCCGAGACCCGCATGCTCGGCGTCCAGGCCGGGCCCGTGCCCGACGGCGATCGCGAGGTGATCGACGCGCTGCGCGCCCGCACCAGCCCCGAGGTGATCGCCGCCCACGTCCGGGCCGTCCGCCGGATCCACGCCGCCCCGCCGCTGCTCGAGTACGTGGTCCGCCTCGCCGACGCCACCCGCCGCCACCCCCAGGTCACCCTCGGCGCCTCGCCCCGCGCCGCGGTGCACCTGGTCCGCGCCGCGAAGGCCAACGCCGCCCTCGACGGCCGGGTCTTCGTCGAGCCGGCTGACGTCCGCTCGGTGATCTTCCCCGTCTGGCGCCACCGCCTCCACCTGACCCCGCAGGCCCTGTCCCGCGGCGCGAGCGCCGGGGAGCTGCTCGACCAGGTCCTCTCCGACACCCCGCAGTCGTGAGCGCCCGGCCGGGGACAGTGCTGCGCCCCACCGCCCGGGGCACACTCCTCGCCGTCCTCGCCGTCGTCTGCTGGATCCTCGCCGACCTCACGAGCCTCGTGCCGCTGCGCTCGGTCGCCGCGGCGCTGCTCCTGCTGCTCGTGCTCGGCGCCGTCGCGATCCTCCTGGCGGGGACCGGGCTGCGGGTCCGCCGACGGGTGCTGGACGACGCCGTCGCCGTCGGCGGTCGCGCCCGAGTGCAGATCGAGCTGACCGGTCGGCCGCTGCTGCCGCTGGGCCGCGGGGTCCTCCGCCAGCACCTCCCCGAGGCGCTCGGCGGAGAGCAGGACCTGCCGCTGCAGACCCGCATGCCGCACGCCCTCACCGTCGGCCGTCGCGGCGCGCACCGCCTCGGCCCCTGCTCGCTGCTGCTCCGCGACCTCTTCGGCCTCTTCCAGCTCCGCCGCACGACGGTCGACGCCCAGCGCATCACCGGCGTCCCCGTCATCACCGCGCTCACGCCCCTCGCCGCGCGGACCGCCGGCCTGGGCGGCCGCGCCGACCAGGGCGCCGGGATCGGCATCGGCGAAATCGGCCCGATCGCCCGCCCCTACGTCGCCGGGGACGACATCCGCCGCATCCACTGGCGGGCCAGCGCCCGCTCCGGCCAGCTGATGACCCGCGAGGACGAGCCCGTCAGCGGCCGCAGCGCCATGGTCGTCCTGGACACCACCTCGCGGCCCGGCATGACGCCCGCGGTCGAGGACCGTCTCATCTCCCACGCCGCGACGCTCCTGGACGTGCTCTGCGCGCACGGCTGGGAGGTGCGGATCCTCGACGCCTCGGGCGACGAGATCACCCGCACCGGCCGCCGCCGCGGGCTCGAGTCCGCCTCGCCGCTCGGCGGGGAGGCCGACGCCCTCGAGCTGCGCGCGGGCCTGCTCGCGCTCGCCGAGGTCGACTTCGACGACGAGCCGGCCCGTGTGGGCCACGACCACGCCGCGGGCCTGACGTCGCTTGCCCTGGCCCTCGGCCTCGACGACGGCGAACCCTTCGCGGGCCTCGACCTCGACCGCTTCGCGGGCCGCTCGAGCCACCGCACCGCGCTCGCCCTGCGGCCCGAGCCCGCGGCGCCGGGGGGAGGGACCGCGCCGGAGACCGCGCTGGGATCCGAGCCCCCGTCGGCCCCCACCCGGCGCCGGCTCGGCGCCTGGACGCTCGTGACCGGCACCCTCGCACACAGCCTCGACGACCTCCTCACCGCGCCCGAGGCGGGAGGCCCCGCATGAGTCCCCTCATCGGCCGCCCCGTCCCGACCGGCGGGCACCTCGTGACCCGCTCCCTGCTCCTCCTCGCCGCCGTGCTGCTCGCCTCGACCCCGCTGTCCCTGCTGCTGGACGGCAGCGCCTGGCTGCAGCTGACCGCGGCGGCCGCAGGCATCGTCATCGTCTCCGGCATGGTGCTGCGGATGCTCTTGCCCCGGCCCGCGCTCGTGCCGGTGCTGCAGCTGGCGGTGGTGGCGCTGCTGGTGCTCGCGATGGAGCTCAGCCAGGGGCTCGTGAGCCTCGCCGACCTGCCGCTGCGGATCTTCACCGCCCAGGTCGACATCCTCCCCGCCGCGGCCGCGGACCTCACCGCCTCGATGGCCCCGGTGGTGCTCGGCGCCCGCGCCACCGTGCTGGTGGTGCTGCTGCTGGCCCTCGGCGCGCTCGTGCTCGACCTGGTCTACGTGGACCTCGGCTGGCACACCCCGGTGGGCCTCGCGCTGCTCGGCACGATCCTGCTGCCCGCACTGCAGGTCCCCGCCGGCGGCGGCTGGCTCACCGTCGCCGGGCCGGTCCTCGCCGCCGCCCTCATCCTCGGCACCCGCACGCTCCACCCCGATCCGGTGCCCCCTCGTGCGCCCGGCTCCGACCCTGCGGCCGACGCCGGCCCCCGCGCCGCAGCGGCCCCGCGCCCGCCGGGCGCGCTGACCGCCCCCGTCGGCCCCGGCGCGGTGACCGCGATCGCCGCCGTGCTCGTCGCGGCCCTCGCCCTGCCGCTCGGCGCGGCCCTCCCGCAGCTCGTCGCCCCGCGCATGGCGCTGTCGATGGACCTCGTCAACCAGTGGCAGAACCGGGACCTGCCGCAGCTCGGCCCCGTGATGATCGACGACGACGTCTCCGTGCGCCGCACCCTGCTCGACCAGGGCAACACCGAGGTGCTGCGCTACACCACCGACGCCGCCCCGCCCGGCTACCTGCGGGTGCGCACCCTGAACAGCTTCGACGGGGAGACCTTCCGGGCCACCGGCGCGGGGGAGGAGCTGGAGGTCGGCGCGACCGTCTTCTCCGACGCGCGCGCCGACGGCACCCTCCTCGGCGGGACCGGCGCGGAGACCGCCAGCACCCGGATCGAAGTGCTCGAGTACTACGGGGACCGGCTCCCGGTGCCCGCCAACATCCGCTCCCTCGAGACCGCCGAGCCGGCCCTCGCCGAGGCCCTCACGCTGCGCGCGGCCCCGGGCGAGGTCGACTCCTCCGGGCTGCGCGCGGGGCTCGTGGGGCTCGAGTACACCGTCACCAGCGAGGAGGACGACGCCACCGCCGACGAGCTGCGCGCCGTGGACCCCGCGGTCTTCGCCCAGCCGCTCGACGCCGGCTACACCGACGTGTCCGAGGTGCCGCAGGTCGCCGTCGACCTCGCCGACCAGGTCGCGGCCGACGCCGGGGCGGAGAACGCCTTCGACACCGCCCTCGCCTACCAGGAGTACTTCCGCGGCTTCCGCTACTCGCTGACCGTGCAGACCCCCGCCGGCGAGGACCCCCTCGAGAGCTTCCTCGCCGACCGCATCGGCTACTGCGAGCAGTTCGCGAGCGTGTTCGCGCTGATGATGACCTCGCAGGGCTACCCGACGCGGGTGGTCATCGGCTTCACCGCGGGCAGCCAGAGCGCCGACGGATGGACCGTGCGGTCCTCGAACGCGCACGCCTGGCCCGAGGTGTGGTTCGGCCCCGAGCACGGCTGGGTGCGCTTCGAGCCGACACCCTCCGCCGCTGCGAACGGCGTCACCGAGCCCGGCTTCGAGGAGACGGCGACGGGCGGCGGGGCGAGCGAGCCGACCACCCCGGTGGAGGACACGCCCACCGAGGAGACCCCGAGCGAGACCCCGTCGACGGAGGAGACCGAGAGCGCCGAGCCCACCGAGTCCGCGGCCACGGCCTCCGGCGGCGGCGGCGGCGCCCTCCTCACCCCCGAGAACGCCGACCGGGTCGAGGGCGGGCTGCTGCTCACGCTGACTCTCGCCGCGCTCGGCGCGACCGCCGCGGTGGGCGGCGTGGTGCTGCTGCGCCGCCGACGGATGCGCCGCCGCGACGCCCGCTGGGCCGCCTTCCTCGAGCGGGCCGGGGGAGTGGGGGCAGGCGGTGGCGGTGCCGATAAGGCCGGTGGTGGCGGTGCCGCCACGATCGAGACGGAGCGGCTGCGTCGCGGTGCAGGCCGGATGGCGTGGACCGAGGTGTCCTGGGAGCTGCGGGTCCGCACCCGGGTGATGCGGCTGCTGGGCTGGACCGGGGCCTGGGGGAATCCGCCGCGGCCGCTCGAGCTGGACCGCGCGCTCCCGCCCCGCGAGGCCCTCGCGGACCTCCTCGACCAGATCGCCGCCGGGGACCAGGAGGTCACCGCCGAGCACCGCGCCGCCGCCGACCGCATCGCCGCCGCCCACACCGCCGCCCGCTACGCCGCCCCGCTCCCGGAGGCGGGGGATGGGGTGGAGGGTGCTGCGGTGGCCGGTGGGGCGGCTGGTGAGGTGGCTGATGGGGCGGCCGGTGAGGTGGCTGCTGCGGCGGCGGCGAGCACGGATGTTGCCTCGGCTCCTGACCCGGAGGCGGGTTCGGACGACGCCCCGCCCACCCAGCACCCCCTCCGCGACGACGCCGACCTCCTCATCGCCCTCATCCGCCGCGCCCGCTGACCCCGCCGACTTTGCGGACTGAAACTCCGCGCCTGGCGTGACCCCAACGCCCCACAGGACGTGAGCTCACGCCAGGCGCAGAGTTTCAGCAGCAGAGGCCGGACCAAGTGGCTCCGGCCGGCCCCAGCTGAGCCCCGGCCAGCAGCCAGTCCGGACCAGGCAGCCTCAGCCCGGCCCAGCTGGGTTCCGGCTTCGCCAAGCCCGGCCACGCCCCGCCAAACCCCGGGGCTCAGCGCCCGCTGGCGTCGATCTGCGCCACGTACTCGCGCACCCGGGCGAAGACCTCCTCGTCGTACGGGCCCCACTCGGGGTGCGGCGTGCCCTCGCCGCGATAGGGCTCGTCGGCGTAGCGGGCCTGGTACTCGGCGAGCTTCTGCTCGAGCTCAGCACGGATCCCCGCGTAGGCGGGGTCATCGGCGACGTTGCGGACCTCGGTCGGGTCGGCGCTGAGGTCATAGAGCTCCCACTCGGGGGCGAAGATCTGGTCCGAGGCACCGGGGACGCCGAGACCGGCGCCGTAGAAGTGGATCAGCTTGTGGTCCCGCGTGCGGATGCCGTAGTGGGCGGGAGCGTGGTGGATCGGGTCGTCGTGTTCCCAGTACCGGTAGTAGGCGGCGTCGGGCCAGTCCGCGACCTGCTCGCCGCGCACGAGTCGGCGGAAGCTGCGGCCCTGGGACGTGGGCAGCACCTCGGCGGCATCCAGACCGCACATGTCGAGGAAGGTCGCGGCGAAGTCGACGTTGGTGATGATGTCCTCGCAGCGCGAGCCGGGTGCGATCTCCGCGGGCCAGCGGATCATCATCGGCATCTGCAGGGACTGGTCGTACATGAGGCGCTTGTCGAACCAGCCGTGGTCGCCGAGGAAGAAGCCCTGGTCGGAGGTGTAGACGACGATCGTGTTCTCGGCGAGCCCCGTCTCGTCGAGGTGGTCCAGCAGGCGGCCGACGTTGTCGTCGATGGACTGGATGCACTGCAGGTAGTCGCGCATGTAGATCTGGTACTTCCACCGCATGCGGGCCTCACGGTTCTCCTCGCCGCGCAGGTGCTCGGGCACCTCCTGCTTGAGGTCCTCGGAGCCCATGTCGTCGGCGATGGTCATGTGCACCCCGCGGACGGCCTGGGAGCGGGACTCGAGGTCGTCGAAGAAGGTCTGGGGCTCGGGGATGGTGCCGTCGGCGTAGAGATGCTTGTGCTTCTCGTCGGGGATCCAGGGCCGGTGGGGCGCCTTGTGGTGGACCATCATGGCGAAGGGCGCCCCCGGGTCGGCGGCGACCCGCTGGTCGATCCAGTCGATCGACAGGTCGGTGACGATGTCGGTCGCGTAGCCGGGCACCACTCGGGGGCCGTCGGCGTCGATCATCTCGGGATCGACGTAGTCGCCCTGGCCGGGGAAGATCTGCCAGGCGTCGAAGCCGCGGGGGAGCGACCGGCCGTGCTCGCCGAGGTGCCATTTGCCGAACATGGCGGTGGCGTAGCCGTCGTCGTGGAGGACGTCGATGAAGGTGGGGACGCGGTAGTCCATCTCGGTCCAGATGGAGGAGACCCCGTTCATGTGACTGTAGGTGCCGGTCAGGATCGAGGCGCGCGAGGGGCTGCAGATGGAGTTCGTGCAGAACACGGCGTCCATGCGGGTGCCCTCGGCGGCGATCCGGTCGAGCTGCGGGGTGCAGTTGACGCGGCTGCCGTAGGCGGAGATCGCGTGGGCGGCGTGGTCGTCGCTCATGATGAACACGAGGTTCGGGCGGGTCATGCGGGGGTCCTTCCGGGAGGGGTCAGTCGGCCGACGGGGCGTCGGCGGGGTACGGGTCGAGCCGCGGGCGGAGCAGCGCGCGCTCGTGGAGGGGGTCGGGGCCGAGCTCGGCGAGCAGCATCCCGGCCGCACGCCGTCCGGCCTCGGCCAGCGGCAGGCGCGAGTAGACGAGGTCGGGCCAGATGGTGGTGGCGGGCCAGCCGGCCGCGAGCGCTGCGACCGTGACGCCGGGTGTGCGGCGCTGCACGGTCGCGAGCGCGAGCTCGACGTCGGCGCCCCAGGAGCACAGCACCGCCACCTGATCCGGCGGGGAGGCGAGATCCCCGAGGGCGGCCTCGAGGGCTTCGGCCGTGCGGCCGAGATAGTCGGCGGAGGCACGCTGGTCACCGCGGTCCACCCGGTCGATGTGCGCATCGTCGAGCCGGGTGGAGACCACCTGCAGGGTCAGCGAGGAGGCCTCGCCGAGCGCCTGCATGAGGGAGGAGCGTCGCTCCCGCTCGGCGCGCGAGGGCAGCTCCGGGCGGAGGTGCAGCACCGTCGTGATCCCGCGGCCCGCCAGGTGCTGGACCATCTCGGCGGCGCCCCGGGCGTAGTCAAAGTCGACGCTCGAGTAGGCGGCGCCCTCCGGGCCCGCACCGCAGTCGATCGTGACCAGCGGCGCGGTCCCGTCGGCCGCCGCCTCGACGAGCGCGACCGGCGGCACGGCGTCGTCATGCCCCACGAACACCAGGCCGTCGAGCAGCCCGCCGCGGCAGTCGGCGAGGATCGAGTCGGCCGACGGGTCCGGCAGCACCGCCATCCGCATCCCGCGCTCGGACAGCTCCGCGGCGACGCCGTGCACGATCGTCGCGTAGCGCAGGTTGGTCAGCGGCTTGGAGACCACCACCCCGACGGTCCGGGTGCCGCGCCCCTGCAGGGAGCGGGCGATCGCGTTGGGCGTGTAGCCGAGCTCCTTCGCGATCCGCCGCACCCTCGCCCGCGTCTCCGGGGCGAGCTGCACGTGCGAGGCGTCGTTGAGCGCGTAGGACACGGTCGAGATCGAGACCTGGGCGCGCTCGGCGACGTCCTTCAGGGTGGTGCGGGGCATGGGGCTCAGGCCTCCTCGGCGGTGCGCCGGGCGGCGAGGGTCTGCACGTTCTGGGCCACCACCCGGCGGGAGAGCGGGTACGCGAACAGCAGTATCGCGGCCGCGATCAGGTACAGCACCCCGGGGACCAGGGTCGAGAAGGTGTAGATCCCCTCGACCGTCCCCGCGGACTGCGCGGTCTCGCCGGAGCGGAAGCCGACCCAGGCCAGGGCGTAGCCGCCGAGACCGCCCGCGACCGCCTGGCCGACCTTGCGGGCCCAGGTGTTCACCGCGTAGACGGTGCCGTCGTCGCGCTCGCCGGAGCGGACCTCCTCGGCGTCGATGATGTCGCCCACGAGCGCCCAGATCAGCAGGTTGTAGAAGCCGAGCCCGAAGCCGGCGAGGAAGGCGAGGCCGATGAACGTCCAGGCGCCCTCGAGCTGCAGGGCGAACAGGACGAGGTAGAGCACGCCCGTGCCGATCAGCGCCGCGGCGACGACCTCCTTCTTGCCGAAGCGCGCCGCGAGCCGGGCCGCGATCGGGGACAGCAGCAGCCCCGGGAGGAAGCCGGCGAGCTGTGCGGGACCGGAGAGCGTGCCGTCGTTGAAGTGGTAGAGCCACAGGTACGCGGCCATCGTCCCGTAGAACAGGGAGGCGAGCATGATCATCACGTTCGCGCTGATCAGGGCCAGCAGCGGGCGGCTGGACACAAGGGAGCGGAGCAGGCTCAGGAGGCTGCGCGAGGTGGCGTCGCGCGGCGGGGCGGCCACCCGCTCCTGCACGTTGCGCACGCACAGGAGATACCAGAGCGCGGCCAGGCCCGAGAAGACGATCGCGACCGCGAAGAGGCGGCCAGGCAGCAGCTGCGAGGTGCCGTCGACCATGCCGTACACGATCAGCGGCGGCACCAGCGACACCAGCAGGCCCGCGCTGTTCGCGCCGATGCCGCGGAACACCGAGAGGGAGGCGCGCTCGCCGGGGACGATCGTGATCACCGAGGCCATCGAGCCGTACGAGATGTTCGCGACCGTGTAGCAGACCGATCCCCACAGCAGGTAGGTGATCGCCGCGTAGGCGAGCTTCGCGCCGTAGGCCCAGTCGGCGATGAAGGGCGCGTAGAGCAGCGCGCTCGCGACGGCGACGGGGATCGCGATGCGGGCGATCCAGGGGCGGAAGCGGCCGCCGCTCCCGGGCGTGTGGGAGTCCAGGAAGCGTCCCCAGCCGACGTCGGTGAAGGCGTCGATCAGTCGGGCGGCCAGGAAGAGGGTGCCCACGTGCGCGGGGTTCAGGCCGGCGACGTTCGTGTAGTAGACCATCAGGTAGGCCGAGGCGAGCAGAAACGTGAAGTCGTTCCCGAGGTCGCCGAACATGTAGCCGATCCGGTCGCGCACGCCGAAGGGGCGGGGGGAGGCCAGCGGGCGGGCCGTGGCAGCTGCAGTGGTGCTCATCGATCTCTCTCCGTCGAGGGACCGCCAGGGGAGGGGAGGCGGGCTCCGGCAACCGTAGGGACTCAAACGTTTGAACAGAAGACTCAAACCTTTGAGGGTTTGGCGGCGCAGGTCAGCGCGGGGTGGGGAGGCGCGGGGCAGTCGGGTCCGGTCCCGCCCCCTCGGCCGCCGACCCGACTGGATCTCCGCGCCAGGCGTGACCTCAGCTCCTCACAGCGGTTGAGGTCACGCCAAGCGCGGAGTTTCAGCAGAGCCGGCCGCGGGCAGACCGGTACAGGCCCGGCGTGGCCCGGCATGGCCCGGCGTGGCCCGGCACCGGCCAGCTGATCGACGAAGCGGTCTCGGACGGCGGTACCGGAGGTCGATCAGCGTGGCCGGGTGGTGCGGGAGGTCGACAGTGTCGGCTCACGAACCAGAACCACCTCTGATCTGGCTCGCCAGCCGACACTGTCGACCGCGATGCCTCGAGAGGCGTGCGTGTCGGCTGAGGGCGTCGGCAGGTCGAGCGGGGAGCGAGGCCGGGAAACCCGATCGGATCGGTGGGATGGCCGCGTGGAACGATGGATGCAGCCGCCCCCTGCCGACCCCGACGATCCCGAGGAGCCCCCGTGACCCCGCCTCCTGACGCCGCCGCACCTCAGGACCCCGCCGCGCCCGCCTCCGCCGTCCAGTCGGCCACCCCCGCCCCGGCCGACCCCGCCCCCGTCGACCGCCGGTTCCCCGCCTCGGTCTACCGCCAGGGGGCGGAGCCCGACCCCCGATTCAGCCTCGCCAACGAGCGCACCTTCCTCGCCTGGCTGCGCACCTCCCTGGCGATGTACGCCGGCGCCTTCGCCCTCGAGGCCCTCGCCCTGCCCGCGGCGACCGGCTGGCGCCTCGCCGCGGCCGGCGTGTTCCTGGTCCTCGGCACCCTCTGCGCCCTGCAGGCCTGGTGGGGCTGGCGCGCGACCGAGGGTTCGCTGCGTCGGGCCGCCCCGCTGCCGGGACTCGGCGCGGGCGCCGTGATCGTCGTCGGCGTTCTGGTCGCGGCGGCGCTGGTGAGCATCGGGATGTGGATGTGAGCGCCCCCGCCCCGCCGCCTCCCGCCCCGCCGCCTCCGCCTGCCGCCCCGCTTGCTCCGCCCGCCGACGCCGTCTTCGACCCCGGCCTGCAGCCCGAACGGACCCTCCTCGCCTGGCGCCGCACCTGCCTCTCCTTCGCCGTCGCAAGCCTCCTGGCCATGCGCTTCACCGTCTCGCACCTGGGGCCGGTGGCCGTCGTCGGCGGGATCCTCTGCGCGGGTCTGGCCGTCCTCGCCTATGCCCTCGCCGCGACGGGCTACCGCCGCGCCCATGACGACCTGCACACCGCGGGCGTGCTGCTCCGCGGCGGTCTGCCGATGCTCGCCGCGACCCTCGGCGTGCTCGCCATCGGCGCGCTCTGCGCTGCCTTCCTGGTCGTGGGAGCGGTGTCCGCCGGGACCCCGTGACCCCGTCCGCCGGGACCCCGTGACCCAGCAGACACGCTGTGAGCCGCGACCTCATCGGCCCCGCCCAGGTGTCCCCGCCCCGCGCGAGTGGGTAGCATCGGCGAGGACTCGGACGGCGCCCCGGCGCCCCCGTCCCCGGCGTCGGGCCCGACCCACGGGACCGTCCCCTGGGGGCCACCTCGTCGCCGCCCGCAGACCGCACGCTCCGCCGTCTCATCTCCCCGACGACCCGGCCCCGAGCTCCCGCCGCCCGTGGCCGACCGTCCCCCGAAGGAGTCCGCTCTCATGGTCATGCCGTTCCTCAGCCGTCGTCCGATCGTCCCCGCGAAGGACGGCGCGAGCTGGCCCCACGTGATCATCCTGGGCGGCGGCTTCGCCGGGGCGCACGCCGTCGGTGCCCTGCGCGATGCCCGCGTGCGCGTGACCCTGATCGACCGCAACGTCTACAAGACCTTCCAGCCGCTGCTGTACCAGGTCGCGACCGCGGGCCTGAACCCGGGCGACGTCACCATGTTCCTGCGCGGCCTGTCGCTGAAGATCCCCAACATGCGCTACCGCCAGGGCGAGGTCGTGGGCGTGGACCCGGAGCGGAAGGTCGTCTCCCTCGACGAGGGCACCAAGGGCACCCAGGAGCTCGAGTACGACTACCTGATCGTGGCCAACGGCTGCACCACCACCTACTTCGGCACCCCGGGCGCCGAGGAGCACGCGATGCCGATGTACACGCGCTCGCAGGCCCTCGCGATCCGGGACCGTCTCTTCTCCGAGCTCGAGCGGGCCACCCGCGAGATCACCTCGCACCACGACAAGCTGCACGTCTGCGTGGTCGGCGGTGGGCCGACGGGGGTCGAGATCGCGGGCGCTCTCGCGGACTTCCGCATGCAGGAACTGGACATCCTCTACCCGGAGATGGATCCGGGGACGCTGCAGGTGACGATCATCCAGCGCGGCACCGAGCTGATCAAGGAGTTCCGCCCCGACTTCCGCGAGTACGCCGCGCAGGAGCTCGCCGACCGCGGCGTCGTGCTGCGCCTCGGCCACGGCGTGAAGTCCGTGGGCTACGACCACGTGATCCTCGACGACGACACCGTGCTCGAGTCCGACGTGACCATCTGGGCGGCCGGCGTCGGCGTGCCCGAGGTCGTCTCCGACTGGGGCCTGCCCCAGGACAAGCGCGGCCGGATCATGGTCGACGACTACCTGCAGGTCAAGGGTGTTCCGGGGGTCTACGCCGCGGGCGACATCGCCGCGCAGGACGAGGCGCTGCCGCAGCTCGCGCAGCCCGCCGTGCAGATGGGCCGCGCCGCCGCGAAGGCGATCGCCGCGGAGGTCGCCGGCACGCCGCGCCAGAAGTTCCACTACACGGACCTCGGCACCATGGCCACCATCGGCCGCCACGCCGCGATCGCCGAGATCCCGCACCTGCCGGGCCTGACCGGCTCACTCGGCTGGGCCGCGTGGCTGGGCGTCCACGTCACCAAGATGCTCGGCCACCGCAACCAGCGCGCCGTCGCGATGAACCTGCTCTCCCTGTACGGCGGCACCCGCGCCACCCATCAGCCGAACCCCGTCGTGGGCGAGGTCAACTCGCTGCGCGCCGCGCGCCTGTTCGAGCAGCAGGCCGACCATCGCAAGTTCGGCCGCGGCGCCGAGGGCTGACCGCCACAGCAGGCTGACCGCCACACCGGGCAGCGCCCGGTATCGGGGCCCCGGCCGGCCGTCCAGACCTCGCTCGGTCAAGGATTCTCCAAGGCCCGGTCAAGGGATCGGGGCCTGTGAACACCAACCGTCATGCCTGGTGAACTCGAGGTGACAGAACGGTCCCAGCTCGGAGACGTCCGGGCGTGTCCTGCGCGACATGCGATGGAATGACGAAGCGCACTCCGTGTGCTCCCATCTCGCTCCCAGGAGACCTCCATGTTCGAACACTCCGTCCGGCGCGTCCCGCGCCGCGCGGCCGTCGGCCTCGGTGCCGCCGCCCTCGCCCTCTCCGGCGCCCTGGTGCCGCTCGGCGCCGTCGCCGCCGAGCCCGGTCAGCAGGTCACGCTGATGGGCTTCAACGACTTCCACGGCGCCCTCGGCGGCGCCTCGGCCCTCGCCTGCCAGGTGGAGAGCGTGCGCGCCGAGAGCGCGACCTCCTTCCTGCTCTCCGCGGGCGACAACGTCGGCGGCTCCTCCTTCGAGTCCGCCGTGCAGAACGACGAGCCGACGATCGACGTGCTCAACGCCCTCGGCGTCGACGCCTCCGCGATCGGCAACCACGAGTACGACCAGGGCCAGGACGACCTGTTCGAGCGCATCGAGCCGCGCACCGAGTTCCCGGACCTCGCCGCGAACGTCTACGACGCCTCGGGGGAGCGCGTCCACGAGGCGTACACCATCATCGAGCGCGACGGCGTGAAGGTCGCCGTGATCGGCGCCGTCACCACCAAGACCGTCGGCAAGGTCAGCCCCGCCGCGATCGAGGGCCTCACCTTCGGTGACCCGGTCGACGCGGTCAACGACGTGATCGACGAGCTGCAGGCCGAGGGGATCGAGTACGACCTTGCCGTCGCCGTCTACCACGAGGGCGCGAGCGCCGACGCCGAGGCCGGCGCCGCCCCGGCGAACACCGATCCGATCTTCGACAAGATCGTCACCGAGACCGACGCCGAGGTCGACGCGATCTTCAACGGCGACTCCCACCGCACCTACGCCTACGAGGCCGCCGTGCCCGGCGAGGACGGCGAGACCCGCGCGATCATCCAGACCGGTGCGAGCGCCGCGAACCTCGGCACCGTCACCCTCGAGCGCGACGCCGAGGGCGACTGGGACGCCGTGGGCGATCCCGAGCTCCGCTCGACCGAGGCCGAGTGCGCCACCGACACCGCCGTGACCCAGGAGGTCACCTCGATCGCCGATACCGCGATCGCGGACGCCGCCGAGGTGGGCGCCGAGCCCGTCGGCTCCGTCGCCGGGGACATCACCACCTCCTGGGACGACTCCAAGGCCGGCTACGTCGACGGCGTGCGCGTCCCGCTCGAGGAGGTCGGCAACCAGGCCACCACCAAGGGCGACAACCGCTACCGCCACTCCGCGGCCGGCAACATGCTCGCCGACTCCATGAAGTGGTACCTCGAGGACGCGGGTCTCGCCGGCGAGAACGAGGTCATCGGCTTCATGAACCCGGGCGGCATCCGCGCCGAGCTGTGGGACGCCGAGTCGACCCGCGGTGAGGGCGAGGGCGTGGTCACCTACGCCGAGGCCAACAGCATGGTGCCCTTCGCCAACACCCTGAACTCCGGTGAGGTCACCGGCGCCCAGTTCAAGCAGATGCTCGAGGAGCAGTGGCAGCGCACCGCCGACGGCGGCGGCGTCGACGAGGGCGACGAGTCCTTCCTCGCCTTCTCGGTCTCGGAGAACGTCGAGTACGTCTTCGACAGCACCCGCGGCACCGACGACCGGATCCTCGACATCCGCATCAACGGCGAGCCGATCGACCCCGACGCGACCTACACCATCGTCACCGCGAGCTTCCTCTTCGAGGGCGGCGACAACATGTGGGCCCTCTCCGAGGCGCAGAACGTCCGCGACTCCGGCGTGCTGGACCGCGACGCGTTCATCTCCTACCTCGAGGCGCACCCCGACCTCGCCCCCGACTACTCGCAGCGCCAGATCGACCTGCAGATCGTCGACGGCGGCGAGTACGACTCCGAGGCCGGCGTGGATCGCGATCCGGTGCTGCGCCTCGCGGGTCTCGAGTCGCAGAGCCTCGGCGCCCCCGAGATCACCTCGGTCACCGTCGATGCCGGCGAGTACGGCACCTTCGAGGCGCCCTACGCCGCGATCGACGGGGTCGACGGCCTCGCGGCCGATGTCACCCTCGCCGACTGGCTGTGCGTCCCCGAGGGCACCGACGTCCCGCTGACCATCACCGCCACCCCGGAGACCGGCACCGAGATCGTCTACGAGATCCCGGCCTTCACCTGGACCTCGGGCGGAGCGCCGACGGACGTCTGCGGCGACGATGACGACGACACCACCCCGCCCCCGAGCGACGGCGGCGGCGATGACACCCCGGCCCCGAGCGACGGCGGCGGCGATGACACCCCCGCCCCGAGCGACGGCGGCTCGTCGGACGACGACGCGACCGACGGCGGCTCGACCGCCGGCGGCAGCTCGACCGGCGGCTCCTCCTCGACCGGCGGTTCGTCCAACGGCCGCTCGGACCTGCCCCGCACCGGTGCGACCGTCGCCCCGCTGCTCGCGGTCGCCGGCTCCCTGTCCCTCGCGGGACTCGGCGCCCTCGGCCTGCGTCACCGGCTCTCCCGCCGCTGACCCGACCTGACGACGGAGGGGTCGCGCCCCCGCGGCGCGGACCCTCCGTCGTGCACGGCCCCCTGTCTCCTCCCTCGACTCGCTCGCACCGCTCTTCCCGTTTCCCAGGAGCTCTCCCCATGCCTCCCACCGTCTTCACGGCCTCCGATCTGCGCCCGCGCCTGCTGCGCGTCGGCGCCGCGGCGGCCGCGCTCGCGCTCGGCCTCTCCCTCGCCCCGTCCCTCACCCCCGCCGCCCAGGCCGCCGTGGTCACCCCCGGCGCCGTCCAGATCCAGGAGGTGTACGGCGGCGGCGGCAACTCCGGCGCGACCTACACCCACGACTTCGTCGAGCTGGTGAACACCTCCGACGCCGACGTCGACGTGACCGGCTGGACCCTGCAGTACTCCTCCTCCGGCGGGAGCTTCGGCGCCGGCAACTCCCTGACGCTCACCGGCACCGTCCCCGCGGGCGGCACCTTTCTGATCCAGCTCGCGCAGGGCAGCGGCGGCACCGAGGCGTTGCCCGCCCCGGACGCCACCGGCACCATCGCCGCGTCCGGCAGCAACGGCGCCTTCGCCCTCACCGACGCGAGCGGCACCCTCGCCTGCTCGGGCGTCACCTGCGCCGAGAACCCCGCGGTGGTCGACCTCGTCGGCTACGGCACCGCCGTGAGCTTCTCCGGCGAGGCCGCCGCCCCGGGCCTGTCCAACAGCACCTCCGCCTCGCGCATCGCCGCAACTGGCGAGAACTCCACCGACTTCGTCGCGGGCGAGCCCACCCCCACCAACTCCGGCGGCGCCGGCGGCGGGGACGACGACGAGGAGGAGCCCCCCGGCGAGGCCGTCGCGGCGACGATCGCCGAGATCCAGGGCACCGGGTCGACCTCCCCGCTGGTCGGGCAGCAGGTCACCACCGAGGGCGTCGTCACCGCCGTCTACGCGACCGGCGGCCTGAACGGCTACGTGATCCAGACCGCCGGCACCGGCGGGGCGCTGGATTTCTCCACCCACACCGGCTCCACCGCCGTGTTCGTCTACTCCCGCGACACCGCCCGCCAGGTCGCGATCGGCGACTCGGTGCGGGTCACCGGCGAGGTCTCCGAGTACTACGAGTCCACGCAGGTCACCGTCGGCGCCGACGGGCTCGAGATCCTCCCCGAGAGCGTCGGCACCGTCGAGCCGCTGACGCTCGAGAGCGGCTTCCCGACCGCCGCCGAGGAGCGCGAGACCCTCGAGCACATGCTGTACCTGCCCGGCGCCGGCGACTTCACCGTCACCGACGTCTACAACACGGGCCGCTACGGCGAGGTGGGCCTCGCGATCGGCGGCGAGCCGCTGCAGCAGGCCGGCGACATCATGCGCCCCGGCGCGGAGGCTACCGCCTACTTCGAGGCGCAGGCCGACAACCTGGTGCTGCTCGACGACGGCAAGTCCACCGACTTCTCCGCGAACCCGACCCAGCCGATGAGCTGGCTGAGCACCGAGGAGCCGATCCGCGTCGGCGCCGCCATCGACTTCACCGAGCCGGTCGTCGTCGCCTACTCCTTCGACCAGTGGCGGCTGAACACCACCACCCCGTGGGAGTCCGCGGAGACCGACGGGGTCGACGTCGAGAACACCCGCCAGGACGCGCCCGAGGAGGTGGGCGGCGACCTGCAGCTCGCCACCTTCAACGTGCTGAACTACTTCACCACCCTCGGTGAGGACACCCCCGGCTGCGAGCCGTACACGAACATGCACGGCGACGGCACCACCGTGCGCGGCGGCTGCGACCTGCGCGGCGCCTGGGGCGCCGATTACCTCGAGCGCCAGCAGTCCAAGATCGTCGCGGCGATCTCCGGCACCGGCGCCGACGTGGTGGGCCTGACCGAGATCGAGAACTCGGCCCGCCTCGGCGAGGAGGCCGACGAGGCGACGGCGACCCTCGTCGCCGCCCTCAACGCGCAGGACGGCGAGGGGACCTGGGCCTACATCCCGACCGGGGAGGCCTACGCCGCCCTCGGTCTGGACGGCGGCCAGGACGCCATCACGAACGCCATCATCTACAAGCCTGCGGAGGTCACCCCCGTCGGCTCCGTGCAGATCCTCGCCGACGACCCGGCCTTCGACAATGCCCGCGAGCCGATCGGCCAGGTGTTCGCCCCGCTGAGCGAGAGCGACGAGGCGGAGGGGACCGAGGAGGCCGGCGAGCCGGTGCAGGGCGAGCCCTTCTTCTTCACCATCAACCACTTCAAGTCCAAGGGCTCGGCCGACGCCGAGGACGCCGGGCTCGAGGCGGACCCGGTCCAGGGCAACGCCCGCACCTCCCGCCTCCAGCAGGCCGAGGCGCTGCTGGCCTGGGGCGAGCAGACCGCGGCCGCGGCGGGCGTCGAGGACGTCTTCCACGGCGGCGACTTCAACTCCTACACCCAGGAGGAGCCGCTGCAGCTCTTCTACGCCGAGGGCTTCGTGAACCTCGGCGAGACCCACCACCCCGAAGGCTGGTCCTACAGCTACTCCGGGATGGTCGGCTCCCTCGACCACGTGCTCGCGAGCCCGTCCGCCGCCGAGCGCGTCAGCGGTGCGACCGACTGGCAGATCAACGGCGCCGAGTCCGTGATGACCCAGTACGCGCGCTATAAGAACAACGCCACCGACCTTTTCGAGTCCGGTCCGTTCGGGTCCTCGGACCACGATCCGATCATCGTGGGCATTGGCGGCGAGTTCCCCGAGGTCGAGGAGCCGGGCGAGCCGGGTGAGCCGGGTGAGCCGGGCGAGTGCCGCGAGAACGGCGTCGGCACCGGCAAGGGCCGCGGCCAGGAGAACGGCAAGGGCCACGGCGTCCAGAAGTGCAACCCCGACTCCGAGCACCCGGGCAAGGGCCACGGCCATGGGAAGGGCCACGACAAGGGCAAGGGTCAGGGCCACGGGAAGGGTCGGGACCGCTCGGCCGCCTGATCCCCCGCTGATCCCCGCCTGAACTCCACCGGGTTCCTGTCCACCGACGGGACGTGAGCGGCCTGTTCCCTGCATATCGCAGGTCTCGGGCCGCTCACGTCCCGTTCATGGACACGGTTCCGCCGCCGCCCCTCAAGACCCCTAACCCCCCATGCACCCCAGGAGCCCGATGTCCGCCGCACCCGCTCTCTCCCGCCGACTCCGTCTCGGGGACGCCGTGGTGATCGGACTCGCCTCGATGATCGGGGCGGGGGCCTTCGTGTCCGTCGGCGCCGCGCAGGATCTCGCGGGCGCCCTGGCTCCGCTCGCGGTGCTGATCGCCGCCGTCGTCGCCCTGTGCAATGCCACCTCGACCGCGCAGCTCGCCGCCCAGCGCCCCAGCTCGGGCGGCACCTACCACTACGGCCGACAGCAGCTCGGGCCCTGGTGGGGCTTCCTCGCCGGCTGGTGCTTCGTGATCGGCAAGATCGCCTCCTGCGCCGCGATGGCCCTGGTCATCGCCGCGTACCTGGTGCCGGTGCCGTTCCAGCGACCGGTCGCGGCCGCCGTGGTGGTGCTGCTGACGGCCGTGAACCTCGTCGGCATCACCCGCACGGCCGCCCTCGCCCGGGTGCTCGTCACCGTCGCGATCGCGGCCCTGCTGCTCACCGCGGGACGTCTGATCGCCGGGGTGCTCGGCCGCGGGGCCGCCGGGCTGGGCGGCTCGGGAGCGGGCGCGGGGGCCGGCGAGCCGACGGGCGGCTTCCCCGAGCTCTCCGCTGTGCCGGGCCCGCTCGCGGGGCAGGCGACGGGGCTGTGGGACGGCGGCCTCGCGGCTCTCGCCGGGGCGGGCGCCGGCGGGAACGTCGGCCTGCTCCTCGCTCTCGCCCAGGCGGCGGCGCTGATGTTCTTCGCCTTCGCCGGGTACGCGCGCGTCGCGACCCTCGGCGAGGAGGTCGTGGATCCCCGTCGCACCATCCCGCGCGCGATCCTCGTGGCCCTCGCCGCGGTGTGCGCGCTCTACCTCGCGCTGTCGATCGTGCTGGTCCTGGTGGGGCTGGACCCCGACGGCGCCGGGTGGGGCCCCGCGCCGTTCCGGGCTGCCCTCGCCGCGGTCGGCGCGGGCGGGGTGTGGTTCGTGGTCGTCACGGTCGGGGCGGTCGCCGCGGCGTCCGGTGCCCTGCTCGCCCTCGTCGCGGGGGTGTCGCGGACCGTCCTCGCGATGGCCCGAGAGCGGGACCTGCCCGCGCCGCTCGCCGCTGTCGATGCGAAGCGCTCCGTCCCGCAGCGGGCGGAGATCGTCGCGGCCGTCGTGATCCTGCTGCTCGTGCTGCTCGCCGACAGCGTCCTGGTCGCGATCGCCGCGTCCTCCTTCGGGGTGCTGCTCTACTACGCAGTCGCGAACCTCGCGGCGCTGACGCAGGAGGGGGAGTGGCGGCTGTTCCCGAAGGCGATGCAGGTCATCGGCCTGGTCGGCTGCGTGCTCCTGGTCGCCGCCCTGCCCGGCAGCACGATCGTCGCGGGTCTCGCCCTGCTCGCGGCCGGCATCGCCTACCGAGCCATCCTCCTCGCCCGCCGCTGACCCCGCCCCGCCCATCCACCTGCCGCCACCCCCGCTGCTGAAACTCCGCGCCAGGCGTGACCTCGACGCCTCTGGAGCCTCGAGGTCACGCCAGACGCGGTATTCCAGCAGGGCGACCGGGAGAGGGCGGGCAGGTCGACCGGGAGAGGGCGGGCAGGCCGGGAGAGGGCGGGCAGGTCGACCGGGAGAGGGCGGGCAGGCCGGCTGGGTGAGGAGCGGAGGTGGCTGAGTGACATCCCCGCCCTGCCGGTCCGACCCACCCCTACCCCACGCATAAGTCTTGACTTATATGTCCCGGGTGGGGGAGCATGGCCGCATGCACGCGCTCGACGTCCTCGGCGATCCGGTGCGGCGAGGGATCCTCGAGCTCCTCGCCGAGTCCGGGGAGCGCAGCGCGGGCGAGATCGGCGAAGTGGTGCAGGGGGAGTTCGGCATCAGCCAGCCGGCCGTCTCCCAGCACCTGAAGGTCCTGCGCGACCACGGCTTCGTCGAGGTCCGGGCGGAGGGCCGCCGTCGGATGTACTCGGTCGGCGCCCGCGGCCCCCGCGAGGCGAGCGACTGGCTCACCCCCTTCGAGCGCTTCTGGCTCCCGAAGCTGGATGCGCTCGGCACCGAGCTCGCCCGCGGGAAACGCCGACGGCGCCTCGACGCGGAGCAGCCTGCGGCCGCCTCCGCCCCCGCCACCAACTCCGCCCCAGCCGCCGCTCACCCGCCCGCGGCCCGCAGCGCCTGACCCGCCCGACGCCCGCAGCGCCTGACCCCGCCCCGCCCCAGGGTCCCCGCCCCAGCCCGCCCCCCGCCGAACCATCCCACCCACCCCCGCGGCCCTGCCGCCCACCCGAAGGAGATCCCCATGGTCGACGTCCCGGCACAGCTCCGCTCCGTCACCCGCGGCTACCGCGTCGAGGAGCGCGACGGCGAGGAGATGCACGTCCAGTCGCTCGAGCAGATCTATCCCGCCGCGCTCGCCGACGTGTGGGAGGCGGTCACCAGCGTCGAGCGCATCCAGCGCTGGTTCCTGCCGGTCAGCGGCGACCTCCGCCTCGGCGGCCGCTACCAGTTCGAGGGCAACGCGGGCGGGGAGATCACCGTCTGCGAGCCGCCCGCCGAAGGGGCCGCCGAGTTCTCCGCGACCTGGGAGGCGATGGGTGGCGTCTCGTGGGTGACCGTGCGCCTGCAGGAGGTCGACGCCGAGCGCACCGCCTTCGAGCTCGAGCACTCCAGCCGCACCGCCGACGTCCCCGCCGAGATGTGGGAGACCTTCGGTCCGGGTGCGACGGGTGTGGGCTGGGACGGCGGGCTGCTGGGCCTGTCCCTGCACCTCGGCGGGGTCGAGGGCTCGCTCAGCCCCGCCGAGGCCGAGGCCTGGGCCGGCACCGACGAGGGTCGCTCCTTCTATCGCGGCGCGGCCGACGGCTGGGCCGTCGCCCACATCGCCTCCGGCGCCGAGGCCCCGCTCGCCGAGCGCAATGCCGACGCGACCTTCGGCTTCTACACCGGGACGACTCCCGAGGCCTGAGACCCGAACTCCTTCAGACCGCCCTGGCGATCACCACGTACTCGCGGCCCGGGCGGTCCGGCGCCTCGCGGATCTCCTCGACGTCGAAGCCGGTCGCCGCGAGCGTGTCCCGCAGCTCGGCCTCGTCCCGCCACCGCAGCGTGGAGGTCGAGGTGAGCACCGTGCCGTCCGCGAAGCGGAACTCGTCGGAGAAGGTCACGAGCGGCAGCGCGACCTCGACCCCCGTCGGCCGCTGGCGCACCGGGCCGATGCCCGGCACCTCGTGGAGCGTCTCCGCGGTGTCGGCCTGCCACTCCTCCCAGGCACGGCGCCCGGGCCGACGGGTCTCGAAGACCAGCACCCCGCCCGGCCGCAGCGCCCCGCGGATGCCGCGCAGCGTCGCCGCCCAGGACTCGTCGGTGACGAACACCTGCGCCACGTTCCCGGTCATCACCGCGGCATCCGCACCGAGGGGCGGCAGGTCCTCGGCGGTGCCGTGCCGCCAGGTCACGGCCTCGGCATGGGGCTTCCGCCGGGCCACGTCGAGGGAGGCGAGGGCCGGGTCGACTCCGGTCACCGTGAGGCCGTCGGCGGCGAGCAGCGTGGCGAGGGCGCCGGTGCCGCAGCCGACGTCGATCACGGTGCGGGCCGAGTGCTCGGCGAGGATCGCCCGGTACGGGGGCAGGTCGTCGCGTTCGCCGTCGAACGTGTCGTAGCACGCGGCCAGGCGCGGGTCGGCGAAGATCGGGTCGGGGGAGCTTGGGGTCATGGCGCCTTTCTCAGACGAACGAGGTCCAGGTGGTCTCGGCGTCGATCAGCCAGTGATTGCGCAGCGTGAGGGCCCGTTCGGTCGCCGCGAGCACCCCCGCGACGAGCAGGGAGGTGTTCAGCCACCCCGGCAGGCTGATCGGAGAGGTGAAGGTGCCGATCTGCTCGGCCACGGCCGGGATGCTCGTGATCAGCTCCGCCGCCTGCGGCAGCATCAGCACCACCCCGATCAGCAGGATCACTATCGCGAGCAGTCCGATCAGCCGGCTCGCGGCGGGATGCCGCCGCCCGAAGCGGGCGCGTCGGCCCTCGAGGGAGCGCGGGTGCGGAACGAGCGTCGTCGCCTCCGCGCCGTCCTCGGGCACGAGGTGCATCCGGGTGAGGCCGTAGTCGCCCACGGCCGCCTCGATCACTCCGCCCGGCACCTCGAAGGCGACGGGGGAATCGGCGATGTGGGTCCGGCGGCCGTCGCGGTACAGGGCGATCTTCGGATGCCGGGTGCCCTCGGCGAGCTTCCCGCCCTCGAGGTCGCTCGCGAGATGGTGCACGTCGACGACGTACAGCTCGGGTCGTCCGGCGGCGGTCGAGGAGGGCAGCGCGAACTGGGTGCGGGTGAGGATCTGCCACCAGCGCAGCTCGCTGAGCTCCCGGCCGTCACCGGGCTTCGCGCGGCGGAGCTGTCGGGTGCGCTGCATTCGGCGGAACATGATCCTCCTGGCTGGTGCGGGGCGGGGCCTTTGCTCCATCCCACCGGACGAGGCGGCCGAGCGCCACGTCCGATGGTCGATCGTCGGGGCGGGCGCTACGCGCGCAGCTCCGGCGGCAGCTCCTCGAGCAGGCGGAGCCACAGCTCCGAGGCGGCGGGATAGCTGGGCACGGCGTGGCGGAGCACGTGCACCGGCACGCGGCCGACGATCGCGACGGTCGCCGCGTGCACCAGCTCGGCCGCCTCGGGGCCGACGAAGGTCGCTCCGCACAGCACGCCCGTGCGGGCGTCGACGACGATCTTCGCCGTGCCCGTCACGTCGTCGCGCAGCAGCGCGGTGCCGGCCGCCGCGCCGTAGGGCACCTCGGCCGTGACCACCTCGACTCCCTGCCCCCGGGCCTCGCGCTCGGTGAGCCCGACGGCCGCGACCTGCGGATCCGTGAACACCACCTGCGGCACGGGCACCGCCGTCGGCCGCGGCTCGACCGCCTCGCCCGTCGCCGCCGCGCGGATCTCCTGCCCGATCACGCGGGCGCGGTACTTGCCCCAGTGCGTCAGCGGCGCCTCCCCGCTCGCGTCGCCGACGGCGTGCAGCCACGCGGGCAGCAGTCCGGCGAGCACGTTCTCGGGGGCGAGGCCGACCGCCTCGAGGCCGACGTCGTCCAGGCGCGGCCGTCGCCCGGTCGCCACCAGGATCTCGTCGGCCGTGACCTCGCGCGTCGCGTCGGCGTCCCGCACCTGCACGGCGACCCCGCCGCCGTGGATCCGGCCGAGCCCGGTGTCCTCCACCGCCTCGCGGGAGGCGGAGACGACCTCCGCCCCGAGCTCGACCTCGACCCCGAGGGACCGCAGCGCCTCGAGGACGTGCCGCCCCGCGGCGGGCTCGAGACCGGTGAGCAGCGCCTCCCCGCGCACCAGCATCCGCACCTGCGCGCCGAGGGCGGCCATCCACGTCGCGGCCTCGACGGCGACCACGCCGCCGCCCACGATCAGCAGCTGCGCGGGTACCTCCTGCACCCCGGTGGCATCGCGCGAGGTCCAGGGCGCGAGGTCGCGCAGCGGCTCCGGCACGACGGGCACCGAGCCGGTCGCGAGGACCACCGCCCGCCGCGCCCGCACCCGCGTGCTCGTCCCGTCGGCCGCCTCGACCTCGACCTCGCGCTCGCCGACGAGCCGGCCGTGACCGCGCAGCATGCGCAGCCCGGCGCCCTCCGCCCAGGAGACCTGGCCGGCGTCGTCGTAGTGGGACACCCAGTCGTCGCGCCGGGCCAGCAGCGCCTCCGGCTCGACGTGCGGGGTGCTGATCCCCGGCAGCTGCGCGGCGGCGCGGGCGACGTCGATCGGGCGCAGCAGCGCCTTCGACGGCATGCACGCGTAGTAGGAGCATTCGCCGCCGAGCAGTTCGCGCTCGAGGATCGCGCAGGTCAGGTCGGTGCCCTCGACGGCGTATTGGGCGACGTTCTCGCCGACGGGTCCACCGCCGATCACGAGCACGTCGACGGTGGTGTCGGCAGTCTGAGGAGTCATGGCTCGACGCTACGCCCGCAGCACCTCCCGCACCACCGCCGCGGGGTCCGCGGCGTCCATCACCGCCCGCACGAGCGCCACCCCGGCCACCCCGGTCGCCGTGAGGGCGGGGACGTCGGCGGGGGTGACGTCGCCGATCGCGACGATCGGCAGGCTGGTCGCGGCGACCAGCGCCGGATAGCCGGAGACGCCCAGCGGCTTCCGGCCCGAGTCCTTCGTGGGGGTGCGGCGGAAGGGGCCCGCGCCGAGGTAGTCGAGGCGGCGGGCGTCCGGCTCCGCCGCCCGCACCAGCTCGAGGGTCCCCGTGGTCAGGCCGATGATCGCGTCCTCTCCGAGCAGCGCCCGGGCGTCGGCGACCGGCAGGTCGTCCTGGCCCAGGTGCACCCCGTGGACGTGCGCGCCGCGGGCCCGGGCCGCCGCGGCGACGTCCGCCCGGTCGTCGACCAGCACCCGCGTCGCCGGATGTGCGGAGCGGACGGCCTCCGCGACGGCGAGGACCAGCTCGAGCAGCTCGGCGGTGCTCGCCTGCTTCGCCCGCACCTGCACGACGCCGGCTCCGGCCGCGGCGGCCCGCGCGGCGACGTCGACGGTACGGCGGCCCAGGCCGGAGGTGACCAGGTAGCAGCGCAGATCGAGGGGGAGGGGAGTGCGGGTCATGTCAGCGTCCGATCTCGTCGAGGGCGTCGAGCAGGTGCATCGGGAAGGAGCCGGGACCGGTGGCGCGGGTCGCCGCGAGCTCCCCGGCGAGGTCCATCCACACGGTCGCGGCGCGGGCGGCGACGAGGGCGTCCTCGGCGACGGCGGTGCAGGCCGCGGTGAGGGCACCGAGCAGGCAGCCGGTGCCGGTGACCCGCGCGAGCAGGGCGGAGCCGCGCGCGACCCGCTCCCGTCGGCCGACGCCGACCAGCAGGTCCACCGGCCCGGAGACGGCGACCGCGCCGCCGGTGCGCTCCGCGATCCGTGCCGCGGCCCGCTCGGCGGTCTCCGCGGTGTCGGTCGAGTCGGCGCCGCGACCCCCGGATCCCTCCCCGACCAGGGCGAGGATCTCCGAGGCATTGCCGCGCACCACCGTCGGCCGCTCGGCGAGGAGCCCTCGCGCGAGCGGGGTGCGGACCGGCGCGATCCCGATCGCCGTCGGATCCAGCACCCAGGGTCGGGCGTCCGCGCGCGCGACCCGGACCGTCGCGGGGATCCCGTCCATCGCATCGGTCGAGAGGGTGCCGAGGTTGATGAGCAGGGCTTCGGCGAGGGTGGTGACGACGGGCGCCTCGGCCAGCGTCTCGGTCATCATCGGCCGGGCGCCCGCGGCGAGCAGACCGTCCGCGACCAGGCCCATCGACACGGTCGCCATCAGGCAGTGCACGAGCGGCGCCCGCTCGCGGACCGCCGCGAGCACCGGCCGGACGGACTCCAGCAGCGGGTCGGGAGGAGGGATCGCGCTCATCGCCGACCCCGCTCCGCGACCGTGTCGAGATCGGCGTCGAGGTCGCGCGGGGACAGTCGCGGCCCGAGCAGCGCGCCGAGCACCACGAGCGACCCGCCGAGCACGACCATGCCGATCACCGTCCCGTCCCGGCCGAGCAGCGGCTCGAGCGCCGGCACGTAGAAGGGGTACAGCGCCGGCAGCACGAGCGAGAGGCTGTAGGCGGAGCCGTAGCCCGTCGACCGCACCGCCGCGGGGAACCGCTCGGAGAGGTACGCGGCGATCGGCCCGTAGGCGGAGACCGTCGCGACCTGCAGCAGCGCGGCGAAGAGGGCCGCCGCGGCGAGGGTCGGGGCGTGCACCGCCGCCCACCACAGCACCGGGCCGAGCACGGCGGCGACCGCTCCCCAGACCACCAGCAGCCGGCGTCGGCCGACGAGGCTCGACACATGCCCCGCGGCCGCCATCGCGAGCGCCTGCGCGATCGCGGCGACGCCCATCGCGAGCGGCACCGCCTCCGGGGAGAGGCTCGAGTCGGTCGCGAGCCTCGCCGTGAGCAGCAGCACCGTCGAGTCGGTGAGCAGCCACAGCCCCGTCATCAGCACGAACGCCTGCCAGAAGGCGGGCGCCCAGCCCCCGGCGAGCAGGCTGCGCAGGCCCGGGCGCGGGGCCGACGGGGCAGGGGCGGTGGGCGCGGGGGCCGTGGTCGTGCGGTGCAGGATCGGCGCGTCCACCACGTGCCGCCGGTAGTAGAGCATCATCCCGATCGACAGCGCGGCGCCGAGGACGAACAGCGCCCGCCAGCCCCAGACCGCGTAGTGGTCCGGTCCGAGCGCGGCGAGCAGCAGCGCGACCGCGAAGGCGATCGACGCCTGCGCCCACGGCGCCATCGACAGGATCAGCCCGCTCATCAGCCCCCGCCGGCGCGGCGCGGACCACTCCATGGCCAGCGGGATCGCCGCCGAGTACTCGCCGGCGACGAAGATCCCGCCGAGGAAACGCAGGATCAGCACCAGGGCGACGGTGCCGGGCCCGAGCAGCTCGTGCGTCGGGACGGCGGTGATCGCGAGCGCGCACGCGGCGGTCCCGGCGATCGCGACCTTCGTGGTGCGGGTGCGGCCCAGCCGGTCCGCGATCCGCCCGAACACCACCCCGCCGACGGGCCGGCCCAGCAGCATCGCGACGATGATCAGCGCCCCCGTCGACGCGGTCGCCGACGGTCCAGCGAGCACCAGCATCGCCGGGGCCAGCGCCGTGACCGGCAGGAACACGTGGATGTTGTCGATCCAGTTGCCGACCACGCCCGCACGCAGGGCGGCCCGGCCCTCGGCGGGGAGCGTGGTGGCGGCGGGGATCGTCGCGGCGCTCATCGGCGGGCCTGCTCGAAGAACTCGAGCTCGTGCCGGCACGCGAGGAGGAAGTCCCGCGCCGCCTCCGCCCGCACCTCGGGGCCCGCCGCGGCAAGCTCCCGCTCGACGATGCCGAGGGCTCCGCGCACCCCCTCGACGAAGTCCGGATCGCGGTAGGTCAGCAGCCAGTCCCGGTAGGGATGATCCGCCGGGACCTCCGGCAGTCCCGCGCCCACCTGCGCGTACAGCCAGAAGCAGGGCAGGGCCGCCGCCGCGCCGACCACGTGCGGGGAGCCGAGCGCCCGGGCGAGCAGGAAGTCGGTGTAGGCGCTGGTCACGGGGCCGACGGGGAGCGTCGCCGCCTCCGGCCGGGGGGCGAGCCAGCTGCGGTGCAGCTCCATCTCGGTCTCGACGCAGGTCCGCGAGGAGGCCGACCAGAACGCACGCGCCTCGTCGTCCGGGGCGGCAGCGGCCAGTGCCGCGAGCGCCCGCGAGTACCGCTGCAGGTAGTGGGCGTCCTGCGCGAGGTAGACGCTGAACTGCTCCTCCGGCAGGCTGCCGTCGACGAGGGCGGTGACGAAGCCCGAGTCGTCGATCGCGGCGGCGAGCGGCGCGCCCGCCTCCCAGAGCGCGGCGGTCCAGGGGCCGACGGGGGCGACGGCCGGGGCGGGCCCGTGGGCCGGGGCGGACTCGTGGGCGGGGGCGGGCCCGTGGGCGGGGGCGGGGCCTTCGGCGGGGGCGGGGCCTTCGGCGGGGGCTGGGCGGAGGTCTGCCGGCGTCTCGAGCCGGGTCGGCACCGCGCCCGGGCCGAGCCATGGTGCCGCGGATCCCGCCGCGGCGAGCCGGCGACCCAGATGCCCGTGGTCCACGGGCCCGTTCCCGTCGCCCACCTGCAGCGCTGCGCCGTGCTGGATCGCTTCGTGGAGCCAGCGGCTCGCCCAGGCGAGCGCCGTCCGGGGGTCGTCGCCGGCGCCCAGCCGCGTGGCGAGCGCGGCGGCGAGGGAGCAGCCGGTGCCGTGCGTGCTGGTGGTGTCGACGCGGGTGGTGCGCACCGCGTGGCCCGTGCCGCCGCCGGCGGGGACCCAGGTCGTGGTGATCGCGCGGGTGTCGAGGTGTCCGGTCTTCACGACGACGGCGACATCGGTCGCGGCGGCGAAGCGCTCGGCCTGCGCGAGGGCCTCGGACTCGGTGCGCGCGGGGGCCTCGCCGGTGAGGACGGCGAGCTCGTCGAGGTTCGGGGTGATGACGGTCGCGAGACGGCACAGGCGCTGCATCGCCTGCTCGGCCTCCGCGGCGAGGAGGCGATCACCGCTGGTCGCGACCATGACCGGGTCGATGACGAGCACCCGCGGCGGATGCGCGCGGAGCCAGGCCTCGACGGCGTCGATGATCTCGGCGGTGCCGAGCATGCCGGTCTTGACGGCCTCGAGCTCGACATCGTCGGAGACCGCCTCGAGCTGCGCGGTGAGGACGGCGGCGGGCGGGAGGTGGATGTCTCGCACGCCGTTCGTGTTCTGCGCGACGACGGCGGTGACCGCGGCCATGCCGTAACCGCCCGCGGCGGTGATCGACTTGAGGTCCGCCGCAGTGCCGGCTCCGCCCGTCGGGTCCGTCCCGGCGATCGAGAGGACCCGGGGGAGGGCGGGTGCGGGGCGGGGGCGGGGGTCGGGCTGGGCCGTGCGGGCGTGCTGGGCCGTGCGGGCGTGCTGGGCCGTGCGGGCGGGCGGAAAGAGGGTGCGAGAATCCGAGCTCATGCGGACATCCCTTCGCTAGTACGAACTAGATCAGGTTCCACGGGTGTGATCTCAGCGCCTCGGGCGCACCCCGTGTCCAGCGGCCGAGTGTAGGGGAACGGCGCGGAGCGGCGCGGCGGCGTCTGGCTCAGGTGTCGCGCCGGACCGTCGCTCGGTCCGCTCGCCGCCGCTCGTGCGGCCCACTGACCGGCCGGCTGTCGCTCCTGACCCCCTGTACACCCGGGGTCCGACACACGAAACCCTGTCCGCCGCGATATGGGGAAAAACTCTGTTGATAACCCTGTCCTGGGGAGGAACGATTCGGCCCCAGTGGTGTTCTTCGTCGATCACCAGCCGGGGCGACGAAGTTATCCACAAATGCGAGAGGAGGGCTTTCCGAGGTGGGTGATGATGATTAGGGTGGAGGTGTTCGAGGGGGAGTTCTCGGCGCGGGTCCCGCGCCCTCCCCGACGGGATGCAGAGGGGGTGGACGTGGTGAGCATCGTGCCGATCGACGGCTCCTCGTCGGGTTCCTCCTCCCGCGCCCCGAAGGCTGACGATGGGGCCGCGGTGGCGCCCTCGGCTGCCGGTCCGGCGCCCGTCGATCCTTACCTGCTCGCCTCTCTCCCGCTGCGCTTGCGCGCCGTCTCCGGCCGTACTCCCGGCACTCGCGAGGCCCTCCCAGCTCGCGGTGGCTGCGCAGATGATCCACAGCTCAGCGCGGCATCACAGCGCGTCTGGGATGCGGAGCGGGCTGCCGCCCGAGCTCTCGTCAGCCAGTACCGCGCCCTCGCCGCGCTCCACGAGCTCGAGGGAGAGTACGAGGAGTGCGAGGAGGTGAACGAGGTCGACACCCTGCGCGCCGCCCTCGCCCTCCGCGTGACCCGCGGTGCCGCGGGATGGCGGCTCCGGGACGCGCACCAGGCCGTCCATCTGCTCCCGCGAGCGCTCGCCCGGCTCGACTCCGGGGAGATCTCCGCCGCCTGGTTCGAGCGGATCCTGAAAGGCTCTCGGAGCCTGTCGGACGATTCCCGTCGACAGCTCGACGAGATCCTCTCCGCCTGGTCCGCGGATATCACGTCGGAACGATTCTTCACCCTGCTGAAAGGTCTCATCGAGCTGCTCCGTCAGCGGGAGGATCGCCCCGATCCGGAATCCTGTCTCGAGCGGTCCGTCGAGCTGCTCCCGTCGCCGCAGCCGGGCGTCGGGATCCTGCAGATCACCGGTCCGATCCCCGACATCCTCGCCTGCTTCACGGAGCTCGACGAGACGGCCCGCGCCGTCCAGGCCGCCCAGCGCGCCGCCCTCCGCGAGGGTGCCCCGATCCCGCATGACCCGGAGGGGACGGTCTTCGAGAGCGGGCGCGCCCTGTCGCTCACGCGCCTGCGCTTCGCTCTGCTCACCTCCGCACAGCTGGACCCCGACGGTGCCGACGTGCCTGCCCCGCGCTTCCGCCTCAACATCACGATCCCGGCGCTCACACTCCTCGGCGCGTCGGACGAGCCGGGCATGCTCGAGGGCACGACCCCGTTGCCGCCGTCGATGGCCCGCAGCCTCGCCGGCGCGGCGGACGTCTGGTACCGCGTGTTGACCGATCCCTGCAGCGGGGCCTTCCTGCCCCTGCCCGCCGAGCGGTACACGCCCAGCCCGGCGATGCTCGAGCACCTGCGCCTGCGCAGCGCCCAGTGCGCTGTGCCGGGCTGCACCCGCCCCAGCTCGTGGGCGTCCGAGTGCGACCACCTCGAGGAGTGCCGCCGCGGCACCCCCGGCGCGGGCGGGCCCACCGACCTCGAGAACCTGCACCTCCTGTGCTGGCAGCACCACCTCGACAAGACCACCGGACTCCTCGATCCCGTCCGGATCCCCACCGGCCCCACCGAACCGGGCCGCACCCGCTGGCGGATCGGCGGCGCCGGGGACGCGGTGACCGTGATCGACGACCTGGACGCGGCGAGCCTGCGCATGGTCGAGGCGCTCACCGCCGCCTGGTCCAGCTTCCTCCGCGGCACCTACGCCGGGGAGCCGGCGCCGGATCCCGGGGGAGGGGAGGGCGAGACACCCGCCGACTGGGACATCGCCGAGCTGCTCGACCCGCGCCCGTCGGCCGACCCTTCGCCCTGCCCCCCGCTCGAGCCCCCGCCCTACCCGCCGCTCGAGCCCCCGCTCGGGGGATGGGGCGACGCCGGGCCGCCGCCCTTCTGATCGCGCGACCCCGCGCGAGCCCAGCCTCGCTCGTCGCACCTCGCCCCTAGGCTCGGAGACATGAAGATCCTGCACACCTCGGACTGGCACCTGGGCCGCACCCTGCACAAGGTCGACCTGCACGAGCACCAGGCCGTCTTCCTCGACTGGCTCGTCGAGCTGGTCGAGGCCGAAGAGGTCGACGTGGTCGTCGTCCCCGGCGACGTCTATGACCGGGCGGTGCCCGCGGTGAGCAGCGTGACCCTCCTGGACCGGGCCCTCGCCCGCCTCGCCGCGACGGGCGCGACCGTGATCCTCACCAGCGGTAACCACGACTCGCCCGAGCGGCTCGGCTTCGGTCGCTCGCTCATGCGCGGCGGCATCCACCTCCTCACCGACCTCCCCGGCCTCGAGCACCCCGTGAGTGTCGAGGACGAGCACGGCGAGGTCCTCGTCTTCGGTCTGCCCTATCTCGAGCCGGACCGCGCCCGCGCCGAGCTCGGCGGCCCCGGCGGCGAGCCCCTCGCGCGCAGCCACGAGGCCGTCACCCGCGCCGCGCTCGACCGCGTCCGCGAGCGTGCCGCGACCCGCCCCTGCGCCCGCACCGTCGTCCTCGCCCACACCTTCGTCACCGGCGGCGAGGGCTCCGACTCCGAGCGAGACCTCTCCGTCGGCGGCGTCGATTCCGTGCCCGCAGGGGTCCTGGCCGGGCTCGACTACCTCGCGCTCGGCCACCTCCACGGCTGCCAGGACCTCACCGCCCTCGTCGGCGCGCCCGCCTGGTACTCCGGCTCCCCGCTCGCCTTCTCCTTCTCCGAGCGGAGCCACCGCAAGTCCGTGCTGCTCGTCGAGCTCGGCGCCCCCGGCACCACCGCCCGGGTGCGCCGGGTCGAGACCCCCGTCCCGCGCCGACTCACCGAACTGCGCGGCACCCTCGAGGAGATCCTCGCCCACCGCACCGAGCACGCCGGCGACTGGCTCAAGGCTGTCGTCACCGACCCCGCCCGTCCCGCCCACCTGCAGGAGCAGCTGCGCGAGGCCTTCCCGCACCTGCTGCTCACCGAGTACGCCCCCGAGGGTCGCGCCGCCCGCGAGGGCACCCCGGTGGTGCGCCGTGAGCAGAACCCTCTCGAGGTGATGGACGAGTTCCTCGCCCATGTCACGGGCGGCGACCCCACCGAGGCCGAGCACGCCGTGCTCGAGCGCGCCTACGCCGCCGTCCGCCGTGAGCAGGAGGCCTCGTGAAGCTCCACCACCTGCGCCTGACCGGCATCGGCCCCTTCGCGGGGACCGTCGAGATCGACTTCGCAGCCCTCGGCGCGAGCGGCACCTTCCTCCTCGAGGGCCCCACCGGCTCCGGCAAGTCCACCATCCTCGACGCGATCGTCTACGCGCTCTACGGGCAGGTCGCCGGCAGCGCCACGAGCGCCGACCGGATCCGCTCCCAGTTCGCCGCGCCCACCGCACCGAGCGTCGTCGACCTCGTCTTCGAGACCAGCTCCGGCCTGCACCGCGTGCGCCGCCAGCCCGAGTTCCAGCGTCCCAAGCTGCGCGGCAGCGGCACCACGAAGGAGCAGCCCAAGGCCGTCCTGTGGCGGATCGGCTCCCCGCAGGCGCTGCCCGCGGCGATCGCCGACGCCGCGGGCTCCGGGTCGGGCTCCGAGGTGATCGCGAGCCGCCTCGATGAGGTGGGCCGTGAGGTGCAGCGCGCCGTCGGCCTCACCCGCGAGCAGTTCACGCAGACCGTCCTGCTCCCGCAGAACGAGTTCGCGCGCTTCCTCCGCGCCGGCACCGGGGACCGCCAGCAGGTCCTCCAGCGCGTGTTCGGCACCGAGACCTACGCGGCCGTCGAGAAGCAGCTCGAGGGCATGCGCCAGCAGGCCAAGCGCCAGGTCGAGGCCGCCCAGCAGACCCTCTCCACCGCCGTCGCCCGCTTCACCGAGGCAGCGGCCCTCGAGGACGAGGAGAGCACCGCCCTCGTCGAGCACGCCGCGGCGCTGCGGCTCGACCCAATCGCCGAGTCGGCCGACGCGCAGCTCGCGTCCGTCGACGCCCGCGCGGAGTCCGCCCGCACCGCGGCCGATGCCGCCACCACCGCCGAGCAGACCGCGCGCATCGCGGCCGACGAGGCCGGCACCGTCCGCACCCGCCTCGAACGCCGCCACCGGCTCGACCAGCTCGCCGTCCGCCTCGAGCAGGAGTCTCCCCAGGTCGAACGGGCCCGCACCGCGCTCGCGGCCGACGAGACCGCCCGCCCCGTGGTCGACCTGCTGCGTCGCCGCGACACCGCCTCCGCGGCCGCCTCCCGCGCGATCGAAGCCCTCGCCGAGCTGGTCACGCGCACCCGCCCGGACCACCCCGACCTCGTCGACCTCCCCGCCGAGCAGCTCGCCGACGCCGCCTCGGAGGCGACCGCGACCGCCGGTGCCCTGACGGATCTCGTCGACCTCGAGACCGCCCTGCCCGCGCGGGAGGAGCGGCTGGTCGCGCGGCGTGAGAGCCTCGCCGGCCGGGTGGAGCACCTCGCCTCGCTCACCGCCGCGCTGGAGGAGCGCCCCGCGGCCCGCGCCGCGCTCGTCGACGACCGTGACCGGGCCCGCACCGCCGCCGCGGGACGGGCCGAGGCGCAGCTCGCCCTCGCCGCCGCCCAGGACGCGCACCGTGCCGCCATCGCCGCGGCCGCGCAGATCACGGCCGTCGAGAAGGCCCGGTCCGCCGCGGGGGCGGCCCTGCGTGCCGCCCAGGAGTGTGCCGCGGAGGAGGCGTCCCTGCGCAGCCGCCGCTTCGCCGGGATCGCCGCCGAGCTCGCCGCGGACCTCGAGACGGGGACCGCCTGCCCCGTCTGCGGCTCCACCGCACACCCCCGCCCCGCGGACCCCTCCGAGGACGCCGTCAGCCCCGAGCAGGTCGACGCCGCCGAGGCCGCCCGCCGCACCGCCGAGCAAGCCCAGGCAGCCTCCGCCCAAGCCCTCGCCCTCGCCGAGCGCGAGCTCGAGACCCTGCGCGAGGCGGCCGGCGCGCACACCCCCGACAGTGCCCGCGCCGAGGTGGAGACCCGTCAGGCCGTCGCCACCGCCGCCACCACGGCGGCGACCCGCGCCGAGCAGATCGAGGCCCGGCTCACCGCCTTCGACGCCGAGACCGAGACGTCCGCCGCCGCCCGTCAGCGGGAGGCCCTCGAGGTCGAGCGGGAGGACGCCGCGATCCGCGAGGTCGCCCAGGTGCTCGCGGCCGACCGCGACCGTCTCGCGGCCGCGCGGGGGGACGACGACTCGATCGCCGCCCGCCGCCGCGCCCACACCGCCCGTGCCCGCGCCGCGACCGCCCTGCTCGACGCGCTGCGCACCCGCACCACCGCCGAGGAGCAGGCCGACGAACTCGCCGCCGAGACCGACAGCGCCCTCGCCACCAGCGGTCTCGTCACCGCCGAGGCCGCCCGCGCCGCCGTGCTCCCCGCCGCGGAGCGCACCGCCCGGCAGAAGCAGCTCGAGACGCGCGCGGTCGAGGAGTCCCGACTCGCCGACGGCCTCGCCGAGGACGGCATCGCGGAGACCGCCTCCACCGAGGAGTCCCGTGCGCAGGCCGAGGCCGCGCTCCTCGCCGCGGGGGAGCGGCTCACCGCCGCCCGTGCCGCCTCCCGCGAGGCCGCCGGGGAGGCCGCCCGGCTCCGCGGCATCGCCCAGCGCACCGCCGAGGCCCGCGGCGCGCTCGCCGCCGCCTCTGCCCAGGTCCGCACCGTCAGCGAGGACGCCGGTGTGGTGGTGCGCGTCGCCGACCTCGCGACCGGCCGCTCCGCCGACGGCGACCGCGTGCAGCTCTCCACCTACGTGCTGATGTGGCGGCTCGACGCCGTGATCGACGCCGCGAACGCCCGCCTCGCCCTCTTCTCCGGCTCCGAGCTCGAGCTGCAGCGCGACACCGGTGCCCGCGGCGCGAAGAAGACCGGCCTCGACCTGCTGGTCCTCGACCGCCGCACCGATCAGGTGCGCGTCCCCGAGACCCTCTCCGGCGGCGAGACCTTCTTCGTCTCCCTCGCCCTCGCGCTCGGGCTCGCCGACATCGTCATGGGCGAGGCCGGCGGCGTGCAGATGGAGACCCTCTTCATCGACGAGGGCTTCGGATCCCTCGACCCCGAGACCCTCGAGACCGTCGTCCGCGAGATCGGGCGCCTCGCCGAGGCGGGGCGCACCGTCGGCATCGTCAGCCACGTCGGCGACATGAAAGCCCAGATCGCCGAGCAGATCCACGTGCGCCGCGGCGCCGACGACCGCTCGACGGTGACGATCACCGCCTGAGGGTCACAGCACGGAATCGGTCGGCCGGGTGTCTTCGTCCCCATGCACGAACAGCGGCACTCGCAGCCGCCGCGCGAGCGGGGCGAGGAGGACCCCCACGAAAGCGCCGAGCCAGTTCGCGAGCAGGTCCTCGATGTCCGCGATCCGCACCCCGCACGGGTAGATCCCGAACGCCCCGGTGAACTGGGTGACCTCGATCAGCGCCGAGAGCATCAGCCCGATCGCCACCGACGCCGTCGCATCCAGCCGGAACACGCCGCGCAGGATCATCCCCAGCGGCACGAACAGGGCCGTGTTCAGCGCGACCTGCACCACCGGGAAGCTCGTCGCGACCGCCCACCAGCTCCCGCCCGCACGGCGCAGCTCGAGGACCTCCCGCAGCGTGTGGAAGGGATCCGCCCGCAGCGCGCCGCCGGTGCGGGAGCGGCAGGTCAGCGCCACGTCGTAGGCCGGGGCGATCGTGAGCCCCGCGAGCGTCATGGTGTACACGCAGATCACGGCGATCGCCAGGAGCCGGTCCGGCCGGATCCGCCCGAAACGGCGCCGCTGCAACCAGCAAGCCGGCAGCAGGGCCACGGCGAAGACGCCGAGCCCGCCCACCACGCCCACCAGGGCCAGGCTCAGCAGCTCGCTCACGGGCCGCACGGTACACAGCCCACCCGGAATACCCTCGGGAGCATGAACGCCACCTCCGCCGCCACCCCCGCCACCCCCGCCGCTGGATCCCGCATCATCGGCACCGGCCACCACCGTCCCGACCGCATCATGACCAACGCGGACCTCGAGCAGCTGGTCGAGACCAGCGACGAGTGGATCCGCCAGCGCACCGGCATCCAGGAGCGCCGGATCGCGGCCGACGGCGTCGACGTCGGCGACCTCGCCACGCTCGCCGGGCGGTCCGCGCTCGCCGACGCCGGCGTCGATCCGGCCGAGGTCACCCAGGTCATCGTCGCCACCTGCTCCAACTACGAGCGCTCGCCGAGCGCCGCCGGCCGCGTCGCCCAGCAGCTCCGCCTGGCCGCCCCCGCGGCCTTCGACGTCGGCGCCGCCTGCTCCGGCTTCGAGCACGCCCTCGCCGTCGCCGACATGTCGATCCGCACCGGGGCGAGCACCACCAGCCTCGTGATCGGCGCCGAGAAGCTCTCCGCCGTCACCGACTACACCGACCGCACCACGTGCATCCTCACGGCCGACGGGGCGGGCGCCATGGTGCTGCGCGCCGCCGACGAGCCGGGAATCTCCCCGGTCGTGTGGGGCACCGTCCCCGAGCTCGCCGACGCCGTCACCATCAACGGCGAGGGCCCCGCCTTCGCGCAGCAGGGCCGCCAGGTGCTCGGCTGGGCGCTGCGCGAGGCACCGAAGATCTCGCAGCGGATCGTCGAGGCCTCCGGGCTCACCATGGCGGACATCGACGTCTTCGTCCCTCACCAGGCGAACCTGCGCATGATCGAGCCGCTCGCCGCCGCGCTCGGGCTGCGCGAGGACGCGATCGTCGCCGACGACATCATCACCTCCGGCAACACTTCCGCCGCCACGATCCCGCTGGCGATCTCGCGGATGCGCGAGGCCGGGCGGATCCCCTCCGGTGCGACGGCGCTGCTGGTCGGCTTCGGCGGCGGCTTCTCCTGGGCCGGCCAGGTGGTGCGCCTGCCCTGAGCGAGCGAGAGGACCCGCCGTGGAGCCCTGCGTATCGTGGGGCCCATGGCGCAGATCATCGTGTACGGGCATCGTGGATCGATCGAGCGCCGCCGGGCGGCCCTGTCCGAGGCCATACACGGTGCCGTCATGTCGGCCCTCGACTACCCGCCCGAGAAGAGATTCCAGCGGTTCATCGCGCTCTCGGACGAGGACTTCGTTCACCCGCCGGACCGAGGCGATGACTACACGATCATCGAGATCTCGATGTTCGAGGGACGCTCCGAGGCCGCCAAGCGCGCCCTGATACAGGAGCTCTTCGAGCGGATAGCGCGCGAGGCGGCTACCGCTCCGCACGCCGTCGAAGTGACGATCCACGAGACCCCGCGCGTGAACTGGGGGATCCGGGGGCGCAACGCCGAGGACATGTCGCTCGGCTACCGGGTCGACGTCTGAACGCAGACGCTCTGTGCACGGCCGACTGCCTGCCGAACACGACGGCCGCCCGATAGGATGGACGAGGCCCCGGTGGCGGGGTCGCCACCCCTGAACCACTGCTGCCGACGACACCGCCCCGCCGTCCCCGTGAACGATCACGCGGACGGCCGGTCCGCACGCGGCCACCCCCAGCTCCCCGGAGGACATCCCATGGTCGACTCCCTGACCGTCCAGATCATCGTGACCGTCCTCGTGGGCCTCGCCTACGTGGTGGGCCTCGCGGGGATCATCGTGCCCGTCCTGCCGGGCACCATCACCCTCGTCATCGCGACGCTGATCTGGGCGATCGTCGTCGGCGGGGCGCCCGGCTGGGTCGCCTTCGGGATCGTCCTCGTGCTCGGCGCGGCCGGGATGGTCACCAGCTACGTCCTCACCGGGAAGAAGCTCCACGCGGCCGAGGTGCCGATGTGGCCGATCTACGTCGGCATCGCGGCGGGCGTGGTCGGCATCTTCGTGATCCCCGTCGTCGGCCTGCCCGTCGGCTTCCTGGTGGGCCTGTACATCGCCGAGTCGCTGCGCCTGAAGGACTGGTCGCAGGGCCTCAGCTCCGCCTGGGTCGCGATCAAGGCCCTCGGCACCGGGATCCTCATCGAATTCGGCCTCGCCATGCTCTCCACCATCGTCTTCGCGCTCGCCGTCGTCTGGCACTTCGTCACCGCATGACCCCCGCCGACCCGACCCCGACCCGCCGCCCGTCCGTCCTCCTCCCCGGCCTCGCGCGCCTGCTCAAGGGCTCCTGGGAGCAGAAGGGCTGGTTCTCCCTCGCCGTCCTCGGCGCGATCGCCTTCGCCCTGCTGCAGATCGCGACCAGCTCGATCATCGGTCGCGTCACCGAGGACGTGGTGGTGCCGAGCTTCGCGACGGGCGAGCCGCAGCTCGGCCTCGTCGTCGCCGGCGGCCTCGCGATCCTCGGCATCGCCGTGGCCCGCGCCGTGACCGTCATGGCCCGCCGCATCTTCGCCGCCGCCACCCAGTTCGACCTCTTCCGCCTCTACCGCGAGCGGCTCACCGCCGTCTACGCGCGCGTGCCGCTGCTGTGGCACCGCCGCCAGTCAACCGGCACCCTGCTCAGCTCCGTCTACTCCGATGTCGAAGCGACCTTCTTCGCCATGGCGCCCTTCCCCTTCGCGCTGGCCACCGTCGTGCTGCTCGTCTACGCGACGATCGTGGTCGCCGCCATCGACCCGGTGATCCTGCTGGTCATGGTCGCGCTGATCCTCGCGCTGATCGTGCTGAACGTGGCCCTGCAGCACTATGCGACCCCGCTCGCCATGCGCTCCCAGCAGCTGCGCGCCGAGGTGGCCGAGATCGCCCACGAGTCCTTCGACGGCGCGAACGTCGTGAAGTCGCTCGGCCGCGAGGACGTCGAGGAGCAGCGCTTCACCCGCTCCGCGCACCGGCTGCGGGACACCGGCATCCGCTTCGGCTATGTGCGCGGCTGGTTCGACCCCGCGATCGACGCCCTCCCCAACCTCGGCATCCTCGCGATCGCCGTCCTCGGCGCGTGGCGGATCGGCGACGGGCACCTCACCACCGGCCAGCTCGTCGAGGTGTCCTACCTGTTCACGCTGATGTCGCTGCCCATCCGCTCCTTCGGCTGGGTGCTCGGCGACCTCTCCCGCACCGTGGTCGGCGGCGGCCGCGTGCAGCAGATCCTCGACGTCGCCGAGCGCCGCGAGTACGGCCCTGACGCCCTGCCCGCGGGCCCCGGTCGCTTCACCTTCAAGGACGTCTCCTTCGCCTACCACGACGACCCCGCCCAGGTGATCCTCGGCCGCGGCGGCGCGGAACGGCCCGCCGCCGCCCGCACCTCGGAGGCCCTGCACGACGTGACCCTCACCGCGGACCCCGTCGCCGGCACCCGCGTGCTCGCCGTCGTCGGCGCGACCGGCTCCGGGAAGTCGACCCTCGCCCTGCTCGCCGCGGGTCTGGTCCCGCCCACCTCCGGCGAGATCCGCCTCGACGGCGCCGAGCTGCGCTCCCTCTCCGCGGAGGCCCTCACGGCCGACGTCGCGCTCGTGCTCCAGCAGGCCTTCGTCTTCGACGACACGGTGCGCGGGAACGTCACCCTCGGCGAGGACATCGACGAGGAGACCGTGCGCTGGGCGCTGCGCGTCGCCCAGGCCGAGGACTTCGTCGACGCCCTGCCCGAGGGCCTCGACACCGAGCTGGGGGAGCGGGGCGGGTCCCTCTCCGGCGGCCAGCGCCAGCGCATCGCCCTCGCCCGGGCCCTCGCCCGTCGGCCGCGCCTGCTGATCCTCGACGACGCCACCAGCGCCTGCGACCCGAGCGTCGAGCTCGCGATCCTCGACGGGATCCGCCGCGAGATGACCGAGTCCACGCTGCTGCTGATCGCCTACCGCAAGTCGACCATCTCCCTCGCCGACCAGGTCGTCTTCCTCGACCACGGCCGGGTCGCCGCGACCGGCACGCACGAGGAGCTGCGCGCGGGGAGCGCCGGCTACCGCGCCCTCGTCGACGCCTACGACGAGGCCGCCATCTCCCACAGCCTGCTCGAGGCCTCCGGACCACCCCCGTCGGACGGCCCCGACCCGGCACTCGCGGTGCCCGCCGCCCGGCGCCGCACCCAGGAGCACGCTGAGGAGCGGCACCGCCACGACGACCACGAGGAGGACGACCGATGAGCACCGCCCCCGCCTCCTCCCGTCTCGGCGGCGAGACCCAGGCCGACGAGGGCGCGCTGACCACGATCCGCCGCGGCCTCGCCCTCACCCCCGAGCTGCTGCGCGGGCTGTGGATCACCCTGCTGCTCGCCGTCATCGCGACCGCCGGCAAGGTGGTCGTGCCGATCGCGGTGCAGTCCATCCTCGACCGCGGCATCATCGCGCCGGAGCGGCCCGACCTGCCCTTCGTCGCCTCCGCCGCGGGCCTCGCCGCCCTCGTCCTGCTGGTCACCGCGAGCTGCAACATGCTCATGAACCGGCGCCTGTTCCGCCTCGCCGAGACCTCGCTCGCGACCCTGCGCACCCGCGCCTTCCGCCACATCCACGACCTCTCCCTGCTCACCCAGGGCACCGAGCAGCGCGGCGCCCTCGTCTCGCGCGTGACCAGCGACGTCGACACCGTCAGCCAGTTCATGAGCTTCGGCGGGATCATGCTCGTGGTGATGAGCTTCCAGCTGCTGCTGGCCACCGGGGTGATGGTCGCGTACTCGTGGCCGCTCGCGCTCGCCGTGTGGATCTGCTACCTGCCGATCCTGCTGATCATGGGCGCCCTGCAGAAGCGGATCCGGGCCCGCTACCAGGAGGTCCGTACGCGGGTCGGCGGCATGCTCGGCGCCGTCTCCGAGTCCCTCGTGGGCGCCGCGACCGTGCGCGCCTACGGCACGGAGGAACGCACCCGCCGCGCCCAGCAGGAGCGGATCGGCAGCGTGCGCGACGCCCAGTTCTCGGTGCTGCGACCGCAGTCCGCCTCGTTCTTCCTCTCGGAGACGGCCGACGGGCTCGCGACCGCCGTCGTGGTCGTCGTCGGCATCCTCCTCGGCACCGGGGCGCTCGGCCTCGACCTGCCCGGCGCCGACCTCACCGCGGGCGGCGTCATCGCCTTCGTGTTCCTCGTGTCGCTGTTCAGCCAGCCCGTCCGCATGGGCATCGAGATGCTCTCCGAAGCGCAGAACGCGGTGGCCGGCTGGCGGCGCGTGCTCGGCGTGCTCGACACCCCGGCCGACGTCGCCGACCCCGCAGGCTCCATGGACCCGCACACCGGGCGCCGCTCCGCGCCCGTCCCCGGCGCGACGCCGCTGCCCGACGGGCCGCTCGACATCTCCGTGCGCGCGCTCCGCTACCGCTACCCGACCGGTCCCGAGGTGATCCACGGCGTCGACGTCGACATCCCCGCCCGTTCCCGCATCGCGATCGTGGGCGAGACCGGCTCCGGCAAGACCACCTTCGCCAAGCTGCTCACCCGCATGATGGACCCCGCCTCCGGGACGATCGAGGTGGGCGGGGTGCCGCTGAACTCGGTGCCCTACGCCTCCCTGCGCACGCGGGTGATCATGGTGCCGCAGGAGGGCTTCCTCTTCGACACCACCGTCGGCGGGAACCTGCGCTACGGCCGGCCGGAGGCGACGGAGGAGGAGATGCTCGCGGCCCTCGCCGAGCTGGGGCTCGACGCCTGGGCGGCCGAGCTGCCCGACGGCCTCGACACCCCCGTCGGCCAGCGCGGCGAGTCGCTCAGCGCCGGGGAGCGGCAGCTCGTGGCGCTCGCCCGCGCCTATCTCGCCGACCCCGACGTCATCGTCCTCGACGAGGCGACCAGCGCCGTCGACCCCGCGGCCGACGTCCGCCTCGCGCAGGCCATCGACGGCCTCGCCCGCGGCCGCACCACGATCACCATCGCGCACCGCCTCTCCACCGCCGAGCGGGCCGACCGGATCATGGTCCTGGACGGCGGGCACCTCGTCGAGCACGGCACCCACGCCGAGCTCGTCGCACTCCCCGGCGGGATCTACGCGGGACTGCACCGCTCCTGGGTCGCGCACCGGGAAGCGCGGTGAGCCCGGGGCGGGAGGCAGTGCCCCCGATCTCCTCCCGCGACGCCCCGCGCTTCGGCAGCGCCGAGCGCAAGAGCGTGCTGGCCGGGGCGTTCGCCGAGCAGGGCGAGGACTACGACCGGCTCCGCCCCGGCTACCCCGCATCCGCGCTCGACGAGATGCTCGCGGCGCTGCCCGCGGGGGCCGACGGGGCCGCCGGGACGCTGCGCGCGATCGACCTCGGGGCGGGGACCGGGAAGCTGTCCTGGGCGCTCGCCGAGCGGGGGCTCGAGGTCACCGCCGTCGACACGAGCGCGGCGATGCTCGAGACCGCCTGTCGACGCGGCCCCGAGGGACGGCTGCGGACGCACCTCGCCCCGGCCGAGGCGACCGGGCTGCCCGCGGCATCGGCCGAGCTGGTCACCGTCGCCCAGGCCTGGCACTGGTTCGACGCCCCCGCGGCGTCGGCCGAGGCGGTGCGGCTGCTCGCGCCCGGCGGCGTGCTCGCCCTGGTCTGGAACATGCTCGACGTGACGATCCCCTGGGTGCACCGTCTCAGCCGCATCATGCACGCGGGCGACATCCACCGGGAGGAGTTCGAGCCCGAGGTCGGCGCGGGACTGCGCCGGATCCACCGCGCCGCCCACGTGTGGGAGGACCCGATGCCCACCCAGGACGTCATCGACCTCGCCCGCACTCGCAGCTACGTCATCACCGCCCCCGAGGAGCGGCGCGCCACGGTGCTCGCGAACCTCGACTGGTACCTCCACGACCACCTCGGCCACCCGCGCGGAGCCACCGTCGGCGTGCCCTACCGGACCGACCTGTTCCTGTACCGAGTCGGGTGAGCGGGCCGCGTCACTCCGCCGCGTCGGGGGCGATGGACATGTCGGTGATGCGCCAGCGCTCGCCGTCCCAGGCGACCTGCGCGATGAGCTGCCCGGAGACCGCCTCGAGCTCGTTGGCCTGCAGCGTGGGGTCGTCCACCAGGATCGACGCCTCCTGCGAGAAGTCCGCCGTGACCTCGCCCGTCGCGGGCGGCTCCCCGGTGCCGGTGAAGCTCGTCCCGTGGACCGTGAACTCGCCGTCCACGAGGTAGCCGCCCTGCGCGGCGAGGGTCTCCGCATTGGCGAGGAAGGTCGTGCAGACCGAGCAGTTCGGGTCCACCGAGTTCTCCCACACGGAGATGTCGCCGCTGCTCATCATGTACGCGTAGGACTCGAGCACGTAGGTGAGCGTGGCCTCGGCCCCCGCCGCGCTCTGCTCCGTCATCCCGGCCGGCTCCTCCGGGCGAGGCAGCGAGGGGCGGATCGGCTGCTCGGCGGGATCCACCGTCGGCCGCTCCTCCGCGATCACGGTCTCCGGCGCCGCGTCCCCCGTCCCCTCGTCCCCACCGCCGAGCACTCCGCCGAGCCCCATCACCCCGACGGGGATGAGGAGCACGAGAGCGAGCACGACGAGCAGGATGCGCTGAGCGGGACGGTTCACGGCGACCACGGTAGATCACCGCCCCGGACACCCGTCGAGAACCTGAGGACCTTCCCACGATGGAGGACTACCCTGCTGCGAGTGCGCGGCCGGTCGGCCGGCGCCCCGGAAGGAGCATCGTGACCCTGCTGCGTCTGGCGCTGCGCGCCGTGAGGCCCTACTGGCTCTGGATCGCCCTCGTGGTGCTCTTCCAGATCGGCGGCGTCGTGGCAGCGCTCTACCTGCCCACGCTCAACGCCGACATCATCGACGACGGCGTCGCCCAGGCGGACGTCGACGTGATCTGGGAGCTCGGCCGGCTGATGCTGCTGATCTCGCTGGGGAACATCATCGCGCTGATCACCGCGAACTACTTCGCCGCCCGCTCGGCGATGCGCGTCGGGCAGGACCTGCGCTCGCAGGTCTTCGACCGGGTCTCCTCGTTCTCCCCGCGGGAGATGGCGGAGTTCGGCACGCCGTCCCTCGTCACCCGGTCCACGAACGACGTCCAGCAGGTCCAGATGCTGGTGTTCTTCACCCTCAACATGCTGGTCCAGGCCCCGGTCACCGGCATCGGCGGCGTGGTCCTGGCACTGCGGGTCGAGCCGGGGATGGCGTGGCTGATCGCCGTGATGGTGCCGGTCATGCTGGTCGCCGTCGGCACCCTCATCCTGCGGGCCGCCCCGCTGTTCAAGCAGATGCAGGGTCGGATCGACGACATCAACGGCGTGCTGCGCGAGCAGATCACCGGCATCCGCGTGCTGCGCGCCTTCGTGCGCGAGGACCGCGAGCGGGAGCGCTACGGCGAGGTCAACCACGAGCTGACCGAGCTGAACCGCCGCATCGGCCTGCTGATGATCCTCATCAACCCGATCATCATGTTCCTGCTCAACATCTCCAGCGTGCTGGTGCTGCTGGTCGCCGCGCCGCGCATCGACGCCGGCCAGATGGAGGTCGGCTCGATCACCGCCTTCATCGCCTACCTGATGCAGATCCTCATCGCGGTGATGATGGCGACCTTCATGACGATGATGATCCCGCGCGCGATGGTCTCCGCCGAGCGCATCAGCGCCGTGCTCGGCACCGAGACCTCCGTCGTCCAGCGCACCGACGGGGTGCGCGAGATCGAGGGGCCGATCGAGCTCAGCTTCGACAGCGTCTCCTTCACCTACCCCGGCGCCGAGCGGCCCGTCCTCGAGGACGTCTCCTTCACCGCCCGCGCGGGGCAGACCGTCGCGATCATCGGCGGCACCGGCGCCGGCAAGACCACCCTGCTGAACCTCGTCCCGCGGCTCATGGACGCGACCGAGGGGCGGGTGCTGCTGAACGGCCACGACGTGCGCGAACTCGACGCCCGCGTGCTCTGGGACCGCGTGGGCCTCGTCCCGCAGCGGCCCTACCTGTTCTCCGGCACCGTCGCGAGCAACCTCCGCTTCGGCCGCCCGGACGCCGACGAGCAGGAGCTGTGGCACGCCCTCACCGTCGCCCAGGGCCGCGACTTCGTGGCCGCCATGCCGCAGCAGCTGGAGTCCCCGATCGCGCAGGGCGGCACCAACGTCTCCGGCGGTCAGCGCCAGCGGCTGTGCATCGCCCGGGCCCTCGCGGCGAAGCCCTCGCTGTTCCTCTTCGACGACTCCTTCAGCGCGCTCGACCTCACCACCGATGCGCGGCTGCGCGCGGCGCTGGCCCCCGAGACGGAGGACGCGCTCGTGCTGATCGTCGCCCAGCGCGTCACCACCATCGTCGGCGCCGACCTGATCCTGGTGCTCGACAACGGCCGGGTCGTCGCCCAGGGCACCCACACCGAGCTCCTCGAGAGCTCCGAGACATACCGCGAGATCGTGCGCTCCCAGGGCGTCGAGGAGGAGGTCGCGTGATGAGCACCGACGAGACGACCCCCGTCGAGACCAGCCCCACCGAGACCAGCCCTGCCGACGAGATCGCCGCGGAGAAGGACGCCCAGCGCGGGCTGCGCCCCGGCCAGTCCGCGAAGAACTTCTGGCCCTCCGCGAAGCGGCTGCTCGGCGAGATGGGGCCCGAGCGGCCCTACCTCCTCGCCGCGATCGGCCTCGGCGTCATCTCCGTGGTGCTGTCCGTGGTGGGACCGAAGATTCTCGGCCGCGCCACCGACCTCATCTTCACCGGCCTGATCTCCCGCACCCTCCCCGCGGGCGCCGACCCCGAGCAGGTCATCGCCCAGCTGCGCGCCGAGGGCCAGGAGCAGTACGCGGACATGCTCTCCGGCATGACCCTCACCCCCGGGCAGGGCATCGACTTCTCGGCGCTGCACCAGGTGCTGCTGCTCGCGGTGCTGCTGTACATCGTCTCGGCCCTGTTCATGTGGCTGCAGGGACTCGCGCTGAACCGGATTCTGGTGCGGATGGTCTCCCGCCTGCGCCGCGAGGTCGAGGAGAAGCTGCACCGACTGCCGCTGGCCTACTTCGACCGGATGAAGCGCGGCGAGATCCTCTCCCGCGTCACCAACGACATCGACAACATCCAGAACACCCTCATGAACACCGTGACGGGCCTCGTGAACTCGATCCTCACGGTGCTCGGCGTGCTGATCATGATGCTCACCATCTCGTGGCAGCTCTCGCTCATCGCGCTCGCCGTGATCCCGGTGGCGCTGCTGGTCACCGGGCTCGTCGGCTCCCGCAGCCAGAAGCTGTTCGCGCAGCAGTGGGACGCGACGGGCGTGGTCAACGCCGAGGTGGAGGAGGCGTACACCGGCCACTCGCTGGTGACCGTCTTCGGCCGCCGCGAGCAGGTCGGCGCCCGCTTCGAGGAGCGCAACGACCGGCTGTTCCGCGCCACGTTCGGCGCGCAGTTCGTGTCCTCGCTGATCATGCCGCTGATGATGTTCGTGGGGAATGTCAGCTACGTCGTCATCGCGATCGTCGGCGGGCTGCGGATCGTCTCCGGGCAGATGACCCTCGGCGACGTGCAGGCCTTCATCCAGTACTCGCGCCAGTTCACGCAGCCGCTCTCGCAGGTCGCGTCGATGGCGACCATGCTGCAGTCCGGCGTGGCGAGCGCGGAGCGGGTCTTCGAGCTGCTCGACGCCGACGAGCAGGAGGCGGAGACCGAGGTGCCGGGCGCCGCCGCCGCGATCGGCGAGGGCCGGGTCGAGTTCGAGCACGTCCGCTTCTCCTACAGCCCCGAGCGGGAGCTGATCCGCGACCTCTCGCTCGTCGCGGACCCGGGGCACACGGTCGCGATCGTCGGGCCGACGGGGGCGGGCAAGACCACCCTGGTGAACCTCGTGATGCGCTTCTACGAGGTCGACGGCGGCCGGATCACTATCGACGGGACCGACATCCGCGACCTCACCCGCGCCCAGCTGCGCGAGCGCACCGGCATGGTCCTCCAGGACACCTGGCTGTTCAAGGGCTCCCTGCGGGAGAACATCCGCTACGGCCGGCTGGACGCGACCGACGCGGAGGTGCTCGAGGCGGCCCGCGCGACCCACGTCGACGACTTCGCGCGGCAGCTCCCCGAGGGCTACGACACGATCGTGGACGACGACGAGTCCACGCTCTCCGCGGGCGAGAAGCAGCTGGTCACGATCGCCCGCGCGTTCCTGGCCCGGCCCAGTCTGCTGATCCTCGACGAGGCCACCAGCTCCGTCGACACCCGCACCGAGGTGCTCGTGCAGCAGGCCATGAACCGGCTGCGCGAGGGCCGCACCAGCTTCGTCATCGCCCACCGCCTCTCCACCATCCGCGACGCGGACCTGATCCTGGTGATGGAGTCCGGGGACATCGTCGAGCAGGGCACCCACGAGCAGCTGCTCGAGGCCGACGGCGCCTATGCGCGGCTGTACCGCTCGCAGTTCGAGGGCGCGAGCGTGGACCTGGACGCGGAGGGGGAGCTCGCGGGAGGGGCACAGGCGGCGGACTGACGCTCCGCCGCGCGGAGAGTCCCGGTGAGGTCCACGCCTCATGGATTTCGCACTCATTCACCGGAGTGCATAAGCTTCCATGCGTGATTCGCACTCAGCCCCGTCGGCGCACCCTGCTGCGCGCGCTGCCGGTCGCCCTCGGCGGGGCGGCCCTCGCGCCCGCCCTCGCCGCCTGCACCGACGCCTCGGTCCGCCTCGACGAGGAGTCGAACGCGATCCCCGAGATCGACCTGACCGGGATCGAGGAGCAGAGCGACCTCGCCGCCCTCGTCCCGGACGAGATCCGCGAGCGGGGCGAGCTCGTCAACGGCGCCGCGCTGAACTACGCGCCCGGGGAGTTCGTCGGCTCCGACGGGGAGGCCGTCGGCTACGACATGGACATCCTCGCCGCCATCGGCAAGGTCCTGGGCCTGTCGACCCGCACCGAGTCCGCGGTGTTCGCGCAGATCATCCCGTCGATCGGGGCGAAGTACGACGTGGGCATCTCGAGCTTCACCATCAACCCCGAGCGGCTCGAGCAGGTCTCGATGGTGTCCTACTTCGCCGCGGGCATGAGCTACGCCGTCCGGCGGGGCAACCCCTACGACATCACTCCGCCCGACCTGTGCGGCAGCCGCGTCGCCCACCAGGTCGGCACCTACATGGACGACGTCGTCGTCGAGCGCGACGGGGAGTGCCGCGACGGCGGCGGGGCCGGGATCATCGACCAGCCCTACGTCGGCAACGCCGACGCCGCGACCGCGGTCGCGGGCGGCAAGGCCGACGTCCTCATCGGCGACTCGCCCGTCGTCGCCTACGCCGTGGACCGCTCGCGCGGCACCCTCGAACCGGTGGGCGAGATCGAGGACGCCGCCCTCAACGGCATCGTCGTCGCCCGGGACCAGCCCGAGCTGGCCGAGGCGATCCGCGGTGCCGTCCAGCACCTGATCGACACCGGCGCCCTCCGCGAGATCCTCGCGGCCTGGGGAAACGAGAACGGCATGATCGAGACCTCGGAAGTGGACCCGCAGCAGTGAGCACCGCACAGACCTCACCCCCCGTCGGCCACGACGCCGACCCGATCCCGGGACGGATCCGCGCCAAGCGGCCGCCGCGCCCCGGCACCTGGATCAGCGCCGTGGTCGTCGGCCTGCTCGCCCTCGCGCTGGCGAACTTCCTGGTCACCAACCCGGTCTTCGACTGGGGCACCGTCGCCGCCTACATCCTCGACGTGAAGGTGGTGCAGGGCGTCGGCTGGACGCTGCTGATCACGGTGCTCTCGATGGTGCTCGGCACCGTCGTCGCCCTCGCCGCGGCGATCGCGCGCCGCAGCGAGAACCCCGTGCTGCGCGGCGTGAGCTGGGCGTACATCTTCGTCTTCCGCGGCACCCCGGTGTACACCCAGCTCGTGTTCTGGGGCCTGTTCACCGTGATCGTCCCCAAGATCGCGCTCGGCGTCCCCTTCGGGCCGGAGCTCTTCGCCCTCGAGACCCGCGACTACTTCCCCGCCTTCTGGGCGGCGGTGGTGGGGCTCGGCCTCAACGAGGGCGCCTATCTCGCCGAGATCTTCCGCTCCGGCCTGAACTCCGTCGACAAGGGCCAGACCGAGGCGTCCAAGGCGCTCGGCATGCGGCCCGGCCGGATCCTGCGGCGGATCATCCTCCCGCAGGCCATGCGGGTGATCGTGCCGCCGCTCGGGAACGAGACCATCGGCATGCTGAAGACCACCTCGCTCGTGCTCGCGGTGCCCTTCACCCTCGACCTCACCTTCGCCACCAACGCGATCGCCAACAAGCTGTACGCGCCGATCCCGCTGCTGCTCGTCGCCGCGATCTGGTATCTCGCGATCACCTCGGTGCTGATGGTGGGGCAGCACTTCCTCGAGCGGTACTTCGGCCGCGGCTTCGATGACCGCCCCGGCGCCCCCGCGACCGGCCGCCGCTCCCGCCAGGCCGCCGTGAACCGCGCCGGCACGACCCCCAAGGACTCCCTCCCGGAGGTGGAGCTGTGATGACGACCGAGGACACCACGGACGGCGCGCCCGCCCCTGCCCTGATCCGCCTCGAGGGCATCCACAAGGCCTTCGGCGACCTGCACGTGCTCCAGGGCTGCGATCTGTCCGTCGCCGCCGGGGAGGTCGCCGTGCTCATCGGGCCCTCCGGCTCCGGCAAGTCCACCCTGCTGCGCTGCATCAACCAGCTCGAGGAGCCGACCGCCGGGCGGGTGCTCATCGACGGGGTCGTGCAGGGCTACGAGTCCGAGCCGCTGCCCGACGGACGCTGGCAGAAGCTCACCTCGGCGCGCATAGCCCAGCAGCGCTCCCGCATCGGGATGGTGTTCCAGCGCTTCCACCTGTTCCCGCACATGACGGCGCTGCAGAACGTCATGGAGGCACCGGTGCAGGTGCGGGGCCGCAGCACCACGCAGGCCCGCGAAGCGGCTCTCGGCCTGCTCGGGCGGGTGGGCCTCGCGGACCGCGCCGACCACTACCCCGCGGAGCTCTCCGGCGGCCAGCAGCAGCGGGTGGCGATCGCCCGGGCGCTGGCCATGGAGCCCGAGCTGATGCTCTTCGACGAGCCCACCTCCGCCCTGGACCCCGAGCTGGTGGCCGAGGTTCTCGCCGTACTGAAGGAGCTCGCCGAGGGCGGCATGACCATGATCGTGGTGACCCACGAGATGGGCTTCGCCCGCGAGGTCGCCGACCGGGTCGTGTTCATGGACGAGGGCCGGATCCTCGAGCAGGGCACCCCGGAGCAGGTCATCGACCACCCGCAGTCGGACCGCCTGAAGGGCTTCCTCGCCTCGGTGCTGTGAGGGGTGGGGCGGGGCGGGGCGTGCCCATCTGTCCCGCTCTGCCCCCGCCCGCCCTGTCCACCCGTCGGCCCCCGCCCCACCAGCCTCACCCTGCCCCCGCCCGCCCCGCTGCCCCCGCCCCGTCCGCCGCTCCACCCTGCCCCCGCTCGCCCCGCTGCTGAAACTCCGCACGCTGCGTGAGCTCAGCGCCCCAGGGCCCGTGAGGTCACGCCACGCGCGGAGTTTCAGCAGCTGCGGACCGCGCGGGCCGGCAGATCAGGCGGCGGCCGGCCGCTGACCGGCCAGCGCCCGGACCTTGGCCCGGCCGAACGGTCCGACCTCCCGGATCGCGGCGAGGATCTTCCGCTGCGTGCGGGGCCAGTCGAGCCAGACCTGCTGGTAGCTGATGCGCAGGACCTGCAGCCCGAGAGACGTCGCCGTGAGGTCGCGGGCGCGGTCGGCCTCGAAGACCTCCTGCGCGGTGTGGGGCCCGCGACCGTCGATCTCCAGGAAGATCCCGCCGACGTAGGCGTCGAGGTACCCGACACCGTCGAGGTACACCTGCTGCTCGACGGTGAATCCGCGGCGCCGCAGCCAGCGCACCACCCGGGTCTCCGATCCCGAGTCGCTCGCGGTCGAGAGGCGGCCGATCCGGGAGCGGACGGCGGCGGGGGCGGCGGTCAGCAGTACTGTCACCTCCACGGGGCCGAGCAGGCCCTGCGCCATCGCGGACTCGAGGAGGATCGCCGCCGTCTCGCCATCCTGGCAGCGCATCGCGTGCTCGAGGGCGAGGGGGAGCGAGGCCACCGGGTCCGGCTCGGGCCAGCCGCGGTGCGGCGTGGGATGCCCGGCCATCCTCGACGGGGTGCTGCGGGTGTCCTGGTACCGATAGACGTGCAGGCGGGAGATCGACTGGCCGGGACGGGCCGAGCTGTCGCCATGCGGAGTCCACAGGCCGTGCATCGGGGTCACGCTGATGCAGGTCAGGCGATGGCCGTGGCGGAGCGGCGCGACCGTCCGGGGCTCGGCACCGTCGAGGGCGTACCACCCTCGGGCGACGCGGCGGAGGATGCCGTCGCGGACCGCCGCCCGGATCGAGGCATCGGTCTCGCCGCGGGCCAGCATCTCCGTCCGGTTGATCAGCCCGGTGTCGGCGGAGGAGAGGTGGAGGATGCGGCGGGGTGCCCGGACGGGACGGAGCCGGGGCCGGGCATCAGCGGGCAGGATCAGGTCACTCGACGAGTACATCCGCTCACCGTGCCGGGGCCGGCCGCTCAGCGCCTTCGGGGCGGAGGAGTTGGGGACGGAGGCGCGGTGGGGAGGAACGGTCCAGGGAAGAGAGTGGCTCTGGCTCTGGCTCTGGCTCTGGCTCTGGGTTTGGCTCTGGCTCCGGCTCTGACTGGCTGCTGAAAGACCGCGCCAGGCGTGACCTCGAGACCTCTGAAGGCCTGAGGTCACGCCTGGCGCGGAGTTCCAGCAGGGGACCGCGAGATCCCCCGTGCAGACCGTCAGGCGGCGGGGATCTCGAACTCGCCGCGGAACTCCGGGATCGAGGTGTCCTCGCCGAGGATCTCGGTCTCCGGCCGGATGTAGGCGCCCTTGAGGGTCTCACCGGTCTGCTCGAGGTAGATCGGGATGAAGCCGGTGGCCTCGCCATCGCGTCGGGGCGCGCCGTCGAAGTACTCGAAGCCCGCGGCCGTCAGCTCGTCATCCGCGGTGGAGGCGTAGTTGACCTCCTCGCCGCCGTCGTCGAGGACGAAGTCCTGCTGGCTCACGACGCCGCCGTACTGCTCCCCGGGGACCACCTTCACCTCGAGGTAGATCATCTCCCCGTCGGGGTTGTCGTTGGCCAGGTAGTACTCGGTGGGCATGTTCCGCGAGGCGGAGACGATGGTGACGACGTCGCCGGTGTCGGGGTCGGTGAGCTCGGTGCCGATCTCGGTGACCGTCCCCTCGGCGACGGCCCCGGCGCCGGACGCGCTCTCCTCGGACTCCTCGCCCGCAGCCTCACCGGACTCGGACTCCTCCGCCTCGGCCTCCTCAGACTCCGCCTCGGACTCTCCCTCGGCCTCCGCGCCCTCGCCCTCGGCCGCGGGCTCCTGCTCGACGCCCTGCTCCGGCTGCTGCTCGGGCTCCTCGTCGGTGGCGCCGCAGGCGGTCAGGGCCAGCACGGCGGTGGCGGCGAGGGCGGCGCCTCGGGCGATGATCGAACGGGACATCGTGTCCTCCTCCAGTGGTCGGTCATCCGAGCCTAGGTGGCATCTGCCCAGGTCGCGATGGGGAGGACTACCCACCGGCGCGGCGCGGTCCGCAGCAGGGCAGTGCCGAGCCGAGCCAGGGCGGCGCGGGATCCGCAGCTGCTGGAACTCCGCGCCCAGCGTGACCTGGACGCCGCTCAGGGCGTGAGGTCACGCCTGACGCGGAGTTTCAGCAGGGGGGCGGCATGAATGGCGGGGCGAAACCGGCGCGCCCCACCCCCGCCGTCACCACTCCAGGATCTGCCAGCGCTTCTTCTTGGCGACGGCGTACAGGCCGAGGTCGGGGGAGACCGCCGCCGGGGTGCCGACGAGGTCGAGCCAGGCGGCGTCGGCGTGGGAGTCGCCGTAGCCGTAGGAGGCGCCGAGGTCGGCCCCGATCTGGGCGGCGTACTTCCGCAGCCAGTTGGCGCGGGCCTCGTCTACGACCGGCGGGGTCGCGAGATAGCCGGTCATCACACCGCCCGCGTCCTCGTCCATGTGGGTGGCGATGACCTCGTCGAACAGCTCGGCGAGCGGCTCGACGAGCACGTCGAGCGCGCCGGTGACGAGCACGGTGCGGTGGCCCGCGGCGCGGTGCCGCTCGAGGGTCTCGAGGGCCTCGGGGCGGATCGAGGCGCGGATCCGGCGCCCCGCCTCGCCGCGCATCAGCTCGCGCAGCTCCTCGGCGCGGAAGCCCTTGTAGCGGCGGTTGACCAGGCGGATCAGCTCGGAGCGGTCCCGCTTCTCGGCGCGCAGGTAGCCCGGCACGGCGGTGAGCAGGCCGCCCAGCTCGGCGGGCCAGGTGCGGCGCGGACGGGTCGCCCGTACCACCGCGATGTACTGCTGCACGATGTTGGTGGCGAGCACGGTGCCGTCGAGGTCGAAGACGGCGAGGGCGTCGGAGCGCTCGGCGAGCGGCTTCGCGGGACGCTCGGCGCGGCGCTTCTGCGCGGACTTCGCGCGCGAGTAGGCCTTGGTCAGCTCGGTGACCGCCGGCAGGTGCTGCTGCTGGAAGTAGTCCGTCCAGTCGATCGCGGTGACGTCGAACTCGTGCGTCGCGAGGAACTCGGCGGGCAGCGAGGCGCGCAGCGCCCGGGTGTTCGCGTCGTCGAAGACCATCTCCGTCTTCGTGTAGTGGCGGTACAGCTCGATGTACTTGCGCAGGGTCGACAGGCCCGAGGTCGCGCGGTGCAGGCTCGAGGTCCACTCCCGGGTGCGGCGGGTCGCCGGCAGGTAGGCGATCGCGGCGGAGCCGAGCTTCGCGGAGAGCTCCTTGGCGCGGAAGCGCTGCTCGACCATCTCCACCGCGGGGAAGGACCACTCCGGCACGGCGATCGGCCGGCCCTTGTCGTCCTCGAGGGGGTGCTCGAGGAAGTACTGGCGCACCGCGGTGACCATCTCGTGGAAGGGCAGCGGGTTCGACGCGCCGGAGACCACCTGGAAGTAGGCGTCGTCCCCGCGGCGGTCGACCTCCTGGGTGGCGAGGGCGACGATCACGTTGACCACGTGGTCCACGGGGATCACGTCGAGGATCGAGTCGGCGAGGCCCGGGAACTCGGGCAGCACGCCGCGGCCGTACGCCATGATCAGCGGGTCGGCGACCTTGTAGCCGTCGATCCAGCCGGGGTACGGCTTCTGCATCGCGGACTCGATGATCGAGGGGCGCACGAAGGAGACGCGGTGGCCGTTGCCGGCCCACATCTCCTCGGCGACCTGCTCGGCCATGGCCTTGGTGAAGGTGTAGATGTCGGTCCAGCCGACGGACTGGGCGCGGGTGCGGCCGAAGTCGACCAGGCGCTCGTCGACCCAGGCGCGGCGTGCCTCCTCGGAGGCGGCGGCGACGGCCTTGGGCCCCATGCGCCCGTCGCGCAGGGTCGCGGAACGGATCCGTGAGCGCAGGGTCTCCGGCCGACGGGACTCCGCGTCGACCCGCTCGCGGGCGGCGAGCGCGGCCTCGTACTCGGCGCGCCAGTCGACGTCGGCGTTGAGCGAGCCCTCCTGGCGGAGGCCCTTGGAGATGCCGCCGACGTACGCGGTGGACACGTGGATCACGTGCGGGTCCTGGCCGGAGTCGAGCAGCGCCTGGTACAGGTTGCGGGCACCGCCGACGTTGGTGCGGAAGGCCTCGTCGATGGGCGGGTCGAAGGACACCGAGGACGCGGAGTGGATCACCACGTCGAGCGGGACCTCGATCGCGGGCATGTCGGTGAGGTCGCCCTCGAGCACCTCGACGCGCGCGTCGAAGATCTCCTGCAGTGCGGCCTTCCCGTCGACGGCGGTCGCGCCGTGCTCCCCGCCGCCCGCCGTCGACAGCTCCTCGGCCCAGGAGGAGAAGACGGGCTTGCGCAGCAGCTGCTCGAGGCGCTTGCGGCCGGTGACGGAGCCCTTGGGGCGCACCACCGCGAGGACGCGGACGTCCTCGGTGGTCTCGAGCAGGGAGCGCAGCACGGCCTGGCCGAGGAAGCCGGTGACGCCGGTGAGGAGGATCCGACGCTCCCCGCGCGGTGCGCCTCCGGCGGTCGTCGTCGGAGCGGCAGGGGCGGGGGTGTTCGACATGGATTCCCTCGGTGGACGGGTGATGGAGAGCTGTCGCGCGAGCGCGTCCCGCGGGCGCGTCCCGCGGGGCGGGAGCGGGGTGGGGGGTGGCCCCACCTGGGGCGTCACCTGCGCTGGTCAGGGCGGCGCTAGTGTATCGTAGCCGCCATGCACAGGGCCCTGATCACAGGCGGCACCGCGGGCATCGGGGCCGCATTCGCCAGAGCATTCGCACGTCGTGGCACCGCGCTGGTGCTGGTCGCACGGGATGCCGACCGCCTCGCCGAGAGCGCCGCACAGCTGCGCGCCGAGCACGGTGTCGAGGTCGAGACGATCGTGGCGGATCTCGCGGACCGCGCGGCCCAGCAGCGCGTCGCCGATCGGATCGAGGCGAGCGCCGATCCCGTCGACGTGCTCGTCAACAACGCGGGCTTCTCGGTGCGGGCGGGGCTGCTGGACGAGGACATCTCCGCGCACGATCTCGGCTTCGAGGTGATGATCCGCGCGGTCCTCAAGCTCGGCGGCGCCGCCGGCCGCGCCATGCGGGACCGCGGCCACGGATGGATCATCAACGTCGGCTCGGTCTCCGCGCTCGTCACCCAGAACAACTACTCGGCCATCAAGGCGTGGGTGGGCAACTACTCCGAGTCCCTCGGGGTGCAGCTCTCCGGCACCGGTGTGCAGGTCACGGCGCTCATGCCCGGATGGGTGCGCACCGAGTTCCACTCGCGCGCCGGCATCAAGGGCTCCTCGATCCCGGGCGTGCTGTGGCTCGACGCCGATCGCCTCGTCGAGGACTGCCTGAAGGATGTCGCCCGGGGCCGCCCGGTCTCGATCCCCTCGACGCGCTGGAAGCTGATCTCCGCCGTGCTGCGCACCACGCCCCGCGGCCTGGTCGCACGGCTCAGCGCACTGCTCAGCCACCGCCGCAACCGGGAGCGCTGATCCGGTGAGCACGCCCGCGAACGATCCCGGCCGCCGCCTGATCCGCTCCCTCTCGGAGCGGTCCCGCGGGGAGGGATGGGAGTCACCCGAGGGCGACCTCGCCAAGTACCGCTCGCGCTGGCGCTCGGCGCTGCGCTTCGTGCTGCAGCGGGGCGTGTTCCGCCTCGTGGTCCGCTCGGCGATCACGCCCAGCACCGTCGTGCACCGCCGCGTGAAGACGGTCCGCGGGCCTTTCGTGCTGGTCGCGAACCACTCCAGCCACACCGATGCGCCGATGCTCGCCCAGGGCCTGCCCTGGGCGCAGGCGCGCTTCCTCTCCACCGGCGTCGCCGCGGACTACTTCTTCCGGGTCTGGTACCGGCGGTTCTTCGTCCGCGCGCTGTTCAACGCCTTCCCCATCGACCGTGACGGCTCGCGGAAGAACTCCGGCTTCTCGCGCCGCCTGCTGCGCTCGGGGGTGCCGATCCTGGTCTTCCCCGAGGGCGGGCGCCAGCAGACCGGCCGCATGGCCGACTTCAAGCCCGGCGGGGCCGCGCTCGCGATCTCCGTCGGCGTGCCCGTGATCCCCGCCGCGATGGTCGGCGCCCACGAGGCCATGCCCAAGGGCCGCAGCTGGCCCCTGCCCGGACGCCCGCCCGTCGGCGTGGTGTTCGGGGAGCCGATGCTCGCCGAGGAGGGCGAGTCGGCCGTCGGGTTCATGGGGCGCATCCGCGAGCGGGTGCAGACCCTGTACGACGAGAACTACGAGACGATCCTGGGGCGCCCGCTGCCGGGGGACGAGGAGTCCGCATGAGCAACACCACCGCCGCCGACGTCAAGCGTCACAAGTGGTGGGGGTGGGGGCTCGACGACGTCTCCTTCTCCGTCGAGAACCGTCCTGCCTTCGTCGAGCTCGCCCGGCGCGAGGTCGGCGTCGACCTGATCCACGCCCCGGCCGTCGCCGAGCCGGATCTCTCCGCCTTCGACGTCCCCGCCTCCCGCCTGCCGGAGCCGGCCCGCGAGGCGCTGATCGCCGCGCTCGGCGAGACCGAGGTGCGCACCGACGACGAGTTCCGCGTGCTGCACTCCTTCGGCCGCTCCCTGCCGGACCTCTTCCGCGTGCGCACCGGTGACTTCGGGCGCCTCGTCGACGCGATCGTCTACCCCGGCAGCGAGGAGGACATCGCCGCGGTGCTGCGCATCGTCCTCGAGCAGGACCTGGTGCTGATCCCCTACGGCGGCGGCTCCTGCATCTCCGGCTCCGTCACCCCGGACCTCGCCGAAGAGCGCCCGGTGGTGACCATGAACCTGGGTCGGATGAACCGGATCCTCGAGATCGACGACACCTCGGGCCTGGCCCGCATCCAGCCGGGCATGTACGGCCCGGACATGGAGGAGCAGCTGCAGGAGAAGGGCTGGACCGTCGGCCACTTCCCGGACTCCTTCACCTACTCGACCGTCGGCGGCTGGGCCGCGACCCGCTCCTCGGGCATGCAGTCCGACAAGTACGGGGACATCGAGGACATCGTGCGGGGCCTGCGCATGGTCCACCCCGACGGCGTCGCCGTCACCAAGCCCATCCCGGGCCGCGACTCGGGGCCCAGCGTGCACGAGATGATCCTCGGCTCGGAAGGGCGCCTCGGCGTGATCAGCGAGGTCACGGTGCAGGTGCACCGCCGCACCCCGGTCCGCCAGGTGATCGGCTACATGTATCCCGACTGGGAGCACGGCATCCGCGGGATGCACGCGATCGCGCGCAACACGGACGTCTCCCCGACCTTCACCCGTCTCTCCGACGGGCCGGAGACCAAGTTCTCCCTCGCCCTGTCGAGCAAGACCCCCACCACGACGAAGGCGAAGGTCTCCGCCAAGGTGCAGGACGGCATCTTCGCCTACCTCCGCTCGCAGGGCTGGGACACCTCCGAGGAGATGTGCCTGAGCTACGTCTGCTTCGAGGGGTCCAAGGCGTCCGTCGAGCAGCAGAAGGCGATCGTGAAGAAGATCGTCAAGGCCAACGGCGGCGTGACCCTCGGGGCGAGCGTCGGCAAGGTGTACGACCAGAAGAAGTTCGACACCCCCTACCTGCGCGACTTCCTGCTGAACCACCGCGTCTTCGGCGACGTCTGCGACACCGGTGCGACCTGGGGCTCGATCAACGAGGTCCACTCGAAGGTCTACGAGGCCTTCGAGCGGACCCAGGCAGAGCAGGACCTGCCCGGCTTCATGTTCTGCCACATGTCGCACAGCTACCACGCCGGGGCCTGCCTCTACTTCACGTTCGCCTTCCCGTACTCCTCCGAGGAGCAGGCGCTCGAGCAGTACTACCGGGCCAAGAGCGCGGTGCAGCAGACCTTCGTGGACCTCGGCTCGACCGTCTCCCACCATCACGCCGTGGGGATCGAGCACCGGCCGTGGATCGAGCAGGATCTCGGACCCGTCGGCCGGAAGATGGTCGAGGGTCTCTTCGCCGCCACCGACCCGGGACGGAACCTGAACCCGGGCAAGGTCGTCGAGGGCTGAGGACCCCGTGGGCGAGGTGCACGTGCTGCGGCACGGGGAGTCGACCGCGAACGTCGAGGGCGTGATCGTCTCCCTGCCGGGGACGCGCGCCCTGCAGGACGTGGGGCTGACCCCGCGCGGTCGGTTCCAGGTGCACGAGTGCGCCGCGGAGGCTCGAGCGGCCGGGTTCGACGCCTCCACGATCGTGGTCACGAGCGACTTCGCACGCGCCCGGGAGACCGCCGAGGTGTTCGCGGCCACGCTCGGCGCGGGGGCTCCGCGGGTGGACGAGCGCCTGCGCGAGCGCGGCTTCGGCGTCCACGACGAGGGTCCGACGGCGGCCTATGAGGCCGTGTGGGCGCTCGACGCCGCGCGCGCGGAGCAGAGCGGCTCCGTCGAGCCGGTCCAGTCCGTCGCGTCACGGGTCGGCGAGGCGCTCCGCGCGGCCGACGAGCTCGCCGCCGACGGCTACGGCCACCGCGTGGTGCTCGTCGCGCACGGCGACGTGCTGCAGATTGCGCTCGCGCTCGGGGCCGGCCGGGACCCGCACGAGCACCGCGACCAGCCGCACCTGGTCAACGCCGAGCTGCGCCGTCTGGGTCCTGCCCGACCGTCCGTCGGAGGAGTCGCGTGAACCAGCCCCGCGGGGACCAGCTGATCCTCACCCTCCGCGGCGACGGCGCGTCGACGCGCGCCCTGCTCGCAGACTTCTTCACGGGCCGCGGCTGGACCCTCGCGCGCGAGGACGGCACGCGGATCGACTACGAGCGGGGCAGCCGCGGACGCACCATCCTGCTCGGCGCCCTCGCGGGCGGGGCCTTCCACCTCACGGCCCAGCTCGAGGTGCGCGAGGGCGACCATGCGACGGACGTGGTGTACCGCTGGGGCCCGGGGGCGGGCCTGGTGCTCGGCGGGACGATGGGCCGCCAGCGGGCGATGCGCGTCCACGGCGAGACCGCGCAGGCTCTCCGCGAGCGGACCGAACGCGACGGCCTGCTCGAGCGCTCCCGCACCAGCTGAGCGCGGGGAAGAGGGGCAGGTTCCCTCGCCGTTGAGGGAACCTGCGGACGACCATAACCCAGCGGATATGAGGCGTCGGTCACGCCTTGGTCACGGTTCCTCTACCTCCTGGTAACCCGCCGGCGGTCGCGCCGATCGGGTGATGATGACGCGGCGATCCTCTGCTGACGCGCGCCCTCCGCGCCCCTACGATGGGCCGGACCGAACGCGCCGGGAACGTTCCCGACGCGGAGCACAGACCTCTGGAGGACTGGAATGACGGCGAGCAAGGATGCGCCGCTGCGCATCACCGTGTACGGCGAGAACCGCCACGAGAAGGTCGACCCCCGGGTGCAGGAGATCTATCCCGAGGGCATGCACACCACCATCGCGCAGGGCCTCACCCGGGTGCTCGCCGAGGACGGCGTCGCCGCCGAGGTGCGCATCGCCCTGCTCGACGACATCGAGGAGTCCCTCTCCGAGGAGGTCCTCGCCGAGACCGACGTGCTGACCTGGTGGGGGCACATGGCGCACGAGGACGTGCCCGACGCGGTCGTCGAGCGCGTCGTGCGCCGCGTCCACGAGGGCATGGGCCTGCTGCCCCTGCACTCCGCCCACTACTCGAAGGTATTCAAGGCCCTCATGGGCACCACCTGCAACCTGCTGTGGCGCAACGAGGGCGAGGAGGAGCGGGTGTGGACCGTCAACGGCTCCCACCCGATCGCCCGCGGAGTCCCGCATCCCCTGATCGTCCCCGCCCAGGAGATGTACGGCGAGATGTTCGACATCCCCGCCCCGGACGAGCTCGTGTTCGTCAGCTCCTTCACGGGCGGCGAGGTGTTCCGCTCGGGCTGCGTCTTCCGTCGCGGCAAGGGCAAGGTGTTCTACTTCAGCCCCGGCGACCAGGAGTACCCCGTCTACCACCAGGCGGAGATCCAGCGGGTGCTCGCCAACGCCGCGGTGTGGGCGCGCCCCGAGGAGCGCGAGGCCGCGCCGATCAAGATCGCCAACGCCCCCCGCGACTGGTTCCGCGGCGACGAGGCCGAGGGAGTCACGCGTGTCATCTGATCTCCGCACCGCTCCGGCCCCCAACATCGCCGATCCGAACGCCGCGCTCGCCGGCGCCGGTGACGCCGCCCCGCTGCGGGCCGTCGTCGTCGGCGCCGGTGGGATGGGGCAGTGGTGGTCCCGGGTGATCGCCGCCAGCCCCGTCACCGAGCTGGTGGGCGTCGCCGACCTCTCCGAGGGCCTCCCGGAGAAGGCGATCGCCCAGTCGGGCGTCGCCGACCCGTCGGCCGTGGCCGTCGGCACCGACGGGGTCGACCTCGCCGTCGAGCTGGGCGCGGAGATCCTCATCAACCCGACGGTGCCGGTCGCCCACCATCCGGTGACCGTCAAGGCCCTCCACGCCGGGATCCCGGTGCTCGGCGAGAAGCCGGTCACCGAGACCCTGCCGGAGGCGCTGAGCCTGATGGCGCATGCGGAGCTGACCGGGGTGCCGTTCATGGTGTCCCAGTCGCGGCGCTTCTTCCCACAGGTGCGGGAGCTCAAGCGCTTCGTCTCGGCTCACGGTCCGACGGCCCTGACCAGCGCCTTCTTCTCCCTGTTCACGGAGATGGAGGGCTTCCGCCGCACCCAGCAGCATCCGCTGCTGCGCGACATGGGCATCCACGCCTTCGACACGGCTCGTTACATCACGGGGACCGATCCGGTCGCGGTCACCGCGATCGGCGCGAGCCCGCAGTGGAGCGTGTACGCCGGGGACGCGACCGTGACCTGCACCTTCGAGATGGCCGACGGGGAGGGCACCAGCTCGCTCTTCGTCTACAACGGCTCGTGGAACGCGCGCGGGCTGCCGACCTTCTGGAACAGCGAGTGGCGGATCGGGGCCGAGCACGGCTCGGCCACCTGGGACGGCCGCGGCACCCCGCAGCTGGGCACCGAGGACGAGGCGGAGACCGCCGCGCTGCAGACCGCGATCGACCAGGCGATGCAGACCCCGGAGCCGGACCAGATCGACGCCTCGATCATCGAGTTCGTGACCTCCCTGCGCGAGGGCCGGACGCCGATGTGCGCGGTGCACGAGAACATCCTCAGCTTCGCGATGGTCGAGGCCGCGGTGGCCTCGGTCGAGCGAGGCGGGCGGGTCGTGGTCGACGATCTGCTCGAAGAGGCCGGCACCGAGGCGATCGCCGCGGAGGCGGACCCCGAGGCGCGGGAGATCCTGCAGGGCTGGGGCTCCGTGCGGGAGGCGATCGCCGCCCGCCGCTGAGTCAGGGGAGGGGCTCAGCGGGCCCTGTCGAGGGCGGCCTCGTCGCGCGAGGCCGCCTCGAGGGCTTCCGCTTCGGCATCGAGCGCGGCGCGGTCGCGCAGGTGGGCGCGGATCGACCAGGTGACGGCCGCGGCCCAGACGACGGCCACGGCGATCAGCGCCGCCGTGACGACGGCGGGGGCGGCGCCGACGAGGTCGCTGCGCAGGATGGTGCGCGTGTTGGTCAGCACGATCACGCCGCCGACGGCGGAGCCGAGCACCCGCGGCGGCACGAGGCGCACCAGCCAGGCCGCGATCGGGGCGGCGATCAGGCCGCCCACGAGCAGGGCCAGGACCCAGGCCAGGTCGATGCCCGCGGTGCCGAGGCCGATGAGGAAGCCGAGCGAGGCGGCGACCGAGACCACGAACTCGCTGGTGTCGATCGAGCCGACCACCTTGCGCGGCTCGATGCGGCCGCTCGCGAGCAGCGCGGGAGTGCCGACGGGCCCCCAGCCGCCGCCGCCCGTCGCGTCCATGAAGCCGGCGACGAGACCCAGCGGGGTGAGGAAGCGGCGGCGCAGGGGCTTGCCCAGGTTGCGCCGGTCGATGCCCTTGACGGTGAAGCGCAGCAGCACGTAGACGCCGAGGGCGAGCAGGATGCCGCTCATGAGCGGAGCGGCGACCTCGGTGGAGAGGTTCGCGAGGAAGGTCGCGCCGAGGAAGGCTCCGATCCCGCCCGGCAGCGCGATGCGCCGCACGACCTTCCAGTCCACGTTGCCGAAGCGCCAGTGCGAGGCGCCCGAGGCGAGGGTGGTGCCGATCTCGGCCAGGTGCACGGTCGCGGAGGCGGAGGCGGGGTTGGTGCCGATCGCGAGGAGCAGCGTGGTGGAGGTGACCCCGTAGGCCATGCCCAGGCTGCCGTCGACGAGCTGGGCCGCGAGGCCGACCAGGGCGAGCAGGACGAGTCGTCTCATGTCGCGACTCCTTCCGGGAGGGATGCGGACCGTCCGCACGAAGGAAGTTAATCCGACCGGAATGGTCGGAATCAAGTCCCCCGGTCATCGTGAGACATATGGGGTACTCGAAGCGGAGCTTATGCGCTCAGCGGTTCTGCCACGCCTCCTCGGCGGCGGTCAGCGCACGGACCGAGCGCGGCAGCTCATGCGCCACGAGGTCGGCGAGGGTGACCTGCTCGAGGACGTTGCGCACGCTCGCCCGCAGGGCGACCCAGACCTCGGGGAGGTCCTCGGCGGGGCCGGTGTACTCGAGCTGGTGCGGGCGCTCCCCGCGTACGTACACGAGGGGGCCGTCGACCGCCCGGATCACGTCGGCCACGGTGATCTCGGCGGCGGGACGGGCCAGCACGTAGCCGCCGCCTGCACCGCGACGACTGGTGACCAGGCCCTGGCGGCGCAGATCCCCGAGGATCCCCTCGAGGAAGCGGGCGGGCACGTCCTGGGCGAGGGCGAGGGCGTCCGCGGCGGTGGTGCGGCCGTCCGCCGCGGCGGCGAGCTGCGCGGCGGCGCGCACCGCATAGTCGGCCTTGGCCGAGATCCTCATGGCGGCCCCTCCTCCGGTCGGGGGAGCCCGACGACGGGTCGACGTGCGATCGACGAACGGGAAGAGCCCCGGCCCGACTCTCGTCGGACCGGGGCTCCCGTGGTGCGCCCGGAGGGATTCGAACCCCCAACCTTCTGATCCGTAGTCAGATGCTCTATCCGTTAAGCTACGGGCGCCTGCCGGTCAAACCGACCTCACCGATACTAGTACCTCGGCTGGTCGGACGCCAATCCGCGACCCATGACCCTGCTCACACGAGCGCGGGAGGTCCGGCGGCGCACCGGCCCCGGACTCACCAACCCGGGTTCTGGTTCTGGCCGGAATGCGGGTTCTGGCCGGGCTGCTGGTTCCACGGCTGCTGACCCTGTTGACCCTGCTGGCCCTGCTGACCCGGCTGGCCCCAGGGCTGCTGCGGCTGCTGCGGCGCGGGCGGGGCGAGGGGCGGCGAGGACTGGCCCCACTGCTGGCCCTGGCCCTGCTGCGGGGCCGGGGGCGGGGACTGCCCGAAGGCGGGGCTCTGCGGCGCCGACGGGGCCATCGGGGCGGCCGGGACGCCGCCGTAGCCGCCGGGGGCGCCCGGGGTGCCGGAGCCACCCTTCTTGCGGCTGCGCATCACGAAGAAGATGACTGCGGCGATCGCCAGCAGCAGCAGGAAGCCGAGCACGACCACGACGATGACGATGATCAGCCAGCCGAAGCCGCCGCCGGCCTCGGCGGTGATGTCCACGCCCTGGGTGAAGTCGATGACGTCGGTGTAGGTGACGGTGTTGCCGTCGATCGTCCCGCCGCGGGACTCGATGACGTCGCCGGGGAAGGTGAAGGAGACGCGGAACTCGAAGTCGTCGATCGCATCGCCGAACACCAGCTCGAGGTCCTCCTGGGAGAGCCCCGCGGAGTCGCCCATGTCGATCGTCAGGTGGATCTCGCCGTCCTCCTCGGTCACGGAGAACTCGGAGCCCAGCTGGGACATGTCCACCGGGCCCGAGGCGCGGCAGCCCCACAGGCCGTCCTCCTCGTACGCCTCGACCTCGACGGCCTCGGCGCCGGGGGCGAACTCGCCCTCCTCGGTGTCCGCGCACATCTCCTCGGCGGAGGAGTAGGTGCCCTCGAGATAGGTCGGATCGACCGCCATGTCGAAGCTGAGCGTCATGCTCTCGGCCGAGGAGACCTCGAAGTCGGCGGTAAAGCGGCCGCAGCCGGCCAGCACCAGCAGCAACGGCAGGACGAGGACGGCTGCCAGACGGCGCCGCACCGAGTTGGTGGTCATGGTCTCCCCCGGGGATCATGCGGTGTGCAGGTCAGCGCCCACCGTGATGTGGGGCACTCGCACAGGATACCCGTCGGGGGATCGCCGCGGGCGAGCGGCGGGAGCAGGGACCGGCAGGCAGGAGCCCGGGCCGGGCGCCGGAGAGGGCTACTTCCAGAACATGAACATGCCGCCGCCGACCATCAGCGCGCCGAAGCCCACCGCGAGGTTCCAGTCGCCGATCGGCAGGGGCAGCTGCCCCGAGGTCAGGTAGAAGGTGACCAGGTAGCACAGCCCCAGCAGCAGGAAGGTGAGGGCGGCCGGCACCAGCCAGCGCGGGTTCTGGGTGACCGTGGCGACGCGGCGCGGGCCGCGCCGGCTCTCCTGGGCCGCGGCCTTCTTCGCGCCGGTGCGGGTGGAGTCCTTCGCCTTCTCGGCGACCTCGCCGCCGCGGGGGCGGTCGGTGGAGCTCTTCGCGCCCGCCCTCTTCGTGTCGGCGGCCTTCTTCGCCCCCGCCTTCTTCCCCGCGGCGCCCTTCGTCGAGACTAAGTCCTTGCCGCCGGCGCGGGAGGGGCCGTCCTTCGCGCTCTTCGCGCCCGGGAAGCTCTTCGCGCTCTTCTGGTCCGCGGCGTCCTTCCCGTCCGAGGGCTCGGCGGCGTCCGGCTCGTCCGTCTGCGGCAGCTCATCGAGCTCGTCGAGATCAGTCTCCTCCGCCGGGGACTCCGCGGGGACGGCCTTCGCCGTGCTCGCGGGGCGCCTCCTCGCGGACTTCCCGCGGACGGACGACTTCCTCGTGCTCCTGGCCATGAAAACGGTGCTCCTCGGGGCGGCCGGACGCGCGGCGCTCCGCGCGGGTCCACAGGTGCGGACTGTGGCCTAGGGTAATGGTGGTTCACCGAGGGCGCGACGCGAGGAGGGGCCCATGGCGCAGGACGCGGACGGGGACGGCCCGAACCCGACCAGGCGCACCCCCCGCCCCGGGCGGCTCGGCGTCGCCCTGGTCATGGTGCTGTGCGGGGTGCTCTTCGCGACCACCGGCCGGCTCTCGGGCGGCGGCTCGATCCGCGACGAGTCCGGGGACGTCGCCGGGGTGCTGCGTGAGCGAGGACGCACCATCGAGCGGCTCACCGAGGACAACGCGGACAAGCGCGCCGAGATCGAGTCCCTGCGCGAGGACTCGGGCGGCGCCTCCGTGCAGCAGCGCACCGAGCGGGTCGGCGACGCCGTCGGCCTCAGCGAGGTGTCCGGACCGGCCCTGCGCATCACCCTCACCGACGCCCCCGAGGGGGCGATCGGCACCCGGGAGGGACTGGAGCCGGACGATCTCGTGGTCCACCAGCAGGACATGGAGGCGTACATCAACGCGCTCTGGGCCGGCGGGGCGGAGGCGATGATGCTGCAGGACCAGAGGGTGGTCAACGGATCCGCCTTCCGCTGCGCGGGCAATACGCTCCTGCTCGAGGGGCGCGTCTACTCGCCGCCCTTCGTGATCACCGTGATCGGACCGACCGACCAGATGCTCGCGGCCCTCGAGCAGGCGCCCGGGGTGCAGGTGTACCGGGAGTGGGTGGACTACGTGGGCCTCGGCGAGAAGGTCGAGACCCTCGAGACCGCGACCCTCCCGGCCTTCGAGGGGTCCCTCACGCTCGACTCGGCGAGAGCAGGCTGAATGACCCGCGGGACCCATCGCGCGCCCCGCCGCCGCGGCGGTGCCGCCTCGACCGTGGTCGGCGTGCTCGGCGAACTGCTGCTCACCGCCGGGGCGCTGCTGGCCCTGTTCCTTCTCTGGCAGCTGTGGTGGACCGACGTCCTCGCCGGCCGCGAGCAGGACGGCATCCTCACGGGCCTCGAGGAGCAGTGGGGCGGGGTCGACCAGCAGCAGATCGCGCCGCGCCAGGAGGGCCCGCCGCCGGTCCCCGCGACGCCCGCGGACACGATGGTCTTCGGTGCCCTGCACGTGCCGGCCTTCGACCGCGAGAGCGTCCCGCTCGCCGAGGGCGTGAGCCTCGAGGAGGTGCTCAACGTCAAGGGCGTGGGCCACTACCCCGAGACCGCGCTGCCCGGCCAGGTCGGGAACTTCTCCGTCGCAGGCCACCGCAACACCTACGGTCGCCCCCTCGAGGACATCGCCCGCCTCGAGGTCGGCGACCCGATCGTGGTGGAGACGGAGGAGGCGTTCTACGTCTACGAGGTCATCGAGACCCTGGTCGTGGACCCCTCGCAGGTCGAGGTGATCGCGCCCGTGCCGGGCAGCCCCGGCGAGGATCCCACGCAGGCGATGCTCACCCTCACCGCCTGCCACCCGATGTTCTCCGCGCGGGAGCGCTACATCGTGCACGCCGAGTTCGCGTACTGGACCGATCGCGCCGACGGGATCCCCGAAGCGCTCGCCGAGGAGAGCTGATGTACGCCGCCCTGTTCCGCTTGCTGCCCGGCCCGCTGTGGCTGCGCATCGTGCTCGCCGTGCTGACCCTGCTGGGGATCGTCGCGGTGCTCTTCACCTGGGTGTTCCCGGCGCTCGCCCCGTACCTGCCGTTCAACGACGGGCTGGTCGGGGCCGCACCCGGCTCCTGATCCCGGAGTTCAGCCAGCGGTCATCAGGGGCTTCAGGCCCGCCGAGCGTTCGGCGGCGTCGCGGCCGTCGCACAGCTCGAGGAAGCGCCCCAGCATCAGGTGCCCGTTCTCGGTGAGCACCGACTCGGGATGGAACTGCACCCCGTGCAGAGGCAGCTCGCGATGGGCGAGGCCCATGATCATCCCGTCGGCCGTGCGGGCGGTGACCTCGAGGACCTCCGGCACCGACTCCGGCACCACGGTGAGCGAGTGGTAACGAGTCGCGGTCATCGGCGAGGGGGCGCCTGCGAAGACGCTGCGACCCTCATGGGTGAGTTCGCTCGTGCGGCCGTGCATCAGCTGCGGCGCATGGTCGACGGTGCCGCCGAAGTACTGGCCGAGCGCCTGGTGGCCGAGGCACACGCCGAGCATCGGCACGGCACCCGCGGCGCAGGCGCCGATCACGTCGAGGGCGCGGCCCGCGGTGCTGGGCGTGCCCGGGCCGGGGGAGACGAGCACCCCGTCGAAGCCCGTGAGGTCCACCGAGCCGTCCGGCCCCTCGGGCACCTCGTCGTTGCGGACCACGACGGTCTCGGCGCCCATCTGCTGCAGGTAGCCGACGATCGTGTAGACGAAGCTGTCGTAATTGTCGATCACCAGTACGCGCGCGGCGCGCGCACCCTCAGCCGCCATTGCCGGCTCCGTTCCCGTTGCCGTTCTCATTCCCGTTCCCGTTGCCGTTGCCGTTGCCGTTCTCATTGCCGTTGCCGTTGCCGTTGACGTTGCCGTTGCCGGCCGACGGCTCGGTGGTCGGATCCGTCGTGGGCGTCTCCGTCGGCGTCGGCGTCGGCGTCTCGGTCGGCGTCTCGGTCGGCGTGGGCGTCGGCTCCGGGCCGGAGGAGACCACGATGACGATGGTCGTGCCTCGGTCCGCCTCCTCGTTCGCGCCCGGCTCGGTGCGGATCACCTGGCCCTCGGCGACCGAGTCCGAGGCCTCCACGGTCCGCGAAGTCCCGAAGCCCTGATCTTCGAGCAGCGTCTTCGCGTCCTCGTAGCTGCGACCCGTCACGTTCGGGACGGTCGCCGGCCCGGGGGCCTCCGCGATCACGAGCGCCACGGTCGATCCGACGGGGGCCTTGCCGTTCGAGGGCGGGGTCTGCGAGACAACGGTCCCGGCCGTCGCCTCGGCATCGACGCGGGTGGTGGAGTCGACCTCGAAGCCGCTGCTCTCGAGGCGCGTGGTGGCGTCCTCGAGGGTCAGCCCGCTCACGTCGGGGACGGTGAACTCGCCGGTCGCGACGGTGACCTCGATCGTGTCGCCGCGCTGAGCGGTGGAGCCGGCCTGCGGCGAGCTGCGGGTGATCTGCCCGGCCTCGCGCTCGGCGTCGTCCTCCTCGCCGGCGACCGTGAGGGTCAGACCCAGCGGCTCGAGCGCCGTGGTCGCCTCCTCCTCGGTCATGCCGGAGAGGTCGGGGACCTCGACCGCCTCGGGGCCCGCGGAGACGTTCACCGTCACCGTCGAGCCGACCTCGACCTCCCGTCCGGCGGGCGGATCGGTGTCGATGGCCAGCCCCTCCTCGACGTCCTCGGACTCGGTCGGCGAGAACTTCGCCTCCAGCCCCACCTCGTCGAGCGCGCTGCGCGCCTCGTCCTCGGTGGAGCCGGCCACGTCGGGTACGGGCACCATCTCGGGCCCCGCGGGCTCGCGGGGCATCAGGAACCAGGCGGCGGCGCCGATCACGGCGAGGGCCGCGACGATCAGCAGCGCGATCAGCCACCAGGGGCGGCGCCGGCGCTCGTCCTCGGCGACGGCGGTGCCCTGCCCCGTCGGCGGACCCTGACGCACCGGGGCGTGCTGGCCCGTGGACCAGCTGGTCGCCCCGAGCACGCCGGTCATCGCCGCGGCCGGGATCGCCTCGGTCGCATCGTCGACCGGGCTGAGCACCGTCGTCGTCTCGCCGTCGGCGCCCGTCGGCACCGCACCGCCCACCAGGGCGGGGGCGCGACCGGCCACGACCGCGGCGATGTCGCGGGAGAAGGCCACCGCGCTCGGGTAGCGCTGTTCGCGGTCCTTGGCCAGGCCCGTGAGGATCACCGCGTCCAGTGCGGGGGTGATCGCCGGGTTCAGGGCCGACGGCGGCTGCGGCTGCTCGCGGACGTGCTGGTAGGCGATCGAGACGGGGGTGTCGCCGGTGAACGGCGGGCGGCCCGTCAGCATCTCGAACATGACGCACGCGGCGGAGTAGATGTCGGAGCGGGCGTCGACCAGCTGGCCGCGCGCCTGCTCGGGGGAGAGGTACTGGGCGGTGCCCATGACGGCCTGGGTCGCGGTCATCGCGCTGGTGGCGTCGGCGATCGCGCGGGCGATGCCGAAGTCCATCACCTTCACCTGGCCGGAGTCGGTGATCATCACGTTGCCGGGCTTGATGTCGCGGTGCACGATGCCGGCGCGGTGCGAGTACTCGAGCGCGCTGAGCAGCGCCGCCATGATCTCCCCGGCGCGGTGCGCGTCCATCGGCTGCTCGGGGGAGATGTGCTCGCGCAGGGTCGTGCCGTGCACGTACTCCATGACGATGTACGGGATCGAGATCTCGGCCCCCGTCACGGTGGTCTGCTTCTCCTCGCCCGTGTCGTACACGGCGACGATCGAGGGGTGGTTCAGCGAGGCGGCGCTGTGCGCCTCCCGCCGGAACCGCTCCTGGAAGCTCTCATCGCGCGCCAGATCGGAGCGCAGCACCTTCACGGCGACCGTGCGGTGCAGTCGGGTGTCCTCCGCGAGGAACACCTCGGCCATGCCACCGTTCCCCAGGATCCTCCCCAGGGTGTAGCGGCCGCCCAGGACCACCTTCTCTTCGCTCACAGAACACCTGACCTCGTGCCGTGGTCCTCCACGGCTGATCCGACCATCGTAGTTGCTGACAGTTGTCCGCTCGTCATCGGTCCGGCACCGTCGCCGGCCCCCGTCCCTGCCGCGCCGAGCTCGCCGAGGGGCAGCAGCCCGAGCCCCGCGGCGACCGCCCCGGCGATCACCACCACCAGCAGCACCAGCAGGATCAGGCCGGGCACCGAGAACGGGCCGAGCCGGCGACCGGTCGAGGTGCCGCGGGTGGTCCGCCCGGAGGCGGCGGTGTCCACCGCGTCGAAGGAGCCCGCCGTGAACGCCCGGTCCGCGCCGCGCAGCGCCGGATCCGCCGCGGGGCGGGGCTCCGACGGGACGGGGGAGGGCGAAGCCGCCGAGCGGACCGTGGCGGCCGAGCGCGAGCGCGGGGCGCCGCCCGCGGAGCTCGCCGAGACCCCCGAGGGGGCCGACCGGGCCGACGGACCGGAGCGGTGCCGGATCCCGCGGCCGCGACCTGACATGGGCAGCGGCATCGCCGCGGTGCGGGTCGGCCCGCCGGAGGCGCCGCCGGAGCCCTCGCCGTCCCGGCGCTGCAGGGCGTTCTCCCCGGTCCAGTCGTGGTCCTCGACCCGGGTGACGGGGATCGCGCCGGTCGTGAAGCGGGGCTCGACGCCGCGCTGGATCGCCTCGAGGATCCGGGCGACCGCCGCCGCCGAGCGGGGCCGGTTCGCGGGCGCCTTTGCGAGCGACATCATCACCAGCTTGCGCAGATCGGCGCCGACGGAGTCCGGCAGCTCCTTCGGCTGCTGCTTGACCTGCGCCATCGCGATCTCCACCTGGCTCGAGCCGGTGAAGGGGCGGTGGCCGACCAGCATCTCGTAGGCCACGATCCCGAGCGCGTAGATGTCCGAGAGCGAGGTGGCCTGCTTGCCCATCGCCTGCTCGGGGGAGAGGTACTGGGCGGTGCCCATCACCAGCCCGGTCTTGGTCAGGCGGGCCTGGTCCTTGCTGCGGGCGATGCCGAAGTCGGTGATCTTCACGGCCCAGTCGCGCGTCTCGTCCACGAGCACGTTCTCGGGCTTCACGTCGCGGTGCACGACGCCCTTGGAGTGCGCGGCGTCCAGCGCCCGGGCCAGGTCGATCAGCACCGAGATGACCCGCTTCTCGGGCAGGCCCCCCGTGTTCTCCTCGATGATGTCCGAGAGCGGTCGGCCGGGGCAGAGCTCCATGACGATGTAGGCGCGGCCGTCGAGCTCGCCGTAGTCGTAGAGCGCCGCGATCGCGTCGTGCGAGAGCGCGGCGGTGTGCCGGGCCTCGGCGCGGAATCGCTTGAGGAAGCCCTCGTCGCCCGCGTACTCCTCGCGCAGCACCTTCACCGCGACCTCGCGGTCGAGCTCGCGGTCGAGGCCCTTCCACACCTGGCCCATGCCGCCGGTCGCGATCAGCGAGGTCAGCTCGTAACGTCCCTCGAGCACCAGCCCCGGTTCGGTCCTCATCCTCGGATCACCGCCTCCATCACGTCCTGGGCGATCGGCGCCGCCGTGCGCGAGCCGTATCCGCCCTCCTCGACGACGACGGCCACCGCCACCTGGCGGCCGTCGACCTTCGCATAGCCCACGAACCACGAGTGCGGATCGCGGTCCTCGCCCCACTCGGCGGTGCCCGTCTTGCCGCCCACCTCGACGCCGTCGATCGCGGCGGCCGTGCCGGTGCCGTCCTCGACCACGCCCACCATCATCTGGCGCATCTGCGCGGCGTTCGCGGCGGTCAGCGGCTGGCCCAGCTCCTGCGGGGTCAGCTCGGAGACCGTGGAGAGGTCCGCGGTGCGCACCGACTCCACCAGCTGCGGCTGCATGACCACGCCGTCGTTGGCGACGCCGGCCGCGACCATCGCCATCTGCAGCGGGGTCACCCGGGTCTCGAACTGGCCGATCGAGGTGGTCGCGAGCTGGGCGTCGTCGAGCTCCTCGCCGAGGGTCGACGGGGTCACCGAGAGCGGGATCTCGAGCCGCTGCCCGAAGCCGAACTCCTCGGCGGTCTCGCGCAGCTGCTGCTCGCCCACGGCGATGCCCAGCTGGGCGAAGGAGGTGTTGCACGACTGGCGCAGCGCCTCGGCGAGGCTCGAGCGGTCCTCGGGGCCGCAGGGGTCCTGACGGCCGCCCGAGAAGTTGTTCATCACCGAGGAGGAGTTCGGCAGGGTGAAGCTGCCCGGACCGGGGATCACCGTGTCCGCGGTGTACTCGCCGGACTCCAGCGCGGCGGCCGCGACCACCAGCTTGAAGGCGGAACCGGGCGGGTACAGGTCACCGGCGATCGCGCGGTTGGTCAGCGGGCGGTCGGGGTCGTCGTTGAGCGCCGCCCAGGCCTCCTGCACCGAGCCGCCGGCATGGGAGGCCAGCTCGTTGGGGTCGAAGCTCGGGGAGGAGACCAGGGCGAGCACTGCGCCGGTGGACGGGTCGATCGCCGCGACCGCGCCGCGGCGCCCGTCGAGCGCGTCCCACGCGGCCTGCTGGGCGCCGGCGTCGAGGGTCAGCTCGACGGTCGCGCCCTGGCCGTCGCGGCCCGAGAGGATGTCCGCGATGCGGTGGTAGAAGAGCGAGTCGGCGGAGCCGGTGAGGGTGTCGTTGAGGCTCCGCTCGAGACCCGTGTACCCGTAGATCACCGAGTAGTAGCCGGTGACCGGGGCGTACATCGCGCCCGGATCGTAGGTGCGCAGATAGCGGTAGTTGTCGTCGGACTCGAGGGACGTCGCGATCGCGGTGCCGTCCACGACGATCGCGCCGCGGTGCCGGCCGAACTCGCTGTACTGGGTGCGGCGGTTGTTCGCATTGTCGTTCAGCCGGTCCTGGGCGATCACCTGGAAGTAGGTGGTCGAGGTGAACAGCAGCATGAAGAGCACGCCGACGACGAGCCACACGTGGCGCAGGGGCTTGTTCATGCGCTCGCCTCCGCCTCGCGGCGGGCGGGCGGCGCCGCGGCGCCGGGCACCTGGCGGGCGGCGGGCCGACGGGCCGCGTCCGAGAGCCGCACCAGGATCCCCGCGATGATCCAGTTGCACACCAGCGAGCTGCCGCCCGCGGCGAGGAAGGGCAGGGTCAGACCGGTCAGCGGGATCACCCGGGTGAGCCCGCCGACGACCACGAAGACCTGCAGCGCGAGGACGAAGCCGAGCCCGCCGGCGAGGAGGGTGCCGAAGCCGTCGGAGATGCCGACGGCGGCGCGCAGCGCCCGCTGCACGAGCAGCAGGTACAGCAGCAGCAGGGCGAAGGAGCCCACCATGCCCATCTCCTCCGCGAAGGAGGTGAAGACGAAGTCGGACTCCGCATGGGGGACCACGTCGGGCCGCCCCTCCCCGAGCCCGGTGCCGAACAGGCCGCCGTTGGCCAAGCCGAACAGGCCCTGGCCGATCTGCTCGCAGCTGGGGAAGTTCTCCCGCGAGAGCGGGTCGAGCCAGCAGGTGATGCGGGTCTGCACGTGCGACATCTGGGTCGCGGCGAAGACCGCGGGCGGGAGGAACATGACCGCGCCGATCACGAGCCAGCTGAGCCGGTCCGTGGCGACGTAGAGCATCGCCACGAACAGGCCGAAGAACATCAGCGAGGTGCCGAGGTCGGTCTGGAAGACCAGCACGGCCATGGCGAAGCCCCAGGCCACGAGGATCGGTCCGAAGTCCGACCAACGGGGGAGCTGGATGCCGAGCACCTTCGGGCCCGCGAGCGCGAGGGTGTCGCGTCGGGAGACCAGGTAGCCGGCGAAGAAGATCGCGAAGGCGATCTTGGCGAGCTCGGCGGGCTGGAAGCTGTACCCGGCGATGTTGATCCAGATCTTCGAGCCGTTGCGGGAGTCGCCGATCACGGGGGCCAGCGGCAGCAGCAGCAGGATCGCGCCGACGACGGCGCTGATCCAGGTGTAGCGGCGCAGCGGGCGGTGGTCGCGCAGCAGCACGAGGACGGCGATGCACAGGGCGACGCCGATGATCGCCCACAGCATCTGCCGGTCGGCGCTCGCCGAGGTGCGGATCCCGTAGATGTCGTTGGCCGCGTGGACGCTCTCGATCACGGTGATGCCCAGCAGGTTCAGCAGCACCACGATCGGCAGGATCACCGGATCCGCGTAGGGGGCGCGCCACATGACGGCGACCTGGAGGAGCACGATCAGCACGCCCGTGCCGATCGCCACGGTCGCGAGGTGCTCGGGCAGCTGCTCGTAGCGGCCCAGCGCCACGAGGGAGTAGGCGCCCAGACCGATCGCCGCCGCGAGCACCAGGAGCAGCGCCTGGGTGAGGCGACGCGGGTGCGCGGTGTACGAGACGATCGTGGCCACTACGAGGTCCCGCCGTCGGAGGCCCCGCCCGCGTCGCTCGCACCGCCGCCGTCGGAGGGGGCCGGAGCCGGGACCGGCAGCGGGGCGTCGGCCGCGGCGGCCGCCTCGAGCCGCTCGACGATGCGGTCGGCGTCCTCCCGGTCATCGGCGGAGATGGTGGCCTCGACCTGTTCCCGGGTGATCTGGGGCAGGTCCTCGAGGGCGATGTCGGTGACCTCGAGCGGCTCGGACAGCGAGATCGGCCCGAGGTCCTGGGCGATCCCCTGGTAGATCACGACATGGGTGCCGTTGGTGCCCACGTAGAACTGGCGCTGGCTCCAGGCGTAGCCGGCGCCGAGCGCCCCGCCGATCAGGGCGAGGAGCAGGATCACTGCGGCGAGGGCCGGCCAGGGGCTGCGCCGCGGCGGCTCCTCCTCGCTGAAGTCCTCGTCCTCGTAGGGGATGTCCGGGGACTCGCGGGTCAGGGCCGCGGCCTTCGCGGCGGGGCCGGAGGCGCTCGTCGGGGCGTGCCGGTTCCGCGCCGCCGAACCCACGATCTGCGGGGTCGTCGACGGGGCCGCGGCCCCGCGGGGCAGGTCGTCCAGGTCGACCACGTCCGCGATGATGCAGGTGATGTTGTCCGGTCCGCCGCCCTTGAGGGCCAGCTGCACGAGCTCGTCGGCGCACTCGCCCGGGTCCTCGATCGCCTTGAGGGTCGCGTCGATGGTGTCGAGGGAGACGAGGCCCGAGAGCCCGTCGGAGCAGAGCATCCAGCGGTCCCCGGGATGGGCCGGGCGCAGGGAGAGGTCCAGCTCCGGCTCCGCGTCGACGTCGCCGAGCACGCGCATCAGCACCGAGCGCTGCGGATGGCGCTCGGCCTCGTCCTCGGTGAGGCGGCCCTCGTCGAGCAGGCGCTGGACGAAGGTGTGGTCCTTGGTGACCTGCACCGTCTCCTCGTCCCGCAGCAGATAGGCGCGGGAGTCCCCGATGTGGGCCAGGGCGAACTTGCCCTCGGCCCGCAGCAGGGCGGTGATGGTGGTGCCGAGGCCGCGCAGCTGCGGCTCGTCCCGGGCGCGGCGCAGGATCTCCTGGTTCGCGTCGAGCACCGTCTCCTCGAGGGAGGCGACGATGTCGGAGGCGGGGGTGTCGGAATCGAGGCGGGCGAGGCGGCCGATCGCGACCGAGGAGGCGACGTCCCCGCCGGCGTGACCGCCCATGCCGTCGGCCACCACCAGCAGGTGGCTGCCGGCGTAGCCGGAGTCCTGGTTGTTGGAGCGGACGAGGCCCACATCGGAGCGGGCGGCGTAGCGCAGGGCGATGCTCATCGCGGTCCTCGTCTCAGCTCGATCTCGGTGCGGCCGATCCGCACCTGGGCGCCCGGGCGGAAGGGGACGGCGCCCTCGATGCGCCGGCCCGAGACCAGGGTGCCGTTGGTGGACCCGAGGTCCTCGACCATCCACTCGCCCTCCCGCTGGAACACGCGAGCGTGCCGGTTGGAGGCGTAGTCGTCGTCGAGCACCAGGGTGCACTCGGGGGCGCGGCCGATCAGGATCGGGGTCGAGCCCAGGGTCAGGGAGGTGCCGCGCAGCGGACCGGCCGTGACCACCATGGCCGCCTGGGTGACCTCGGGATCGGTGCGTGCGCTGCCGTCGGCGCCCGTGCGGGCGGACGGATCGGCGGGCAGGGTGCTCGCGGGGCGCTGGTCCCGGCGCGGGTCCTTGCTCGACCGGGTCACGACGGTGGTGCCGAAGAGGTCGTTGCGCAGCACCAGCACGACCGCGACGACGAACAGCCACAGCGCCAGGACCAGGCCCAGGCGCAGCGCGATCAGGGTCAGTTCGCTCATCGGCCGCTCACCACTGGGCCTGACCGGCCGCGGGGAGCAGCACGGTCAGCCGGGTGCGCCCGATCTTCAGCAGCGACCGGTCGTGGAGGGTGACGGGCGTGCGGATCCGCTCGCCGTCGACGAAGGTGCCGTTCGTCGAGCCGAGGTCCGTCGCCACGAGGGCGCCGTCGACATCGGCCCGCAGCTCGAGGTGGTGCCGGGAGACGCCGGTGTCCTCGAGGATGATGTCCGCGTCGCCCCCGCGCCCGATCACGGTGACCGGCCCGGTGAGCAGGTACTGCTGGCCGTCGATCTCGATGATCGGGTTGCCGCCCGAGGCGGACTGCGCGGCGCCGGTCGCAGGCGCGACGGAGCCCCGTTCGGTGCGGGACTCGGTCTCGAAGCGGCCCGCACGGACCTCGTCGTCGCGCTCGAGGTCCACCGAGACCGCACCCACGAACATGTAACGCTGCTTGTCGGCGTGCTCCATGACCACCCGCTGCAGCTCGTCGAGCAGGGTGTCCTGCCACGAGTCGAAGCGGTCGTAGTCCTGGGAGTGGAGGTAGACCGTGTAGACGTTGGGGGCGAGGGTCCGGGTGCGGTCGAGCACCTGGATCTGGTCGTCGCACTCGCGCTTGAGCCCCTGCGCGAGGTCGAGCGGCTTCAGCTGCCCGCCGCCGCGCGAGAACACGCTCGTCACGCCGCGGTCGAGGCCGCGCTCGATCCGATCCAAGATCCCCACGGTGGTCCTTCGCTGTCCAGTCGGTCGCCCCAGGATGAGGGGCCGGTCGCCCTCCCGATCGTAGCGCGCGACCTGGTCACCGGACCGCCCCCGGCGCGGCGAGGCGGCGAGGGATTCGTGCAGGAGGCGTGAAAAGAGGGGCCCGTCGCGCGACGGGCCCCTCCCTTC
>NZ_JBVDDO010000009.1:0-116421 GCF_055454375.1 Brachybacterium sp. B718/18 | reverse complement strand
ATAAAATGTTTGCCAACTTAAAATATTGGCATCAACAAACAGACACGCTATTGAGATATCAAGCAACACGCGCACTCGGTGTTCCGAGCCTTTCAGCTCTTCGCCTCGGGCAACCCTTATAACTTAGGGCTTCCGGTTCTCCTTGTCAACTCGGTGCGGTGTGATCCGCGCCTCACTTCTTTTCGGAGAGATCCGAAGTGCCTGCTCAGTGCCGGTTTCGCTGTCCGGTCTCTCGACCTTCTCGCTGTCCCGTTCTGCTGGGCACGAGGAAGAACATTACGGGGATCCGGGGGGACCGTCAAGCCAGAACGGCCTTTTCTGGGGTGTCCTGCGCCACATTCCTGTCTGATCTACAAAAGCCCAGGTCAGAGGCGTGCGATCGCGGGAGTTTGACGGGAGAACCGGCTTGATAGGCCGGACCTCACCCCGGAATCCCTTGGTGGCGACCCCCTGAGCACCCGTCAAATGTGGCGCACGACGCCCCGGTGCAGGGCCACGATCCCCCCGGAGAGGTTCTGGAACTGGGTCCGGACCAGGCCCGCGTCCCGGAACCAGCCGCGCAGCTGCGTCTGGTCCGGCCAGTTGAGGATCGATTCCGCCAGGTAGTCGTAGGCGTCGGCGCTGGTGGCCACTCGGCGCGCGACGGCCGGCAGCGCCCGCAGCAGGTACCTCTCGTACACCGTGCGGAAGAGGGGGGAGGTCGGCGTCGAGAACTCGCAGACGACCACCCGTCCCCCGGGGCGCACCACGCGAGCCATCTCGGCCAGGCCCTGCCGCGGATCCTGCACGTTGCGCAGGCCGAAGGAGATGACGGCGGCGTCGAAGGAGCCATCCGCGAAGGGGAGGTGCTGGGCATCGGCGCCGACGAAGGGCACGGGCGCCCCGCGGCGTCGGCCCTCGGACATCATTCCCAGCGAGAAGTCGGCGGCCACGACCTTTGCCCCCGCCCGCGCGATCGCCGCCGAGGAGGTCCCCGTGCCGGCGGCGAGATCCAGGACCCGTGCCTCACCGTCGACGGCGATCTCCTCGAGTCCGAGCGCCTCCACCATGGCGCCCCGCCACAGGCGCACCTGTCCCAACGCTGCCAGATCGTTCATGAGGTCGTAGCGCCCGGCGATGCTGTCGAACATCCCGGCGACGTCATAAGGCTGCTTCTTCAGATCTGCGCGACTCATGGGGCAGATCCTCCCACGCTCCCGCTGTCAGGGACGGACCACCGATCTCGTCCCGACCTCTCTTTGGCAGGATGGTGACCGCCCGCCGCCGGAACCCCGGCCCCGGTCCGTCGTCCTCCGAGGAGCACCTCATGTCCGATGCCCGCACCGCTCGCGCCGAGGCCATCCGCGGCGTCACTCTCCCGGCCGCGCTCCTCCCCCAGGACGGGCGCTTCGGCTCCGGACCCTCGCGGGTCCGCGACGCCCAGGTGCAGGCCCTCTCCGGACTCTCCCGCACCGTGCTCGGCACCTCCCATCGGCAGGCGCCGGTCAAGCAGCAGGTGGCTCGTGTCCGTAGGGGTCTCGCCGAGCTCTTCTCGCTGCCCGAGGGCTACGAGGTGGTCCTCGGCAACGGTGGTTCCACCGCCTTCTGGGATGTGGCTGCCTACGGTCTGATCGCCTCGCGCTCCCAGCACCTGACCTTCGGCGAGTTCTCCTCGAAGTTCGCGGCCGAGGCGACGGGTGCTCCGCACCTCGAGGAGCCGGAGGTCCTCTCCGCCGCCCCGGGCTCCCTCACCGCCGCCGTGGCCTCGGCCGATGTCGACGCCTATGCCTGGCCGCACAACGAGACCTCGACCGGTGTGATGGCCCCGGTGGTCCGGCCCTCCGGGGCCGGCGAGGACCAGCTGGTCCTGATCGATGCCACGTCCGCAGCCGGCGGGGTGTCCGTCGACGTCTCCCAGGCTGACGCGTACTACTTCGCCCCGCAGAAGTCCTTCGCCTCCGACGGAGGTCTTTGGCTCGCGCTCCTCTCCCCCGCCGCCATCGCCCGCGCCGAGCGCCTCGCAGCGGACGGATCCCGCTGGATCCCGTCGTTCCTGTCTCTCACCAGCGCGATCGAGAACTCCCGCAAGGACCAGACGCTCAACACCCCCGCGGTCGCGACCCTCGTGCTCCTTGCTGAGCAGATCGACTGGATGCTCGAGCAGGGAGGGCTGGCCTGGGCCGACGAGCGGACCCGCACCACAAGCGGTCTGCTCCAGCAGTGGGCCGCACGTCGCGAGGAGGTCACGCCCTTCGTGTCCGATCCCGCCGCCCGCTCGCAGGTCGTCACGACGCTCGATCTCGACGAGAGCATCGACTCGACCGCGATCACCGCGGTCCTGCGGGCGCACGGCATCGTCGACATCGAGCCCTATCGCAAGCTGGGCCGTAACCAGCTGCGCATCGCGACCTTCCCCGCGGTCACGGTGGAGGACACCGAGGCGCTGATCGCCGTGCTGGACCACGTGCTCGACGCGACCGCCTGAGCAGCGCCCACCCCGGCCCAGACCGGGAACACGACGGCCGGACCGCCCCGAGGGGTGGTCCGGCCGTCGTCGTCCGCTGCGCGGTGCCCGGTCAGTCGCGGTGTTCGACGAGGAGCTCGCGCAGGATCTGCGCCGCACGGCGCAGGATCTCCCCGTCCTCCGGACTTGCGGTCGCGATCCGGGAGCGGAGCCAGGCGTCGCGCTCGGCGCGCCCGGTCTCGACGAGGCGTCGGCCCTGATCGGTGAGGGTCACCAGCACCTGGCGCCCGTCCCGTGGATGCGCCGACCGCGTGACGTGTCCGGCGTCCTCGAGCCGGCGGAGCATCCGGGTCATGACCGGAGGGGTGACGCGCTCGAAATCGGCGAGCACGCCCGGGGTGGCGTCCCCTTCCCGCTGGAGATAGGCGAGGACCGAGAACTGCGAGGCCGAGATCTCCTCCGAGGACGTGCGCGAGCGCAGCACCCGGGAGGAGACCAGCAGCGAGCGACGCAGGTCGGCGGCCAGCTCCGCGGTGGGGTCGCCGGCGGTCACAGCAGGAGACCCTCGATCGCACCGCGGAGGAAGTAGGCGATGAACAGGGCGGCGATGACGTACATCAGCCAGTGCACCTCCCGGGCTTTGCCGCGCACGAGCCGGATCACCACGTACATCACGAAGCCCGCGCCCATGCCGACGGTGATCGAGTACGCGAACGGCATCAGGATGATCGTCAGGAACGCCGGGATGGCGATCTCCGGGTCGCGGAAGTCGATCGAGGTCACCGTGGTCATCATCAGGAAGCCGACCATGACCAGTGCCGGGGTGGCCGCCTCGTAGGGGACCGCCTCCACCAGCGGTGCGAGGAAGGTGGTGAGCAGGAAGGCGAGACCCGTGGTCACGGCCGCGAGACCGGTCCGCGCGCCATCGGCGACCCCCGAGGTCGACTCGACGAAGCTGGTGTTCGAGGAGACACCGCCGATACCGCCGCCGAAGGCGCCGAGGGAGTCCACGACGAGGATGCGCTGGGAGTAGGGGATGTCGCCCTTCTCGTCCAGCAGGTCGCCCTCGGTCGCGACGGCGACCATCGTGCCCATGGTGTCGAAGAAGTCGGCCAGCAGCAGCGAGAAGACGATGACGAAGGCGCCGATCACGCCCACGGCCTGGATGCCGCCGAGGAAGTCGACGTGGAACAGCGTCGAGAAGTCCGGCAGTGCGATGGGCGAGCCCTCGAGCGCGGGCACGTTCATCGACCAGCCGCTGGGGTTCTCCGGGGCGAAGGAGCCGTCGGAGTACGCGCCGAGACCCTTGACCGCCTCGAGGATGACCGCGAGCGTCGTGGCGACGAGGATCGCGATCAGGATCGCGCCGGGCACCCTGCGCACCCAGAGCACGAACATCAGGATCAGGCCGACGACGAAGACCAGCGTCGGCCACCCGGTCAGCGAGCCGTCGTTGCCGAGCTGCACGGGCGTCCCCGCCGCGTGGGTGACGAAGCGGGCGTTGTAGAGGCCGATGAACGCGATGAACAGGCCGATGCCGACGCTGATCGCGGTCTTCATGAAGGGCGGCACCGCATCGAAGACCGCCTTGCGGAAGCCGGTCATCACGAGCACGAGGATCAGCAGGCCGGAGATCGCCACCAGTCCCATCGCGCCGGGCCAGGTCATGCCGGGCAGGGACACGACCGAGTAGGCGAGATAGGCGTTGAGGCCGAGCCCAGCGGCGAGGGCGAGGGGAAACTTGGCCCACGCTCCCATGAGCACGCTCAGCAGGCCCGCGATGAGAGCGGTGCCGGCGGCGACCGCGGCGAGGTTCGGCTCCGTGCCGCCTCCGAGATAGTTGCCCTGGGAGTCCGGGACGGTCCCGATGATCAGGGGGTTGAGCACCACGATGTAGCACATCGAGAAGAAGGTGACGAGGCCGCCGCGGATCTCGCGAGGGACGGTCGAGCCACGCTCGCTGAGACGGAAGAAGCGGTCGAGACCGGAGCGCGGAGCGACCGGCGTGGGCGCCTCGGGCGCCGAGGAGGGGTGGGGATCTGCCTGCTGCATGGCTGCGATCGTATCCGGCAGCGAGCGCGCCCCTCTCCCCCGAGCCGTCCCCTCAGCTGTGACGTGCGTCGGACCGCGTCAGCCGGGACGCGGCTGCCTCGTCCACGACCACGGTGACCTGCGGATGCTGCTGCAGCGCGGTCGCCGGCCACTGGTCGGTCATCTCGCCCTCCAGCAGATGGGCGATGGCCTCCGCCTTCCCGTTGCCGCTCGCGGTGAGCACGATGCGCCGCGCCTCGGCGAGGGTGCCGAGGCCCTGGCTGATGGCACGCACCGGCACCTGGGAGGGGTCGTCGAAGAAGCGGGCGTTGTCCGCGATCGTCGACGGCGCGAGATCCACCACCCGGGTGCGAGAGGCCCGATCGCTGCCCGGCTCGTTGAAGGCGATGTGCCCGTTCGAGCCGATGCCGAGGATCTGGAGGTCCACACCGCCCGCATCCTGCAGTCGGCGCTCGTAGGCGATCGCCTCGAGGTCGGGGTCCGCGGCGACGCCGTCCGGGGTGTCGACGGCGGAGGCGGGCAGGTCGACCTGATCGACCAGGTGCTCGTGGATGAAGCGCCGGTAGCTCTGGGGATGATCGCCCGACAGTCCCACGTACTCGTCGAGTGTGAAGGCGCGGGAGTGCGCGAAGGAGAGCCTTCGCTCGCGGTGGCGGCGGATCAGCTCCGCGTAGGCGGTCAGCGGAGAGGACCCGGTGGCGAGTCCGAGGACCGCGCCCGCCTCCCCCGCCTCGCGGATGACCTCCTCGAAGAGGTCGGCGACGAGCGCTCCGCCGGCGGCGGCGTCGGGGACGATGTGGACCTGCATGCGGTGCTCCTCCCGGGGCCGACCTCGGCGCCGCGCGACTCATCGTGACTGCGCGATTCTGCTCGTTTGCTCGCATTTGCGAGCGTACTCGAGGATTCTCGACCCGGTCAACGCGCGCTGCAGCCCCCACGACGAACGGCACCGCCGCACCCGAGGGTGCGACGGTGCCGTCGAGACGGTGCGCTCCTCCGCGCCTCAGCGCGGCGGGAGCGCTCCGATCACTTCTTCTTGCCCGAGTTCGCCGCGTACTCGAAGGCGGCGCGCGGGGTGGTGGTCTCAGGGATGCCGATGATGTCGCGGCGCGAGATCAGGGTGGTGGCCCAGCCCGCGAGGACCGCGGCCTTCCGCCCCAGGGTCGGCATGGCGTAAACGTGGTAGGCACGGGCCATGGCCCACGCCGGCACGCCGCGCACGTCGATCTCCTTGTCACCCAGCATCAGCCGGCCGACGCCCTTGTACATGCCCAGGGTCGCCATGACGCCGAGGTTCTTGTGGTAGTAGTCCACCAGCGGACGACCCTGCACGGAGCGGGCGATGTTGTCCGCGACCCGCTTGCCCTGGCGCACGGCGTGCTGGGCGTTCGGCGGGCAGAACTTACCCTCGCCCGAGGCGAGGTCCGGCACGGCGGCGCAGTCGCCGGCGGCGAAGACGTTGTCCAGCGGGCCGTCGGTGCCGTTGACGCGGAGATCCGCGAGGGCCTCGAGCTTGCCCATGAGGGGGCCGCGCTCGGTGACGGTGGGGAGATCCGAGGACTCCGCATCGCCGAGGACCGGGTTCGGCTTCACGCCGGCGTTCCAGACCAGCAGGCCGGTCTCGTACTCGTCGCCATCGGAGGTCTTGATGACGCCGTTCTCGGCCGAGTTCAGGAAGGTCTCGAGCTTGACCTCGATGCCGCGCTCGCGCAGCTGGTTCAGCACGTAGGCGCGCTGGTCCTCGGTGAGCTCAGGGAACACGAAGGGCGCCGCGTCGACGAGCACGAAGCGGATGTCGGAGGCGTGCAGGTCAGGGTAGTAGCGCAGAGCATCGCGGACCATGTCCTCGGTCTCCGCGATGGCCTCGCCGCCGGCGAAGCCGCCGCCGATGAAGGTGAAGGTGAGCAGGCGCTTGCGGACCTTGGGGTCCTTGGTGGACGCCGCCTCTGCGAGGTTGGCGAGGATGCGGTCGCGCACGGCCACGGCCTCCTCGACCTGCTTGAAGCCGATGGCGTTCTCGGCCAGGCCGGGGATCGGGAGCAGACGCGGGACGGCGCCCAGGCCGACGACCAGGTAGTCGTAGGCGATCTCGAGCTTGCTGTCGTCCTCGGTGGTCACCACGACGGTGTTCTCGGCCGAGCGGATCTGGGACACCGAGCCGGTCACGACCTTGGTGCCGGCGAGGACCTTGCGCAGGGGCGCGAGGACGTTGCGCGGATCGATCGAGCCGCCGCCGACCTCGGGGAGGAAGGGGGCGTAGGTCATGTAGGGACGCGGGTCGACGATGGTGATCGCGACCTCGGATCCGAGGGTCTTGCGCAGCTCGGACGCGGTCGTCATACCGACGGACCCGCCGCCGAGGATCAGGACATGGGGCTTGCCGCCGAAGGTGGTGTTCATGGGGTCAACCTTAGGGCGAATGTGCCCCCGGACAAAAACCTGCCGGTGGAATGGACACCGCTCGCGAGCGACCCGGGTCCGGAGCGCCTGCCGACGGTCAGCGGGAGCGGTCGGCGAGGGCCAGGGCGATGCCGTCGAGGATGTCGTGCTCGCTCGTGCGGACCGAGGTGAGTCCCGCCGCCTCGTGGACGCGACGGAGGATCCGGGACCAGATGAGCGCTCCCGCGCCGATCACGTCGATCCTGCCGGGGTGGATGGTGGGGTGCGCCGAGCGCTCCTGGCGGCTCTCCTGCAGCAGCCGGTCGCACAGCGCGAGCGAGGCGTCCATGCTCAGCGTCGCCCCATGGGTGTCCTCCGGCGAGTACTCGGTATGTCCGAGCGCCACGGAGGTGAGGGTGGTGACGGTCCCGGCGACGCCGACGAGGGCGGCGGCCCGCTCGAGAGGGATCTCCACCGCGGCCCGGTCGAGGAGCTCCTCGATGTCGGTGGTGGCGGCGGCGATCTGCTCGGCGGTCGGAGGGTCCTCCCCGAGGTGCCTCTCGGTCAGCCGCACCGAGCCGATGTCGAGGCTGATGCGATGGGAGGGGGACTCGGTGCCGAGGACCAGTTCCGTCGAGCCGCCGCCGATGTCGACGACCAGGCGCGGCCCGTCGGGCAGGGCGTCGAGCGTGGTCACCGCACCGCGGAAGGAGAGCTCCGCCTCCTCCTGTCCCGAGATCACCTCGGGGCGCACGCCGAGGATCGACTCGATCCCCTCGATGAAGACATCTCGGTTGGACGCGTCGCGGGTCGCCGAGGTGGCGACGAAGCGGATGTCCTGCGGGTCGACGCCGTGGTGCTCGATCAATCGGGCGTAGCGGCGCGCGGCGTCGAGGGTGCGCTCGACGGCGACGGGGTCGAAGCGACCGGTGCGGTCCACGCCCAGGCCGAGCCGCACCATCTCGAGTTGGCGCTCGAGGTCGAGCAGGCGGCCGGTGCCCGCCTCGGGCCGCGCGACGAGCAGTCGGATCGAGTTCGTGCCGCAGTCGATCGCGGCGACGGTGCGGCTCACGCGTCCTCCTCATCGCAGCGGCAGTCGAGGTCGGGGAGGGCGCCGGGGATCATCGCGAGCACCTCGTCGGCGACGGGGTTGACCCCCGGTCCCTCGGCGAGGGCCTGGCCGGCGAGGGCGTGCAGGCACTTCACGCGGGTCGGCATTCCGCCCGCGCTCACGTGACGCACCTCCTCGGCATCGCCGACCTCCTCGCGCCGGGCCAGGTAGCGCTCGTGGGCGGCGCGGTAGCCCGCGGCCAGCTCCTCGTCCTGACCGAGGCGCCCGGTCAGCTCGGTCATCGTGCCGACCGCTTCGAGGCGGGAGAGGTCCAGGGTCAGCCAGGGCAGCGTGAGGTAGAGCGACGTGGGGAAGGGCGTGCCGTCCTCGAGGCGGGGGGCGGTGCGGACAACGGCGGGACGGCCGCAGCCGCAGCGGCGGGCGATCGAGACGACGCCGCGCATGTCGCGTCCGAGCTGCGCCCTCATCACCTCGAGGTCCTGCGGGGTCGCGGGGGTCTCGTACGGGAGCGGGGGAAGTGGGGTCACGGGGTGCTGTCCTGGTCGGCGGCGTCCTCGTCGGTGGCGCCGGTCTCGTCGGGGATGTCCTCGGGGGTGAGGCGGCTCGAGCCCTCCACCGAGGTCCACAGGGTCGAGTACCACTCGCCCTGCTCCGCCGCGGCGGCGGACTGCTGCTCCTCGGTCAGGGGGACGTCCCGGCCCGAGGTGTCGGTGAGTCGGTATTGGGTCTCCCCCGGCATGGCGAAGAGCAGGCGCTCACGAGCCTGCGCCGCCACATAGGCGGGATCGTCCCAGCGGGCGACCTGGGCGCGCAGCGCCTCGACGTCCTGCTCCTGCTGCGCGACCTGCGCGCGCAGCTGTGCGAGCTGCTGCCGCTGGGCGACGTAGGAGTTCACGGTCGGGACGAGCGCCGCGAGGGCGACGACCACGACGGCGATCAGGGCGAGGGTGCGACGGGTGATGGTGACGCCCGGCCCGTCGGCCGGCGGTGCCGGCGGAGAGGTCGTGCGCGGCCGCGAGGCGGCCGCCGGGCGGGAGTTCGAGGCGTTGCGGGAGCTCGAGGCATTGCGGGAGCTCGAGGCGGAGCGGGAGCTCGACGCGGAGCGCGTGGCCTTCCGCGCCGAGGTGCCGGAGCCCCCGGACGCGGAGACCGGGCGCCTCGCGGTCCGCGGGGCGCCCGGTCGTCTGCTGGTCATGCCGGAAGGCTACAGCCTGGGGCTGAGCCTCAGGCGGAGAAACGCGGGAAGGCGGAGGCGCCGGCGTAGCGGGCGGCGTCCCCGAGCTCCTCCTCGATGCGCAGCAGCTGGTTGTACTTCGCCACGCGCTCGCCGCGGGCGGGGGCGCCGGACTTGATCTGGCCGCAGTTGGTGGCGACCGCGAGGTCCGCGATGGTGGTGTCCTCGGTCTCACCGGAGCGGTGCGACATCATCGCCTTGAAGCCTGCGCGGTGCGCGAGATCCACGGCGTCGAGGGTCTCGGAGAGCGAGCCGATCTGGTTGACCTTCACCAGCAGCGCGTTCGCGGAGCCCTCGGCGATGCCGCGGCCGAGGCGCTCGGGGTTGGTGACGAACAGGTCGTCGCCCACGAGCTGGACCTTGGCGCCCAGCTTCGCGGTGATGGCGTTCCAGCCCTCCCAGTCCTCCTCGTTCAGCGGGTCCTCGATGGAGACCAGCGGGTACGCGTCGACGAGCTCGGCGTAGTACTCGATCATCTCGGCGGAGGTCTTCGTCGCACCCTCGAAGGTGTAGGAGCCGTCCTCGAAGAACTCGGAGGCGGCGACGTCGAGCGCGAGCGCGACGTCCTTGCCGGCCTCGAAGCCAGCCTTGCCGATGGCCTCGACGATGAGGTCGAGCGCGGCGCGGTTGGACTCGAGGTTGGGGGCGAAGCCGCCCTCGTCGCCGAGACCGGTGGCGAGGCCGCGCTCCTTGAGCACGGACTTCAGCGCGTGGTACACCTCGGCACCGATGCGGAGCGCCTCAGCGAAGGAGTCCGCACCGATCGGGGCGATCATGAACTCCTGGATGTCGACGTTGGAGTCCGCATGGGAGCCGCCGTTGAGGATGTTCATCATCGGGACGGGCAGGATGTGCGCGTTCGGGCCGCCGACGTACTGGTACAGCGGGACGCCGGCGGAGTCCGCGGCGGCGCGGGCCACGGCGAGGGACACGCCGAGGATGGCGTTGGCGCCGAGTGCGCCCTTGTTCTGGGTGCCGTCGATCTCCATCATGGCGGCGTCGATCGCGCGCTGCTCCTGCACGTCGAAGCCGAGGATCTTGGGCTGGATGTCCTCGATGACCGCGGCGACGGCGAGCTCGACGCCCTTGCCGAGGTAGCGGTCCTTGTCGCCGTCGCGGCGCTCGACGGCCTCGAAGGCGCCGGTGGAGGCGCCCGAGGGCACGGCGGCGCGGGCGACGGTGCCGTCCTCCAGGAGGATCTCGACCTCGACGGTGGGGTTGCCGCGGGAGTCGAGGATCTCGCGGGCGTGGACGGCATCGATGATGGCAGCCATGGGCATTTCCTTCCTTCGGGGATGAAGTTCGAATCGTCCGGTCGGCGCTGACCGTCCGCGGACAGTCTAGGCGGTACGCGTGCCCGCACCGCCGCGGGGGCCGCTGTTGCCGTCGGGACCCGGCTCCCGGCCCTGCCGGGGGAGCTCGCCGCGCAGCCGCGTCAGCAGGGCGCGCAGGGCGGACTCGGGGTCCACGTCCCGCGCCTCGGCCTCGACGGCGAGGTCGAGCATCCGCCGGGCGAGGTCCCCGCCCCAACCGTCGGGATCCTCCCCGGGCGCCCCGGCGACCCCGTCGGCCGCCGCGAGCAGCTCGGGCAGCCGCCCCGCGGACCGGGCGCGGTGGACCGCCTTCGCGGCGGTCTGCAGCGCCGGCAGGCCTGACGGGACACCGTCGAGCCAGCCCTTCTCGCGCTCCCCCGCCGCGCGGCGCTCGGCGGCCTTGACGGCGTGCCACTGGGCGATGATCGCGTCGACGTCCGCGGGGTCCTCGAGCACCTGCTCCCCCGCCTCGCGGTCGCCGAAGACATGCGGGTTGCGCCGCTCCATCTTGGCCACGAAGGCGCGGGCCACGTCATCGATGTCCCACGGCACCTCCGCCTCCTGGCCGACCCGGGCGTGGAAGAGGATCTGGAAGAGGAGATCGCCCAGCTCGTCGGCGAGAGCCCCGGGGCCGCGCGCCTGGGGCGCCTCGATCACCTCGAGCACCTCGTGGGCCTCCTCGAGCAGGTAGCGGGCGAGGGAGGCGTGGGTCTGCTGGTGGGTCCAGGCGTCGCCGTGCTCGCCGCGCAGGGACTCCATCACCTCCACGGCGCGCAGCAGCTCGCTCCCCCGACGCCCTCCCCCGCCGTCCGGGGGCGGAACGGGGTCGGACGGGTCGGGTCGCCGTGCGGTGCTCACGACGCGAGGCTACGCGGTCGGGCTCGTCGCCGGGACCGGTGCCGGCGCCTCGGTCAGGGTCGCCGTGGGCACGAGGGTGCGCAGCACGTCCCGCGCCCACTCGAGCAGCTCGTGGTCGCGCAGCTCGGTGCCGCCGAAGCGGGAGGTCATCGGGCGCGGCACGAGCACCTGCCGGGTCGCGGGCTTCATCAGGGTGCCGGGGTGGAGGCGCTTCATCCGCATCGCGGCGGAGTCGGGCACCTCGAGATGGGCGAAGCGGATCATCTTCCCCTGCGCCTGGATCTCGTCGACGCCCGCGGCGCGCGCGTCGATGCGGAAGCGCGCGACGTCCAGCAGCACCTCGACCGGCTCCGGCGGCGTGCCGTAGCGGTCGGTGAGCTCGGCGCGGACCTGGGCGATCTCCTCCACCGTGCGGACGGCCGAGAGCTTCGCGTAGGCCTCGAGCCGGAGCCGCTCGGAGCCGATGTAGTCGTGCGGGATGTGGGCATCCAGCGGCAGCTCGACGCGGATCTCCTTCTCGGGAGCCGAGGACTCGCCGCGGAAGGCCGCCACGGCCTCGCCCACCATGCGCACGTACAGGTCGAAGCCGACTCCGGCGATGTGCCCGGATTGCTCTCCGCCGAGCAGGTTGCCCGCGCCGCGGATCTCGAGGTCCTTCATCGCCACCTGCATGCCCGCGCCGAGATCGGTGTTGGTGGCGAGCGTGGTGAGGCGGTCGTGGGCCGTCTCGGTGAGCGGCTTCGAGCCGTTGTAGAGGAAATAGGCGTACGCCCGCTCGCTCGAGCGGCCCACGCGGCCGCGCAGCTGGTGCAGCTGGGAGAGGCCGAAGCGGTCCGCGTTCTCGACGATGAGCGTGTTGGCGTTGGCGATGTCCAGGCCGGTCTCCACGATCGTGGTGCAGACCAGGACGTCGAACTCCCGCTCCCAGAAGTCGACGATGACCCGCTCGAGCTGCGCCTCGTTCATCTTGCCGTGGGCCACCCGCACGCGGGCATCGGGCACCAGCTCGCGCAGGTGGGCGGCGACGGCGTCGATGTCCTCGACGCGGTTGTGGATGTAGAAGACCTGGCCCTCGCGCAGCAGCTCGCGCCGGATCGCGGCGGTGACCTGCTTGTCCTCCTGCACGCCGACGTAGGTCAGCACCGGGTGGCGCTCCTCGGGCGGGGTCGCCAGGATGGACATCTCGCGGATGCCGGTGACGGCCATCTCGAGGGTGCGCGGGATCGGGGTCGCGGACATGGCGAGCACGTCGACGTCGGTGCGCAGCGCCTTGAGCGTCTCCTTGTGCTCGACGCCGAAGCGCTGCTCCTCGTCGATGATCAGCAGGCCCAGGTCCTTGAAGCGCACCGCCCCGGTGAGCAGACGATGGGTTCCGATGACGACGTCGACGCTGCCGTCGGCAATCCCCTCGATGGTCGCCTGGGAGTCGGCGGGGGTCTGGAAGCGGGACAGCCCGCGCACGGTGACGGGGAAGCCCGTGTACCGCTCGGTGAACGTGTCGAGATGCTGCTGAGCGAGGAGGGTGGTCGGCGCGAGGACCGCGACCTGCTTGCCGTCCTGCACGGCCTTGAAGGCGGCGCGCACGGCGATCTCGGTCTTGCCGTAGCCGACGTCGCCCAGGACCAGGCGGTCCATCGGGACCGTCTTCTCCATGTCGGCCTTGACGTCGTCGAGGGTCGAGAGCTGGTCCGGGGTCTCCACGAACTCGAAGGCGTCCTCGAGCTCGCGCTGCCACGGCGTGTCGGGCGCGAAAGCGTGCCCGGGGGCGGACTGCCGCGCCGAGTACAGACGGACCAGCTCGTCGGCGATCTCGCGGATCGCCTTGCGGGCCTTCGACTTGGTCTTCGCCCAGTCCGCGCCGCCCATGCGGTTGACGCTCGGCTCCTCACCGCCGACGTACTTGGTGACCTGGTCGAGCTGGTCGGAGGGGACGTAGAGCCGGTCCCCCGGCTGCCCCTTCTTCGAGGCGGCGTACTCGATGACCAGGTACTCGCGGGTGGTGCGCTTCGCGCCGACCCCGACGGTGCGGCTGGTCATCTCGACGAACCGGCCGACGCCGTGATGGGCGTGGACGACGTGGTCGCCGGGCCGCAGCTGGAGCGGGTCGACCACGTTGCGGCGGCGCGAGGGCATCTTCCGCTCCTCGCCGCGACGCGCACCGGACTTGCCGGTGAGGTCGCGCTCGGAGGCGAGGACGAGCTTGAGGTCGGGGACGACGAGCCCCTCGGGGAAGGGGCCGACGGTGACGACAGCCTCGCCCGGGCCGACCGGTCCCTCGAGATCGGGCGCGAAGACCGCGGGCAGGCCCTCGGCGCGGAGGTTCTCGGCCACGTGCCGGGCACCGCCGGGCCCGACCATGGTCGCGATCACCGACCAGCCGTCCGCGCGGCGGCGCTCCAGATCCTTCGCGGCGTCGCCCGGCTTGCCCGAGTAGCCGGGATGGGTCGTCGCGCCGGCGGTGACGTCGACGTCGGTCTCGAGGCCGAAGGCAGCCAGGGTGAACCAGGCGCGCCCCTCCGCCTCGGCATGGGCCCGCGCCTCGGCGAGCGGGACGAAGCTGGCCGCGCCGACGTCGATCGGCAGGCCCCCGCCGGCGGCCGCGCTCGACCAGGCCGCGGCGAGGAACTCGTCGGTCGTGGCCACGAGCTCGGCCGCACGGGCGCGGGCCTTCTCCGGGTCGAGCACGAGGAGGCGGGCGCCGCGCGGCAGGACGTCGGCGACCTGTTCCATGCCGTCCACGAGCACGGGGCTGAGGGACTCCATACCCTCGGCGGCGATGCCGTCGGCGATGCGCAGCAGCAGGTCGCGCACCCCCGGCAGCTCCTCGGCCATGGCGCGGGCGCGACCGCGGACGGCGGGGGTCAGGAGGATCTCCCGGCAGGGCGGGGCGTCGAGGCCGTGCGGGGCGGGGTCGAGGGAGCGCTGGTCGGCCACCGAGAAGTAGCGGACCTCGTCGATCTCGTCCCCGAAGAGCTCCACCCGCACGGGATGCGGCTCGGTGGGAGGGAAGACGTCGAGGATGCCGCCGCGCACGGCGAACTCGCCGCGCTTCTCGACCATGTCCACGCGCACGTAGGCGGCATCGACGAGGTCCTCCACGAGGCGCTCCAGCGGATAGTCCTCCCCGGTGCGGGCACGCACCGGCCGCAGCTCGCCGAGTCCGGTCGCGATCGGCTGGAGCAGCGAGCGCACCGGCATGAGGAGCACGTGCACGGGGGTCTCGGACTCGGGGTGCGCGAGACGGCGGAGCGTCGCCAGCCGGCGGGCGACGGTGTCCGCGCGCGGGGAGAGCCGCTCGTGCGGGAGGGTCTCCCAGGCGGGCAGCTCGGCGACGTTCTCGGTGCCGACGAGGGCGCCGAGCGCCGCGCGCAGGTCCTCCCCCGAGCGGGTGGTGGGGGTGATGACGACGAGCGGCTGCTCGGCCGTCGCCCGACGCGCGAGATCCGCGACGGCGAAGGGGAACAAGCCGGTGGCGGCGACGATGTCCCCGCCCTCGCCCGAGGCGGTGCCGTCCTCGAGGAGACGGCGTATCGCGGAGAGGTCGGCGCCCTCGGCGAGCTGGTCGAGGAGCGGGGCGAGAGGGGCGAGATCAGCGCGCGGGGTCATCGGGGGTCCTGGGAGTGGAAGCGCTGCTGGGAGGCGGTGAGGCCCTCGAGCACGACCGACTCGACCGCGTCGGCGGCGTCGGAGATCAGCAGCTCGAGGGACTTCCGCTCGGTGGTGGTGAAGGGCGAGAGCACGAAGTCCGCGGTGTCCTTCGTGCCCGGCGGGCGGCCCACGCCGACGCGCACCCGCAGGTAGTCCTTCGTGCCGAGGGCCTTGGTGATGTCGCGCAGGCCGTTGTGCCCACCCTCGCCGCCGCCGCGCTTGAGCCGCACGGTGTCGAAGGGGATGTCGACCTCGTCGTGCACGACCACCACCCGCTCGGGCGGGACGTCGTAGTAGGCGGCGAGCGCCTTCACCGGCCCGCCGGAGGTGTTCATGTAGGTCGTGGGCTTGGCGAGGACCACGCGCTCGTCGGCGCCGGGCAGCCCGAGCCGGCCCTCCACGACGACGGCCTGGGCGCGCCGCGCTGCCGAGAACCTCGACCCGGTGCTCGCGGCGATGTGATCCAGCACCATCTGGCCGACGTTGTGCCGGGTCGCGGCGTAGCGGTCCCCGGGATTGCCGAGGCCGATCACCAGATACGTGCCCGCGCTGCGGTCGGACGTGCTCACGTGCTCCTCCTGAACATGACGACAGGGGCCTCCGGCGCACCGGGGCCCCCGAGAAACCTACCGGGGCGCCGCGCTCCTGCGCGACGCCCCGGCCGGTCGGTGTGATCCGAGGATCGTCACTCCTCCTCGGAGGACTCCTCGGCGCCGCCCTCGGCCTGCTCGCCCTCGGCGGCCTCCTCGTCCTCGGAGGGCTCCTCCTCGACGCGCGGGATCTGGACCGCGACGACGAGCAGCTCGGCGTCGGTGACCAGCTCGGCGTCGCCCGGCAGGGTGACGTCGCCGGCGAACAGCTGGTGGCCGTCCTCGGCGCCCTCGACGGAGATCTCGATCTGCTCGGGGACGTTCAGGGCGTCCACGGAGAGGGTCAGCGTCTGGGCGTCGACCACGGCGATGGCCGGGGAGACGGGCTCGCCGGTGAGGACGACGGGGATGTCGACCTCGACCTTCTCGCCCTTGCGCACGATGATCAGGTCCAGGTGGGCCAGCGAGCGCTTGAGCGGGTGGCGCTGGATCTCCTTGATCAGGGCGAGGTGGGTGGTGCCGTCGGCGAGCGCGAGCTCGAGCAGGGCGTTGGGGTTGCGGGCGACGAGGGCGGTCTCGTGGCCCGGCAGCGACAGGTGGACGGGGTCCTGGCCGTGACCGTAGAGGACGGCGGGCACGCGACCCTCGACGCGGAGACGGCGGGCGGCGCCCTTGCCGAAGTCCTCGCGCAGCTCGACGTTCAGCTTCTCAGCCATGGGATGCTCCTTGGTGGGGTGGGGCTCGACGATGAGCGACGCCACGGGAACTCGTGCCGGAGATCTCCGGCAGCACCCGCACCGCGTCGATCACGGAGCGGGCCGAGCCCGTTCCCTCGCCGAAGTGACGCGGGAAGGCTAGCACGTGGAGGGATCCACCTCGTCGGCCGGGTGATCGGACTCGCACCGGCGGACCCTCGAGTGCACCGGCCCCGGATGCACCTCGCACCCTCCGGCGCCGTCGGGACCAACGTCCCTGCAGGTCAGAGCCATAAAACGGTGACCTAGGTCCCCGCGCGGGAGCGCTCAGCGAGCCTAGCCTTCTGGTGTCAGTCGAACACGACCGGCACGGAACTCGCGACAGCGAAGGAACATCTCTCATGGCCACCGCCGCTCCCTCCTCCCCGACCATCGCCCCCGCCGCTCCCGCGGCCGTCGGCTCCGCCCGCGGGTGGGGCTTCCAGGTCCTGGGCGTCGTGCGCATCCTCCTGGGCTTCTACTTCCTGTGGGCCTTCCTCGACAAGCTGTTCGGCCTCGGCTTCTCCACCCCCGCGGAGCGCGCCTGGATCAACGGCGGCTCCCCGACCGCCGGCTTCCTCGGCGGCTCGATCGAGGGCGGCAACCCGTTCGCCGGCTTCTGGCAGTTCTGGCTCGACCTCAACCCGTTCACCAACATCCTGTTCATGGCGGGCCTGCTCGGCATCGGTGTCGCCCTCCTCCTGGGCATCGGCATGCGGATCGCCGCCGTCTCTGGCGCGGCCCTCTACGGCCTCATGTACCTGGCCGCGTTCCCGATGACCACCAACCCGCTCATCGACGACCACGTCATCCTCGGCGTGCTGCTCATCGCCCTGGCCGGCCTCGGCGCCGGGCAGTACCTGGGCCTCGGCAAGCGCTGGACGGCGCTCGTCGGCGAGAAGGCGCCCTACCTGATCTGACCCCTATCTGATCCCCACCCCGCACGACGAAGGGGCCGCTCCCCCAGGAGCGGCCCCTTCCTCATGTCCATCTCGTCCCGGGGACCTCGGCTCCCCGGGGCGGTGCTCAGACCTCGCCGTCGAAGAGCGACGTCACCGAGCCGTCGTCGAAGACCGCGCGGATCGCCCGGGCGAGCAGCGGCGCGATCGAGAGCAGGGTGAGCCGGTCGAACTGCTTCTCCGGCGGCACCGGGAGCGTGTTGGTCGCGACGACCTCGCGGACCTGGCTGTTGCGCAGCCTCTCGGTGGCGGGGTCGGAGAGGATCGGGTGCGTGGTCGCGATGACCACCGAGTTCGCGCCGTTGGCGGCCAGAGCGTCGGCGGCCTGCACGATGGTGCCCGCCGTGTCGATCATGTCGTCGACGAGGATGCAGGTCTTGCCCTCGACGTCGCCGATCACGCGCTTGGCCACCGCTTGGTTCGGGCGCGTGGTGTCGCGGGTCTTGTGGATGAAGGCGAGGTTCGCGCCGCCGAGTCGCTTGGACCACTGCTCGGCCACGCGGATGCGACCGGCGTCGGGCGAGACCACGGCGATGTCCTCGTGTCCGTACTTCGCGGAGATGTAGTCCGCGAGGATCGGCAGCGCCATGAGGTGGTCCAGCGGGCGGTTGAAGTAGCCCTGCACCTGCGGGGCGTGCAGGTCCACGGAGATCATGCGGTCGACACCGGCGGTCTCGTAGAGGTCCGCCATGAGGCGGGCCGAGATCGGCTCGCGGCCGCGGTGCTTCTTGTCCTGGCGCGCGTACGGGAAGCTCGGCGCGATCGCGGTGATGCGCTTGGCCGACGCGCGCTTGAGCGCGTCGATCATGATCAGGTGCTCCATCACCCAGGTGTTGATGGGCGCGGGGTGCGACTGCAGCACGAAGACATCGGTGCCGCGCACGGACTCGCCGTAGCGCACGTAGATCTCGCCGTTGGCGAAGTCCCAGGCATCCATGGGGAGGACCTCGACGCCGAGCTCTGCGGCGACCTCCTGGGCGAGGACCGGATGAGCCCTTCCCGAGGCGAGGACCAGGCGCTTCTCCCCCGTCGTGACGATTCCGCTCATCGCTGCTGGTGCTCCTCGTTGTCCTCGACGGCAGGTGCTGCGGTGGCCGCGGGATCGGCCTCGAGGGCGGCACGCGCCGCTGCCTCGGCCGCGGTCCCCGCTCGGCGCCGCAGGGTCCATCCTTCCACGTTCCGCTGCGCGACGGCGTTCACTCCGAGAGCGCCCGGGGGCACGTCCTTGCGGACCGTGGTCCCGGCGCCGGTCGCGGCGCCGTCACCGATCGTGACGGGGGCGACGAGCACGTTGTCGGACCCGATCCGCACGTGCTTGCCGACGGTCGTGCGGTGCTTGGTGACGCCGTCGTAGTTGGCGAAGATCGTGGCGGCGCCGATGTTGGTGCCCTCGCCGATCTCGGCGTCGCCCACGTAGCTGAGGTGCGGCACCTTCGCGCCGTCCCCGATGCGGGCGTTCTTCGTCTCGACGAAGCCGCCGATCTTGCCCTTCGCCCCGAGCTCGGTGCCGGCACGCAGGTAGGAGAAGGGTCCGACGGTGGCGCCCGCGCCGATCTGGGCGAGCAGCGCATGGGAGCGGACCACCTCGGCACCGGCGCCGACCTCGGTGTCGCGCAGGGTCGTGTCGGGACCGATGATCGCGTCCTCGCCGATGTCGGTCGCACCGTGCAGCTGCACGCCGGGGAGGATGCTGGCGTCCTGGCCGATGGTGACGTCCGCATCGATCCAGGTGGTGGCCGGGTCGATGATCGTCACGCCGGCGCGCATGTGGCGCTCGAGGGTGCGACGGTTCATCTCCGCGCCGAGCTGGGCCAGCTGGACGCGGTCGTTGGCGCCCTCGACCATCATCACGTCGTCAGTGACGACGGCCCGCACGGAGCGGCCGTCGGATCGGGCGATCTCGAGGACGTCGGTGAGGTACATCTCGCCCTGGGCGTTGTCGGTGCTGACCCGCGAGAGGGCGTCGCGCAGCACGGCGAGGTCGAAGGCGTAGATGCCGGAGTTGATCTCGTCGATCGCCCGCTGGGCCTCGGTGGCGTCCTTGTGCTCGACGATGCCGAGGACCTCGGAGCCGTCGTCGCTACGCAGGATCCGGCCGTAGCCGGTCGGATCGCCGACGCGGGCGGTGAGGACGGTCACCGCGGCGGACACCGCCTCATGGGCGGTGACCAGCTCGCGCAGCGTGGCGGCCTCGAGCAGCGGCACGTCGCCGTAGGTCACGAGCACCGTGCCGGAGTCCGCGGCGACCTTCTCGAGCCCGCACTGGACGGCGCGGCCGGTGCCGGGCACGTCGTCCTGGTCGGCGATCGCCACCTCGGGGGCGTGCTCGGACAGGTGGGCGGCGACCTTATCCCGCTCGTGCCGGACGACGACGACCAGCTCGGCGGGCCCGGTGCCCTCGGCGGCGATCACGGCGTGGGCCAGCAGCGACCTGCCGCCGATCTCATGGAGGACCTTGGGGGTCCGGGACTTCATGCGGGTCCCGGCACCGGCGGCCAGGACGATCACGGCGGCGGGGGCAGAGGCTTCCACGGGGGCAGCTCCTCGAGGTCGACGGGTCTGGGCTGCGGCACCGCCGGTCGGCGATGGGCGTTCCGCCATCAGGACTCGAACCTGAAACATCAGAACCAAAATCTGAGGTGTTGCCGATTACACCATGGCGGAGGGCGACGCCACCGCCGCGAAGATCGGTCCTGCTCCGGGCGAGCAGGGCCGGGTCCGGCGGCGCCGTCGGCGCGGCTCGATCCTAGCGCCCGAGGGCCGCCCACCTGCTTCGCCGCCCGCGGCGCCGTGCCCGGCTCGACCGCAGCGCTCGACCCGAGCCACCCGCCGTGCCACGCCCGAGCTCTGCGCCGCTCTGTGCGAGACTCGCCGCATGGCGGAGAAGGGAGCCCCTCGGGGGCGGTCGACCCGGATGACGGGCCAGGAGCGGCGCGAGCAGCTGGTGTCCGTGGGCCGTCGGCTCTTCGCGGAGAAGGGCTTCGACGTGACCAGCGTCGAAGAGATCGCGGCCCGGGCCAAGGTCTCCAAGCCCATCGTGTACGAGCACTTCGGCGGCAAGGAGGGGCTGTACGCGGTCGTCGTCGACCGCGAGGTCTCGAGCCTGCTGCGGGCTCTCGAGGACTCGCTGCAGGACCAGCGCGCCCATCCGCGACAGCTCATGGAGCGGGCGGCTCTCGCCTTCCTGTCCTACATCGACGAGAACGAGGACGGCTTCCGGATCCTGGTGCGGGACTCCCCGGTCTCGCAGGCCGGAGGGACCTTCTCGGCCCTGCTCACCGACGTCGCCCGGCGGGTCGAGGTGATCCTCTCGACCCAGCTCTCGAGCCACGGTTATCCCGCGAAGGACTCGACCCTCTACGCGCAGATGCTCGTGGGCATGGTGGCGTACACCGGGCAGTGGTGGCTCGAGACGCGTCGTCCCGCCAAGGAGGTCGTCGCCGCACGGATGGTCAACCTGTCCTGGTTCGGCCTCGGAGCGCTGCAGAAGGCCCCGACGCTGCGCCAGGAGTCCGGGCCCCGTCAGTCGGGCTGAGCAGGTTCCGTAGACTCGCCCCCATGCCTGCTCCCACCGACCCCCGCGACGAGGTCGACCGCATCATCGAGGGCTGGCAGCGGGCGCGCACCGAGCTGGACGTCAGCCCCCTGGCTGTGTTCTCGCGCATCTCGCGCCTCTCCCGCTATCTCGAGACGGCGCGCCGTTCGGCCTTCGCCGCGGCGGGCCTCGAGGGCTGGGAGTTCGACATGCTCTCGGCGCTGCGCCGCAGCGGGGACGACGCGCTCTCCCCCGGCGCGCTGATGCATCAGACCCTCGTCACGAGCGGGACGATGACCACTCGCATCGACAAGCTCGTCTCCCGCGGACTGGTCTCCAAGAACCGAAGCCCCCGGGATGGCCGCGCTGTCGAGGTGCGGCTGCAGCCCGAGGGCGTCGCCCGCGTCGACACGGCGATGGAGAGCCTGCTCGCCGCCGAGCGCCAGCTCCTGGCCCCGCTGGACCCCCACGCGGAGCAGGACCTGGCTCAGACCCTGCGCGCCCTGCTGCTGACCTTCGAGGTCGAGGACCCTCCCGGCGACTGACCTCCACCAAGTGGCGTCCTGCGCCCCGCCCCGCGACGGACCCGCGTCCGCGATCCGCCCTTCGACATCCTCAGAGGAACCCTCACCGCATGGCCCACCTGCTCGGCACCCAGAACCTCCACGTCGCGCTCCCCGACCGGGTGCTCCTCGACGACGTCACGATCGGGATCGACGAGGGCGACCGCATCGGCGTCGTCGGTCGCAACGGCGACGGCAAGTCGACCCTGCTCCGGCTGCTCTCCCGCGCGCAGGAGCCTCACGGGGGACGGGTCACGGTGCGCGGCGGGGTGCGCGTGGGCGTGCTCAGCCAGCAGGACGAGGCGACGGTCGGGGCGACGGTGCGGGAGCGCGTCGTCGGTGATCGGCCCGAGTACGAGTGGGCGTCGGACGCGCGGATCCGCGACGTCCTCGCGGGGCTGCTCGGCGGGATCGATCTCGACGCCCGGCTCGACGCCCTCTCCGGCGGGCAGCTGCGCCGTGTCCATCTCGCCGAGCTGCTCGTCGGTGACTGGGAGGTGCTGCTCCTGGACGAGCCCACCAACCATCTCGACGTCGAGGGCATCGCCTGGCTCGCCGAGCACCTGCGCCGACGGTGGAGTCCGAAGGACGGCGGTCTCGTGGTCATCACTCACGACCGCTGGTTCCTCGACGCCGTGTGCACCCGCATGTGGGAGGTGCACGACGGGGTGGTCGACCCGTTCGAGGGCGGATACGCCGCGTACGTGCTGCAGCGCGTGGAGCGCGACCGGCAGGCCGCCGCGATCGAGGCCAAGCGCCAGAACCTCATGCGCAAGGAGCTGGCCTGGCTGCGCCGCGGAGCCCCGGCGCGCACCTCGAAGCCCAAGTTCCGGATCGATGCCGCGAACGAGCTGATCGCCGGCGAGCCGCCGGTGCGTGATTCCGTCGAGCTGACCCAGTTGGCCACCTCGCGCCTGGGCCGCGACGTGATCGACATCGTGGACGTCGACGCCGGCTACGGGGACCGGACCGTGCTGAGCGATATCACCCTGCACATCGGGCCGGCGGACCGGATCGGCATCCTCGGCCCCAACGGTGCCGGGAAGTCGACGCTCCTGGGGCTCGTGACGGGCTCGGTGTCGCCGCAGGCCGGCCGGGTCAAGCGCGGGAAGACGGTGACCGTCAAGGAGGTCACCCAGCGTCTCGACGGGTTGCAGGAGCACATGCACGAGCGGATCAGCGACCTCGTGGGTCGCTACCGCACGACCTTCCGCGCCGGGAAGGACGAGGTCAGCCCCGGCCAGCTGCTCGAGCGGCTCGGCTTCACCTCGGCTCACCAGAAGGTGCAGGTCAAGGAGCTGTCGGGCGGGCAGCAGAGGCGGCTCGATCTGCTGCTGACCCTGCTCGAGGAGCCCAATGTGCTGGTGCTCGACGAGCCGACGAACGACATGGACACCGACATGCTCGCCGCGATGGAGGACCTGCTCGACACCTGGCCGGGGCCGCTGCTGGTCGTCTCCCACGACCGGTACCTGCTCGAGCGGGTCACGGATCTGCAGTTCGCGGTGCTCGACGGGGCGGTGCGGCATCTGCCGGGCGGGGTCGAGCAGTATCTCGCGCTGCGCGCGGCGGCGGAGGAGGCCGGAGCGGGGGCCGGGCCAGGGGCCAAAGCTGGGGTCACCGGCTCGTCGGCGACGAACCCGGCCGACGGGAGTTCTGCGGGAGGCGCCCCGGCTCTCTCGGGTGCCGAGGCGCATGCCGCGCGGAAGGAGCTCTCCGCGGTGGAGCGACGGATGCAGAAGATCTCCGCGCAGACCGAGACGCTGCACACGAAGCTCGCCGACCACGACCAGTCCGACTACCAGGGGCTGCAGGGGCTGACCGATCAGCTGCGCGCGTTGGAGCAGGAGAACGAGGAGCTCGAGGAGCGCTGGCTCGAGCTGTCCGAGCAGATCGGCTGACCGCGGGCGGGGCCGGACGGGCGGTCCGTCAGGTCTCGCGGAGGCTCAGGCGGCCTCGGACCAGAGGCAGGACAGATCGACACGGCGAGACGCCGATCCTCGGGAGCCCTGCGGGTGGGACCTCGTGCCGTCCCGGAGCGGGATCACGAGGGCCTCGAGGGCGTGATGCAGCGTGGGCAGGGGCTGTGACCCGGGGTCTGTCTGGGGCTGCGGGGCGGGTTCATCCCGCCGTCGCTCGCGGTCTGCCGGCTCTCGCCGGACCCGGTTCCGGTAGGTCCCGAGGGGGTCGAGATCCACGGCTCCGCGCTCTGCGACCTGCCCGTATCGGCTGATCCAGCGGACGCCGCGGCGCGCGCTCGTCTCGTCCTCGATGACGCGGGCGCGCACCCCGGCGCTCTCCTTGGCGTTGTCCGCGGCGCACAGCCCGTTGCCGTTGGCGAGGGAGGTCTCCCCACCCTCGGACCAGGGGACGATGTGGTCCATCTGCCGGATGTCGGCATCGCAGTGCGGGGCGCGGCAACTCTGGTGGGCATAGGTGAGGAAGCGGCGCAGCGCGGGCGGGAAGGCACGGGAGCGGGACTCGACCGCGACCAGCTGACCGTCCTCCGGATCGGTGTATAGGCGGCGCAGCGTGTGCGCGAGCTCGGGATCCGCGGATTCGGCGTCCCGGGCGGTGCGGCGCATCTCCTCGCGCACGTGCTCGAGGGGCACGGCCCCGAAGCCCTCGAGGATCGCGGCGTCGGCATGCTCCGGCGCGAGGAGGGAGCGGTCGGTGATGATGATCCCGAGCTCGAGAGTCGCGGGGTCGACGCCGTCGCCGCGGCCGACGAGGGCGTCCGCGAAGAGGTCGGCCATGATCTGCTGGTGCCCGCGTCGGTCGCCGCCGGCACGCGCGGCCTCCGCCGCGACGGAGAGACCCTTGCGGATCCTGGCGCCGTCCGCCGCGGGGATCAGCGCGGAGACCTTCGCCATCCCGTGCGGGACGCGACGGATCCGCACGTGCCGCTCTCGGCGGGCCCGATGATGCCGGGCCGCGGCTCCCGCGGTATCGAGGCTGTGGAGCACCTTCTCGGCGAGGTCCGACCACTCCCGGGGGCCACAGTCCTGGTGCTCCTCCAGCCGGGAGGTGAGGATCTCGTCGACCTGCCGACGGATCTCCGGCTCGACCGGGCCGAGCACGACGCCGACCTGATGCACCGCCTCGGGGGACAGAGTGCCCTCCGCGAGGCTCCGCAGCAGACCGGGCAGCGAGAGCACGAGCCGGCGGCAGGTGGCGAGGCTGCGACCGGCCACCGCGCGGGAGGAGCGCAGGGCGAAGGACGCCTCGGTGCGGGCGATGTCGACGGCGCGGCGCGGGCTCTCGCCGCGCTCGACGCAGTCCTCGCGCACGGCCTCCTCGAGACGGATGAGGGCGCGGGCGCGGATCGCCTCGAGCGCGCCGTCGATCCGAGTGAGCTCGGCGAGCAGGGCGATGGACTCCGGCGCGGTGAGGGCGTCGAACGTCTCGGCACCCTCGGCGCCGATCCGGGCGAGAACGTCGCGAGCAGCAGAGAGGTCGACCTCGGCGAGGCGGATGTGCTGGTCCTCCAGCACCGCCCCACCGGCGACCCTGCTCGCGCCGTCCCCCGAAGATGTCATGCCTCCAGTCTCGTACACCCTTTCGAATAGAGCAAGGGGAATCACCTACCTACTGGGCAGTAGTTTCCCTTTGTGGATAACTACCCACTGGGGAGGAATGATTCTTACTGGCCCCCCTTCTTCACCCGTGGGCCCCACGCCGCACGCTGGACGAGTGTCCCGCTCGAGCGCTACGCGCGGCGTGAGAAGAGGGATTTCTCGGGCACAGGAACGACGAAGCAGGCGGCGCGTCCCTGATATGCAGGAGAATTCTTCCATCGGAAGCGCAGGTGAAAGCGCGTGGCACACGGCGGGAGGCCCGCCGGGAGACGGACGGGGGCCCGCCGGGAGGCGAGCGGGAGCCCCTCAGCTCTCCTCGAGCACCCGTGCTCCCGGGGCGTTGCCCTCCGCGATCAGGCAGCTCTCGACGAGCCCCGCCGACTGCAGGGCGGCCGCTACGCCCCGCGCCTGGGCCTCGTCGGCGACCAGCACGGCGATCGTCGGCCCCGAGCCGCTGACCAGCGCACCCAGGGCGCCCTCGCGCAGCGCGGCGGCGAGGACCGGCTCGAGCCCGGGATGGAGGGCGAGAGCGGCGTCCTGGAGATCGTTGTGGAGCGTGCGTCCGAGCAGCTCGAGGTCCCCGCTCGCGAGGGCCTCGAGCTGGCGCGGGTCGATCCGCGGCTCGGGGGTGAGCGTCCGTTCGCGGGCGGCGGCGATCTCGTCGTGCCGGCGGTAGACCTCGGGGGTCGACAGGTGTCCTCCCGGCACGGCGAGCAGCCACGTGGGGTGCATCGCCGTGAGCACCGAGGAGAGGTCTCCCCCGTTGCCGCGGCCGAGCGCGGTGCGTCCGCGGAGAGCGAAGGGAACGTCGGCCCCCAGCCGCGCCGCGTGGGCGCGCAGCTGCGCCTCGCTCAGCCCCAGGCCCCAGAGTCGATCGAGCGCCACGAGGGTCGCGGCGGCGTCGGCCGATCCGCCGCCCATACCGCCTGCGACCGGGACCTCCTTGCGGATGTGCAGCTCCGCGCCGGCGCTCACGTCGTGCTCGGCGCGGAGCTGCTCGGCGGCGCGCAGGGCGAGGTTGCGGCCGTCGAGCGGGATCTCCCCGGGCACGGCCGAGTCGACCGTGAGAGAGAGCTCGTCGGCCGGGACGGCGGTGACGGTCTCGGCCAGGTCGACGGCGTGGAAGAGCGTCTCGAGCACGTGATAGCCCCGCGCGTCCACGGCGCCGACCGCGAGCGAGAGGTTGATCTTGCCCGGTGCCCGCACGACGACCCGCCGCGCGAGGCCCACACCGGTGCCCGAGCCCGCACCGGCCCCTGGTCCCGCACCCGTCCCCTGGTCCGCACCCGACGCCGGGACCCCGCTCATGCGGGCACCTCGTCGGCGGCGCGGGCGATGGCCTGGAACTGCGCGATCTCGAGGGTCTCGCCGCGAGCCGACGGGTCCACGCCGGCCGCGCGCAGCACTGCCTCGGCACGGGGCGCGGAACCGGCCCAACCGGCCAGGGCCGCCCGCAGGGTCTTGCGCCGCTGCGCGAAGGCCGCATCCACTACGGCGAACACCCGGGCGCGCTCCGCATCGTCCCCGAGCGGGGTCTCGTGGCGGACCAGTTCGACGAGGGCCGAGTCGACATTGGGCACGGGCCAGAAGATCTGCCGGGAGATCCGACCGGCATGCTCGGTGCGGCCGTACCAGGCGGCCTTCACGCTCGGGGCGCCGTAGGTGCGCGAGCCGGGGCCGGCGGCGAGGCGGTCCACCACCTCGGACTGCACCATCACCAGCGCCGTGCGGATCGAGGGGAAGCGCTCGAGCACGGTGAGCAGGATCGGGGTCGCGACGTTGTAGGGCAGGTTCGCGACGAGCGCCGTGGGCTCGCCCGCACGGGGCGGCGACGGCAGCTCGGTCACCTGCAGCGCATCGGCATGCACGAGTCGGAAGCGGTCCTCCGCGACACCGCGGGCCCGCAGGGTGAGCGGCAGCAGCTCGGCGAGTCCGCGGTCCAGCTCGACGGCGACCACGTCGGCTCCCGCCTCGAGCAGGCCGAGGGTGAGGGAGCCGAGGCCCGGACCGACCTCGAGCACGGACCGGCCCGGCTCGAGGTGCGCCCGGCCGACGATGGTGCGCACCGTGTTCGGGTCCATCACGAAGTTCTGGCCCCGCTGCTTCGAGGGCCGGATGCCGGCGGCCTCGGCCAGCTCTCGGATGTCCCGGTGGGTGAGCAGCAGGCCCGCACTCTCGCGCTCGGCACCCGCGGCGCTCGCGGCGCCGGCCCCTGCGTCCCGGCTCATGCCGCCGCCGTCCACAGCGCGCCGTAGACCGATTCCGTCGTGGCCCGCACCCGTCGGCACGCTTCGGCCAGCTCGGTCCCCGTGACCTCGGCGATCGTAGCCATCGTCAGCGGGATGAGGTACGAGGAGTTCGGGCGGCCGCGGTAGGGCACCGGGGTGAGGAAGGGGGCGTCGGTCTCGACCATCACCCGGTCGAGCCCGACCTCGGCGAGCGCCTCCCGCAGCGGGACGGAGTTCTTGAAGGTCACGGTGCCGGCGAAGGACAGGTACCAGCCGCGGTCGGCGCAGGCGCGCGCGAACTCGGCGTCACCGGAGAAGCAGTGGAAAACCGTGCGCTCGGGAGCGCCGTCGGCCTCGAGGATCTCGAGCACGTCGCAGTGCGCATCGCGGTCGTGGATCTGCAGCGGGAGATCGAGCTCCTTGGCGAGCGCGATGTGGGCGCGGAAGGCGTCGATCTGGGCGGCGCGGGCGCGTTCGTCCTTCCGCGAGGTGCGGAACCAGTCCAGGCCCGTCTCCCCCACCACGGCCATCCGCGGTCCGCGGAGGAGCTCGGCGACCTCGGCGAGCGCGGTGTCGAGGTCGACGAGCGGGCGGCCGTCAAGGTCGGTGCCGCGGGCGTGGAGCGCCGCCTCGTTGGGGTGGATCGCGACGCCGCCGAAGAGGCTCGGGGGGCAGGCGGGATCGGCGAGCAGTGCGGCCGTCCAGCGCACCGCCTCGAGGTCGGAGCCGATCGTGATCTGGCCGTCGATACCGGCTCGAGCCGCCCGGCGGACGTGCTCGCCGACCGTGAGGTGCTGCTCGCCGTCGGCGAAGTCGAGATGGCAGTGGTTGTCGATCACCGGGAACGGCAGCGGTGCGGGCTCTGGCGGCCAGGAGCGGTCCCGGCTGGAGCTGCGCGGGTCGATGTCCTCACGGCGGCGCACCGGCTCGGGGGCGGCGGACGCGACGGTCGGCGTTGGGCTGGTCGACGCGGTCTCGGTCTCGTTCGGGGACGGCATGCGACCATCGTAGGAGCCGGGCCGTCGTCGTCCGCCGGGTTCCCCGCGACCGCGCGCCGCGGTGGGATAGCTCACGGGCAGCGGAGGGAGCGCAGACACGCGTCCTGTGGCAAGATGGGTCGTCGTTGCGCGTCCCTTTCGTGCACCCGAGCGCCCCGATTCCGCTGGAGTGGGTTCGGGTCGCTGCTCGGGCGGGGTGCCGACGCCCGACCATCCTCCGGACCGTCAAGGAGCGTTCCCATGGCAGTGCCCAAGTTCAAGATGTCCCGCGCTCGTACGCGGTCCCGCCGTGCGCAGTGGAAGGCCGACAACGCCGGCCTCGTGCAGGTCACCGTGCGTGGCCGCACCGCCAATGTGCCCCGTCGCCTCGCCAAGGCCTACCAGCGCGGTCTCCTCCAGATCGAGGACTGATTCCGCGCGGGCCCGGCCCCGCAGCTGTCACGACGCCCCCGTCACCCTCCCTGGTGACGGGGGCGTCGTCGTCCTCCTGACGTCCAGCGTGACGTTCAGCCCCTCCGCTGCAGGGCGAGGTCGTAGAGCGCGCTCGCGGTGACCCCGCTGCGACCCCGGGCGACCTCCTTCGCGGCGTCCTTGAGGCGCTCCCCCGCCGCGACTCGTGCCAGCACCGTCTCCACGAGGTCCTCGGCGCTCGCCGTCGTCGGCTCGGCCCCCGCCACCACGATCACGATCTCCCCGAGCACCTCCGTGCCCTCGGCCCAGTCGGTCAGCTCCCCGAGCGTTCCGCGCAGCACGTCCTCGTGCGTCTTCGTCAGTTCCCGGGCCACCGCGGCCGGACGGTCTGCGCCGAAGGCGGCGGCCATCGACGCGAGGGTCGCGGCGGTGCGGCGCGGCGACTCGAAGAAGATCAGGGTCCGCTCCTCCCCCGCGAGCGGCTCGAAGGCGGCGGCGCGCCGGCCGTCCCGACGCGGCGGGAACCCCTCGAAGGCGAAGCGGTCCGGGGCGATCCCGGAGGCGGCGAGCGCGGTGAGCACGGCCGACGGGCCCGGCAGCACGGTGACGGGGTGTCCGGAGGCGGTCGCGGCGCGCACTGCCCGAAAGCCCGGGTCCGAGACCACCGGCATCCCGGCATCGGTCACGATCAGCACCCGCTGCCCGGCCGCGAGGGCCTCGAGCAGCAGGGGCGTGCGCTCCGCCTCGTTGTGCTCGTGGTACGAGAGGATCCTCCCGGCGGCCTCGACCTCGAGATCGGTGAGCAGGCGATGGAGGCGCCGGGTGTCCTCGGCGGCGATGAGGTCCGCCGAGCCGAGCGCCCGCACCAGGCGCACCGAGGCGTCGAGCGGATTCCCGATGGGGGTCGCGGCGAGGGTGAGGACTCCGGGCTCCAGCATCCCGCCATGCTATCGAGGCAGGGCCATGACCTAGCATGTGCGCGTGCACACGCAGGAGGAGCAGGTCCCGACGCATCGCGCCGAGATCGGCGACGAGCCGGAAGCCCTCCTCGCGTCCTGGCGGCGTCGACTGCACGTCGATCACCGTCCCGCCGGGCGTCTCGCCTGGGCGGCGGCGATGGCGATCTTCGGGCTCGCGCTCGTGCTCCGCCTCTGGGGCCTCGGCGGTATCGGTGAGCTGATCTTCGACGAGACGTACTACGTCAAGGACGGCTACGCCCTCACCCAGGAGGGCGTCGAGATGGACTGGCCGGAGGAGCCCGACGCCGCTTTCGAGGCCGGGGACGTCGACACGTACCTCGAGGGCGATGCCGCCTACGTGGTCCATCCCCCGCTCGGGAAGTGGCTGATCGGCGCCGGGATGATGCTGCTCGGAGCGGACAACCCGTGGGGCTGGCGGATCTCGACCGCCCTCGCCGGCTCCCTCGCCGTGCTGATGGTGACCCTCCTCGGTCGGCGGCTGTTCCGCTCCACCGCCGTCGGTCTCCTCGCGGGTCTGCTCATGGCGGTCGACGGGATGGCGATCGTGCATGCCCGCACGGGCCTGCTCGACAACTTCGTGATGGTGTTCGCGCTCGCGGCCTTCGGCGCGCTGCTGATCGATCGCGACCGGTTCCGCGCGCGCCTCGCCATGACCATGGCCCGGATCCAGACCTCCGCCGAGACGGAGCCGCCGCTCGGCGTCCCGGGCGGTCTGCGGCCCTGGCGACTGCTCGCCGGAGTGCTGCTGGGGATGGCCTGCTCGGTGAAGTGGTCCGGGCTGTGGTTCGTGGCCGTCTTCGGGATCATGACCGTGCTGTGGGACTGGTGGGCGCGGCGCACGATCGCCCGTCGGCGGTGGTTCCTCTCCGGGCTGCTGCGCGATGCGATCCCCGCCTTCTTCGCCACGGTGGGGACGGCGCTGGTCGTCTACGTGGCGAGCTGGTCCGGCTGGTTCGCCTCCTCCATCGGCTACCACCGCCATGTCGCCGCCGAGCAGGGCGTCGCGACCGGCAACCCGATCGTCGACGCGCTGCACTCGCTGTGGATCTACCACCGGCAGGCCTACGAGTTCCACGTCGGCCTCGACTCGGAACATCCCTACGAAGCCAGCCCGCTGGGCTGGCTGATCATGCTCCGCCCCACCAACTTCTACTACCGCTCCTACGACTACGGCGAGCAGGGCTGCGAGGTCGCCCGCTGCGCCGCGCAGATCCTCGACGTCGGCAACCCGCTGATCTGGTGGCTGGGCGCCCTGGCCGTCGTGGTGACGCTGGTCCTCGCGATCTGGTTCCGCGACGGACGCGCCTGGGCCGCGCTCTCCGGCATCGCCGCCGGCTACCTGCCGTGGCTGATGTACCTCGACCGGACCATCTTCACCTTCTACGCGATCGCCTTCACCCCCTGGGTGATGCTGTGCCTCGCCTACGTGCTGGGCCTGGTGCTGGGCGGGGAGGACTCCGACCGTGAGCGCCGGCTCGCGGGTGGTCTCTTCGTCGGCTCCCTGCTGGTGCTGATCGTGTTGGTCTCGGCGTTCTTCTGGCCCCTGTGGACCGGCCAGGTGATCGACGCCGAGCAGTGGCACTACCGCATCTGGCTGCCCAGCTGGAGCTGACGGCAAACCACGGTCAGCGGGCGCGTCGGAGCACGTGCCGCCCGTACGATGTGCACATGGCTCTGGACTCCGCAGCACTGCGCGATCTCGCCCGCGACCTGGGCGTCGGCATCGACTACTGGGGCTGGGACGGGATCCGGCGCGACGTCGCCGACGACACCCTCCGCGCCGTCCTCGCGGCCCTCGGCGTGCACGCCGCCTCCGATGCCGACGTGGCGCGGTATCGCGACGAGCGGGAGTCCGAGCACTGGCGGCGCACCCTGCCGGCCGTGACGGTGCTGCGCGAGGACCGTGAGACGACCATCCCGGTGCACGTCCCGCACGGAACGGCCGTGGAGGTCCATCTCGAGCTCGAGAACGGCTCGCGCCGGGACCTCGTCCAGGTCGAGGACTTCACGCCTCCCGTCGACCTCGACGGGGCCCTGCGCGGACGGGCGCGCTTCGCGCTGCCGTCGGGCCTGCCGCTCGGCTGGCATCGACTGGTCGCCGAGGCCGCCGACGGCCGCCACGAGGCCGACGTGGTCATCGTGCCGGCGCGGCTCACCGTGCACGAGTCGTTCCGCGCCCGCCGGGCCGTCGGCGTGCAGGCGCAGCTGTACTCGGTGCGCTCGGAGCGCTCCTGGGGGATCGGCGATCTCGCCGACCTGCGGGATCTCGCCGCGATCCTCGGGGCCCGTCATGGTGCGGACTTCCTGCTGATCAACCCCCTGCACGCCTCGTATCCGACGCCTCCGGTCGAGCCTTCCCCCTACCTCCCGGTCACGCGCCGCTTCCCGAGCGCGCTCTCGCTGCGCATCGAGGACGTCGCCGAGTACCGCGACCTGCCCGCCCATGCCCGGCAGCGGATCGACCTGCTGCACGTCGAGGTCGCCCCGCTGAACTCAGGCGTCGAGTCGCTGGATCGCGACCGGCCGTTCGCCGCGAAGCTGCTCGCCCTCGAGGAGCTCTTCGCCGCCGGCCTCTCCCCCGCCCGCAGCGCGCTGCTCGAGGCGTTCCGCGCCCGGGAGGGGCAGGGGCTCGAGGACTTCGCCGTGTGGTCGGCCCTCGCCGAGGAGGCCCGGACGGCGCCCGGGGCGGATCCGGCCTCGGCCGCGGAGCGACTGCGCGCGCTCACGGAGGCGGATCGCGAGCGGGCCCGCACGGAGCTCGCAGGCCGCGTCGACTTCCACGTGTGGGTGCAGTGGCTGCTGGACCAGCAGCTCGCGGCCGCCCAGACGGCGGCGCGCGAGGCCGGGATGCGGATCGGGATCATGCACGATCTCGCGGTCGGCGTCGAGCAGGTCGGGGCGGATTCCTGGAACCTCGGCGACGTCCTGGCCCGGGGCGCAACCGTCGGCGCCCCGGCCGACCAGTACAACCAGCAGGGTCAGAACTGGAGCCAGCCGCCGTGGCACCCGCAGCGCCTCGCCGAGGCGTCCTACCGGCCCTGGCGGGACATGCTGCGCACCCTCATGCGCCATGCCGGGGCGCTGCGCATCGACCACGTGCTGGGGCTGTTCCGGCTGTGGTGGATCCCCGCCGGGCATCAGGCCTCCGACGGCGCGTACGTCTCCTACGACCACGAGGCGATGATCGGGATCCTCGCCCTCGAGGCGCAGCGCTCAGGCACCCTGGTGATCGGCGAGGACCTCGGCACCTTCGAGCCCTGGGTGCGCGACTGCCTCGTGGATCGCGGGATCCTCGGGACCTCGATCCTGTGGTTCGAGCACGACGCCGACGGGCGGCCGCTGCGTCCCGAGGACTATCGCGCGCTGTGCATGGCCTCGGTGAACACCCATGACCTCCCGCCGACCGCGGGCTATCTGGCGGGCGACCACGTCGCCCTGCGCCACCGGCTGGGGCTGCTCGAGCGGGGCCTCGACGAGGAGCGGGCGACCGATGCCGCCCAGCGCGAACAGGTGCTCGACCTGCTGCGCGCCGAGCAGCTGCTGCCCGCGCTGCCCACCGACGAGCTCGAGCTCGAGCAGATCGTGGTCGCGCTGCACCGGCATCTGGCCCGCACCCCCGCGATGCTGCTCGGGGTCTCGCTCGTGGACTGCGTGGGCGAGCGGCGGATCCAGAACCAGCCCGGCACCGACGAGGAGTACCCGAACTGGCGCATCCCGCTCGCCGATCCGGACCTGCGCCCGATCGGCGTGGATCAGATCGCGTCCGACGCCCGCACCGCCCGCCTGCTCGCCGCCGTGCGGGCCGAGCTGGGCTGAAGGTCGCGGGGTCGAGTCAGGCTGAGCGGCGCGGGGCCCGACGCTGCCGGGCTGACCCGAGAGGGGCTGCTCAGGCCGCGGTGACCTGTCCCCACTGCTCACGCTCGGCGAGGAAGGCGCGGGCCGCGGCCTGGGCGCCCTCGAGCGTGTGGTGGGCGCCCCAGCCGCACTGGACCTCGTTCGCGGCGGGCACCTCGGTGGCCGCCAGGACGTCCTCGAGGGTCGCCGCGAGCAGCGGGGCGACGTCGTCGACGGTGTGGTCGCCGACCAGCAGCACGTAGAAGCCGGTGCGGCAGCCCATCGGGGACACGTCGAGGACGTCGCCGGTGTGGTTGCGCAGATGCTCGGCCATCAGGTGCTCGAGCGAGTGCACGGTCTCGGACTCGAGATGCTCGGCGTTCGGCTGGGTGAAGCGCATGTCGAACTTCGTCAGCACGTCGCCGCCGGGCAGCTCCTTGCGGTCGGCGATCCGCAGATAGGGGGCGGCGACGGTGCGGTGGTCGAGGTTGAAGCTCTCGACGTTCATGCGGGGCTGCTCGGTCACGGGGTTCTCCTGGGGTGTGGGTGGGGGCGGGTCAGCGGCTCGAGCGCGCGGTGCGGCCGCGCACCACGCCGACGAACTCCTGACGGATCGGGTCGTCGGCGCCGCGGGGCCAGACCAACGCGATGCGGGTGGGCTCGGCATCGACCAGCGGCCGGTGGGCGGCGTCCTTGCGATGGTGGAGCCGCGCGAGGGAGAGGGGCATGCGGGTGTAGCCGATGCCGGTCGCCACGACGGCCACGCGGTCCGCGGCGTCGTCAGGGTGCTCGGCCCGGATCTCCGTCTCCTCCGCGAGATCGTCCTCCGTGACCTCCTCGAGGAGGCTGAGGACGTTCTCCGTGCCGACCACGACCGCGGGCCGCTCCTGCCACAGGGCGACGACGTGCAGCTCGTCGCCGGCGACGGGCAGGCGCACGAAGCACATGTCCACCTCGCCCGCGGCGAGGGCGTCCTGCTGGTGCGAGAGCGGCACCGGGATCAGGTCGAGCCGAGCGGGTCGACGTCCGGTCCTCCAGCGGCGCAGGAAGCGGTCGGGCTCGACGCCGGGCACGAAGCCCACGCGGAGATGCGGGTGGTCCATGGGGCCAGCGTACGGCCCCCTCCGGGTCAGGCGGCGCTGACGGAGGGCAGGATCCGGGCGAGCAGCTCGCGCAGAGACCCCGCCGAGATCTCTCGCACCTCGACCCGGTCCTCGGGCGAGGAGGGGGTGTCCATGGCGTGCACCGAGGTGGCGGTCGCCATCACGGAGAGCTGGGAGGAGCCCTCGCCGGAAGCGCTCGTGATGACGGTCAGCGCGCGCGTGTCCGCGAGGCGGCGCCCGATCGGCGAGTCCGCCTCGAGCTCGGCGGCGGTGCCGGTGACGGACTCGCCGTCCTCCTCCCCTGCCACCTGGGCCTGGTCGACATAGCGGGCGAGCCGCTCGGGGACGACGGACCGGGTGGGGAGGCTGAAGTGGTGGAAGCCGTCCGCGGTGACCAGTTCCTCGAGGATGCCCTCCTGCGGGAAGACGTAGAGCATGAGGCTCGTCGCCTGCTCCTCGACCTGGCGGGTGAGGTTGAGGATCGCGAGCGGCATGCCGCGCAGGGTGAGGAGTCCGGCGAGGGTGGGATCGAGCTGGGCGGCGCGGGTGACGGTCCGCCCGGTCTCGAGGTCCTCGCCCTCGGGCTGCTGCCGGGACTCGTCGAGCACCACCAGGCCGCGGGCGATGAGGGAGCGGGCGGCGACCGCGGCGGCCTGCTCGCGATCGAAGCCGGAGGCCTCGAGGAAGGGGCTGCCGGCGAGTTCGGCGCCCTCCAGCCCCTCGAGGGCCAGGAGCTCCTCATCGCTGAGCACGGCGAGCACGGAGGGGTCCTCGGCCGCGGTGGCGAGCAGGGCGTAGGCACCGGCGGCGTCGCGCTCGGAGATCAGGGTGGGGCTGGTCATGTCACCGATCCTAGGGGGTGGGGGCGGGGCGGGTCAGGGCTGGTCAGGGATGGCCGAAGAGGGTCGAAGAGGGTCGGGGTCAGAAGCCGAAGGCGTCGCCGAGACCGTCGATGGCCCCGCCGATCGCATCGCTCGCCGTCGAGGCCGCGTCGCCGATCGCCTCGCCCGCCGTCGAGACGGCCCCGCCGATGGCATCGCTCGCGGTCGACGCCGCTCCGCTGATCACGTCGCCGGCGGTCGAGAAGGCACCGCCGACGGTCGAGGTGATCCCGTCCCAGTTGCGGTAGATCTCCCGCCCGAGGTCCATGCCGACGGAGACGATCCCGAGACCGGCACCGATCGCGCCGACGATCGGGGCGGCGGGTCCTGTGAAGGGCGCGGCGATCAGCAGGGCTCCGCCGACGGCGCTGAGGCTGCCGCTCACGCCGCCGTAGACGTCGCCGGAGGTGAAGCCCTTGTAGGCATTGATGCCTCCGGTGATCACGTCGACGGCCGGCAGCACCTTGCCGAGGCCCCGGCCGGCGGTCTTCAGCCAGGGGGCGACGTCGTCGAGCTTGTTCAGGACCGAGAGCGGCTTGACGTCACCGAGAGCATGGGGGATGCCGAGCTTGGAGAGCAGCTTCTCGCCGGCCGCCTGCCAGCCCTTGCCGCCCTGGAACAGCTCGTCGAGGTAGGCGGACTTCCAGAGCTTCGTCAGCCCGGCCTCGCTGAGCTTCGCGAACTCGTCGGCAGCGCTGGGGATCGCGTCGATGAACTTCATCATCTTCTGGACGCCGCCGTAGATCCCCTGGCCCTTCAGCCAGACGTCCTTCAGCAGGCCGAGCGGATTCCAGCCGCCGTCCTCGCCGCTGCCGCCGCCGGAGCCGCCAGCCGCCCCGCCGACCTCGGAGGCCGAGTCCTGCTCCTCGGCGTGCCGATCGAGCTCGTTGCGCTTCTCCAGGATCCGCTCGGAGCCCTGCGAGAAGGACGGGGCGACGCGGGAGGCCCAGTCCTGGCGGAAGGCGTCTGCATCGGTGCCGCGCCAGATGCTGTCGTCCATCACGAGCGGTTCGAGCTCGTCCCGCAGCTCGCCGAGCCGCCGCGCGCGCTCGAGCATCGACTGCGCGTGATCGCGCAGCTGCTCGGTATCCGCTCCGTAGAATCCGCTCATCGTCCTGACGCCCCTGTTCGTCCCCGGCGCACACCGGTCGGTGCGGCCCTCGTATGCCGGGACCACCGTAGGCGGGGCGCCCGGAGGAAGACCATGGGGAGGACTCCCCATGCCGGTCGACCGCACCGCGCCGTCCCCTACGATCGTCGCGTGAACACCGTGGATCCTCGAGCCGCCGACAACGGATTCGCCGCCGCGCTGTCCCGCAACGAGCTGTACGCGGACCTGGGGCTGCGCCGCACGGGAGACGTGCTCGAGCCTTCCGAGCGGGCGCTGCTGGCCCTCCCCGCCGTCGCGAGCGACGCCCCAACGGTCCTGATCGTCACGGATTCCCGGGTGGTGCTCTCTCGGGTCGGCGGGTGGCGTGCCCGAGCGAAGGCGCTGCGCTCGATCCCCGCCGCGAAGGTGCGGGGGGTCGAGTACCGAAAGGGTGCCTTCACGCGGCTGCGGCTGCTGGTCGACGGCGAGCGCGACCTGAGGCTGCTCCCCCACCGCAAGGACGACGCCGAACGCTTCGCGGGAGAGCTCGACCACCTCCTCCGCACGGGGTCCCTGCCCGGCTGACGGGGCGGCTCCGGAGCGCCGCGGCGCTCAGGCGGCCGACGACCCGCGCGCGGCGCGAGCGGCGCCCTCCGCGCGGGCGAGGACCCGCAGCAGCTCGGCGGTGTAGCGTCCGGGCCGGGTGAGGTTCACGAGATGGGTGCCGTAGGGCAGGACCACCAGGCGGCCGTGCGCCGCCGCGGCGGTGAGGGAGCGCTCGTGCAAGCGCAGCTGGTCGAAGCGACCGTGGAGGAAGGTCACGGGCGCCTGCGTGCGGTGAACGTCCCGGAGCGGATCGAGAGGTCCGACGGCGCGGAGCGCGGAGCCGACCGTCTCGAGATCCGCCCGCCCGCCGCGCAGGTACGCCCGGGAGCCGTCGGCGCCCAGCAGGAGCCGGAGCAGGCGGGGATCCGCGTCGGCCCCTGCGCCGGGCAGCCGATCGGTCGCCGCGATCAGCGCTGCGTAGAGGCGGGCGGTCAGGGGCGAGGGGCGGACGGCGGCGCCGCAGGCGGTCAGCGAGCCGAGACGGGCAGGGCGTCGGCCGGCGACCGCGATCGCCAGCAGCCCGCCGAGGGAGCTGCCCACCAGGTGCACGGGCCCCTGCCCAGGGGCGTTGGCGAGCGCGTCCTCGATCCCCGTGAGCGCGGCCTCGAGGAGGAAGGGCTCCGCACGTCGCGTGCCGTGCCCGGGAAGATCCGGGGTGAGCACCTCGTGCCCGGCGGCGCGCAGCCCGGGCAGCTGCAGATCCCATTGGCTGCGGGAGGTGCGCGCCCCGTGGACCAGGACGACGGGCCAGGGGCTCATACCGGCAGCGGCGCGCCGGCGGCGCAGCGACGCAGGATCTTGGTGAACCGCTTGGGCCGCGAGAGGTTGGCGATGTGCCCGGCGTCCTCGAGCACCACCAGCTCCCCGTCGCGCGCGGCCTCGAGGAACAGCGCCTCATGACGGCGGAACGGATCGTGCTCGCCGTTGACGAAGGTGATCGGCACGGAGATCGCGGCGACGTCCGCGAGCAGGTCGATCCCGCCGATCACACGGACCACCGCGGCGACCACGCCGTGGGCGCGACCACCGCCGTAGTAGCGACGGGCCGCCTTGCGGCTGTGCCGACGGGCGAAGGAGCGCTCCACGCGGGAGTCGGAGTCACCGGGGAGCCAGTCCTTCATGGTCATCCACAGCCCGTAGAGGCGGGCGAGCGCCGGGCCGGGGACGATCGTGCAGTCGGCCGCGACGACGCCGGCGAGGCGGTCCGCGGAGCGTCCCGCCCAGTGGAGGGTGAGATAGCCACCCAGGGACAGGCCCACGAGCAGCGGCGGCTCGGCGCAGGCGTCGACGGCCGCGTCGATCGTCGCGAGCGCCGCGTCGACGGTGAACGGCTCGCCGCGGCGCGTGCCGTGCCCGGGAAGGTCGGGGGCGTGGACGTCGAAGCCCTTCTTCCGGAGCCGGCGCACCTGGCCCGCCCACATCGTGCGGGAGGAGCGCACGGCGTGGATCAGCACGATGCTGTGCGTCATCCCCATCCCCTCCCCCGATGAGCGCGCGGGCCGCCCGCGCTGCGCTGGGAGCGTACCGGAGTCGGTGCTGCGACGACGCGGGGATGTGAGCGATCGGGCGGCGGGCTCAGTCGGCGGCGGCCGGCTGCCGGACCGGGGGCGGCGCGAGCAGCGTCGCGAGGGCCGCCAGGGTGTCGCGCAGGGCGATCGAGGGCTCCAGCAGCCACTGGATCTGCAGGCCGTCGGAGGCGGCGATGACGAGCGCGGCGATGTGCGCGGGATCGACGTCGTCGCGGACCGCCCCCGCCTCCTGCTCGGAGCGCAGGGCGGCGGTGAGCGATTCCCGCAGGTGCTCGAAGCGGGGGGCGAAGAAGTCTCTCGAGGGGCCGGCGTCGGCCTCGAGCGAGGCGGCGACGAGCGTCGAGTAGAGCTTCACCAGCCCGGGCATCTCGACGTTCAGCACAGCGGCCCGCACCATATCGTCGACGGCCCGGCTGACCCCGCTGCTGTACTCCTCCCCGCGCTCCGTGGCGTCCCGCTGGGCCTCGGCGTGCTGGTAGACGGCGACCAGCAGCTGTTCGCGGGAGTCGAAGTAGTGCAGCAGGGCCGCATGGGAGACGCCGATCGAGGTGGCGATGCGTCGCAGCGAGGTGCCGTCCGAGCCGCGCTCGCGGAAGACCTCGATCGCCCGGTCGAGGATCTCCTGGCGTCGCGCGACGCCCTTGGAGTATGCCCCGGGGCGACCGATCGCGACGGGTTCCTCCGGCGTCGCCCCAGGGGCTCCGTCCGGGGGCGTCGAGAGGGGCTCTGAAGGCGTCGCGGGCGTCATGGGCCGAACTCTAACCCGCCAAAGCCTCCACATGGAGGTTTCTGCGTGCTAGCGTTCTTCCACCACGTCGGTGAGACGTGGCTCTCGCCCGACGATGACGCGTGAAAGAGGTCCTTCGTGACGACACCCCTCGCCTCCATCCAGCTCTACACCCTCGCCGCCGAGTTCTCGGCGGACATGGACGGCTCCCTCGCCAAGCTCTCCGAGATCGGCCTGAAGAACGTCGAGGCCTTCGACTTCGTGCGCCGCCCAAAGGAGATCCGCGAGGCCCTGGACAAGGCCGGCCTGGCCTCCCCCACCGGTCATGCTCCGCTGCTCTCCGACGAGCTGTGGACCCCGGACGGCTCCATCCCCACCCCGGCCCAGGAGGTCGTTTTCGAGGCGGCCGCCGAGATCGGCATCAAGACGGTCTTCGAGCCCATGGTCGCCGCCGATCGCTGGCTGACCGAGGACGGCGTGAAGGACATCGCCGAGCGCCTCAACGCGGCCGCTGAGAAGGCCAAGGGCTTCGGCCTCGCCGTCGGCTACCACAACCACTCCCAGGAGTTCGTGGCGTCCTTCGACGGCGTCACCGCCTACGAGTACTTCATCTCGCTGGTCGACCCGTCGGTGCAGATCGAGCTGGACCTGTTCTGGGCCCTCGCCGGCCAGCAGGACGTCGTCGCCCTCGTCGAGCGCCTCGGCGACCGCGTGACCGCGATCCACGTGAAGGACGGCAAGGCCCCGGCCTCCAACCCCTTCGCCCCGGACGCCCCCAAGTTCTCCTCCGCCGACCTCGACCAGCGCCACGCCGGCGAGGGCGACGTGCCCACCGAAGCCGCCCTGAAGGCCGCGAAGAACGTGCAGTACGCCGTCATCGAGTACGACAACGCCCCCGGCGACGTCTTCGAGGACATCCGCGACAGCTACACCTTCCTCGTCGAGGGGGGCTTCGTCGCATGAGCGCCCCCATCGGCGTCGGTTTCATCGGCGTGGGCGTCATCTCCGACACCTACCTCGAGAACCTGAACTCCTTCCCGGACGTCGAGGTGCTGATCCTCGGCGACCTCGATCTCGACCGCGCTCGCTCCCAGGCGGAGAAGCACGGCGTGCCCGCGCACGGCTCGGCCCAGGACGTCCTGGACCACCCGGGCGTGCAGGTGGTCGTCAACCTGACCATCCCGGCCGCCCACGCCGAGATCTCCTCCGCGGCGATCGCGGCCGGCAAGCACGTGTGGACCGAGAAGCCGCTGGGCCTGGACCGCGAGTCCACCGCCGCGCTGCTGGAGGCCGCCGACGAGGCGGGCCTGCGCGTGGGCTGCGCCCCCGACACGGTGCTCGGCCCCGGTGTGCAGACCGCCAAGCGGGAGATCGTCAAGGGCACCATCGGCCGTCCCCTCTTCGCGCAGACGTCGATGCAGTACCAGGGCCCCGAGGTCTTCCACCCGAACCCCGGCTTCCTCTTCGCGAAGGGCGCCGGCCCGCTGCTCGACATCGGTCCGTACTACTTCACCACCCTGGTGAGCCTTTTCGGCACCGTCGACAAGGTCGCCGCCGTGGGCCTCAAGGCCCGCGAGGAGCGCGAGATCCAGGTGGGCCCGAACGCCGGGCAGACCTTCCCCGTCGAGGTCCCCTCGACCATCTCGGTGCTGACCCAGTTCGAGGCCGGCCAGACCGGCACCTCCCTGGTCAGCTTCGACTCGCCGCTCGCCCGCCAGGGCATCGTCGAGATCCACGGCACCGAGGGCTCCCTCGTGGTCCCCGACCCGAACATGTTCGAGGGCCGGATCGCCTACGTGAAGCCCTTCGAGTCCTTCGGCGAGCGCCCGCCGGAGCAGGACTGGATCGAGGTGCCCCAGGAGGGCGTCGTCGTCGGCCGCGGCATGGGCCTGCTGGACATGGTCCGGGCCATCGCCGAGGACCGTCCGCACGTCGCGAGCGGCGAGCTGGGCTACCACGTGCTCGACGTGATGCTCTCCGCCGAGGAGTCCGCCGCCTCGGGCGAGTTCGTCACCGTGAACAGCTCGGTCGGCGAGATCCCCCTGGTCCCGGTCGACTTCGACCCCCTCGCCGCGACGATCTGAGGATCTGAGGATCTGAGGATCTGAGCCGCCGCGTGCGACGACACCCCCCGCACCGACCGGTGCAGGGGGTGTCGTGCTGTGGGATGCCGTGCGGTTCGCGCGTGGGTCAGCCGCGGTGTGCGAGCCCGTACTCGCGCGAGTGGCCGGTGTCGAGGTCGGTGATCCGCAGGCCGACGATGCCCGAGGGGTGCACCGTGTAGACCTCCTCCACCTCGGGGCCGTCCTCGCGGCGCCGCACGGGCCGGCCCAGGAGGGTCTCGTTATCGAGGTGCTGCAGGTCGGGGTCGAAGGGGAAGAGCACATCGGCGTAGGGCACCAGGTCGCCGCGCGGCTCCCCCGCCGCGTCGACGGCGCCGTGCTCGACCACCCGGAACCAGCCGAGGTCGTGCGCGGCCCGGTAGCGGCGGGTCACCGTCCGCACCCCGCTCTCGGGCAGCGGCGCGTCGCGGGTCAGGATCGGGTCGAAGGCGATGCCGCCTCCCGCCTCCCGTTCCCGGAAGACACCGAGGCCGCGGGAGAGCCGGTCGGTGAGGGTCACACCCGCGTCCGGGTCGGCAGCGATCGCGAGTCCGATCGCGGTGGACGCCGCGGGATACGGGGAGCGGTGCACGCGGCGTCCGAAGCGCTCGCGCAGCATCCGCGGCACGAGCGGCAGCGCGGTCGCGCCGCCGACGAGGTGGATCCCGGCGATGGCGGAGTCGCGGTCCAGGGCGCCGACGAGAGGGGCGATCTCCTCGATGGTCAGGTCGACCAGCGGGGAGGCGGCCGCGTACAGCTCCTCGACGGGGATCAGGGCCGGCTGGTCGGAGACCGTCTCGGGACGCTCGACGAGGATCCGGCGGCTCTGCGGGGTGATCCGCTCCTTCGCGCCGCGCGCCTCCTCGAGCAGCGCGGCCCGCGGGGCGGTATCGAGATCCTCGAGGGAGGTCCCGGTGCCGCGGAGGGCGAGCTCGGCGAGGAGCGCGTCGACGTCGTCCCCGCCGAGTCGGGCGATGCCGACGCTGTCGAGCACCTCGTGGCGCGTGCCGTCGGTCTCCAGCAGGGACGCGTCGAAGGTGCCGCCGCCGAGGTCGTAGACGGCGATGCGGGTGCGGCGGGAGGTGAGGGAGCGCGCCTGGCGGTGGGAGAACTCGAAGCCCGCCGCGGAGGGCTCGTTGAGCAGGCACAGCACCTCGAAGCCTGTCCGCCGGAAGGCCTCGAGGGTCATCACGCGCTGTGCGGAGTGGGCGTGGGCGGGGACCGAGATCGCGGCCGGCACGGTGCCGTCGCCCCGCCCGACGACCTCCGCGGGCAGCGCCGCGCGGACCGCGGCGAGGAATCCGGTGAGCAGGTCCAGCAGTGGCAGCTCCCGCGAGCCGATCCGCACCAGCATGCCCGGATGGGCCTCTGGGTCGGCGAGCAGGCGCTTGAAGGACCGCAGGTGCGGGGCGCCGTCCTGCGCGGCCCGCACCGCGGCGTGACCGTGGACCAGCCGGTCCCCGTCGAGGGCGACGACGGAGGGCACGTGGTCCTGGGGATCCCCGTCGGGGTCCGGGACGGTCAGGACGGGATAGTTGCCGCGGTCGCCGCCCGCGACGATGGTTCGCGTGGTGCCCAGATCGATGCCGATGCGCATGTCCTGACGCTAACCCGGAGCGGCAGTCCGGACCACCGAGTGTCCAGGGGTGGAGGCGGCTCCGGGGCGGGATGCAGAAGGCCGCGGCACCCCTGGAGGATGCCGCGGCCTCGGCCTGCGGTGGAGCTAGGGGGATTCGAACCCCCGACCTTCTCATTGCGAACGAGACGCGCTACCAACTGCGCCATAGCCCCATGTCGTCGAGCGACCAGAGCAGGTTAGCACTGCGGGGAGTATGCTCGCACACCAGGTCAGCCGCCGTTGACGAGGATCACATGGGCGTCGGGGTGGATCCGGCGGCGCGCGCCTCGCGGGCCGCCTGCAGCTCGTCCATCAGGCGGTCGAGCACCTCGATCCGCTCCGGACCGGTGCAGGCGGCGTAGGCCGGCTGGTGATGCGCCGGACGGCGCGGATCGCCGAGCGCCGGCCAGGTGCGCAGCGAGCCGCCGGCCCGCTCGAGGAGGTGGAAGCCCGCCGCCACGTCCCAGGCGTTGATCGAGCCGAGTCCCGTCCCATCCGCCCAGCCGGCGGCGACGTAGGCGAGCTCGATCGCGGCGGATCCGAGATGGCGCACGGCGGAGACCCCCCGGTGCAGATCGCTCGCGGCGCGGGCGGCGACCTCCGGCTGCTCGGAGATGATCCGCTGGCTGGGGTAGCCGGTGACCAGCAGGGCGTCCGCGGCCGGCTTCGTGGCGCGGGGGGCGATCTCGCGCCCGTTGAGGAACGCGGGCCCGTCGGCGGCCGTGAAGACCTGGTGCAGGATCGGCACGTCGATGACGCCCGCCACGAGGCGCTCGTCCTCGCCGGTGCCGATCGCCACCCCGATGGAGACGCAGAACAGCGGCAGGCCGGCCGCGAAGTTGCTGGTGCCGTCGATCGGGTCGACGTAGAAGGAGACCTGGTCCGGGCCCGCTTCCTCGGCGGGACGCTCCCCGCCTTCCTCCCCCACGATCCGGCAGTCGGGCAGGGCGGCCCGCAGGGAGGCGACGATGATCTCCTCGCTGCGACGGTCGTGGACGGTGACGATGTCGTGGCTCGAGGTCTTGTACTCGCGGTCGAGCGCGTCGCGGTCCAGCGAGCGGAGGTACTCGGCCGCCTCGTGGGCGGCGGCGACTGCGATGCGGAGCAGCTCGTCGGCGGAGGGCGTGGGGGCGGAGGCGGGCTGGATGCTCATCGCGTCCAGCCTACGGCGGGGCGCTCAGGCCGCGGGTGCGACGCCCAGCAGGTGGCGCAGGTACGGGGTGAGCAGCAGCCCTTCGGGATCCACGGCCGCCCGCACGGCCCGGTAGTCCTCGAAGCGCGGGTACAGCGCCGCCAGCTCCCGCGCGCCGAGCCAGTGCCGCTTGCCCCAGTGGGGCCGGGCCGCGAAAGGGGCGAGGGTGCGCTGGACCAGCAGCAGGTAGGGGCCGGGGTCCTCGCGGTGGTAGCGGTGCGCGGCGAGGTACACGGTGTCGCGTCCCGAGGCGGTGGAGAGCCAGACGTCATCGGCGGCGGCCCGGCGGATCTCGAGCGGGAAGGTGACGCGCACCCGCTCCTCCTCGAGCCGGCGCCGCAGCGCCGTGAAGGCTTCCTCGAAGCGCTCGGCAGGGATCGCCCACTCCGACTCGTGGAAGCGCACGCGGCGCGGGGCGGCGAAGACGTCCGCGGAGTCGTCGGTCACGGCCGAGCCCGCGAACACGCGGGAGGCGAACTCCGCGACCGGCCGACTCGCGGCGGGCACGGCGGAGGCGGCGCGGCACAGCACCTCCCAGGCGCCGTTGCCGAGCACCTCCCGCTGCAGCAGCTCCGCCGCGCGCCCCGGGCGGAGGACGGGGGTCTCTGCGGGGACGCGCACGGCGGTGCGCACGGTCGCCCGCGAGGTGCGCGGGAACCAGAAGAACTCGTGATGGTCCTCCGCCAGGGAGCGGGCCGCGAACGCCCGGACGGCGCCGTCGAGGTCCTCGGTGCTCTCGGTGAGCGCGAGCCGGAATCGCGGCACGCAGGCGAGCGTCACCTCGAGCACCACCCCGATGACCCCGAGGCCCAGCCGCGCCGCCTCGAAGAGGTCAGGATCCGCGGTGGGCGAGGTCTCCACGACGCTGCCGTCGGGCAGGGCGAGGCGCAGGCCGCGCACCATGCCGGCGAATCCGGTGAACGCCGCTCCCGTGCCATGGGTGCCGGTCTGGATCGCCCCGGCGATCGACTGCCGGTCGATGTCCCCCATCACCTCGAGCGCCAGACCGTGCGGCGCGAGCAGGTCCGCGACCTCCCACAGCCGCGTGCCGCCTCGGAGCGTGACGAGACCACTGGCCCGGTCCGCGCGGACCAGTCCCTGGTAGCGGTCCAGGCTCATCGCCGCGCCGTCGGTCGCGGCAAGGGGGCTGAAGGAGTGCCCGCCTCCCACCACCCGCAGCGGCAGGCCGGCTGCCCGGGCGGCCGCGACCCCGGCGAGGACCTCCGCCTCGCTGCGCGGGGTGAGGATCTGCTGCGGGGACCAGCAGTGTCCTCCGCTCCAGGTGCGGGTGGGGACGGCGGGTCGACGGGTCATGCGGGGCTCCTTCGCACCGTGATGACGGCGGTCCTGAGGTCAGAGGAACATCACGCCCTCGCCACGATAGGTCGGGACCGCGCCGACGAGGGCGGGCTCGGGCTCGCCAGCGACGAGGAGATAGGTCAGGGCGTGCTCTGCCGGTTCGCCGGCCTTGGCGTGCCGCAGCCAGACGGTGTCCCCCACCCGGAGTCGATCGGCCGCGGGGCCGAGCACGGGGGTCTGCACCTCTCCCGCCGCCTCCTGCGGGGCGTAGCGGAGACCGGGCGGATGCGCGATCGTGGGCAGGCGGTCCGGGCCCGGCGGGCCGCTGGCCACCCAGCCGCCGCCGAGCACGGTGGCGACCCCGGGTGCGGGCCGACGCACCACCGAGACGCCGAGGTGCAGCGCCGGTCGCGGGGAGAAGTCCCGGAAGCCGTCGAAGAGGCCCGGGCCGATGAGGCTGGACCCTGCGGCGACCTCGGTGACCGCGCTCTCCGCGGCCGTGGACTCGAGGGAGCCGGTGCCGCCGCCGTTGACGAACTCGAGCTCCGCCACCTCGCGCACGGCCGCGACGGTCTCCGCGCGGCGGCGGGCGACATCCGGACGGGAGAGCCGCTTCATCGCCCGCACGGCGGCGCCGTACGGGGTGGCGGCCGCGTCGGCGACCCCGGCGATCTGCCCCTCGTAGGCCATCATCCCCACCAGCTGCAGGGCCGGCCGGGCCTGGATCTCGCGCGCCAGCGCGGCGGCCTGCGCCGGAGTGCGGACCGGAGAGCGATGAGCGCCGACGCGGACTCCGGGCAGCGGCGCGTAGGAGACGTCGACCTCGAGCGCGACCCGCAGCGGCAGACGGTCGCGGCCGGGGCGGAGGTCCGCGACCGCCGCGAGGATCAGATCCAGCTGAGCGGACTCGTCGACCATGAGCGTGATGGCGCGCAGCGCCTCGGGCCGCGCGGACAGGCGGCGCAGCGCTCCCGCCTCGGCGGTGGGATAGGCGACGACCACGTCGCGAGCTCCGTGGTCCACCAGCCAGAGCGCCTCCGGCAGGGTGTAGGCGAGCACCCCGCCCGTCGCGGGGTGGGCGAGCGCCCGATCGAGCAGGGCGCGGACGCGCAGGGACTTCGAGGCGATGCGGATCGGACGCCCGCTCGCCCGGCGGGCGAGGACCTCGAGGTTCGCGTCGAAGGCGTCGAGGTCGAGCACCGCGATCGGGCGCTCCCGGTACCCCTCGGCGTCCAGGAGCGCCGTGATCGCCGCGATCCGCGGACGGGTGGTCATCTCAGGCGCGGCGGCGGGCGAGGACCTCGTCGAGGCCCAGGTCGAGGGCCGGCGGAGCGGCGGCCTCATCGGCCGCCTCGATCGCCTCGACGCCGTCCCGCTCGAGCGGCACCGCGGTGGCGCGCAGGGACTCGCGGTGGGCGGCGTGGCGCGTCGCGAGGTCGTCGACCTCCCCGCGCAGGGCATAGGTGGGCAGCGGCACGGGTCGCGGGATCCACTCGCCCGGCGCGGCGACCTGCTCTGCGGCCCGGGCGGAGGTGGTCTCGAGGGGAGCGCGACGCACCGGCGCCTCGGACTCCTCGCCGGACACCCGGGCGACGGTCACGGCAGGCTCGACAGATCCATTGCCCGGCGCCGACTCGCGAGCACGCGGAGCCTCCGCAGGGCCCGCACCCCGGGCCGCGGCGCGGCGAGCGGTCTCCTGCTCGGCCCTCTTTTGGCGCGCGAGGGTCGCCGCTCGGGTGGCCCGGGCGCGGCGCTGGACCTCGGCACGGCGCAGACCCGCCAGATAGACCAGCAGGGCGCCCGCGGTGATCAGCGGCACCCACCAGCTCACGGGGCCGATCACCGCGGCCACGGCGAGCGCCGCGGTGCCGAGCGCGAGAGCCGCGAGCAGCACGCGCATGAGGCGGCGCGAGCGCTGCCGCTCCTCGGAGAGGTCGATGCGGACCCCGGGGTCCGCGTCGAACCGGGGCCGACGGGTGGGATCGGCGGGGCGCAGGAGCAGGCGGTCCTGGGGCATGGGGGCGGTCACCTCACGGCTGGGCGAGCGGCGGGCGTGGACGGCCTCGGACAGATCCCGGGCCTCCGAGGACATCTCGGCGATCTCCTGGGCGCGGGCGCGCCCCATCACCTCGCGCCGGCCGGCGGTGCGAGGGAGGGCGTACGCCACCCACAGCAGCAGCAGCAGAGCGAACAGCACGGCTCCGAGGTTGATGGTCTCCACGAGCCCAGGGTAATGACACCGATGTGATTTCCCTGGTCACGACGCGGGCGTGTCGGCCCCGAACTCCGTCCGCAATCTCGCGAGCACCCCGCGGCCCTCCGCGTCGGTCACGACCTCCTCGGCGGTGAGGGCGAAGACGAGATGGTCCCGCCAGGCGCCGTCGACGAAGATCGCCCCGCGGCGAAGTCCCTCGGGCCGCAGGTGCAGCTTCTCGACCACTCGGAGGCTGGGGGCGTTCTCCGGGCGGACCGTGACCTCCACCCGGTGCATCCCCATCTCGGCGAAGAGATGGTCGATGACGAGCGCGGCGGCCCGGGGGACGAGACCCGCCCCGGCCTGATCGCGGTCGATCCAGTACCCCAGCACCGCGGTGCGCAGCGCGCCGTACTGCAGCGGACCCGCGGTGATCTGCCCGACCAGACGGCCGTGGACCTCGAGGGCGAAGGGGAGGTACGCACCGCGCCGCGCCTGCTGCTCGTTCCAGCGGCGCAGCACGGGAAAGGGCAGGGTGCTGCGCGGACGATCGGGGTCGGCGGCGTCCCAGGGGCGCAGCCAGTCGCGGTTGCGCTCGCGGAGACGCTCGAAGGCGCCCCGGTCCCGGCGACGCAGCGGCCGCAGCACCAGTTCCCCGTCCCGCAGCGTCAGCGGCCACACGTGCACCATCGCGCCATCGTACGGCCGGGCGGACCCCCTGCCCCGACGACGCGCATGTGCGACCCTGCAGGCATGGACGAGGCGACCGGTCACGAGCTCCCGGGGACTGAGCATGACGGCGGGGACGTCGGCGTAGACGATGCCGTGGACCGCGGTGGCGCCGCGCGCGACGCGCTCCCCGCACAGAAGCAGGAGCTGCGGATCCGACTGCGAGCCGAGCGACGCGCCCGCTACAGCGGGACGGAGGGCGCCGCACGGCGGGCCGCGGAGGCCGCGGCGCTGCGCACGGCGGGCTACCCCCTGATCGAACGCAGCCGTGAGCGGCCGACGGGCGCGCCCCTGCGAGTCGCCGCCTTCCACCCCACCCCCACCGAGGCCGATGTCCTGCCGCTGGTCCGCGCGCTCGCCGAGCACGGCGCCGAGCTGCTCTTCCCCGCTGCGGCCGGCGAGGAGCTGGACTGGATCCGCTGGGACGGGCGGTCGGACTTCGTCGCCTCCCCCGGCCGCGGCTTCGGCCGCGAGCCCGACGGTGAACGGCTCGGCCCCAAGGCCGTGGAGAGCGTCGACCTGGTCCTCGCCCCGGCCCTCGCCGTGGACCTCTCCGGCACCCGGATCGGTCACGGCGGCGGGTACTACGACCGAGCGCTGAGCCGCCTGCCCATCACCACCGAGGTGCTCGTCGTCGTGCATCCCCACGAGGTGCTCCCCGCCGGGGCGCTGCCCCGCGGGCCCCGGGACGTGCCGGTGGCCACAGCTCTCACGGCCGAGGGGAGCGTCTGCCTCACCACATCGTGAGGACCACGCCTCCGTGCGCGCCGTAGACTGCCTCCGGTCGCTCCGCTCGCGACCCCAGAGAGAACGCCCCGGAGGAACCTCGCGTGCCCACCTACGTCTACGCCTGCAAGAACTGCGGTCACCGCTTCGAGCAGTACCAGAGCTTCAGCGAGGACTCGCTCGTGACCTGCCCCGAGTGCGCGCACGACGCGCTGCGCAAGGTGTTCGACTCCGTGGGCATCGTCTTCAAGGGCCCGGGCTTCTACTCCACCGACTCCTCCACGAGCGGGAAGAGCACCGTCGGCAGCTCCTCCGAGTCGAGCACCACGGACACCTCCTCCGCGACAAGCTCCTCGAGCACCTCCAGCGATTCGAGCACGTCCTCGTCGGCCTCGAGCTCCTCGAGCTCGAGCCAGGCCGCCGCGTCCTGACCGGACCGTTCCTCCCCAGAGCCCGCTGATCCACAGCGGGCGGATCCACCCTGCCCCGAGCCCGAGCGCGCCCTAGCGTCGAGGCATGCTCTCGCGACTTCTCGCCCGCCTCCCCCACTGGCACCGCGCCCTCCGTCGCCGCCGTCGACTCCTGACGGTGCTGTGTCTAGCCCTCGCCGCTGCGCTGCTGCTGCCCGCCTTGCTGCCGGTCTCCCACCGGGGCGTCGAGGTGCTGGTGCTGCGCCGGGACGTGCCGGCGGGCGAGCCGCTGCAGCGGGAGGACCTCAGCACCGAGCGTCTCGCCGCCGAGCTGGTCCCGGTCGGAGCCCTCACCGCCGCGGACGATCCGGCCGGCCGCGAGATCCTGCTCCCCCTCGACGCGGGCACCCCGCTGCTGGAGGGGATGCTCGAGGACCGCACAGGCTCGACGACCGTCCCCGAGGGCTCGGCGCTGCTCGCCGTGCCGGCCCCCGCCGTCCTCCTCCCGCATCTGCGGGCCGGCACGCGGCTCGAGCTGCAGACCTCCACCGCCCTGGACCCCGAGCCGCGAGGGGTGCCGGCGACCGTCCTGGAGCCACCGGGCGGAATGACCGGGGCGCAGGCCGTGACGGGAACCACCTCGAGCGGAGACGTGCAGGTGCTCGTGGTGATCGACCGACGGGACACGGCCGGTGTGACCAGTGCCCTCGCCGAGGGATACATAAGCGTCTCGGTGATCGGTTAAAGTTCCCGCGGATCGCGAAAGCGACTCTCCCCGACCCCCGAATCATTAAGGACGTCCGCCATGAAGGGCTTCAAGGACTTCGCCATGCAGGGCAATGTCATCGACCTCGCGGTCGGTGTCGTGATCGGTGGAGCGTTCACCGCGCTGGTCACCGCCTTCGTCGACAACCTCATCAACCCCGTCGTCGCCGCGGCCGGCGGCGCCGACTCCGTCGGCGGCTTCGGCTTCCAGATCTTCGAGAACAACGAGGCGACCTTCGTCAACTTCGGCGCCGTCATCTCCGCGATCATCACCTTCCTGATCACCGCGGCCGTCGTCTACTTCGTCTTCGTCATGCCGATGACCAAGGCCCGCGAGGCGGCCAACCGTCGCAAGGGCGTCGACGAGGAGGTCGAGGCGGCTCCCGAGGACGTCGTCCTGCTCTCCGAGATCCGCGACCTGCTCAAGGCGCAGAACCCGCAGGTCTGATCCGACCCGGATCAGCACCCACCCCGACGGGGCGGCACCGCACGGTGCCGTCCCGTCGTTGTGTCTCCCGCCGCGTCCCAGGCCCCGCCATGGGGTACGGTCCCGAGGTGCCCCGTTCCCCCGCCGCTCCCGCCGTCGATCCGGACGCGCCCGGCGCGCTCCCCGCCGGCTCTGTGGAGGCGGTCATCGCCTGGTTCGAGGAGCAGGCCCGGGACCTGCCCTGGCGGTCCGCGGACACCTCGCCCTGGGCAATCCTGGTCTCCGAGATCATGCTGCAGCAGACGCCCGTGGTGCGGGTCCTCCCGCGCTGGCTCGACTGGATGGAGCGATGGCCGCACCCGGCCGATCTCGCCGATGCACCGACCGCCGAGGTGCTGCGCGCCTGGGACCGCCTCGGCTATCCGCGCCGCGCGCTGCGGCTCCAGGAGTGCGCCCGGGCGATCGTCCGCGAGCACGGCGGGATCGTGCCCCGGGGCGAACAGGCGCTGCGCACCCTCCCCGGGATCGGCGAATACACCGCTGCCGCCGTCACCGCGTTCGCCCATCACGACCGGGCGGTGGTCGTCGACACGAACATCCGCCGGGTGCTGGCACGGGCCGCGACCGGACGTCCCCTGCCCGCTCCCAGCTACTCCGCGGCCGAGCGTCGTCTCGCGACCGCGGTGCTCCCCGAGTCCCGCGAGGTGTCGGTCGCCTGGAACCAGGCCGTGATGGAGCTCGGCGCCCTCGTCTGCACCGCCCGGTCCCCGCGCTGCGACCAGTGCCCCCTGGCCGACGGGCGCTGTGCCTGGGTCGCCCGCGGACGACCCGCGGCCCCGGAGGACGAGAGGCGGCCCCGGCAGGCGTTCGCGGGCACCGACCGCGAGATGCGCGGGAAGATCATGGCCGCGCTGCGCAATGCGAGCAGAGTGGAGATCGCCGACCTCGCCCACCTCGATCCCGCGGATCCCGAACGGGTCGCGCGCTGCCGGGAGTCGCTCGTCGCCGACGGCCTCGCGGTGCAGGAAGGATCCACGCTGCGCCTGCCGTGAGGAGTCCCCGCGCCGGGACTCAGGCCGGGGTCGGCTCGAGCTGCCGGATCATGCGAGTGTTGCCGAGGGTGTTGGGCTTCACCCGAGCCAGATCGAGGAACTCGGCGATGCCCTCGTCGAGGGAGCGCAGCAGCTGGCTGTAGACCTCGGGGTCGACCGCCTCGTCCATCACCTCGAAGCCGTGGCGCGCGAAGAACTCGACCTCGAAGGTGAGGCAGAAGACCCGCTGCAGGCCCAGCTCGCGGGCGCGCTCGAGGAGATGATCGAGCAGCCGGTGGCCGAGTCCGGTGCCGCGCTGGTCTTCGTGGACGGCCAGGGTGCGGACCTCCGCGAGGTCCTCCCACATGACGTGCAGCGCCCCGCAGCCGAGGACCCGTCCGGACTCCTCGTCGACGGCGACGAGGAACTCCTGGACCGCTTCGTAGTACGAGACCAGGTCCTTGCCCAGCAAGATCCCCGCGGTCGCCATCGGCTCGACGAGCGCGTCGATGCCGCGGACGTCGGCGGGGCGGGCGGAACGGATCACGATGCTCATGCGGTGGGCTCCTCGGGGGAACGGACGGTCTCGACGGACGGCCGCGCCTCGGTGGAGGACCACTCGGCCCCGTCCTCCCCAGCGTCCTCACCGGCGGTGTCGGGGGTGTCGACGGAGTCGACGGAGGCTCGTCGGGCGGCGCGGCGGTCCAGGGCCCGATGCAAGGCGTTGATCAGGCGCTCGACCACGAGTGCCACGACCACCGCGGCGACCAGCGCCACGGTGATTGCCAGCAGGTGGTTGTCCTCGAACCATGCCCCGGCCACGGCACCGATCGCACAGGAGTAGACCGCCCACACGAAGGTGGACAGCAGGGAGCGCGGCCAGAAGTGGCGGTGCGGGTAGTGCACGGCCCCCGCCACGAGGTTCACGGCGGTGCGACCGAAGGGGATGTAGCGGGCGGTCATCAGGAAGACCAGGGCGCGCTTGTCGAGACCGCGCTCGGCGGCCTCGACGGCTGCCCGCCCCTTGCCCTCCCGGAGGAAGCGGAAGCGCTCGAACCCGATCCAGCGCCCCAGGTAGTAGCCGAGGTTGTCACCGGTCCAGGCTCCGGCCCAGGCCGCGATCCCAATGAGGAGGATCGAGGGTCGGCCCGAGCTCGACCACAGCGAGGAGAGCGTGACGATGGTCGACTCGCTGGGCACCGTGGGGAAGAACCCGTCGAAGGCGGCGAAAAGGTAGACGACTCCATGGACCCACCACGCATCGGCTACCTGCAGGATCCAGTCCTCAACCTGACCGGTCAGGGACAGCACCCACTCGACGAGTCCGCCCATGCGACTCCTCCGTCCGCGAGTTCGGGCTCCCCCGCGACGGCGGGGCAGCAGCGGCTGAACAGAGGAGTCGGTCCCCGCCCCGTCGGGGGCGGGGACCGGCTCCTCCGGGGTCAGGAGGCGCTGGCCTCCGCCGGATCGGACTCCTCCGAGCCCGAGGCGTCCGGCAGCGAGACCTCGTCGGCGCGGGCCTGCGTCATCTGCTCGACATCGACGGTCTCGGAGATCGCCGCGAGGCGACCCTCGCCGTCCCGCCGCGAGAAGGTGAGCTCGCCCAGCAGACCCTCGCCCTCGGCGTCCACGACGATCGTGTCGCCCACGTGGACCTGCCCGAAGAGGATCTTCTCGGAGAGCGTGTCCTCGATGTCGCGCTGGATCGTGCGCCGCAGCGGACGGGCACCGAGGACGGGGTCGTACCCCTTCTCCGCGAGGAGCTTCTTGGCGCCGTCGGTCAGCTCGATCGCCATGTCCTTCTCCGCGAGACGCGTCTCGAGCTTCCCGATCATCAGGTCGACGATCTGGACGATCTCGGGCTGCGACAGCTGCGGGAAGACCACCACGTCGTCGACGCGGTTGAGGAACTCGGGCTTGAAGTGCTGCTTGAGCTCCTCATGAACCTTCGACTTCATCCGCTCGTAGTCGGTGGAGAGGTCGCCGCCGGCGGTGAAGCCCATCGACACGCCCTTGGCGATGTCCCGGGTGCCGAGGTTGGTGGTCATGATGATCACGGTGTTCTTGAAGTCGACCGTGCGACCCTGCGAGTCGGTGAGGCGGCCGTCCTCGAGAATCTGCAGCAGCGAGTTGAAGATGTCCACATGGGCCTTCTCCACCTCGTCGAAGAGCACCACGGAGAACGGCTTGCGGCGCACCTTCTCGGTGAGCTGGCCGCCTTCGTCGTACCCGACGTAGCCGGGGGGCGAGCCGAACAGGCGCGAGGCGGTGTGCTTCTCACCGAACTCGGACATGTCAAGCTGGATGAGGGACTCCTCGTCCCCGAAGAGGAACTCGGCGAGCGCCTTGGCGAGCTCTGTCTTGCCGACGCCCGTGGGCCCCGCGAAGATGAACGAGCCGCCGGGGCGCTTGGGGTCCTTGAGCCCGGCACGGGTGCGGCGGATCGCCTGCGAGAGCGCCTTGATGGCCTCGTCCTGGCCGATGACCCGCTTGTGCAGCTCGTCCTCCATGTGGAGCAGTCGCGAGGACTCCTCCTCGGTAAGCTTCACGATCGGGATGCCGGTCGCGGCGGCGAGCACCTCGGCGATGGTCTCCTCGGAGACGGTCGTGACCGCATCGGACTCGCCGTGCCGCCAGGCCTTCTCCTTCTCGTCCCGCTCGGTCTTGAGCTTCTGCTCCTCGTCGCGGAGGCTCGCGGCGAGCTCGAAGTCCTGCCCGTCGATCGCCTCCTCCTTCTTCTTCCGCGTCTCCTCGATGCGAGTGTCGAAGGCCTTCAGCTCCGGCGGGGCGGTGAGGCGACGGATCCGCAGGCGGGCGCCGGCCTCGTCGATCAGGTCGATCGCCTTGTCCGGCAGGAAGCGGTCGTTGACGTAGCGGTCGGCGAGGTTCGCGGCGGCGACGAGGGCGCTGTCGGTGATGGTCACCTTGTGGTGCGCCTCGTAGCGGTCGCGCAGGCCCTTGAGGATCTCGACGGTGTGGGACACCGAGGGCTCGCCCACCTGGATCGGCTGGAAGCGGCGCTCGAGGGCGGCATCCTTCTCGATGTGCTTGCGGTACTCCTCGAGGGTGGTCGCCCCGATGGTCTGCAGCTCGCCACGGGCGAGCATCGGCTTGAGGATGCTGGCGGCGTCGATGGCGCCCTCGGCGGCACCGGCTCCGACGAGGGTGTGGATCTCGTCGATGAACAGGATGATGTCGCCGCGGGTGCGGATCTCCTTGAGCACCTTCTTCAGGCGCTCCTCGAAGTCGCCGCGGTACCGGGAACCGGCGACCAGGGAGCCGAGGTCGAGGGTGTAGAGCTGCTTGTCCTTGAGGGTCTCGGGGACGTCGCCGGCCACGATCGACTGGGCCAGGCCCTCGACCACGGCGCTCTTGCCCACGCCGGGCTCGCCGATCAGCACCGGGTTGTTCTTGGTGCGACGGCTGAGCACCTGCATGACGCGCTCCGCCTCGGCCTCGCGGCCGATGACCGGGTCGAGCTTGCCCTCGCGGGCGGCCTGGGTGAGGTTGCGACCGAACTGGTCGAGCACGAGGGAGCCCGCGGGCTGGCCCTCGGCGGGGCCGCCGGCGGTGGCCGGCTCCTTGCCCTGGTAGCCCGAGAGGCGCTCGATGACCTCCTGGCGCACGGCCGACGGCTCGGCCTTGAGGCGCGAGAGCACCTTGACCGCGGTGCCCTCGCCCTCGCGCAGCAGGCCGAGCAGGATGTGCTCGGTGCCGATGTAGTTGTGGCCCAGCTGCAGCGCCTCGCGCAGGCTCAGCTCGAGCACCTTCTTGGCGCGCGGGGTGAACGGGATGTGGCCCGAGGGGGTCTGGTTGCCCTCGCCGATGATGTCCCGGACCTGCTCGCGCACGGCGTCGAGCGTGACCCCGAGGGCCTCGAGCGCCTTCGCGCCCACACCCTCGTTCTCGTGGATCAGGCCCAGCAGGATGTGCTCGGTGCCGATGTAGTTGTGGTTCAGCAGCCGTGCCTCGTCCTGAGCCAGGACGACGACGCGGCGGGCGCGATCGGTGAAGCGTTCGAACATGGTCCTCCCCCGTCCGGTGGTGGTGATGGGTCGAGAGTACGCGCGATCCCCGGGGATTCCCCGTCTGTTCGCCGCGGGCGTGACGGCCGGCGACACGGGCGCGCATCGGCCGTTCTCCCTCCCCGGGAGGAGCCCCGGCCGTACGATGCCGGAGACCGCCCCCGCGGTCATCGCAGCACCCCTTCCCCTCCCCCCACCGCTAGGAGCACACCATGGGCGCCATCGTCGGCGGCATCATCCTGTTCGTCCTCGGAGCCATCGCGCGCTTCGCCCTCGAGTTCGACCTCCCCGGTCTCGACTCCGGCACGCTCGGCACCATCCTCATGGTCGCCGGCGCGATCCTCTTCGTCGTGGGCCTCCTGCTCGCGCTGAAGTCGCGCCGCACCGTGGTGAGCACGCAGTCCTCACCGAACGGTTCGGTCTCCGAGCGTCGGGATCCCCCCGTCGTCTGAGCGGGAACGCTCGGCCCGAGCACTCCCTCGAGACCAGCCACGACGGCCCGTGTCCCCCGGACACGGGCCGTCTGCTCGACTAGGCTCGTCCGACAGTGCCCGGCAGCGCAGCGTGCGCCTCGAGCACGCCCAGCAGCACTCCAGGGAGGACGGCGCGGATGGCCACGACGCATGCGGTGACCGATCGGGCGATCGACGCCATCAAGCAGATGATCCTCGTCGGCGAGCTCGGCCCCGGGCATCGGCTCCCGCCCGAGAAGGAGCTCGCGGAGCGCGTGGGGGTCAGCCGGAACTCCCTGCGCGAGGCAGTCAAGGCGCTCTCCGTGATCCGGGTGCTGGACGTCCGGCAGGGCGACGGCACCTATGTCACCTCGCTCGCCCCCGAGCTGCTGGTCGAGTCCCTCGCCTTCATGCTCGATCTCCACCAGGGCTCGGCCGAGGGGCAGATCCTCGAGGTGCGCCGGCTGCTGGAGCCGGTCGCGGTGGAGCAGGCCTGCGCGCACCTCGGCGAGGAGGACTTCACCGTCCTCGAGCAGCTGATGGTCGACATCTCCGAGCACTCCTCGGTCGAGGAGCTGGTCGCGGCAGATCTCGCGTTCCACCAGCGGATCACCTCGCGCTGCCCCAACGTCTATCTCTCGTCGATGCTCGAGGGACTCGCCTCGGCGACCGCCCGCGCGCGGGTCTGGCGCGGGCTCACCGAGGACTCGGCGGTCGAGAGCACCCTCGCCGAGCACCGTCGCATCCTCGATGCGCTGCGGGCGGGACGGGCGGATCTGGCCCGAGTCCACACGGCGGCGCACATCGCCGCCGTGGAGTCCTGGATCCAGCGGAGCGCCGACGTCGGCTGACCGCGGGGCGCGAGCATCGTCCATCGTGGAGTTTCCGGCGCCCCCTGCCTAGCGTGAGGTCGTCTGCCCCTCGACGCGTCGATAGACGCCCCCCGCCGTCCGCTGCCGCAGCTGGGAGCGGGTCGGCTCCTCGAGCGCGTCCACCGCGTCGAGCAGCTCCTGCATGCCGGAGCGCAGGTCGAGAGGCACGGGGGCGATCGGCCAGTCCGAGCCGAGCATCAGCCGGTCCGCCCCGAAGGCGTCGAGCGCGACCTCGAGCACCCGCGCCACGTCCCCCGGGCCGGGGCCGAGACCGCTCGTGGACAGCCCCGAGACCTTGGCGATGATGGTGGGCACCGCCGCGGCCTCCAGCAGCTGCCTCTCCCAGTCGCGCATCGCCGCGGCGTCGCCGAAGGGCGGCTTGGCGAGATGGTCGAGGACGACCACGAGCCCGGGGACCTCGCGCGCGACTCTCGTCGCCTGGCGGAGATGGCGCGGATACGCATCGGGGACGTCAAGGGGCAGGCCGCGGGCGGCAAGCAGCTGCAGGGAGCGGCGCACCGTCGCCCGGTCGAGGAAGCCCGGGTCGGGGTCGTCGTGCACAAGGTGCCGCACGCCGACGACGCGGTGCATCGCCGCGGGGTCGTCGAGCAGCTGGGCGACCTCGTGCGGGTCGTCGAGCGGCAGCCAGGCCACGACGTCGACCCGCTCGACCCCGCCGCTGCCGCCGGGGATCGTCCCCGCCTCGATCCGCTCGGCGGCGGCCTGCATCGCGAGTGTGTCCGTGCGGGTGTCGTCGGCCTGGACCAGCACTACGCGGCGCACGCCGACGGCCGCGAGCTGCGGGGCGACGTCCTCCCAGCGCACATCGCGACGCAGACCCTCAGGCGCTCCCGCGAGCCACCCGTAGCCGCCGCCGGAGAGGTCCCACAGGTGCAGGTGGGTGTCCGTGAGACCCGCGTGATCAGGCACCGAGCTCCTCCCACAGCGCCGCGGGGATCTCCCGGTGGAACCGCTCGAGGTTCTGGCGGACCTGGGCCCCGGTCCGCATGCCGAGCACGACGGAGCCGATCGCGGGGTGGCGACGCGGGAACTGCAGGGCGACGTCCGGCAGCTCGACGCCGTGCCGGGCGGCGAGCGCGGCGAGCTCCCGGGCCCGCTCGAGCATCTCCGTCGGCGCCTGCCCGTACTCATAGTGGGAGTCCTGGGGCACCTCGGGACGGGAGAGGATCCCGGAGTTGAACACCGAGACGGCCACGACCTGCACGTCGTGCTCCAGGCAGGCGGGCAGCAGCTCGGCGGCGGCGGGCTGCTCGAGCAGCGTGTAGCGGCCGGAGAGCATGACCACGTCGAGCAGTCCGGTGCGGACGGCGCGGGTGAGGACGTCCGCGTCCTTCGAGCCGACGCCGACGTGGCTGATCAGCCCCTCCTCGCGCATCGCGGCGAGGGCGGGGAGCGCCTCCTCGATGCCCTGGTCGACGGGCCCCTCCTCGGGGTCGTGGAGGTAGAGCACGTCGACGCGGTCGAGGCCGAGGCGCTCGAGGGACTGCTCGTGGCTCGCCCGCACCCCCTTCTCGCTCATGTCCCACCGCCGCACGAGGTCGTCGGGGACGGCGAACTCGTGGGCCATGTCGTCGCCGGAGCCGGGGCCGGGGACGAGGAGCCGGCCGACCTTGGTGGAGAGCACGTACTCGTCGCGGGGCCGGTCCCGCAGGAGCGCGCCGAGGCGGCGCTCGCTCGTGCCGACGCCGTAGTGCGGGGCGGTGTCGAACATCCGCAGCCCGCCCTCCCAGGCGGCGTCGACCGCGCCGCGCGCCTCCTCGTCAGTGGTCACACGGAAGATGTTGCCGAGCTGGGCGGCGCCGAAGCCGAGCTCCGGCAGGCGGGCGGCGGGGGTCATCGCATCGCTCCTTCATCGGGGGCGTCGGGGGCGTCGAGTCGGATCTCGAGGACGGGCAGCAGCACGTCGGGGCGGCGGATCGGCAGCGTGAACGTCACGACGTCGGCGCCCAGGCCGCGGGCGGTGGTGTTCCAGGCCCGCCGCTCCGGGTCGATGGTCTCGAAGGGCACCTCGGAGCCGTCGTGCAGCAGCCGCGCGAAGCGGACCCGATCGGCGAGGCCGCGCACGTGCAGGTGCTGCATCGGCCAGGCCGTGAGGTGGACGTAGAGGCGGTCGCCGCGGCGGGTGAGCAGGGTGCCCTGCGGCGCCTCGACCCCGTCCGCTGGACCGGCGCCGTGCACGGAGTCGCCGTGCAGCGCCATCCACTCCCCGAGCGCGCCGAGCGTCGCCCGGTCGACGGGGGTGAGGGCGCCGCGGCCGTCGGGCCCGATGTTCAGCAGCAGGTTCCCGTTCTTCGCGACGGAGTCGACGAGCATCCGTACCAGCAGGTCCGGGCTCTTGTGGTCGAGGTTGTCGCGGTCGTACCCCCAGGAGCCGTTGAGGGTCTGACACGCCTCCCAGCGCACGAGCTCGCCCTGCTCGTCGCGCATCGGCGCGGCGGGCTGGTACTGCTCGGGGGTGACGAGGTCGCCGGGGAGCCCGAGCCGGTCGTTGACGAGGCAACCCGGCTGCAGCTCGCGCACCATCGCGAGCAGCGCCTCGGCGTCCCAGTCCTCAGGCCCCTTGCCGTGCGGCCCGGGATAGGTGAAGTCGAAGAAGAGATAGTCGATCTGCCCGTAGCCGGTGAGCAGCTCCCGCACCTGGGCGTGGAGGAAGGCGCGGTAGCGGTCCATGTCGCGGGTCGCGTTCAGCGCGTCGACGTCGTCACGGCCGCGCAGCGGGTGGTGCTCATCGATCGTGAAGTCGGGATGGCGCCAGTCGATGAGCGAGTGGTAGAAGCCCACGCGCAGCCCCTCGGCCCGCATCGCGTCGACGAACTCGCGCACCAGGTCGCGGCCGCAGACCGCCGGGGCGGAGAAGTCGCTGTGCGCCGTCTCGAAGAGGCTGAACCCCTCATGGTGCTTGGTGGTGAGCACGGCGTAGCGCATGCCGGCCGCGCGGGCGGTGCGGGCGAGGTCCGCCGCGTCGAAGCGGTCCGGGTCGAACACCTCCGCGTAGCGGGCGTACTCGTCGGGATCGCGCAGCTCGCGCGACATGACCCACTCGTGGCGGGCCGGGATCGCGTACAGCCCGAAGTGGATGAACAGCCCGAAGCGCGCCTCGTCGAACCAGGCGACGGAGGACTCAGACGGCGAGGACATGGTGGGGATCCTTCCAGACGGCGCCGTCCGGGAACAGGTGCGGCGCGAGGGAGTCGGGGAGCATGCGAGCGCTCGCCCCGGGCAGGGACGGGGCACGGTAGCTGCCGTCGACGATCATCACGGGGTCCTCGAAGTGCTCGTGGAGGTGGTGCACGTACTCGATGAAGCGGTCCTCCCGCTCCCCCGCGATGACCGCGGCGTCGAGGAAGGCGTAGTGCTGGACCAGCTCGCAGAGGCCGACCCCGCCCGCATGCGGGCAGACCGGCACGTCGAACTTCGCGGCGAGCAGCAGGATGGCCAGGTTCTCGTTGACGCCGCCGACGCGGGCGGCGTCCAGCTGGAGCACGTCGACGGCGCCGGCCTGCAGCAGCTGCTTCGCGACGATGCGGCTCTGCATCTGCTCGCCGGTCGCGACGGGCAGCGGGGCGACGGCGCGGCGGATCGCGGCGTGGGCGAGGACGTCGTCGGGGCTCGTCGGCTCCTCGATCCAGGCGGGGCGATAGGGCGCGAGCCGCTCGAGCCACGCGATCGCGTCGGCGACGTCCCAGCGCTGGTTCGCGTCGGTCGCGACGGGGAAGTCCTCCCCGAGCGTCTCGCGGGTCAGGCGCAGGCGGCGCACGTCGTCCTCGACGTCGGCGCCGACCTTGAGCTTGACCATCCGGAAGCCCTCGTCGCGTGCCTCGCGCAGGAGGCGCACGAGCTTCTCGTCGCTGTAGCCGAGCCAGCCGGGGGTCGTGGTGTACGCGGGGACGCCGTGAGCCTCGAGGGCGGTGATCCGCTCCGCCTTGCCCACCGCGCCGCGGCGGAGGATTTCGAGCGCCTCCTCGCGCGTGAGGGCGTCGGTGAGATAGCGGAAGTCGACGAGGTCCACGAGCTCCTCGGGGGTCATGGTCGCGAGCAGCTTCCACAGCGGCAGGCCCGCGCGGCGCGCCCTCAGGTCCCAGGCGGCGTTGACCACGGCCCCGATCGCCATGTGCATGACACCCTTCTCCGGGCCGAGCCAGCGCAGCTGCGAGTCGCCGACCAGCTCGCGGGAGAAGCCGCCGAGATCCGCGAGCAGCGTCTCGACGTCGCGCCCGACGACATGCCCGCGGAGAGCGTCGATCGCGGCGCACTGCACGTCGTTGCCGCGGCCGATCGTGAACACGAAGCCGTAGCCGGCGTCGCCGTCGCTCGTGAGCAGCTCGACGTAGGCGGCCGAGTAGTCGGGGTCGGGGTTCATCGCGTCGGAACCGTCGAGGTCCCGGGAGGTCGGGAAGCGGACGTCGCTCACGCGGAGGTCGATCAGGGTGCTGGGGGTGGTCATCGCGTCTCCAGGGCCAGATGGTCACGGCGTGCAGAAGACCGCCAGTGATCGGATGTCTTGAAGTGTAGGGGCCGCCGAAACATCGGACAACTCTGGCTCGGTTTCGCCGGCGAGTTCCCCGCGGAAGGGTGCCATCTCTGAATTGACCGGCGAATTCGGGCTTTCCGCCCGAAGAGTCGGCATGGTCATCCCACACTCCGGGCACCAACGTTGGCAAGACCTCGGACCTGTGCCATGATGTCGCCGACCCTCGACGAGGAGGGTCTGGAGAGAGATGGGACAACGATGGCCGTCGAGACCGCAGTCGCACCGCCGGACGCCCCCACGGCGTCCCCCCGCCGCATCCGGGAACCCCGTTCGGACAAGATCCTGCACGCGATCATGCTGACGCTGCTGTGCCTGTTCACGCTGACCATCGTTTATCCGTTCGTCTACATCGTCAGCGCGTCGTTCTCCGATCCGACGGCGGTGATCTCCGGGGAGATGTGGCTCTGGCCGGTCGGGTTCAGCCTCGACGCCTACCAGGCGGTCCTCGACTACCCCGCGATCACCCGCGGCTTCTTCAACTCCCTGCTCTACTCCGGCTCCGCGATGCTCGTGGGCACCGCCGTGACCCTGATGGGCGGCTACGCCCTCTCCCGCAAGGACCTCGTCGGCAACGGACCGATCACGATGATCTTCGTGCTGACCATGATGTTCTCCGGCGGCATGATCCCCACCTATCTCGTGGTCAAGGACCTCGGGATGCTCAACACCATCTGGGCGATGATCCTGCCCGGCGCCGTCAGCGTCTGGCAGCTCATCGTGACCCGCACCTTCTTCCAGGTCACCATCCCCCACGAGCTGCTCGAGTGCTCCCGCCTCGACGGCGCGAACGACCTGCGCTTCTTCGCCCAGATCGTGCTGCCCCTGTCCAAGCCGATCATCGCCGTGAACCTGCTGCTGTACGGCGTCGCCACATGGAACGCCTATTTCAACGGCCTCATCTACCTCACCGACGAGTCCCTCTACCCCCTCCAGCTGGTCATGCGGAACATCCTGTTGGAGAACACCTTCGACCCCTCGAAGATGTCCAACGCCGACCCGACCAGGATCGCCGCGATGCAGCAGCTCGCGGACAAGCTCAAGTACGCGCTGATCATCATCGCGTCCGTCCCCCCGCTCCTCGCCTACCCGTTCGTGCAGAAGCACTTCGTCAAGGGCATGATGATCGGCTCCCTGAAGGGTTGAGACAGAGATGACCACCGACCAGTCCCAGGCATCGTTCGTCGACCAGCTCCGCGTCGACGACACCCCGAGGCGCCGCGGCGGCAAGGACGCCCCGCCCGTCCTCCCCCAGCGCAAGCGGCCGCGCTCTCAGCGGATCCTCCGCTCCTGGCAGCTGTACCTGCTGCTCCTGCCCGCCGTCCTCTGGGTCGCGATCTTCGCCTACTGGCCCATGTACGGCATCCAGATCGCCTTCCGCGACTTCACCCCCGTCGGCGGTATCACCGGTTCCGACTGGGTCGGCATGAAGCACTTCGAGCGCTTCGTCGAGAGCTACAACTTCTGGCCCCTCATCCGCAACACGCTCGTCCTCGCCTTCTACGAGCTCATCGCCGGATTCCCCGTGCCGATCATCCTCGCGCTCGCCCTGAACGGCATCCGCCAGAAGTACTTCTCGCGCGTCGTCCAGCTCATCACCTACGCCCCCAACTTCATCTCCGTCGTCGTGGTCGTCGGCATCCTCGTGATGCTCCTGGACCCGCAGACCGGCATCGTGCCTCACGCGCTCTCCCTGCTGGGCATCGACCCGCCCGCCTTCCTCACCGACCCGCAATGGTTCCGCCACACCTATGTCTGGTCGGGGATCTGGCAGACCGCGGGTTTCAGCGCCATCATCTACCTCGCCGCCCTCTCGTCCGTCCCCCCGGAGTTGCACGAGGCCGCCAAGGTCGACGGCGCCAGCCACCTGCGCCGCATGTGGCACATCGACCTCCCCGCCATCATGCCCATCGCCATGGTGCTTCTCATCCTCTCCGTCGGCTCGATCATGTCCGTCGGCTTCGAGAAGGTTCTGCTCATGCAGAACCCGTTGAACCTCACCACCTCCCAGGTCATCGACACCTACGTCTACGAGGTCGGCCTCAAGAGCCCCATCCCCCAATACAGCTACGCCACCGCCATCGGCCTCTTCCGCAGCGTCGTCGGCCTCCTCCTCCTCATCGCCGTCAACGCCTTCTCCCGCCGCGTCGCCAAGGCCGGCCTGTTCTGATCCTCCCCGCCGGAGGCCCCGGCCGACCCTCACCAGCACACCGGACATCGTCGTCAGGAGCTCCGCCATGACCGCACCCACCGATCCGACCCCCTCGCTGCCCAGCAGCGGGACCGTCCCCGATCAGGCGCCGGGCACGACCCGGCGCGGCTTCCTCGCCCGCGCCGGTCTCGGCGGCGCCGCCCTCGTGGCCGGCTCCGGCGCCCTCGCGGCCTGCTCCGACTCCGGCGGGAGCGGCGGCGACGGGGGCGGCGGAGCCGACTACGAGCAGGGCAGCGCCCCGCTGCAGGTCGAGCTCGGTCCCGAGATCGAGGGAGTGCTCTACCCCGAGGGGTATCAGGGGCCGCGGGCCCGGCAGCTCGAGCCCTTCGGGAACGGCGAGACCACCTTCACGATCCTCGGCCGCACCATCCCCGACCTCGACTACTCCACCAACTACTACGCCGGGCTCGTCGAGGAGAAGACCGGCGTGAAGGTCGAGTACCTCGAGGTGCCGCTCGGCGAGGACGGCCAGACGAAGGTCAACGCGATCCTCTCCGCGGGCGATCTGCCCGACGCGATGATGACCGGCATGGGCCTGTTCAGCACCTCGCAGGTCGCGGTGTACGGCCAGCAGGGCCTCTTCCAGCCCGTCGACCGGCTCATCGACGAGCACGCCCCGCACATCCGGAACATGTTCGACACCTTCCCCGACATGCGCTCGCTGTTCACCTCCCCCGACGGTCGGATGTACGCCGTCCCATCGATGAACGACTGCTACCACTGCAAGATCGGCTCCGTCCGCACCTGGTACAACACCGACTGGCTGACGGAGGTCGGGGCCGAGGTGCCGCAGACCCTCGACGATCTCGACGCCCTGCTCGCCGAGTGGAAGGGACTCCCCTCCCGGGCGGCTGGCTCCCAGCTCGTCACGACGACCTCGGACACGGTCACGAACCTGCTCACCTTCTTCCTCGGCTCCTTCCTCGAGATATCCGCGGACAGCCGCCTGCTGCGCGACGGGAAGGTCACCTGGCTGCCGACCCTCGACGAGTACCGCGAGGGGATGATCTGGATCCAGGAGCAGTTCGCGAAGGGCCACTTCGACACGGCGATGTTCTCGGCCACCGAGGACCAGATCAAGCGCCTCGCCGACTCCCCCGAGGGGCCCCAGCTCGGCATCACCTACGGCAATTCGCAGGGCTCCTTCAGCTCCGCCGCCGACCCCTCGGACCCCCGCAACCCCGCCTCGATCATGGTGCCGCTGCCGCCGCTGGAGGGCCCGAACGGGGTGCGCACCACCGACTGGGAGTGGTACTCGATCGGCAGCCCCAACTTCGTCATCACCAGCTCCTGCCAGGACCCGGTCACGATGATCCGCTGGGCCGACTACCAGTTCGAACTCACCCTCACCACCGCCATGGGTCGCGGCGAGGAGGGCCCCGGCTGGGTGTGGGCCGGCGAGGGCACTGTGGGCATCGACGGCGAGCAGGCCGTCTACGAGGTGGTCCCGGGCAGCACCGAGCTGAAGAACACGGGCTGGTGGGAGTGGGGCCCGTACTACAAGTCGATGGGCCAGCGCCACGGCGAGGCGGTCCAGGAGGGCACCACCTCGATCGAGCCGTCGCTCTACGAGTCGGCGGCGGCGTACGAGCCCTACCGGATCCCCAAGGAGTCCAAGATCCCCGAGCTCGCCTTCGACCTCGACCAGTCCGCCGAGATCGGGGAGATCGAGGCGAACCTCAACCAGCACCTCACCCAGAGCTTCGCGAACTTCGGCACCGGGAAGGCCGACGCCTCGAAGGACGCCGACTGGAGCGCCTTCGTGGAGACCTTCTCGTCCATGGGGCTCGAGAGGTATCTCGAGATCACGCAGTCGGCGTACGACGCCCAGGGCTGAGACCGCCCCGCGCCCGACCGTGCTCCCCTTCCACGCCTTCACCCCCTCGGTGACCACCATGACCACGTCCACCCCCGCCGCCCTCCTCGACCGCCGGCGCCTGCTGATCGGCCTCGGCGCGCTGCCCGGCCTCGCCGCCCTCGCCTCCTGCTCGGGCGGCGGATCCAGCGGATCCGGCGGCGACGTCCCGCAGGCGGAGTACGTGCAGGGCTCTTCCTCGCTCAAGGTCGAGCTCGGCCCGGAGATCGACGGCGTCCCGTACCCGGAGGGCTATGTCGGCCCGAAGGCACGGGAGTCCGAGCCCTTCGGCGACGGCGCCGAGTTCACGATCCTCACCCGGAGCGAGACCAACCTCGACCTCGCGAAGAACACCCACTCCCTCTATCTGGAGGAGAAGACGGGCGTGAAGATCACCTACGAGACCGTGCCCCAGGGCGAGGAGGGCGCCCCGAAGGTCAACGCGGTCATCTCGAGCGGCGATCTCCCGGATGCGCTCATGCTCGGCCCGGAGTGGATGGGCGGCTTCACGAAGGCGCAGCTGTACGTCTACGGCCAGCAGGGTCTCTTCCAGCCGCTGGACCAGCTGATCGACGAGTACGCCCCGCAGCTCCAGGAGCTCTTCGAGCAGAACCCGGACCTCCGCGCGACCTGGACCGCGCCGGACGGCGTCATGTACGCGATGCCCGCTGTGAACCAGTGCTACCACTGCGCCTCGTCGGCGGTGCGGACCTGGGTCCACCAGCCCACGCTCGACAAGGTGGGGATCAGCTCCCAACCCACGACTCTCGACGAGTTCGAGGAGATGCTCATCGCGTTCAAGGGCTCCGACCCGGCGTACCGCCCCTTCAGCGGCGAGAAGTCGACGCCCCCGTTCGGGCTGATCGGCGCGGCGTTCCTGGACATCGGCGTCAACTGGCTCCGCCGCGACGGGGACCAGATCGTGTACACGCCGGTCGACGAGAAGTTCCGCCAGGTGCTGATCACGATGCACCGCTTCGTCGCCGACGGCCTCCTCGACCCGAACGCGTTCACGCAGGACGGCGACCAGCTCAAGCGCCTCACGATGGATCCCGCCGGCTCGAAGACCGGCGTGGTCCAGATGGGCTCCCAGGGTGGGTTCGCCGACATCGACTACTCCGACCCCGCGGCGCGCTACCGCGAGTTCGTGCCGCTCGCCCCCTTCAAGGGGCCGAACGGCGATCCGATCATCCCCTGGAACGAGTCCCACGGCGATGCGACCGGCCTCGTGATCACGAACGCCTGCGAGGATCCCGCGATGCTGGTCCGCTGGGCCGACTTCCAGCTGGGCCTCCTCCCCACCCTCGAGATGCGCCTCGGAGTCCTCGAGGAGCAGTGGACCTGGGCGAGCCCGGACGACCTCGGCATCGACGGGAGGAGCGCCGTCTACACGAAGATCCCCCAGGGTGAGGACGGCCCCTCGAACCTCACCTGGCCAGAGTTCGGCCCCTACAACCTGGGGATGGACGTCCGGCACGGCGAGGCGGTGGACCCCGCGAGCTCCATCGAGCCGATGCTCTACGACGCCGGCAAGCTGTACCAGCCGTACCGCAACGACCTCTCGGCGGTGTTCGCGAGCCCCTTCTTCGACGCGAACCAGTCCGCGGAGATCGGCGAGCTGCGCACCAACATCGACAGCGCCTTCGCACAGGTGTCGACGCAGATGGTGCTCGGCGACCTCGACCCGAACGACGACGCCGACTGGGAGACCTACGTCGCCTCGATCACCAATGCGGGCCTCGAGCGCTACCTCGAGGTCCTCACCGAGGCGGACCGCGAGCGCGCCTGAGCGCGACCCGCGAGCGGAGCCCGGCTCCGAAGACAGCGCCCCCGTCCGGTCCGTCCGGGCGGGGGCGCTGCGTCGTCCCGGGCGGGCTCAGCCCGCGTCCGGCCGTTCGGTGCTCGCGGCGTAGAAGTCGCCGAGGTCCGGCACCGGCGCCCCGGTCGCATCGTGCACGAGCACCTGCTCGAGCACGGGCTCGTCCCCGTCGATCTCGATCACCAGCTCCGAGAGCGTCCGCGCCTCCCCGAGCTGGTGGATCCGGCGCACGCCGACGGTGAGGCCCTCGGCGAGAATCTCGCCGTCGGCCGTGCGGACGCGGTGCCCGCGCACGCGCTGGCCCTCCTCGAGCCGTTCGCGCAGCTCGACGTGGTCGAGACGGGTGCCCTCCGGCAGACGCACCCGCACGGCCCCGTCGGCCTGACCGAGGATCTCTCCGGTCACGGGCCGCCCGAATCGTGCCTCGAGCGCCTGCGCGAGCTCCTCGACGCGCGCGGCGTCGGCCGGATCGATGCGGCCGCGCCGATCCGGCGGGATGTTCAACAACAGGTTCGCCCCCAGGCCGATCGAGCGGTCGTGGATCGCGAGGAGGTGGGGCAGGGACTTGGGCTCCTCCCCCTCCTGCCAGAACCAGCCCTTGCGCAGCGACACGTCGCACTCGGGCGGGAGGTACCGCGGGGCGTCCCGCTCGATGGTGTCCTCGTCGTAGTTGTTGAGGTCCGCGCTGGTGGTCACGTACTCGACGGGATCCGCGGCGAGGCCGTCCTCGTTGCCGACCCAGCGGATCGTCGCGGGGCCCATGTTGAAGACCATCACCTGCGGCTGCAACTCCTCGATGAGCTCCCCGATCCGCTCCCAGTCGTACTCGCGGCCCGCGGAGCCCGCGCCGTCGAACCAGAGCTCATGGAGCTCGCCGTAGTCCGTGCAGAGCTCGCGCAGCTGGGCGAGATAGAGCTCGTCGTACGCGGCCGGGTCCTCGTACCGGGGATCGTGACGGTCCCACGGCGAGAGGTAGAGGCCGAGCTTCATGCCGTGGCGGGCGCAGGAGTCCGCGAGCTCGCGCACGAGATCTCCGCCTCCCTGCCGCCACGGGGAGGAGGCGACGGAGTAGTCGGTGGTCGCCGTCGCCCACAGGCAGAACCCGTCGTGGTGCTTGGCGGTGAGGACCACGTAGCGGGCGCCGAGCCGCGCGGCGGTGCGCACCCACTCGTCGGTGTCGAGATCGGAGGGATCGAAGATCTCCGGGGACAGCGTCCCATCGGACCATTCGAGGCCCGCGAAGGTGTTGACGCCGACGTGGAAGAACCCGCCGAGTCCGTCCCGTTGCCAGGCGAGCTGGCTGGGAGTCGGGGCGAGGAGGGGAGGATGTGCAGCAGTGGACATGGGCCCATCCCATCAGACATCGGGTGTCTGAGGTAGGGGGCGTCCGGGAATCTCCCCACCCTCCTGTGTACCCTGCCTCACATGGAAGACACCCGCCGCGCCGGCCCGACGGAGATGCCCGGCTGGGCGGTCCGCATGAACGAGGCCATCGAGCTGCTCCTCACCCTCCTGCTCACCGGGATCATGTGGCTGGCCCTCACCCTCCTGGGACTTGTCGTGCTCGGCATCGGACCGGCGACCAGCGCCGCGGCCGACGTCCAGCTCGCGCTGCGCGACGGGGAGCGACCCCGCGTGGTCTCGCGCATGTGGTCCACCTGGCGGGAGGAGCTGGTGCGCGGGAACCTCCGGATGCTGCCGCTGCTGCTGGTCCAGGCCGGTGCCGGATCGATGCTCTGGACCGTCTCGGCGGGGCTGTCCGACGGGCCGCTCGCCCTGCTCGCGACGGGCGTGCTCGCCGCGGTGAGCGGCGCCTGGGCGACCGTGAGCCTCGCGGTGATCGTCGCCGCCCCGCGGGTGCGCCGCCAGGACCTGCTCGTCACCTGGCGGCTCGCCCTGCTGCTGCCGGGCGCGATGCCGTTGCGCGCGATCGGGCTGCTCCTGCTGCTGATGGTGTGGCTCGTGGTGTGCTCCCTCGCCTGGCCGCTCGCCCTGCTGCTCGGGGCGCCGGTGGCGGTGCTGCTGGCGGTCTCGGTGCTCTCCCGCCGCATCCGCGTGCTGCTCGAGGACCTGGACAAGAGCGCGACCGCCCGTGCCGCCCAGGCCGGATCCCAGAGCGCAGCGCCGGACGCGACCCCGGGCCACGAGGGATAGGCTGGGCGGCACGCCCGCCCGAGGTCGCGCGAGGAGCACGGCTCCACCGCCCCGGGGGTGATCTGCGAGCTGGAACGGAGAGACATGGTTGACCTGGACGTGACGCGTGCCGATGCGGTGCTGATCGGAGGCGGCATCGCCAGTGCCACCCTGGCGGCGCTGCTGAGCGAGCTGCAGCCCGACTGGAGGATCGTCGTCCTCGAGAAGCTCGACGCCCTGGGCCTCGAGTCCAGCGACGGCTGGAACAACGCCGGCACCGGCCACAGCGCCCTGTGCGAGCTCAACTACACCCCGCAGGACGTGGACGGCTCGGTGAGCCCCGCGAAGGCGATCACCATCAACGAGCAGTTCCAGGTGTCCCGCCAGTTCTGGGCGCACCTGGTGGAGAACGACCGCATCGGGGACCCGGCGGCCTTCATCCACCGCGTGCCCCACATGAGCTTCGTGCACGGGCTCGACAACGTCGACTATCTGCGCCGGCGCCATGAGGCCCTCACGGCGAACCCCCTGTTCGACCGCATGGAGTTCACCACCGAGCACGCGCGTCTGGCCGAGTGGGCGCCGCTGGTCGCCGCCGATCGCCCGGTCACCGAGACCATCGCGGCGACCTGGTCGCCCGATGGCACCGACGTCGACTTCGGCACCCTGACCCGGCTGCTGCTGGACTTCGCCTCCCGCGTCGGGACCACCGTCTCCACCGGTTCCGAGGTCGTGGACCTCCGCCGCCTCGGCACCGACTGGGGGATCATGGTGCGCTCCACCGCCGACGACTCGGTGCGCGTGCTGCGGGCCCCCGTCGTGTTCGTCGGCGCGGGCGGCAACGCCCTCCCGCTGCTGCAGAGGTCGGGGATCGACGAGATCCGCGGCTTCGGCGGCTTCCCCATCTCCGGTCAGTGGCTGCGCTGCACCGACCCCGAGGTGATCGCCCGCCACGACGCGAAGGTGTACGGCAAGGCCGCCGTCGGCGCCCCGCCGATGAGCGTCCCGCACCTGGACACCCGCTACATCGGCGGGCAGCGCTCGCTCATGTTCGGCCCGTACGCCGGCTGGTCCCCGAAGTTCCTCAAGACCGGCAGCTACACCGACCTCTTCGCCTCGGTGAAGCCCTCGAACGTGACCCAGATGATGGCGGTCGCCCCGCCGAACCTGGATCTCATGGTCTACCTCGGCTCGCAGCTCGCGGCGACCCGGAAGCAGCGTTTCGGGGCGCTGCGGGAGTACATGCCCTCGGCCCGCGAGTCGGACTGGGAGCAGGTCACCGCCGGCCAGCGGGTGCAGGTCATCGCGCCCGACGCGACCAAGCACGGCGTGCTGCAGTTCGGCACCCAGCTGATCACCGCGGCCGACGGGTCGATCGGCGGCATGCTCGGCGCCTCGCCCGGCGCGTCCACCGCGACCGACATCATGCTCACGATGCTGGGCCGGATGTTCCCCGAGCGGATCGAGGCCTGGCGCCCGACGATCACGCAGATGGTTCCGAGCTGGGGGACCCGCCTCTCGGACGACCCCGCGGTCGCCCACCGCTCCCTCGAGCACACCGCCGCCTCCCTCGGCCTCGACCACCCCTGAACCGCCGCGGCCGGACCGCGGCCCGGAAGAAGGACCTCCCATGCGGATCTCCCTGATGACCACGTGCCTGGTCGACGTGATGGCACCCGATGTCGCGCGCGCCACGGTGACCGTGCTCGAACGGCTCGGCCATGAGGTGGTGTTCGACAAGCGGCAGACCTGCTGCGGCCAGATGCACACCAACACCGGCTACTACACGGAGGCCGCGCCCGTGGTGCGGCAGTTCGTGGACACCTATGAGCCGGCGCTCGAGACGGTCGACGCGATCGTCATGCCGTCCGGGTCCTGCGCCGGCTGCGTGCGGGACCAGCATGCGCTGGTCGCGCGGCACGAAGCGGACGGGGAGCTGGAGCAGCGCGCCGCCGCGGTCGCCGCGAAGACCTACGAGCTGTCCGAGCTGCTGGTCGACGTGCTCAAGGTGACCGATGTCGGCGCCTACTTCCCCCACTCGGTGACCTATCACCCCACGTGCCATTCGATGCGCGTCCTGAAGGTGGGCCCGCGTCCGCTCAAGCTGCTGCGGGCCGTCGAGGGCATCGAGGTGAAGAACCTCCCCGAGTCCGACACCTGCTGCGGCTTCGGCGGCACCTTCTCGGTGAAGAATGCCGACACCTCCGACGCGATGGTCACCGACAAGGCGAAGAACGTCGTCGCCTCCGGCGCCGAGTTCGTGGTCGCGGGCGACGCCTCGTGCCTGATGAACATCGGCGGGAAGCTCCGCCGTACCGGGGCGACTCCGCGCCCCGTGCATCTCGCGCAGATCCTCGCCTCCACCCGCGAGGAACCCTTCATCCCCTCGGAGACGATCCTCGGACGGAGCGCAGCGATCTCATGAGCACGGTCGGTCGACGAACTGCGAGGAACGAGCGGGAGGAGATGACCTCATGAGCACCGTGAACCTGGGCATCCCCACCATCCGCCCGCAGCACGCCTCCCCTTCCTCGAACCTGCGCGGGGGGCGCGGCTTCCCGGCCGCGGCCCATGACGAGCTGCGCAACGAGACCCTTCGCGGCAACCTCCGCCATGCCACGACCACGATCCAGGCCAAGCGCGCCGGGGTGGTCCGCGAGGTGCGTGACTGGCAGAAGCTCCGCAATGCCGGCTCGGCGCTGAAGTGGCAGGTCACCGATCATCTTCCGGAGCTGCTGGAGCAGCTCGAGGAGTCCGTCGTCGCAGCGGGCGGCGTGGTGCATTGGGCCCGTGACGCCGAGGAAGCGGGGGACATCGTCACCCGGCTCTGCCTCGAGCGGCAGGCCACCGAGGTGCTCAAGGTCAAGTCGATGGCCACCCAGGAGATCGGCCTGAACGAGACCCTCGAGCACGCCGGGATCCGGGCCATCGAGTCCGATCTCGCCGAGCTCATCGTGCAGCTCGCCGACGACACCCCGTCGCACATCCTGGTCCCCGCGATCCACCGCAACCGCGCAGAGATCCGCGAGATCTTCCTCGCCGCGATGCCGGACCTGGATCCGTCGATCACCGACGAGCCGAAGGAGCTGGCCGAGGCCGCCCGCCGCTTCCTCCGCGAGAAGTTCCTGGACATGCCGGGGTCGGTCGCGATCTCCGGGGCGAACTTCGCCGTCGCCGAGACCGGCACCCTGGTGGTCGTGGAGTCCGAGGGGAACGGGCGCATGTGCCTGACCCTGCCGAAGACCCTCATCTCCGTGGTCGGGATCGAGAAGATCGTGCCGACCTTCCAGGATCTCGAGGTCTTCCTGCAGCTCCTGCCCCGGTCCTCGACCGGTGAGCGGATGAACCCGTACACCACCCTGTTCACCGGGGTGCACGAGGGCGACGGCCCCGAGGAGTTCCACCTGGTGCTGCTGGACAATGGCCGGTCGGCGGTGCTCGAGGACCCCGAGGGACGCAGCGCCCTGCACTGCATCCGCTGCTCGGCCTGCCTGAACGTCTGCCCGGTATACGCGCGCGCCGGGGGCCATGCCTACGGCTCGACCTATCCCGGGCCGATCGGGGCGATCCTCTCCCCGCAGATGACCGGCACCTCGGGCACGGACGACCCGAACTCGACACTCCCTTACGCCTCGAGTCTGTGCGGCGCGTGCTACGACGTGTGCCCGGTGAAGATCAACATCCCCGAGATCCTGGTGCACCTGCGCGCCGAGGACGTCGACCGCCGTCGGGAGACCCGCGGCGAGTTCCACGGCACCTGGGACGTGGCACTGAAGGGGGCGAGCCGGCTCATGTCCTCGCCCCGCGCCTACGACGCCGCGGTCCGCTCGGCGGGGACCCTCGCCAAGGTGCTGCCCGGCGCGAACATCGGCAAGCTCCCCGGGATCCTGCCGCTCGTGCCCGGGTGGACCGACCACCGCGATCTCCCCAAGCCGGGGCAGTCCTTCCGCTCCTGGTGGGACGCGCGGGAGAAGGAGAAGGCCCGCGGTGGCAGCACCTCCGCAGCCCCCGCCGCCGAGGACGGCGCCGACGGGCCCACGGCCGACGGACAGGAGCAGGCATGAACGAGTGGTCCGACTCCCGCCCCACCCGCACCCCGGGGATGAGCGCGAAGGAGGAGATCCTCGCGCGCGTCCGCACGGCGCTGGCCGCACCGCGCCGCGATGCGGTGACCGAGGCGGAGGACGTCCCCCGCGACTACCAACGGGCCGACGACAAGCAGGAGGTCTCCACCGACCCCGGCAAGATCCGCGACGTCCTCGTCCAGCGGCTCGAGGACTACACCGCGACCGTGCACCGCACCACGCCCTCCGGTGCGGCGGCCACGATCGCCGCCGCCCTCGGGGAGGCCCGCACCGCGGTGGTCCCCGCCGACCTGCCGGCGGAGTGGACGAGAGACGTCACCGCTGAGATCACCACCGACGATGGCACCGCCAGCCCGCGGGATCTCGACCGGATCGACGCCGTGCTCACCGGCTGCCACACGGCGATCGCGCTGACCGGGACCATCGTGCTGCGTGGGGACGGGACCGGCGGACGTCGCGCGATCTCGCTCGTCCCCGACCATCACGTGATCGTCGTCGAGGCGGAGCAGGTCGTGCTCGGCGTCCCGAAGGGCATCGAGCGAATGGCCGAGGACGCCCGCGCGGCATGGACCATGATCTCCGGGCCCAGCGCCACGAGCGACATCGAGCTGGACCGCGTCGAGGGCGTGCACGGACCGCGCCGGCTCGACGTGGTCCTCATCGACCCCGAACCGGAGCCCGAGCCGGAGCCCGAGCCCGTCACCGCAGCACCCTCCCCCGTCGCCCGTCCCCGCCAGGAGCGCACCGCATGAGCGAGACCCCCGTCCCCGCCGACCGCACCCCCGTCGCCGCCCGTGACCGCGGCGACCTGCTCGAGATCGCGGCCGGTCCCTACCGCGCCGGTGTCTCGCTGGTCGGCGCGACCGTCGAGCACCTCACCGTCGACGGCCGCGACCTGCTGGTGCGCAGCCCCGAGTCGGGGCCGATGCGCTTCTACCGGGGTGCGATCGTCGCCCCGTGGCCGAACCGGATCGGCGACGGCCGCTACACCTGGGACGGGCAGGAGATCCAGACCGCCCTGACCGAGCCCGACCGCGGCAACGCCCTCCATGGGCTGGTGTCCTTCCAGGCCTTCGTCCCGGTCAGCGTCTCCGGGGACGAGGTGGTGCTGCGGACCGAGCTGTTCCCCTCCCCCGGCTACCCCTTCCATCTGCTGCTCACCGTCCGCCACGCCGTCGAGCCCGAGGCCGGGCTGGTCAGCACGGTCACCGCCCTGAACCTCGGCGGCCAGGACGCGCCCTACGGCGTGTGCCCGCACCCCTACCTCGTCGCAGGCCCCGAGCCGCTGGACACCTGGAGCCTGACGATGGGCGCCGGCACGGTGATGACCGTGACCGAGGACCGCCTGCTGCCGACGGGCACGGCGCCGGTCGGACCGGGCGACCCCTTCGACTTCCGGTCACCGCGGCCGATCGCGGATCTCTTCATCGATCACGCCTTCACCGACCTGGCTCGTGAGGACGACGGGACCTTCCGCGTGCGCCTGGACGCCCCCGGCGGCACCGGGGTGGAGATGAGCGCGGGCACCGAGTGCAGCTGGCTCCAGGTGCACACCGGTGACCGGCCCGAGCCCGAGGAGAACCGCCTCGGGGTCGCGGTCGAGCCGATGACCTGCCCGCCGGATGCCTTCCGCTCGGGCACGGACGTGGTGCGCCTCGCCCCGGGCCAGCAGCACGAGGCCTCCTGGAGCATCCGCGGCTGGTGAGGCGTCTCCCCGGGGATCCCCCGGTGAGTCCCACCCCCGTAAGCACGACGAGGGCCTGTCGCCGATCGGCGACAGGCCCTCGTGCGCTGTCCGGGACGCGCGGAACGTCCGGTGATCAGTCCTTGTGCGCGTCCTCGTAGGCCTTGCGGATGGTGCTTGAGATGCGACCGCGGTCGGGCACCTCGTAGCCGGCCGAACGGGCCCACTCGCGGATGCGCGAGGAATCGTTGGATCCCGACTTGGCGGAGGCGGAGCCGCCGGCGCGACCGCCGCGGCGACCGCCCACGCGGCGGCCCTTCTCGGCCCAGGCGCCGAGCTCCTCGCGGAACTTCGCGGCGTTCTCCTCGGAGAGATCGATCTCGTAGGCCACGCCGTCCAGGGCGAAGCTCACCGTCTGCTCGGCCTTTCCGCCGTCAAGGTCGTCGATGAGCTCCACAAATGTCTTTCGTGCCACAGGGGTTCTCCCTCGTCGATGGGGGTGCAATGCGCTCCGGACCGAATCAGTCCGAGATTGCACACAGTATCCACATGCTCCGAGCGAGAATCAATCCATTTCGCGTGTCGGGGTCTGATTCTTCACGGAATCCTCGCGGGACATCGCCTCGCGGATTTCGTGTTCCGCAATTCGGTCCGCCTCCCGCTCCCCGCGATCCGCGCGCATCATCGCCCGGATCACGAACCAGAAGAGCAGGCCCACACCGATCGACGGGAGCAGCGACCCCGCCTCGAACCAGAATCCGCTGTCCATCTCAGACCCCCGGCTTGACCAGCGGGAAGAGGATCGTCTCGCGGATCCCGAGGCCGGTCAGGGCCATCAGCAGCCGATCCACGCCCATGCCCATCCCACCCGTCGGGGGCAGGGCGTACTCCATCGCCTCGAGGAAGTCCTCGTCCAGCCGCATCGCCTCGTCGTCGCCCTGGGCCGCGAGCTGCGCCTGCTGGGCGAAGCGCTCGCGCTGGATGACGGGGTCGACGAGCTCGGAGTAGCCGGTGCCGAGCTCGAACCCGCGCACGTACAGGTCCCACTTCTCGACCACGCCGGGAGTGGAGCGGTGGGCGCGCACGAGCGGACTGGTCTCGACGGGGAAGTCGCGCACGAACGTCGGCTCGTACAAGTGGTCGCCCACGCGATGCTCGAACAGCTCCTCGACCAGCTTCCCGTGCCCGAAGCGCGGGTGGTCCAGGTCGAGATCGAGCGATCGCGCGATCGCGCGCAGCTCCTCGACGGAGGTCTCGGGGGTGATCTCCTGCCCGAGGGATTCCGAGAGGGATCCGTAGACGGTGATCTGCCTCCATTCCCCGGAGAAGTCGTACTCGGAGCCGTCGGCGAGGGTGACGATCTGCGATCCCGTCGCCTGCTCCGCCGCCTCCTGGACGAGGGATCGGGTGAGATCACCGATCGAGTCGTAATCCCCGTATGCCTGATATGCCTCGAGCATCGCGAACTCGGGGGAATGGGTCGAATCGGCGCCCTCGTTGCGGAAGTTCCGATTGATCTCGAACACTCGCTCCAGTCCGCCCACGGCGGCCCGCTTGAGGAAGAGCTCCGGGGCGATGCGCAGGAAGAGGTCGAGGTCGAAGGCGTTCATGTGGGTCACGAACGGACGAGCCGCCGCCCCCGAGGGGACGACCTGCAGCATCGGGGTCTCGACCTCGACGAAGTCCCGCTCGCGGAAGGAGGATCGCAGGGAGTGCATGACCTCGGCGCGCTGACGGACGGTGTCCCGCGCCTGCTGGCGCACGATGAGGTCGACGTAGCGGCGACGCACCCGCGACTCCTCCGAGAGGTCGGCATGCAGCACCGGGAGCGGGCGGACGGCCTTCGCGGCCATCTGCCAGGAGTCGGCGAAGATGCTCAGCTCCCCGCGGCGGGAGGCGCCGACGCGACCGTGGAAGAACACATGGTCGCCGAGGTCGACATCGGCCTTGAGGTCGGCGAGGCGCTCCTCTCCGATCTCGGCCAGGGAGGCCATCACCTGGAGCCGCTCGCCGGCGCCGTCCTGGAGGGTGATGAAGGCGAGCTTGCCGGTGCTGCGCTGGAAGACGACGCGCCCCGCGACGCCCACGACGTCCTCGGTCTCCTGGCCCGCCTCGAGGTGGCCGTACGCGGCGCGCACCGCCGCGATGCTCGTCGTCACCGGGACGGAGACGGGGTAGGCCTCCTCCCCGCGCGCCAGCAGGCGCTCCCGCTTGGCCTTGCGGACCGCCACCTGGTCGGAGGTGTCGGTCTGGTCCGGGGCAGGGAGGTTCTCGCTCATGGCCGCGATTGTCTCATCCGCGCCCCGGACGATGCCTGCAGGCTCAGGCCTCTGTCACCACCACCACAGCGGCGTCGAGCAGGCGCACACCCTCGACGCGGCCGACAAGGGTCACGAGCACCTCGCCGCGATAGGCGGCGTCGATCTCCTGGAGCGTGGCCGGGTCGAGCGCCAGGGCGTAGGCCCAGTCGATCTCGGCGCGCTCGAGGGCGTCGTGGAGCACGGCGCGGAGGGCGGCGTTCGAGGGGGCGGCGGCGCGGGCGGCGGCCAGGGTGCGGGAGAGGACGAGGGCGCGCTCCCGTCCCGCGTCGCTGAGGTACACGTTGCGGCTCGAGCGGGCCAGGCCCGAGGGCTCCCGCTGGATCTCGACCGGCTCGATCCGCACGGGCAGGTCGAGATCGGCGACGAGGGCCTGGATGATCGCGAGCTGCTGGGCGTCCTTGCGCCCGAAGACCGCCACGTCCGGGGCGGTCAGCTGGAGCAGCTTGGTGACCACGGTGACGACCCCGTCGAAATGGCCGGGCCGGGCGGCACCCTCGAGGATCGTGCCGGCCGCGCCCGCGGTGACCGAGACCGTCGGCGGCAGGACCGGGTACATCTCCTCGGCCGAGGGGGCGAAGACCAGGTCGACGAGGCCGTCGACGGCGGCGAGGTCCGCCTCGAGGTCGCGGGGATAGGTCTCGTAGTCCTCTCCGGGCCCGAACTGCAGGGGGTTGACGAAGTCGGTGAGGATCACGTGGTCGCAGAGCTCCCGGGCGCGGGCGACGAGGGCGAGGTGCCCGTCGTGCAGGGCACCCATCGTGGGGACCAGGGCGACGCTCCCGCGGAGCGCGGCGCGGCGGGTGCGCAGCTCCGCCTTCGTCCTCACGAGCGTCGTGGCGGGGATGGTGCCGGCGGCAGGGGTCATGCGTCCTCCTCGGTGGTGCTCTCCGCGAGCAGCGCCCGGATCGCGTCCCGGTCGCCCGGGGCGAGTGTCGCACGGGCGAGGGCCGCGAGCGCGAGGGCCCGGTAGGTCGCACCGAGATCGGCGGTGGCCGGGTCCGCGGCGGTGGCGTCGAGGTCCTCGAGGGCCGCGAGATGGGCGGCGACGGTGCTCGCGTCGCCGCGGACGACGGGTCCGGTGAGCGCCCGGCTCCCGCGTCGCAGCGACTCGTCAAGGGCCGCCTCGAGCAGCGGTCGGAGGTAGGCGCCGGGGTCGTCGATCCCGAGGCGGCGCAGCACCTCGCGGGACTGGTCCACGAGCACCACGAGGTGGTTCGCGGCGTGGGCGAGCGCGGCGTGGTACGTCGGCCGGTCCCCCTCGGGAAGCACCACCGCCTCCCCGCCGAGCTCGACGACGAGAGCCGCCGCGACGGGCAGGAACTCCTCGGCGGCAGTCACGGCCATGGGGCAGCCGACCAGGCGCGGGAGGTCCGCGGAGGTGCCCGTGAAGGTCATGGCGGGGTGCAGCGCGAGCGGGGCGCAGCCGGCCTCGGCGAGCGGGGCGAGCACCTCGGTGCCGTAGCGGCCCGAGGTGTGGACGACGAGCTGTCCCCCGGGAACGAGGCCGGTCGCGGCGATCCCGGCCGCGAGCGGGCCGAGCTGGTCGTCGGGCACGGCGAGCAGGAGCAATTCGCTGCGCTCGACGATCGCGGGGACGTCGAGCAGGGGGACGCCGGGCAGCAGCTCCGCGGCCCGGGTCCGTGACGCGTCGGAGACGGCGTACGCGCCGAGGATCCCGTGGCCCTGGGAGCGCAGGGCAGCTCCGAGCACGGCGCCGACGCGACCTGCGCCGATCACGCCGATGCCGAGGCGGGGCGGGGTCATCGCCCGGCCTCCTCGGCGGCGTGCACGGGTTCGGCAGGGCCATCGACCGCTCCCGCGGCGAGCAGCGGCTGCGGCCAGCTGTCCCGATCGCGGTAGCGGCGCAGCGTGCGGGCGTCGGCGGCGAGGGTCGCGTGGAGACCGAGCACCTCGGCCCGCGGGAGGCTGTCCAGGGTCAGCTCGTCGCCCGCGGTGCGGACCGTGAGGTCGAGGATCCCGAGGCGACGGGCGATCGGATCGTCCCCGACCGAGAGTTGCTGGATCCGCTCGCGGGGAACGATGACGAGGCGGCGCGCGAGGAGCCCACTGCGGTGCACCAGAGCCGCGGGGAGGAGCACGGTGACGCGGGTGCGCCGCGCGATCCAGGCCCAGCGCACGGGGGCGCGCAGGCCCTCGATGCTGCGCGCCGGGGCGGTGAGCAGGTGCTCGACGACGGCGAGGTCGTCGGCCGTGCCGAGCGGGGTGCTGAGCCGACGGAGGGTGTCGCGCAGTTCCCCGCGGGTGCCGACGGGGAGCACGCTCGTCGGTCCGTTCTCGTCGTCCGCGTCGATCCCGGCGACGGTCGCCGTCACGGCGGTCCATCCGGGTGCCCGCCAGAGGACGGGTCGGCGCAGCTCGAGGCCCTGGATGCGGCCGGCCGCGATGTTGTCGGTGCGGGTGTTCAGCAGGCCGCGCCGCATCCGCAGGCCGCGGTCGGTGTCGCGGGAGACGAAGCCCCACCCGGCGTCGATGCGACCGAAGACGTATCGCGGCACGGCGATCACCGTGGGCAGCAGGGCGAGGAGGATCGCGGGCGAGAAGCCCTCCTGCCAGACCGCGAGGCCGATGGCGAGGGCCACGCCGAGGATGCTCATGAGCACCCCGGTGAGGAAGCCGAGGTCCCGCAGCAGGGAGCGCACCAGGCGCTCGGTGGGGATGCGGGCGATCAGCTCGCCGTCGGTGACCCCGTCGTGCAGCAGCGCGTCGAGCCGGCCGCCCCGAGGGGCCGCCGCCGCCTCCGCACCGCCCTCGTCGTGTCGGGGGGCGGCGGTCGCGGCGTCCGGCGCAGCGGCCTCGCCGCCGTTCTCCGTCGCGGGCTTCTCGGACCGCCCGCCCGCCGCGATCTGGAGGATGCCGAGCCGCAGCTCCTCGGCCCGCGCGGAGCTGACGTACTCGATGTCCAGGGAGGACTCGCCGCCGCCGGCGACCTCGACGCGCACCTTCGCGAGGCCCAGGATCCGAGCCAGCAGCGGGCGCTCGACCGAGACCGACTCGATGCGGGCGCGCGGGGCGTACTCGCGCGAGCGGCTGATCACCCCGTGGTGCACGGAGACCCCGTCGTCATCGACCGCATAGGTGGTGAACCACCAGCTGAGCGTCGAGAAGAGGACCCCGACCACGATGGCGAGGGTCACCAGGCCCAGGCCGATCAGGAGGCGGCGCGGGTCGAACTCGCCGACCAGCTGCGAGATGTTCTGCGCCGTAACCACCGCGATGATGGCGACGACAACCTTCCAGCCGGTCACCAGCGGGGTGATCGGGTGAGTGCGCCGCCGAGGAGTCTCCGCGGCGGATGGCGGGGCCTGGATCGCGTCCGATCCGCCGGCCGCGGCGGAGGCACGCTCCGGTGCGGGCTCGGAAGTGCTCACAGCGCCGCCATCAGCTCGACGCCGCGCGCGGTGAGCAGCGCGCGCAGCCGCTCCGCCTCCTCACGGGGCAGTCCGGGGAGCGTGATCGCCGAGTCCTTGTGGGCGGTGCCCAGGGTGATCGTGGCGAGCCCGTAGCGGCGCTCCACGGGGCCCTCGCCGATGTTCACCGACTGCACGCGCCCGAAGGGGACCGTCTCGACCGTGCGGAAGAGGATGCCGGAGACGACGGTGAGGTCCTCCTCCCCCACCCGGTAGCCGAGCGCGCGCACACGCCGAGGGGTGAACAGCAGCCCCTGCACGACCACGATCAGCGGCAGCGCGCCGAGCGCCCCGATCCACCACCAGGAGGTCACAACCGCGCCCACGATCGCCCCGGCGACCAGCAGCAGCCCGAACGCATAGCCGGGGATCCCGCCGAGATACCGCGCGGGGATCAGCTTCTCGGAGACGGGGGTCATCCCGGCCGCACCGAGCCGGGCGGGCGGCGCGTCGGAGATCTCCGGCGACGTCCGCGAGAGCTCGTGCGGCGTCGTGGCGGACATTGGCGGCGCAGCCGCGGGCATCGGCGGCGCGGCTACAGGCATTGGCGGCGCGGCCGCGGGCACCGGGGCGGCAGGCTGCGGCGTCGGCACCGGAGCGGCGGGCTGCGGCGTGGGTCGGGGTGCGGCGGGCGGCGGCGCGGGCAGAGCCGGATCGGGCGCGTCGGTCATGCGCCCCATCGTGTCATCCTCGCGGGAACCCGGCCTGCGACGCCCGGCGCGGGATGACCCGTCGATGGTCGATCTCCGCGGCGATCATCGTCGGCCCCACCGCCTCGTCGGGAAGGCCCTTGGACGGGGTCCGGCTCAGGACCCGGCGCCCGCGTCCTCATGAGCCGGCCCCGGCCCCCTCGGCACCGTGCTCGCCGTCCTCGGGCGGCAGCGTCCCCCAGCGCTCCACGACCACGCCGAGGACCCCGAGGGCCAGCCCCGCGAGGGCCGCGGCGGCGGTGGGCAGGATCCCGCTCAGCGGGTCGCCGGTGCCGGTGATGGTCAGGAACAGCGCCTGGCCGCTGAACAGCCCGCCGACGACGGCCCCCGTGTACGCGCAGGCCCGGGCCAGCAGCACCGTGCGATACGCGGTGGGCAGGTCGATCTGGTGCCGGCGCGGGGTGAGGCTGGGGTGCCGGCGCCGCTCCTCGCTCTCCGCGAGATAACGGCGCATCGGCAGGCCGTAGGCGAGGAGGACGGCGCACAGCACCAGCTCGACCAGCGTGGTCAGCCAGCCGGCGATCGGCAGCGAGTGGCCGCGCGTCGCGAGGGTCTCCATCATCTGCGCGCCCAGTCCGGCGCCGACGACGGTGATCAGCACCAGCGCCGGGATGCTCAGCGGCTTCATGGACGCCCGAATCCCGCGATCTCGGGGCCCGGGGCGAGATCGCCACGATCCGCGGCGCCCTCGAGCAGGACCGCGATCGAGCCGTGTCCGGGCAGCTCGGCCTCCGGCCGGGCCGCATGCCACGGGGCGAGCACGAACGCGCGCTCGTGGGCGCGCGGATGCGGGAGGGTGAGCTCCTCGTCCGCGCTGCGCAGGTCGCCGTAGGCGATCAGGTCGACGTCCAGGGTGCGCGGCCCCCAGCGCACGAGCCGCTCCCGGCGCGCCTCCCGCTCGAGACGGTGGGCGAGGTCCAGCAGGGCGAAGGGGCCCAGCGCGGTGCGCACGCCGACGACCGAGTTCAGGAAGGCCCCCTGCCCGTCGGGACCGCCGACGGGGGCCGTCTCGAGCACGGGTCCGGTCCATTCGACGTCCACCAGCGGGTGCGCGGCGAGGGAGGCGAGGGCCCGTTCGAGGATCTGCGCGCGATCGCCGAGGTTGCCGCCGAGGGCGAGCACGCCGGACACCGGGGCCGCGTCGCGCTCGATCGTGACGGTCACATCGCCGATGGGTCGGCCGACGGGTGCCGCGGGCTTGTGGATCCGCACCCCCACCCGGCGCACCAGCGGATGTCCGACCTGCTCGAGGATCCGCGCGGCGATCCGCTCGGCGAGCGTCTCCACGAGGTCGTAGGAGCCGGTCGTGATCTCCTCGGCGACCGCCTCGGCGACCAGCGCGTAGTTCACCGTGCGCGAGAGGGCGTCCGCCCGGCCCGCGGGGCCGGTCCACAGGTGCAGCGTGACGTCGGCGCCGAACTCCTGCCCCAGCTCCTTCTCCGCCGCGAGCACGCCGTGGCGGCCCCAGGCGCGGATACCGGACACTTCGATGCGGTCCAGCAGGCCGTCTGCGCCGTCGCGCGGCACGCTCTGCTCGATCGGGCTCATGCGCGCCTGCTCCGGCGCAGACGATCCCCGACCCGCACCGCGGCCACGGTGGGCGGCACGGAGTGGACGCGCACGGCCCAGGCGCCGCGTTCGGCGCTGTAGGCGCTGATCGCCGCGGTCGCAGCGTCGCGATCCACGCCGAGCGCGCTCACGAATCGCTTGCGGGAGGCCCCGATCAGCACCGGCAGACCGTGGGAGGTCAGGGAGTCCCAGTCGGCGAGGACCTCCCAGTTCTGCTCGCCGGTCTTCGAGAACCCGAGCCCCGGGTCGGCGACCAGGAAGCGGTCCTCGACGCCGGCCGCGCGCAGGGCCGTCAGCCGGTCCTCGAGCTCGGCGGCGCTGTCGCGGGCGACATCGCCGTAGTCGGTCAGCCGGTTCATCACGTCGCTGTGCCCGCGCCAGTGCATCGCCACGAACACCGGCGGGGTGCCCCGGTGCGTGCGCAGCGTGGCGGCGATGGTGCCCATCTCGGCGTCGGCGAGCCCCGCGGAGACGTCGTTGACGATCAGGGCGCCGGCCTCGACGCTCGCCACCGCGACGGCCGCGCGCATCGTGTCCACGCTGACCACGACGCCCTCCGCGGCGAGGGCTCGGACCACCGGGACCACCCGGCGCAGCTCCTCCTCCTCGTCCACGCGGGGCGCGCCCGGGCGGGTGGACTCGCCGCCGATGTCGACGATGTCCGCTCCCTCGGCGACGAGCCGTCGACCGTGGGCGATCGCCTCCGGCGCGCGATCGTGCTCCCCGCCATCGGAGAAGGAGTCGGGCGTGACGTTCAGGACACCCATGACGAGGGTGTCGTCGCCGCCGAGCCGGGCGGGCAGACCGTCGGGGCCGCGTCGCGGGGTGCGGTCCATCTCAGCGTCCTCGATGGATGAGGCTCATCGCCTCCGCACGGGTGCTCGCGCTGTCGCGCAGCATGCCCCGCACGGCGCTGGTGACGGTGTCGGCACCTTCGGCGCGCACGCCGCGCATCGACATGCACATGTGCTCCGCCTCGATCACGACGATCACCCCGGCGGCGCCCAGCTCCTCGGCGAGGGCATCGGCGATCTGGGAGGTCAGGCGCTCCTGCACCTGGGGGCGCCGGGCGTAGACGTGCACCAGGCGGGCGAGCTTGCTGAGTCCGGTCACGGCACCGCTGCCGGGGATGTACCCCACGTGGGCGGTGCCGATGAACGGCAGCAGGTGGTGCTCGCACATCGAGTGGAAGCGGATGCCCCGCACGAGCACCAGCTCCTGGTGCTCGATCTCGAAGCGGGTCGAGAGCGGCTCGCGCGCATCCTGATCGAGGCCCTCGAAGACCTCGGCGTACATACGGGCGACCCGGGCGGGCGTGTCCCTCAGGCCGTCGCGATCGGGGTCCTCGCCGATGCCGGCGAGGATCTCCCGGACCGCGGCCTCGACACGGGCGTGGTCGACGGCCATCTCAGTGGTCCGTCCCGCCGGTCGCGTCGTGCCCCGGGGCGCCGGGGATCGCGGGGCCGTCACCGCCCGGATGCGGCAGCTCGGGAGCGCCGGGCTGCAGGGACTCCCCCGCGTCATGCGACTCCGCGCCGGTCGCGGTGGTGGTCGCGCCGACGGTCGGGGCCTCGAGGGCCGGGCGCTCGTCGCTCGAGACCCACACCTCGCGCAGCGGGCGCTTGCGCACGTCGCGGAAGATCTCGGCGAGCTCCGCCTCGTTCAGGGTCTCCTTCTCGAGGAGCTCCTCCACCAGGCGGTCCAGCACGTCCCGGTTCTCCACGATCACGGCCCAGGCCTCGTCGAGCGCGGCGTCGAGGAGCTTGCGCACCTCCTGGTCGACCAGGGTCGCGGTCTCGCCGCTGAAGCGGGGCGCCTGGCCCTGCTGCATGCCCACGAACACCTCGTCCTGGTCGCCGGAGAGCGCGACCTGGCCGACCGCCTCGCTCATGCCCAGCTGCATGACCATGGTCCGGGCGATCTTGGTGGCGTTCTGCAGATCGGAGCTGGGGCCGGTGGTGACGTCGTGGAAGATCGACTCCTCCACCGCGTAGCCGCCCATCGCGTAGGCGAGGCGGTCCAGCAGCTCGTTGCGGGACTGGTAGTTGCGGTCCTGGGTGGGCACGACCATCGTGTAGCCGCCGGCCTGGCCGCGCGGCAGGATCGTCACCTTGGTGACCGGGGCGGAGTTGTTCATCGCCGCCGCGACCAGGGCGTGGCCGCCCTCGTGGTACGCGGTCATCTGGCGCTCGCGCTCCGTCATGACCTTCGAGTAGCGCTGCGGGCCCATGGAGACGCGGTCGATCGCCTCGTCGAGCGCCCGGTTGTCGATGATCTGGTTGCCCGAGCGGGCCGTCAGCAGCGCCGCCTCGTTGAGCACGTTGGCGAGGTCCGCGCCGGACATGCCGATGGTGCGCTTGGCGACGGCCTCGAGGTCGACGTCGTGCGCGAGCGGCTTGCCCTTGGCGTGCACCCCGAGGATGTGCAGGCGGCCCTTGAGATCCGGGGCGGTCACCGCGATCTGGCGGTCGAAGCGGCCCGGGCGCAGCAGCGCCGGGTCGAGGATGTCGACGCGGTTCGTGGCGGCGATGAGGATGACGTTCTGGTTCTCGTCGAACCCGTCCATCTCCACGAGCATCTGGTTCAGGGTCTGCTCGCGCTCGTCGTGACCGCCGCCCATGCCCGCGCCGCGATGGCGGCCGACGGCGTCGATCTCGTCGATGAAGATGATCGCCGGGGCGTTCTCCTTCGCGGTGGTGAACAGGTCGCGCACGCGGCTCGCGCCGACGCCCACGAACATCTCCACGAAGTCCGAGCCGGAGATCGAGTAGAAGGGCACGTTCGCCTCGCCGGCGACGGCCTTGGCCAGCAGCGTCTTGCCGGTGCCGGGCGGGCCGTAGAGCAACACGCCCTTGGGGATCTTCGCGCCGACCGCCTGGTACTTGCCCGGGTCGACGAGGAACTGCTTGATCTCGTCGAGCTCCTCGACGGCCTCCTCGGCGCCGGCGACGTCCGCGAAGGTGACCTTGGGGGCCTCCTTGTTGAACAGCTTCGCCTTGGACTTGCCGAACTGCATCGCCCGGCCGCCGCCCTGGGCGTTCATGATCAGGAACCAGAACAGGCCGATGAAGATCAGCAGCGGGAGGAAGGACAGCAGCAGCGTGGACCACCAGGACGAGGTGGCGATCTCGTCGGTGTAGCCCTTCTCGGGCTGCGCCGCGTCGACGGCCTGCACCACGGCCTCGGCGCGGGCGTCGACGTAGCTGAAGCGGACCTGGGTGCCCTTGTCCTCCTCGCCGTCGACGTACGGCTCGGTCAGCACGAGGTCGACACGCTGCTGGTTGCCGCCGATGATGCGGGCCTGCTCGACGGTGTCGCCCTCGAGCAGGGCGAGGCCCTGCTCGGTGTCGATCTGCTGGTAGCCGTCGCGGCCGAAGAGGGTGAAGAGCGCCATGCCCAGGAGCAGGGCCACCAGGATCCACAGGGCGATCGAGGTGAACGGCCGCTTCCTGCGGCCGCGGGAGGAGGTCTCGGCCATGATCAGCTCTCGTAGACGGAGCGCTTGAGGACGCCGACGTAGGGCAGGTTGCGATACACCTCGGCGTAGTCGAGCCCGTACCCGATGACGAACTCGTTGGGGATGTCGAAGCCGACGTAGCGGACGTCGATCTCGACGCGCGCCGCCTCGGGCTTGCGCAGCAGGGTGCAGATCTCGACGGACTTCGGTCCCCGGGAGCGGAGGTTGGAGAGCAGCCACTTGAGCGTCAGGCCCGAGTCGATGATGTCCTCGACGATGAGCACGTTGCGTCCGGAGATGTCCGCGGAGAGGTCCTTGAGGATGCGGACGACCCCGGAGGACTTGGTGCCCGATCCGTAGGAGGAGACGGCCATCCAGTCCATCTCCACCGTGAGGTCCACGGCGCGCGCGAGGTCGGCCATGACCATGACCGCACCCTTGAGGACGCCCACGAGGATCGGGGGCTCGTCCGCGTAGTCCGCGGCGATCTGTGCGCCGATCTCGCTCAGCCGGTCGCTGATCTGCTGCTGATCCAGCAGGACCCGCTCGACATCGGGGTGGATGTGCGTCTGGGGCACGCGGTACTCCTCGGTGGAAGGTGTAGGTGCGCCGCCGCGGCTCACGGATCCGACCGGCGCCACACCAGCAGGCCGTCGCGGCGAGCGACCTCGATCCTACCCGGAACAGGCACGCCTGCCTGACCGTGCCATGAGACGACGAGGGCGTCGAGGGCGAGCACCTGACGGCGCAACAGGGACTTGGTCGCCGGGACGGCACCGAGCTCCCGCGCCGCGGCCTGTGCGGAACGGGTCGCATCGCGCAGGATCCGGGTGCGGACCGGGGCGGGCAGCGCGGCGAGGGCGTGCACGTCGAGCAGCAGCAGATCGTCCTCGGTCCGCAGCGCGCCGCCGTCCCGCCGCAGCGCCTCGAGCCCGTCGCGGGCAGCGGCGTCGAGGTGGTCGACGTCGGGTCGCACGAGGTCCGCGGTGCGGGCGAGGTTCTCGTCGATCTGCTCGCCGAGGATCTCCCGCAGCAGCGGCAGCGCCCGGTGCCGCACGCGCGCTCGCAGCAGGGTCTCGTCGGCGTTCATCGGGTCCTCCCACCACTCGAGGTCGTGGAGGCGGCAGATCTCCTCGGTGTCTCCGCGGCGCAGGGCCGTGGTCTCGTCCCGGCCGGTGCCCAGGAAGGGCCGCAGGAGCGGGCCGCGCGCCCGGGGGATGCCCGCGAGTGCGCGCGGTCCGGCACCGCGGGCGAGCCCCATGAGCACCTGCTCCGCCTGGTCGTCGAGGGTGTGGCCGAGGAGGAGGGCGAGGCCGCCCCGGTCGCCGAGGAGGAGCTCGAGGGCGGCGTGGCGGGCGTCGCGGGCAGCGCTCTCCAGTCCACCGGGGGCGTCGCGGTCCACGGCGACGCGGAGCACGTGGGCGGTGGCGCCGAGCCGCTCGGCCTGGATGGCGGCGCGCTCGGCGACCTGCGCCGAGTCGTGCTGCAGGGCGTGGTCCACGATCGCCGCCTCGGTCTCCAGCCCCATCCGCTCCCCCACCCAGCGGGTGGTCGCGAGCAGCGCCAAGGAATCCGCGCCGCCGCTCACGCCCACGAGCAGCCGGGGGGCGAGAGTCCCGGCGGCGGTGTCGTCGGCCAGCTGCTCGAGGCGCGCAGTGAGCGCGGCGCGCACCGCGGTGCGGGCCCGGGCGACGACGGGGGGCGGACCGGCCATCAGGAGTCCTGCACCATCTCGGCGGCGACCTGGTCGACGGCGGCGCGGGCCGCCGCGGCGTCGGCACCGTCGAATCCGTGCACGACGATCGAGTACGCGACGATGCGGCCGTCGGGCAGCACCGTGACCCCGGCGAGGGTCGAGGCGCCGCCGAGATAGCCGGTCTTGCCGCGCACCACGCCGCGGGCGACCTCGGTGTCCTCCTCGTCGAAGCGGGAGGCGAGGGTCCCGGAGAGCCCGGCGATCGGGACGTCGAAGAGGATCTGCTGCAGCTGGGGGACTGTCCCCGCGGCCACCTCGCCGAGAACCGCGGCCAGCAGGGCGGGCGGGACACGGTTGTCGCGCGAGAGCCCCGAGCCGTCCCGGATCACGAGCGCCTCGAGGTCCGCCTCGGGAACGCCCGCCTCGGCGGCGAGCTCGCGCACTTCGGCCTCGACGGCGGCCGCCGCGGACTCCGGGGTGGTCGCCTCGCCGCGGCCCAGCGCCACGAGGTGGGCCAGGAGCTCGGCGGTGGTGTTGTCGGAGATCTCCAGGGTGTGGCGGACGATCTCGCCGATGCTCTCGGAGTGCACCTCGGCGGCGGGGGCGTCGGCCGGGGCCTGGCCCGCGCTGATCTCGCCGATCACCGTCAGGCCCTGCTCGCCGAGGAGCTGGGCGAAGAGCGCGGCGGCGTCGCCCGCGGGGTCGGTGGACTTCGGGCCGTACTGCTCCGCATCCAGCCACCCCTCGTCGACGGCGAGGGAGGCGGTGGGCGCGACCCAGCCGCCGGCGGTGCCGTTCGCGCCCCAGGCCGGGTTCTGCCCGCCGACGATGTAGTCCGCGTCGAGCACGAGGGACACCTCGGTCGTGCCCTGCTCCCGGGCGAGGGCCGCAGCGTCCTCGGCGAGCCCGCGCAGGTCCTCTTCGGAGAGAGTCATGTCACCCCCTCCCTGGAGGGTGATGGTGCCGTCCTGCACCACCGCCCGCGTGGTGAGCACCTCCTCGCCGGTGTAGAGCCGCAGCACGGCGGCGGCGGTGAGCAGCTTGAGGGTGGAGGCGGGGATCCGCGCGGTGTCGGCGTCCCGCGCGGCGATCTGATCCCCGGTCCCGACGTCGACGACGGAGAAGGCGAGACCGCCGGCGACCACCGGCAGATCCGCATGGGCGGCCATGCGCTGCTCCAGGTCAGCAGCCTGTTCGGCACCGACGCCGGAGGAGACGGTGGGGCCGGGCTCGGCGGGGGTGACACGCTCGAAGTCCTCGGCGCGAGCCGGGGGGCCCGCCGCGGTCCCCTCCTCCCGGCGCTCGAGGGTGAGCACACCGGGGAAGGCGTCGGTGAGGTCGCCGAGCACGTAGAAGCTCGCCGGCACCGCGGCGCACAGCACGATCGCCGTCGCCCGCCATACCCGGTCCGATGCCCTGAAGCCCATGGCCTTAACGATATGGTGTCCCGGTCAATACCCAAGGCCCCAGGGCCGGAGCAACGGAGCGGCTGTCGTGGAATTCGACGTGACCATCGAGATCCCTCGCGGGAACCGGAACAAGTACGAGGTGGACCACCACAACGGGCGCATCCGTCTGGACCGCATGCTGTTCACCGCCACCCGCTATCCGGACGACTACGGCTTCATCGAGGGCACCCTCGGCGAGGACGGCGACCCGCTGGACTGCCTGGTGCTGCTCGAGGAGCCCACCTTCCCGGGCTGCCTGATCCGCTGCCGCGCGCTCGGCATGTTCCGCATGCGCGACGAGGCCGGCGGCGACGACAAGATCATCGCGGTGCCGGTGGGCGACCGCCGCCAGGTGCGCCGCCAGGAGCTGACCGACGTCTCGGAGTTTCACCGCCTCGAGATCCAGCACTTCTTCGAGGTCTACAAGGACCTCGAGCCCGGCAAGAGCGTCGAAGGCGCCCACTGGGAGGGCCGCTCCGACGCGGAGGCGGAGATCCGCCGCTCCTACCAGCGCGCGCTCGGCACCGAGCACGCCAACGAGTTCACGCAGGACGTCTGATCCCCGCGGGGCCGTCCTCGGTCCCGGCAGTGCAGGAGCGGGCCGCCCGCTCCTGCGTCGTCAGACGTCGTGGGCAGCGGCGCGAGCCGCGGAGTCCCGCGTGCTCAGGCCTCGAGGTGGCCGGGGTCGCCCGCGATCTCGCCCTCGAGGAGGGTGGCCTGGGAGAAGATCTCCTGCATCGCCTCGACCACCGAGCGCGAGACGGCGCGCGCCCCGAGCCCGCCGAGCAGGGCGCCGATGCCGAAGGGCAGCAGGCGCACCAGCCACAGCCCGCCGGCGCGGCGGACGACGGTGCGGCGCACCCGACGGGAGATCTCCCGCGAGACGAAGCCGGGGATCAGCCCGCCGCCGCCCCCGCCGAGCAGCGAGGACCAGCGCACGCCCTGCTTGCCGAGCGAGCGCGCGATGATCTCGGCGCCCCGCTCCCCCGACAGCACGCTCATCAGCACCAGGCGGCGGGTGTTGCGGTCGGACATGTCCAGGCCGTGGATGTCCGCCGCGGCGAGGGTGAGGAAGGCGCACGCCTCGGCGAAGGAGACGCCCTCGCCGACGCTCAGGCCGACGGCGGCGGCGGTGCCGAGACCGGGCAGGGCGGCGACGCCGCCGATGCCCGCTCCAGTGAGGGTCATCAGGCCGGTGAAGCGCCCGGTGACCTTCTCCAGCAGCTCCCGGTCGGTCGCCTCGGGATGCTTCTCGCGCAGGCGCAGGACGTAGGAGTGGGCCAGCGGCGCCTGGACCCGCAGGGCGGTGTCGAGGACGGCCAGCCAGCGCTCGTCGAGCTGGTCGGCGAAGCCCTCGTCGGCGAGCTGAGAGGGCTCGGGCAGGTGCTGGGGGCTCGAGGTCACGGTCGGCTCCGTTTCGTCGGACGGGTCCCGGAGGGCTCCGGGGAACAGGATCACGCTACCGCCGGACGGGCCCCGAGACGCGCACCTCGCCCTCGCCGAGCGACGTGATCTCGCCGGTCAGCCGGAGGCGGCGCACCGCCTCCGGGAGGTCGGCGTAGTGGTGCACGTAGCCGGTCTCGATGAAGGAGCGCGGCACGGACACGTCATGGCAGAGGGTGCCCGCGAGGTGATCGGTCTCGTGCTGCAGGATGCGGGCCGGCCAGCCCACGTGCTCCTCGTCGACCTCGCGCATCCTCCCGTCGCCGAGCAGTTCGAGGGCGGTGAGCCGCACGCGGCGGGAGCGGGCCACGATCGAGCTCCAGCCGTCGACCGACAGGCAGCCCTCCCAGGCATAGACGCGCTCGTCGCCGAGGGGCTCGACGACGGGGTCGAGGAGGGCGCGCAGGGGCACGGGGGTGCGCTCGAGCAGCTGGTCCTCCGGGTCGCCGTCCTCGCCTGCGTAGCGGTCCTCGATCACGAACAGCCGCAGCGGCAGGCCCACCTGCGGGGCGGCGAGGCCGACGCCCGGCGCCTCGCGCATGGTGAGGGCCATCGCGCGGACGAGCTCGCCGAGCAGCTCGGGCTCGAGGCGATCGCGCGCGTCGACGGCGGTGCGGCGCAGGGCCGGGTGCCCGGCCTGGACGATGCGCAGGGGGTCCGTCGGTCGGGCGCGACGATCGAGGATCTTCCGGGTCAGCTGGGTGATGTCCACCGCGCCAGTATCCCGCAGTCCGGACGGTCGCGTCCGGGGCCGGTGAGAGATGGGATACACTCTTCACGCCGGTGCAAGGACGCACCCTCACGGATGCGAATCCCCTGGACCGGTGACCTATTCACTTCACAACGGATCGTCCGGCACGTACCTGCCGGTGAAGGAGAAACACCATGGCAACAGTCACTTTCGACAACGCCTCCCGCATCTACCCGGGCCAGGAGCGCCCCGCGGTGGACAACCTCAACATCGAGATCGGTGACGGCGAGTTCCTCGTCCTCGTCGGCCCCTCCGGTTGCGGCAAGTCGACCTCGCTGCGCATGCTCGCGGGCCTCGAGGAGATCGACGCGGGTCGCATCCTGATCGGCGATCGCGACGTCACCGACGTCCCGCCGAAGGACCGCGACATCGCCATGGTGTTCCAGAACTACGCCCTGTACCCGCACATGACCGTCGCGGACAACATGGGCTTCGCCCTGAAGATCGCGGGCACCCCCAAGGCCGAGATCCGCAAGCGCGTCGAGGACGCCGCCGCGATCCTGGACCTCACCGAGTACCTCGACCGCAAGCCGAAGGCGCTCTCCGGTGGTCAGCGCCAGCGTGTGGCCATGGGCCGTGCGATCGTCCGCTCGCCCCAGGTGTTCCTCATGGACGAGCCGCTGTCCAACCTGGACGCCAAGCTCCGCGTCTCGACCCGTACCCAGATCGCCTCCCTGCAGCGTCGACTCGGCGTCACCACCGTGTACGTGACCCACGACCAGACCGAGGCCATGACCATGGGCGATCGCGTGGCGGTGCTCGACCGTGGCGTGCTCCAGCAGATCGACTCGCCCCGCCGCATGTATGACCACCCGAACAACGTGTTCGTGGCCGGCTTCATCGGCTCCCCGGCGATGAACCTCCTCGAGGAGTCCCTCACCGACCAGGGCGTCCACTTCGGCGGTGCCGTGCTGCCCGTGGATCGTGCGACCCTCTCGGGCACCGACCAGACCTCGGTCACCGTGGGCGTCCGCCCCGAGGACCTCGAGCTGGTCAGCGACGAGCAGGGAATCGCGGTCGAGGTCGACGTCGTCGAGGAGCTCGGCGCCGACGCGTTCATCTACGGACGCCGCGCCGGCAGCGACGAGACGGCCAAGCCGTTCATCGCGCGTGTCGACGGCCGTCGTCCCCCGGCCAAGGGCGAGACCGTCTACTTCCGTCCGAAGCAGGGCCACCTGCACCTGTTCGACGTGAAGTCCGGTCAGCGCCTGGGCGACTGACCCCGCTCGACCCAGCGCCCGTCGCCGTCTCCGCGGGAGGGACATCTTCTCCGTCCGCGGGCTTCCGCGCGCACCCGTTGGCAGTTCGGGGGAGAATGGAGCAATGGCACCACTGGAGATCACTGCGTCCCGGGCGGATCCGGCACTCCTTGACCTGCCCTGGGAACGACCGCTCGAAGACTGGCCGGAGGAGATGCTCGCCGCGCTCCCCCGCGGCATCTCGCGCCACGTCGTGCGCTTCGTGCGGGTCTCGGGGCGCGTGCTCGCGCTCAAGGAGATCAACCACGAGCTGGCGCGCCGGGAGTACGACATGCTGCGCGTCCTGGGCCGGCTGGGGATTCCCTGCGTGGAGCCTTTCGCCGTCGTCTCCGGTCGCACCTCGGCGTCCGGGGAGGAGCTCGACGCAGTGCTAATCACCCGGCACCTTCAGTTCTCCCTCCCCTACCGCTCCCTGTTCAGCCAGGTGTCGCAGCAGGAGACCGCGCACCGCCTGCTGGACGCCCTCGCCGTGCTGCTGGTGCGCCTGCACCTCGAGGGTTTCTACTGGGGCGACGTGTCGCTGTCCAACACCCTGTTCCGCCGCGACGCGGGCGCCTTCGCCGCCTTCATCGTCGACGTCGAGACGGGCACCCTCTACGAGAAGCTCAGCGACGGCCAGCGCCGCTACGACGTGGACCTCGCCCGCACCAACATCATCGGCGAGCTGATGGACCTCCAGGCCGGCGAGATGTTCGATCCCGAAGCGGATCCGGTCGAGGTGGGCGACGACCTGGTGCGTCGCTACGAGTCCCTGTGGGATGCGCTGACCGCGCGGGAGCGCTTCGCGGCCGATGAGCGCTGGCGGGTCTCGGCCCGCATCGAGCGGCTCAACGAGCTGGGCTTCGACGTGGGCGAGCTGGAGATCACCACCGATCTCGACGGCACCTCGCTGAGCATCCGCCCGAAGGTGGTCGATGCGGGTCATCACGCCCGGCGGCTCATGCGGCTGACCGGTATCGACGCCCAGGAGAACCAGGCCCGTCGGCTGCTCAACGACCTCGACCAGTACCGGGCGGCGACCGAGCAGCAGGCCGAGGAGGAGGAGTTCGTGGCCCATGAGTGGCTGCAGCGCCAGTACGAGCCGGTGGTGCGGGCGATCCCCCGCTCGATGCGCTCGAAGCTGCAGCCGCCGGAGTTCTTCCACGAGGTGCTCGAGCACAAGTGGTTCCTGTCGGAGACCGCCGAGAAGGATGTCAGCCTCGACGAGACGGTGCGCCACTACATCCTCAACGTGCTGATCCATCGCCCCGACGAGAAGTCGCTCGTGACCACCGAGACCTCGGCTCTGCCGATCTTCGACAGCTGAGCCCGGCCCCGATGGCGTCGACCCCGCGTGACCGTGCGCTCGCGAACCTGTCCCTGCGCGATCAGCTGCGGGTGGATCGTCTCCCCCGGCGGGTGGCCCTGATGATGGTGGGCCTGACCGGGTTCGGCCTGTCCCTCGCCCTGCTGCTCGAAGCGGGCGTCGGTGCGGCCCCCTGGGACGTGCTGCACACCGCGCTGGCGGACCTGCTGGGCACGAGCGTCGGGTTCATGAGCATCGCCGTGAGCTTCGTGCTGCTGCTCGCCTGGATCCCGCTGCGGGAGCAGGTCGGGATCGGCACCGTGTCCAACGCGATCTGGGTGGGAGCCAGCATCGACCTCGGCTTGTGGCTGCTGCCGAGCGTCTCGGGCCCGGCCGCGGGGATCGGCATGATGCTGCTGGGCGTGCTGCTCAACGGGATCTTCGCCGCGATGTACATCGGGGCGCAGCTCGGGCCGGGGGCCCGGGACGGCCTCATGACAGGTCTCAGCCGGAGGCTAGGGCGACCCGTCGGTCCGGTGCGGATCGTGCTCGAGATCGCCGTGCTGCTCACCGGCTGGGCCCTAGGCGGTCCGCTCGGCGTGGGGACGGTGGTCTACGCCCTGGGCCTGGGGCCGGTGATCCAGGCGACGCTCCCCTGGGTGACGATCCCGGTGCGCACCGTCGGCGGGCGGCCGGTCGGCCCTGCCGCGGCCCCGAGCCGTGGGGACGATGACGGCGCCGGGGAGGATCCCCCGGCGCTGCCCGCCTGAGACGGAGACGCGGCGCTGCCCGCCCGAGCTCAGGCGCGTCCCTTCTCCGCGCGCACCCCCGAGATCTCGTAGAGCGCGATCGCGGCGGCCACGGAGGCGTTGAGCGACTCGGTGCGGCCGCTCATGGGGATCGACACCACCTGGTCGCAGGTCTCGCGCGCCAGTCGGGAGATGCCCTTGCCCTCGGCGCCGACGACGAGCGCCGCGGGCTGCGTGCCGAGGCTCAGCTCGCGCGAGGTGACGTCGCCGTCGGCATCCAGGCCCAGCACGAACACGCCGCGCTCCTTGAGCTCGACGAGCGCCCGGTTGAGATTGGTCACCTGGGCGACACGGACCCGGCCGGCCGCGCCCGCGGCGACCTTCCACACGCTCGCGGTCATCGAGACGCTGCGGCGCTCGGGCAGGATCACGCCGTGCGCGCCGAAGGCGTCGGCCGAGCGGAGGATCGCGCCGAGGTTGCGCGGGTCGGTGATGCCGTCGAGGGCCACCAGCAGCGGCGGCTCGAAGGCGTCGGAGGCGATCTGCAGCAGGTCGTCGAGGCTCGCGTACTCGTACGGCGGGATGGTGAGGGCCACGCCCTGATGCACCGCGTGGTCGGTGAGGCGGTCCAGGTCGGTGCGGGAGGCCTCCGCGATGGGCAGGCCGCGCGCGGTCGCCAGGCGCATGATCTCGCGCACGCGCTCGTCGACCTCGAGGCGCTGCATCATGGTCAGCTGGGTTGCGGGGACGTTCTCGGAGAGGGCCTCGAGCACCGCGTTGCGGCCGGCGACCTGATCGCTGCCGGGGACCTTGCGGGCGTTCTTGCCGCCCCGGCCGGCGCCGCCCTTGGCGGGTGCCTTGTAGGCCTTGTGATAGGGCCGGTCCTCGGCCTTGGGGGTCGGGCCCTTCCCCTCGAGGGCGCGACGGCGCACGCCGCCGGAGCCGACGGTCGCGCCCTTCTTGCTGTGGCGCATGGCGCCGCGGCGCGAGCTGTTTCCTGCCATGGGGTGATTCTCCTCAGTGGGTGGTCTCGAGAGTCCAGCGGGCTCCGCCCTGACCGTCCTCGATGCGGATCCCCGCGGCGACCAGTGCATCGCGGAGGGCATCGGCGCGGGCCCAGTCCTTCGCGGCGCGGGCCTGCTCGCGGGCGGCGAGCTGGGTGGTGACGAGGGCGTCGAGCGCCGCGTGCTCGGCGCCGGAGGCCCCCGCGGCCGCGGCCCAGCGGGCCCCGAGCGGGTCCAGCCCCAGCACGTCGAGCATCGCACGCAGCCTGCCGAGGCCCGCGGCGACGGAGTCCTGGGCCCATCCCTCGGAGAGCAGCGTGTTCAGGGCGGACTGCTCCCGGTGGATCACCGCGAGCGCCTCGGGGACGGCGAGGTCGTCGTCCATCGCGGCCACGAAAGCGGCCGGGAGCTCGACCTCCGCGAGCGGGGCGTCGACGGCGGCCAGGGGGTGCCCGACCAGCAGCTCGGCGGCACGGCGGGCGGTCTGCGTGAACCGCTCCCACACCACCTCCGCTTCGGCCATGGCGCGGGCGTTGTACTCGACGGTCGCCCGGTAGTGCCCGCTGACCAGCGCCAGGCGCACAGCGGCCGTGGGGTGGTCGGCGAGGGCGCGGGCGGCGGTGACGAAGTTGTCGAGGCTCTTGCCCATCTTCAGCCCGTCCACGGTGAGCACGCCCGAGTGCATCCAGCGCTGGGCGAAGCCGTAGCCCGCGGCGCGCGACTGGGCCTGCTCGTTCTCGTGGTGGGGGAAGCGCAGGTCGAGACCGCCCGCGTGGATGTCGAAGGTCTCCCCGAGGTACTTGCGGCTCATGGCGGAGCACTCGAGGTGCCAGCCGGGTCGGCCGCGTCCGAAGGGGGTGTCCCACGAGGCGGTCTCGGGCTCGGTGGCCTTCGCGGCCTTCCAGAGGGCGAAGTCGCGCCGGTCGCGCTTGCCGGGCTCCATCTCCTCGCCGGCGTCCTGCATGGCCTCGAGGGACTGACGGGTCAGCGCGCCGTAGTCCGCGAAGGAGGCGACGTCGAAGTAGACCGAGCCTTCACCGTCGGCGTAGGCGTGGCCCCGTTCGATGAGGCGCTGCATCAGCTCGATCATCTCCGGGACGTGCCCGGTCGCGCGCGGCTCGTAGGTGGGGCGACGGTTCCCGATGCGGTCCAGCACGTCCTGGAACTCGCGCTCGAAACGCAGCGACCACGCCCACCAGGGCGTGTCGGCCTCCGCCGACTTCGCGAGGATCTTGTCCTCGATGTCGGTGACGTTGCGGACGTGCGTGACCGTGTACCCGCTGCGCTCGAGCCAGCGCACGAGCACGTCGAAGGCGAGGAAGGTGCGCAGGTGGCCGAGGTGCGGGGCGCCCTGCGTGGTGGGACCGCAGACATACAGCGACACCGCCCCCTCGCGCACCGGGGTGAACGGTGCAGTGGTGCGGGTGGCGGTGTCGTGCAGATGGAGAGTCACAGGGACCAGGGTACTGCCCTGGTGGGGGCTCATTCGGAGCGCGCGCTGACCTGCTTGCCGTAGAGCTCCTCGAAGGTGTCGTCGTAGGACACCGCCGCGGTGCGGCGCTTGCCCTGGACGGCTTGGACCGCGGACTGGGCGGTCTCGATCGTGGTCTCGGGGGCCTTGAGCCGCTTCACGACGAGGAACGCGAGGAGCCCGGCGATCGCGCCGAGGAGGATGAACACGCCCGCGACGATCAAGTAGGCGCCCCAGGCGGGGATCCCGGCGGCCTCGAGCCCGCTCGCCGCGGCGAACAGCAGCATCACCCACGCCGACAGCAGCAGGAACAGCAGCACCGCGGCGCAGGCGGCGATGATGCCGACCTTGATGCCGAGAGCGGTGAGCTCCTTCTTCGCGATGTCGATCTCGTGGTGGACGACGCCGAGGGCCTCGTCGCGGATGGACTGGACGAGCTCGCCGATGGACCGCTGGGTGGGCGGCGTGCTCGGGTCGTTCGTGGTGTTGATCATGGTCGGAGCCTATCGCAGGGATGAGCAGGTGAGGGGGGGTGGGACAGCGGATCCGCCGCGGTGGCGCGGCGGGCTCGCCGGAACGGCCGACGGGTCAGTCGACCGAGATCCGCTTGCGCTTGGTGGACTCGGGACGGGGGCCGGCCGAGGTCGAGCGGCGCACCACCACGGAGGGAGCGACCGCGAGATCGCGGGGGGCGACCTCGTGGCCGGAGACGCGCTCGACGAGGAACTGCGCGGCGATCGCGCCGAGCCGGTCGGAGTTGGGATCGACGCTGGTGAGCTGCGAGATCCCGGAGTCGGCGAGGGAGGTGTTGCCGTAGCCGGCGACCGCCAGCTGATCCGGCACCGAGTAGCCGGCGTCGCGCGCGGCGGAGAGGACGCCGAGGGCGGTCACGTCGTTCGCGCAGGTGACGGCCGTGGGGACGCGGCTGCCGCGCAGCAGCATCGAGCCGGCGGTCTGCCCCACCTGCTCCGTGAAGTCGCCCGGCTCCACGCGGGCGGTGTCCTCGAGGCCGTGGCGGGCCATCGCCTTGCGGAAGGCGTCGGCGCGCTCGCGGGCCACGGCCGCGCCGACCCCGCCGACGTGGGCGATCTCGCGATGCCCGAGGCCCACCAGGTGATCGACCAGCAGCCCCTGCCCGACCTCGTCGTCGATGCGGACCGTGTCGAAGCGCCCCACGAACTCCTGGGAGCAGCCGATGCCGACGAAGGGGCGGTCCCCGGTCGCGGCGAGCACGCCGTCCATGTCCGCGAGGTCCGAGACCATCAGGAAGCCGTCGACGCCGAGGCTCACGAGCGACTCGATCGCCTCGGTGTCCGCGGCGATCGGGTACTCGGGGAGCCGACGCCGGGTGGGGACGACCACGGCCGAGCGGCCGGTCGCGGCGAGCTCGATGCGGATCGCGCGCACGAGATCGGAGATCCAGGTATTGCGCATGGTGTTGACGAGCACCGCGACGACGCCGCGGTGGTCGTCCGCGTCGCTGAGCTCCTCGAGCGGGAAGCGGAGCCGCTCGGCGGCCTCGCGCACGCGCCGGGCCATGACCGGCTTGATCTCGTCCGAGCCGCGCAGGGCGCGCAGTGCCACGGCGCTCGAGATGCCGACCGAGTCCGCGACGTCGCGGAGGGTCGCGCGGGAGCCGGCCGGCTCGGCGGAAGACTGGGGCTCGTCGGCGGAGGTGCTGTCCTGGGTGCTCATGGGTCCATTGAACCGCATCCCTCCGGGGGATATCCCCCGGCGGAGCGGCGGGCGCTCCCGGTGGGTCGGCGCCTCGCGCGGCCATACTGTCGATGCCATGGACGACACCTCCGCCGCGCCGCCCCGCTCGCGCCCACCGCGGCTCACCTTCACCGCCGTGCTCGGCGTGCTCCCCGCCTCGCTCCTCGCCTGGACCTGGGGGGTCGTGAGCATCACCCTGCTGCTGTCCGGTCTCGGCGGCCTCGCCGCCCTCGGTGCCGGTGTGCTGCTGCTCGTGCCCTGGCTGCTGCTGATGCGCGTGGTCGTGCGCTTGGAGCGCCGACGAGTGGTCGCCGTGCACCGCATGGAGGTCATCGTCCCGCAGCGCCGCCGGAGCCGGCGCACCGGTCTCGGTGGCTGGATCCACGACGCCTGGCTCGAGGTCTCCTCCGGCCCGTATTGGCGCGGGGTCCTGCACCATCACCTGTCCCTGCTGGTCGCCGCGGTCTTCGCCGGACTCGCCCTCGTCCTGGTCTGGACGGGCTGGACCGCGACCGACATCGCGCTGCGCCACGGCGCGCTCGAGCTCGGGTCCGCCACCCTGCCTCGCTGGGGTCTGGGTCTGATCGGCGCAGGGAGCATCCTGCTGGCGATCCTGGCGCTGGTCCTCGGCGGACTCGCCGACCGCGGCCTCGCCCGCGGCCTGATCTCGGGCAACGAGGAGGACCTGCGGGGCCAGGTGGCCGAGCTCGCCACCCGGCGACAGGGCGCGGTCGACGCCGCCGCCCAGGAGCGGCTGCGGATCGAGCGCGATCTGCACGACGGGGTTCAGCCGCGGCTCGTCGCCCTCGCGATGACCCTGGGTATGGCCCGCTCCGCGATCCGCACCGACCCCGATCGGGCCACCGAGCTGGTCACCGAGGCGCACTCCGAGGCGAAGGCCGTCATCACCGATCTGCGCCAGCTGGCGCGCGGCATCCACCCGGCCGTGCTCACCGACCGCGGTCTGGACGCGGCGCTCTCCGCCCTCGCCGCCCGCTCCGTCACCCCCGTGGACCTCGAGGTGCAGCTGCACGGTCCCCTCGACGCCGAACGGGAGGCCGTCGCCTACTTCGTGGTCTCCGAGGCGCTGACGAACATCGCCAAGCATGCCGGTGCCCAGCGGGCTCGGGTCAGCGTGACCCAGGATCCGTCGACGTTGCGAGTGCGCATCGAGGACGACGGCCGCGGCGGCGCCCGGGTGCGCCGCGACGGGGTCTCCACCGGGCTCGCCGGGCTCACCGACCGCGTGCGCGCCACCGGCGGCCGGCTCGAGGTGTCGAGCCCCGCGAGCGGCGGCACCCTCCTCCTCGCGGAGATCCCCACGACGCCCCCGTCGGCCGCCGCGACCGCCGCGTCCGCGTCGGATCGCCCCCGCGCGCTGCCCAACGCCGTGCGTGTCCCGGACCGCGCCGCAGCGCCCGCTGCTGTGCCCGCTGCTGTGCCCGCTGCCGCTCCCGCCCACACGCCCGCCCAGGAGGACCCCCGATGAGGATCGTGATCGCTGATGACGCCGTGCTGCTGCGGGCAGGGCTCGAGCGCCTGCTGACCGAGGCCGGGCACGAGGTGCTCGCCGCCGTCGGCGATGCGACCGCGCTGCTCTCCGCGGTGACTGAGCACCGCCCGGACCTCGCCGTGGTCGACGTGCGCATGCCGCCCACGTTCACCGACGAGGGGGTGCGCGCGGCGACGCTCATCCGTCGCCAGGATCCCGACGTCGCGCTCCTGGTGCTCTCCCAGTACGTCGAGGAGCGGTACGCCTCGGAGCTGATCGCCGACTCGCCGCGCTCGCTCGGCTACGTGCTCAAGGACCGTGTCGCCGACGTCGAGGACTTCCTCGGCGTGGTCGACGAGGTCGGGGCCGGTGGCACCTGGCTGGACCCCGAGGTGGTCCAGCAGATCTTCATCCGATCCCGGCGGCGGCGCGTGCTCGAGGCGCTCACCCCGCGCGAGCGGGAGGTGCTCTCCCTCATGGCGCAGGGCCGATCCAACCAAGCCATCGCCGACACCCTGTTCGTCTCTGCCGGCAGCGTCGAGAAACACATCTCCTCGCTGCTCACCAAGCTCGATCTCCCGCCGGTCGACGGCGAGAACCGACGCGTCATGGCCGTGCTGCGCTACCTGGAGTCCGAGGACCGATGATGACCCCCACCGATCTCGCCCCCGCCCCCGATCCCCGCACCGCACCGGACGACCAGCGCGGGACCCGCCTGGATCCCGCCCGCAGGCTCCGCCCCGACCCCGGACTGGACGCGCTGTGGCGCGTGGCCGCCGCGATCGGCGCGGCGCTGATCGTCCTGCTCCTGCTGGTCGGTCTCGCCGACTGGTCGCTCGCCCCGCGGCTCGATGCCCGCTCCTACTCCGACGTCCCGGCGACGGCGCATCTCGGCGCCCCCACCGCGCTGCAGATCGACAGCGAGGTGAACGACGTCCGCGTGATCCGCCGCGACGACGCCACGGAGGTGACGGTGTCCCTGGTCGAGACGGGGGCGAGCACGGTCCCTCCCGAGGGGACCGTGGTCCGGGCCGAGCTGGCCGTCGAGACGAACGGAACCTCCAAGAGCGTCACGGTGCGGGAGCCGCTGCGCGACTCCGCACTCCCCTGGGAGCGGCAGACCCACGATCTGCTCGTGGTCGTCCCCGCGGCCCTCGCGCCCGCTTTCACTCTGACGGCGGACGTCGGCGACATCGATCTGACCGGGGATTTCTCCTCGATCACGCTCGAGACGGGACTCGGCGAGGTGACCCTCGATCAGGTCACCGCCCCCGACGGCCTCGGGATCCGCGCCGACGTCGGGGGGATCGACGTCTCCCTCGCCGGCCCCGTGCCCGGCGGCATCGATCTGGCGACCTCGGTCGGCGACGTGACGCTGCGCCTCGCTCCCGATGCGGAGGGCGATGCCGACATCACCGCGGAGACCGGGGACGTCACGGTCCAGGTGCCCGGCTCGGCACGGCGTCAGGTCGAGGCCACCGCCGAGGTGGGCGAGACCCGTATCGACTCCCGCATCACCGGCGCCTCGGGCGACATCGTCGGGACCCTGCGCGTGAGCGCCGCCGTCGGGGACGTCGACGTCACCCGCTGAGCCCGGGCCCCGCACGACGGGGCCCGATCGCGGAGAGGACCCCGGGGTCCTCCGTCCTGCGGGGCGGGTCAGCCCTTGGGCTGGAGTCCCTGCTGGATCAGATCCATCACCGAGGCGTCGGCGAGGGTCTGGGTGTCGCCGACCTGACGGTTCTCCGCGACGTCGCGCAGCAGGCGTCGCATGATCTTCCCGGAGCGGGTCTTCGGCAGCTCGGTGACCAGGAGGACCTTCTTCGGCTTCGCGATGGGGCCGATCTCCTTGCCGACATGGGCGCGCAGCAGCTCGGACACCTTCTCCTCCCCGCCCGCCGCCTCGATCGCCGCATCGTTCCCGGAGCGGAGGATCACGAAGGCGACCGGGGTCTGGCCGGTCGTGTCGTCGGCCGCGCCGACGACGGCGGCCTCGGCCACCCATTCGTGGCTGACCAGCGCCGACTCGATCTCCATGGTGGAGAGGCGGTGCCCGGAGACGTTCATGACGTCGTCGACCCGGCCCAGCAGCCAGATGTCGCCGTCCTCGTCGCGCTTCGCGCCGTCGCCCGCGAAGTAGTAGCCGGGGAAGCGCGACCAGTAGGTCTCCTTGAACCGCTCCGGGTCGCCCCAGATGCCGCGCAGCATGCCCGGCCACGGCTGGTCGAGGACGAGATAGCCGCCCTCGCCGTTGCCGACCGACTCCCCCGCGTCGTTGATGACGTCGGCGCTGATGCCGGGCAGCGGCACCTGGGCCGAGCCGGGCTTGGCCGCGGTGATGCCCGGCAGCGGAGAGATCATGATGCCGCCGGTCTCCGTCTGCCACCAGGTGTCCACGATCGGGCAGCGGTCCTGGCCGATGACGCGGCGGTACCACATCCAGGCCTCGGGGTTGATGGCCTCGCCGACGCTGCCGAGCAGGCGCAGGGAGGAGAGGTCGTGCTTCGCCGGGATGTCCTCGCCCCACTTCATGGCGGTGCGGATCGCCGTGGGCGAGGAGTAGAACAGCGAGACGCCGTACTTCTCCACGATCTCCCACCAGCGACCCTGGTGCGGGGTGTCCGGGGTGCCCTCGTAGATCACCTGGGTGCTGCGATTGGCCATCGGCCCGTACACCACATACGAGTGGCCGGTGATCCAGCCGACGTCCGCGGTGCACCAGTAGACGTCCGAGGACGGCTTGAGGTCGAAGACGTTGCGATGGGTGTAGGCCGCCTGGGTGAGATAGCCGCCGGTGGTGTGGACGATGCCCTTGGGCTTCCCGGTGGTCCCCGAGGTGTAGAGGATGAACAGCGGGTGCTCGGCCTCGACCCACACCGGCTCGTGCTCGGTCGAGGCGGTCTCGCGTGCCTCGTGCCACCACACGTCCCGACCCTCGGTCCAGTCGACCTCGCCGCCGGTGCGGCGCACCACGAGCACTTTCTGCACCGAGGAGGCGCCCCCGGCGAGCGCCTCGTCGACGGCGGGCTTGAGGGGCATCTGCTTGCCGCGGCGGTTCTGCCCGTCGGCAGTGATCACCACGCGCGCCTCGGCGTCCTCGATGCGGCTGCGCAGCGCCTCGGCGCTGAAGCCGCCGAAGACCACGGAGTGCGGGGCGCCGAGCCGCGCGCAGGCGAGCATCGCGAAGACGGCCTCGGGGACCATGGGCAGGTAGATCGCGACCCGGTCGCCCGTGCGCACGCCGAGGTCGGCGAGCACATTGGCCATGCGGGAGATCTCGTCCTTGACGTCGGCGTAGGTGAAGCGGGCGTCGGAGCCGTCCTCGTACTCGGCGAGCAGGGCGACCTGGCCGCCGTGCCCGGACTCGACGTGGCGGTCCACGCAGTTGTAGGCGGCGTTGAGGGTGCCGTCGCCGAACCAGCGGGCGAAGGGCGGGTTGGACCAGTCCAGGGTCTCGGTGAAGGGGGTCCGCCAGCTCAGCAGGCTCGCCCGCGAACGCCAGAAGGCGAGGCGGTCGCGCTCGGCCTCGGTGTAGAGCGAGGGACGCGCCACCGCGTTCTGCACGAACTCGGAGGTCGGGGAGAAAGTGCGGTTCTCCTGGCTGAGGTTCTCGATCCCGGGGGCTGCGTCGGACATCGGCTCTCCTGCTGGACGGGCCCCGACGTGCGGGGCGGGATGGACGGGGTCACCGTATCGCAGGAGATGCACGTCACGCCTGTCGTCCGCCGCCGGGCGCCCCGGGGTCGGCAGCGCCCGGGCGACTACCGTGGGGCCATGCAGCTCTCCCCCGGCGCCCCCTCCCCCTCGCTCCTCGCGCCGGTCCGACTCGGCGAGCTCCCGCTGCGCAACCGGATCTGGCTCGCCCCGATGTGCCAGTACATGGTCGAGGCCGAGGACGGGGTGCCCACGGACTGGCACCTGGTGCACCTCGGCTCCCGCGCCGCCGGCGGCTTCGGCCTCGTCATCACCGAGGCGACGGCCGTTGCCCCCGAGGGGAGGATCAGCCCGCGCGACACGGGACTGTGGAGCGACGAGCAGGCCCGCGCCTGGGCTCGCATCGTCCGTTTCTGCCAGGAGCAGGGATCGCGCATCGCCGTGCAGCTCGCGCACGCGGGTCGGAAGGCCTCGACCTGGCCGGCGCTGCCCGCCTACTCCCGCCGCCGCGGCACCGTGCCCGAGTTCGCCGCCGGCTGGCGGACCGTCGGCCCGACCACGGACCCCTTCCCGGGGCTCGACGCCCCTGATGCCCTCAGCCGGGAGGAGATCGCCGGGGTCGTCGCGGACTTCGTGGCCGCCGCCGGGCGTGCCGAGGAGGCCGGCTTCGACGCCCTCGAGCTGCATTTCGCCCACGGCTACCTGGTGCACGAGTTCCTCTCCCCGCTCGTGAACACCCGCACCGACGAGTACGGGGGCGACGGTCCGGGCCGGCGCCGCCTCGCCCGGGAGATCGCCGTCGCGGTGCGGGAGCGCTGGCCCGCCGATCGCCCGCTCATCGTGCGTCTCAGCGCGACGGACTGGATCGACGGGGGCTGGGACGTCGAGCAGTCCGCCGAGCTCGCCCGGGAGCTCGAGTCGGTCGGCGTCGACGCCCTCCACGTCTCCACCGGCGGGGCGGTCATCGCCGACATCGCCGTGGGCCCCGAGTACCAGGTGGGCTTCGCCCGCACCCTGCGCGAGGCGGTCTCCCTGCCGGTCGCCGCCGTCGGGCTCATCACCGATCCGACGGGTGCGCAGGCGGTCCTCGACCGGGGCGATGCGGACTTCGTGGCCATCGGACGCGCCGCCCTGCGCGAGCCCGCCTGGCCGCTGCGCGCCGCCCACGAGCTCGGGGTGCGCGACGCCGCCCTCTATCCCGGCGCCTACCGACGCGGCTCGTGGTGAGCTCCCCGGGCGCGCGAGCGCCGATCGTGCTGACCGGGGCGACCGGCGGCGTGGGCACCGCCCTCGCGCTGCGCCTCGCCGCGCGCGGCGAGCTCCTGGTGCTTACCGCCCGCGACGAGATCCGGCTCGCAGCGCTCGCGGACCAGGTGCGCTCCCGCGGCGGGAGCGCCGTGGTGCACCCCTGCGATCTGCGCGACCAGCCTGCGGTCGAGGATCTCGCCGCCCGGATCCCCGCCGAGCTGGGCGCGCCCGCCGCGGTGCTCTCCCTCGCGGGGCATTCGATCCGCCGTCCCCTCGCCGATTCGCTCGACCGGCCCCACGACCTGGTGCGGCTCACTGGCACGAACCTGCTCGGCCCGGCCACGCTGATCCTCGGGCTGCTGGGGCCGATGATCTCGGCCGGTCGCGGCCGGATCCTCGCCGTCACGAGCGCGACGGCGCGCATCCCCGCCCCCGGCTGGGCCGCCTACGGTGCGTCCAAGGCGGGCCTGGACTCCTGGCTGCGGGCCCTCCGCCCCGAGGCCGCCGCGGCCGGGGTGGGCATCTCGATCCTCGAGCTCCCGCTCGTCGCGACCTCGATGGCGGAGCCCGTCTACGGGACCGCTCCGCGCGGGGCGCTCCGTCCGGAGCAGGCGGCCGAGCGGGTGCTGCGCTGCCTCGACCGGGGCACCGACCTCGCCTCCCCCGCCTGGGCCCGCCTCGGGGCGGTGCTCGCCCAGGCCGCCCCCACCTTGTCCGCGCGGGGCGTGGGCCTCGCCGGTCGATTCGCCGAGCGCAGCCTGCGCCGGGACGGCCGACGATGAGGCTGCTGCAGGCCGGCACGGCGCTGCGACTGCGCGCCGCGACACGTCCCCGGGCGGTCGTGCTCCTCGATGACCGCGGGGAGCTGCGCGCCGGGGACCTGCTCGGGCAGGTCCACCTGCGCTCGCGGCGCGGTGCCGCCCCGCTGCGGCTGGCGGATCTCCCCCCGCAGGCGCCGCTGCGGGAGGTGCTGCTCACGGTGCTCGCCGGGGACGGCACCCTCGAGCCCCGCTCGTCGGGCTCCACCGGCACCCCGCGTACCCAGCGCCGAGGCCCGGTCTCCCCCGCCCAGCTCGCCCAGCTCCTCGACCTCTCCCGTCGGGTCGGGATGCGCCCCGGGCGCGTGGTCGCCTCCCTCGCCCCCGGGGTTCACGGGCACGGCCTCCTGATGGCGCTGGGCGCCCTCGCCCTGCGCTGCCCTCTCGTGGACCTCACCCATCTGCCACCCCGACGACGGGTCGAGCTGCTGCAGCGCACCGGACCGCATGTCCTCACCGGGCTGCCCGTGCACCTGTACGACCTGCTGGAGGCGGAGGCGACCTGGGGTGGCAACCGGGCCCTGCGGATCCCGCGCGTGGTCTCCGGATCCGATGTCCTCACCCCCGCCCTCCGGGCCGACCTCGCACGGCGGTTCCGGGCCCGGGTGCACGACGTCTACGGCACCACCGAGACCGGATCGCTCACGGTCGACGGCCGGCCGCTCGCCGGGGTGCGGATCCGCGCCGTGGACGGGCTGCTCCGGGCGCGCACGCCCTTCACCGCGGGCAGGGAGCTGGTGACCGACCGCGGCACGGTCGATGCGCGCGGGAGGGTGCGGGTGCTGGGCCGGGCCGACGGCTCGGTCGCCTCAAGCGGGATGATCCACCACCCGACGGACGTGGTGCGTCTGCTGCGTGCTCAGCGCGGCGTGGACACCGTCCGGCTGCGGGTCGTGGAGGATGCGCGCCTCGGTGCTCGGACCGTCGCCGAGGTGACCCTCGACCCCTCGCTGAGCCCCGAGGACGCCGCGGCGCTGCAGGCCGACGCCCTGTCGCCCGCGGCGCTGAGGGCGCTGGTGCGGGACCGGCTCGGGGCGGCTGCGGTACCCCGCGAGCTGCGATTCAGCAGTCCGGGACGCTGACCGGGACCCCCGGGCCGACGGTGATCGCGAGGCCGCCCATCGCCGTCTCCTTGTACCGCTCGTTCATGTCCTTGCCGGTCTGCCGCATGGTCTCGATGACCGTGTCGAGCGAGACGAAGTGCTCGCCCGAGCCGCGCAGGGCGAAGCGCGCGGCGGTGATCGCCTTGACCGCCGCCATGGCGTTGCGCTCGATGCACGGCACCTGCACCAGCCCGCCGACGGGGTCGCAGGTCAGGCCCAGGTTGTGCTCCATCGCGATCTCGGCGGCGTTCTCCACCTGGGCGGGCTTGCCGCCCATCGCCTCGCAGAGGGCGGCGGCGGCCATCGAGCAGGCCGACCCGACCTCGCCCTGGCATCCCACTTCGGCGCCCGAGATCGACGCGTGCTCCTTGTACAGCGAGCCGATCGCCCCGGCCGTCAGCAGGAAGCGCACGGCGATCTCGTCGGGGTCGACGCCCTCGATGTAGGTGGTGGCGAAGAACAGCACCGCCGGGATGATCCCGGCCGCGCCGTTGGTGGGCGCGGTGACCACGCGGCCGCCCGCCGCGTTCTCCTCGTTCACGGCGAGTGCGGCGAGGGAGACCCACTCGAAGGAGTTCATCGGCAGACGCACCGGGTCCTCGGCGGAGAGGGAGTCGTACCAGGAGGCGGCGCGACGGCGCACCTCGAGCCCGCCGGGGAGGATCCCGGTGCTGCGGATCCCCCGCTCGATGCAGTCGTGCATGGCGCGCCAGATGCCCAGCAGCCCGGAACGAATCTCCTCGTCGCTGCGCCACTGCCGCTCGCGCAGCAGCATCGCCTCGGAGATCGAGATCCCCCGCTCCTCGCACACGCGCAGCAGCTCGGCGCCGGTGGTGAAGATGGTGCGCCCCTGCTCCTCGGCGGCGACCTCGGCGATGGACTGGTCCATGTCCGCCTCGTCGACCACGAAGCCGCCGCCTACGGAGAACATGGGCCGGCGCAGGAGCTCGTCCCCCGCGGCGTCCAGGGCCACGAAGGTCATGCCGTTGGAGTGCTGCGGCAGGAAGGTCAGGGGATGCAGCACGATCGTCGAGGGCCGCAGGGAGACCGGCACCCGCCCGTCCAGGAGGAGACCGCCCTCGGCCTCGATCCGTGCGACCCGCTCCCGCCCGGCGACCGGATCGACGGTCTCCGGGTCAGCGCCCTCGAGCCCCATCACCACGGCATCGAGGGTGCCGTGCCCCGCGCCGGTCGCGGCGAGCGAGCCGTAGAGGTGCACCGCCACGTCGTCGACGCGCGCTCCGGTCGCGGGATCGGCGAGCACCTCGCGGGCGAAGGTCGCGGCCGCGCGCATGGGGCCGACGGTGTGCGAGCTCGAGGGACCGATCCCGATCTTGAACAGGTCGAAGGTGCTGATGCTCATCAGCGACCACCGCCCCGTCCGCCGCCGCGGCCCGAGGGGCCACGCCCTCCGGTGCCGCCTGCTCCGCGACCCCCGGTCCCGCGCGCGCCGCCGGTTCCCCGGCCCCCGGTACCGCCGGTTCCGCGACCGCCGGCGCCGCGTGCGCCACCGTCTCGAGGAGTCTCGCCGCGGGTGCCGGCACCGCGGGACCCGGCGGACCGGCCCGTCGCCCCGCGTCCGCCGCCCGCGCCGCGCGAGGTGCTCGCGCCGCGGGTGCCGCTCGCACCGCGGGACGCACCGCGCGAGGCCGCTCCGCGGCCGCCGCCCTGCCCGGACCGGCCGCCGCGGCGATCTCCCGGTGCCGCCTCGGGCTCCTCCTCCCAGGAGGCGCGCCGCTCCTCGTTGGCACGCCGCTCCTCGGCGAGGCGCCGGTTCGCACCACCGCGCTTGAAGTCCAGCTTGCGCGGGGCGCCCTTGTGCTTCTCGAGCGCGGGGTCCTCCGCCGGCTCGCCGCTCGGAGCACGGCCGCCGAGCCGCTCGAGCGCGGGATCCGCGGCCTCGACGACATCGGACCAGACGCCCTCGACCTCGGCGGCCTCGAGGATCTGCCGGGTCGAGCCGGTCTGGTGCGGGAGGGCGAGGGTCACCACGGTGCCCTGCGCCCCGGCGCGGGCGGTGCGGCCCGAGCGGTGCACGTACTCCTTGACGTCATCGGCCGGATCGACGTGGACCACCATCGTCACGTCGTCGATGTGCAGGCCGCGGGCGGCGACGTCGGTCGCGACGAGCACCGGATAGGCGCCCTCGCGGAAGCCGGCGAGCACGTTGGTGCGCAGGCCCTGCTGCTTGTTGCCGTGCAGCGCCGCGGCCCTCACCCCCACCTCGACGAGCTCCTGGGCGACGCGCTCGGCGCCGAGCTGGGTGCGGGTGAACATCAGGGTGCGGCCCTTCCGGGCGGCGAGCTGGGCGGTGACCTCGCGCTTCGCGGCGGGGGCGATCGCGAGCACCTCGTGCGTCATGGTCTTCACGGCCGCGGCGACGGGGGTGGTCTCGTGGCTGATCGGATCCACGAGGAAGCTGTCGACGAGCTCCTCGACCTGTCCGTCGAGCGTCGCGGAGAACAGCATCTTCTGGGTGCCCATCGTGGTCGCGGCGAGGATGTCGCGCACCGCCGGCAGGAACCCGAGGTCGGCCATGTGGTCGGCCTCGTCGATCACGGTCGTCTCGACGAGGTCGAGCTGGAGCGCACCCCGCTCGGCGAGGTCGATGAGTCGGCCCGGGGTGGCGACGACTATCGCGACGCCGCGGGCGACGGCCTCGGCCTGCTTCTCGATGTTCATGCCGCCCGCCACCAGCTGGGCCCGCAGCCCCACCGCGCGCGCGAAGGGATGGATGGTGTCGACCACCTGCACCGCGAGCTCGCGGGTGGGCACCAGCACCACGCCGAGCGGACGCCGACGATGCTGCTTGCGCCCCCGGAACCGGCTGGTCATGGCGAGGGTGAAGGCGAGGGTCTTGCCGGATCCGGTCTCCGCCCGGGCCAGGACGTCGCGTCCGGCGAGGGCGTCGGGAAGGATCGCGGCCTGGATCTCGAAGGCGCGCGAGAGTCCCTGCTCGGCGAGCACGCCGAGCAGCTCGTCCGGCAGCGCCATGTCCTCGAAGCGCTCGGAGCTGTCCGCCGAGCGGCGGCGGGCCTTGGGCATGGTGATCCTCCTGACGAAGCGGGCAGTGCCCATCATCGCGCATGGACGGGGCGTGGGAGACTGGTCCCGATGATGCGCACTCTCATGACCTCGAAGATCCACCGGGCCACGGTCACGCAGGCTGACCTGCACTACGTCGGGTCGGTGACGATCGACGCCGATCTCGTCGAGGCCGCGGGCCTGGTCGAGCACGAGCAGGTCACCATCGCCGACATCACCTCCGGCGCCCGGCTCGTCACCTATGTGATCGCCGGCGAGCGCGGCAGCGGCGTGATCGGGATCAACGGCGCGGCCGCCCACCTCGTCAGCCCCGGCGACCTGGTGATCATCATGGCCTACGGGCAGCTCGAGGCCGCCGAGATCCCCGGGCACCACCCGCGCGTGGTGCACGTCGACGGCGAGAACCGCATCGTGGCGATCGGGGACGACGGCGCCGAGCCGGTCCCCGGCATGCCCGATCAGATCAACGGGCGCACCTCCGTCGGCCGTCACTGACGGCAGGCGGCGCCGAGCGGTCCGGGAACCGGACGCGACCCGTTCGCCCTCGGCGAACCCGATAGGATTTCGCGGGTGACCTGCACCCAGCCCCTCCGCCGCCGATGAGCGGGGTCCTCGCCGGGTTCTTCATCGTCTGGTCGATCATCGGCGTCGGCTGGATCGCCGGCCGCACCGGGATCCTCGGTCCGCACGGTCGGTACGTCCTGAACCGCTCGACCTTCTTCCTCTGCTCCCCCGCGCTCGTGCTGGTGGGGCTGCTCGACTCCGAGCTCGCCGAGATCTTCTCCGCGCCGATGGCGGTCGCCGGGATCTCCGGCGTGCTCACCGGCGCCCTGCTGCTGCTCGGGGTGCGGCTGTTCACGAAGCGCCGCGGCGCCGAGCTCGTGGTCACGGCGATCAGCGGCTCCGTGGTCAACGGCGCGAACATGGGCTTCCCGATCGCGGCGTACGTGCTCGGGGACATCTCCCACGCCCTGCCGGTGATCCTCTTCCAGCAGGCGATCTACACGCCGCTCTATCTCTTCGCGCTGCACCACGTGACCCAGAAGGACGCGCAGGGGCCCGCCGGGATCCTGCGCAGCATCGGCGCCAACCCGACCATCATCGCGGCCGCCGTCGGCGTGGCCCTCGCCCTGCTCCACGTGAAGGTCCCGCAGGTGGTGCTGGACCCCTTCCAGTCCCTCGGGGACATGGCGATCCCCGCGATGCTGCTCGCCTACGGCCTGTCGCTGTACGGATCGAAGCCGCTCGCGAAGGACGACGGCTACCGCGGACTGATCGCCGTGGCCTCGTCGGCGAAGCTGCTCGCCATGCCCGTGATCGCCCTCGGGGTCGGGCTCGCCCTGGGACTGCGGGGCGCCGGACTCTACGAGGTGGTCGTGATGGCGGCCCTGCCCACGGCGCAGAACGTCTTCGTCGCCGCCGCCCGGTACCGCGCCGCCGAGAACCTCGCCCGCGACACCGTGCTGATCACGACGATCGGCACCGTGCTGGTGCTGCTGCTGATCTCGGGCGTCGCCGGGATCTGAGCCTGGGGCCGGGTCGCGTCCCGCCCCTCCACCCTGCCCCTCTGCCCCACACGGAGTGTTGCCGCGCCTCGGCCCCACACAGCATGTTGCCGCGCCTCGGCGCGCGCTGCTCCGCCACCGTCCACCGGACGCTCCGGCACGCCGTCCCGCGCCCCATTGCATTAGTCCATCGTTGTGAGTAACCTCCGTCACAGGGTTCGGCCGTCCCGTGATCGCGGGCGGCCGAGGGCCGGTCGGCCTTGATCCCTCCACCGCACCAACGAGGGTGCGGCGGCCCAGCGAAGGGAGAGCGATGAGCGCGAGCAACGCCGTCGCGACGGGCGGACCGGGCACACCGGGCACCGCAGCCGTCAGCGACCAGAACACAGGGACGGGGGCACGGGCCCCTTCCGAAGGCGGGCGGCCCACGCGCCGGCCCCTCACCGGACGGGAGAAGCGCAACCTCCGCAACGGACTGCTGTTCATCTCGCCGTGGATCATCGGCGTCGCAGTGTTCGTGATCTACCCGCTGATCTACTCCTTCGTGATCAGCCTGACCCAGTACTCCGGGATGCAGACGCCGACCTTCATCGGCCTGCGGAACTACATCTCGGCCTTCGTCGACCCGATGGTCCGCACCTCGGTCGGCAACACCGTCTACTACATGCTGCTGGCCGTACCGGTCGGCATGGTCGTGGCCCTGCTGCTTGCGATCGCGATGAACCGCAACGTGCGGGAGGTGGCGATCTACCGGACGCTGCTGTACCTGCCCTCGCTCATCCCGATGTTCGCCATGTCGTTCATCTTCATCGTGTTCGTCAACCCGCAGTTCGGCATCGTCAACCAGTTCCTGGGCCTGTTCGGCATGCCCGACACGAACCTGCTGGGCGAGCCGCGGTACGCGAAGATCGTGATGATCGTGATGGCCCAGCTGGGTGCGGGCAACGCCGCCCTGATCTACCTCGCGGGCCTGCGCAACATCCCCGACACCCTCTACGAGGCGGCCCGCATCGACGGCGCCTCCCGCTTCCGTCAGTTCACCGCGATCACGCTGCCGCTGCTCACCCCGACGATCCTGTTCAACCTGATCACCGGTGTCTCCGGCGCGATGATGGTGTTCACCGAGGCGTACATCATGACCAACGGCGGTCCCGACAACTCGACGCTGTTCTACATGCTGTACCTCTACCGGAACGCCTTCTCCTACGGTCAGCTCGGCTTCGCCTCGGCGCTCGCGGTGCTGCTGTTCCTGTTCGGCATGGTGCTCGCCGGACTCATCTACTGGCTCTCCCGCCGGTTCGTGAACTACGACGTCTCGGCCGGCTGAGGAGGACCCCGACATGGCCATCAACACCGTCAGCACCGGAGCGCAGAACCTCGGCTCCGGCGCCTCGATCAAGTCCCGCTCGAACTACGGGCGCAACCCCGACGGCTCCCGACCCAGCGCGCTGAGCGCCTGGATCTCGCGCCTCGTCATGCTCGTCGTGCTCCTGCTCTTCTCGCTGCCCCTCTACTGGATGCTGATCTCGGCGCTGAAGACCCCCGAGGAGCTCGCGCAGTTCCCGCCCACGCTGTTCCCCACGGAGCTGCGCTGGCAGAACTTCTCGGACGCCGTGACGATCATGCCGTTCTGGACCTTCTTCCGGAACAGCGCCATCATCACGATCTGCGTGGTCGTCTTCAGCGTGGTCTCGAACTTCATCGTGGCCTACGGCTTCGCGTGCATCGACTGGCCCGGGCGCAACCGGGTCTTCTTCATCGTGCTCGCGACCCTGTTCCTGCCCTTCCCCGTGACCCTCATCCCGATGTTCGACATGTGGGCCGGGCTGGGCTTCGTGAACACCTTCGTCCCGCTCATCGCCCCGGCGCTCTTCGCCGGCGGGTTCTTCACCTTCCTGCTGCGACAGTTCATGCTGCAGACCCCGCGCGACATGCTCGACGCCGCCCGGGTGGACGGCGCCAGCGAGTGGACGATCGCCTGGCGGATCGTGTTCCCCACCGCCCGCCCCGCGGTCACCGTGATCGCGATCTTCTCCGCGGTCGGCACCTGGAACGACTTCATGGGTCCGCTGATCTACCTGCAGGACCAGGACAAGCAGACGCTCTCCATCGGTATGCAGGTCTTCCGCTCCGTCAACTCGCAGGACATCCAGTTCAACCTGCTCATGGCGGCCTCGTTCCTCGTGCTCCTCCCGCTGGTGCTCCTGTTCTTCATGTTCCAGCGCTACTTCATCAGCGGCATCACCCTCGGAGGTTTCAAGTGATCAACCGTCGCACCCTGTTGCGCGCCCTCGGCGCCGGAGCCAGCGTCACCGTCGCCGGCGGCTCGATCGTCGGCTGCACGAGCCGTCCCGTCGGGGACCAGCGCGACCCCAACGTCGTCAAGCTGTGGGGCCAGGGCGGCACCAATGCCGAGCTCGAGGCCCTCATCATCGAGGCCTTCACCGAGCAGAACCCCGATGTGAAGATCGAGGTCTCCCAGGTCCCGTCGAACGGTCAGGGCGATGCGTCCAGCGCGATCACCGCGGTCCGCGGTCGCACCGGCCCGGACGTGTACTTCGTGGACCGCTTCAACGGCGCCCAGTTCGCCTCCCTCGGCCTGCTCGAGCCCATCGACGGCCTCATCGAGGAGTACGAGGGCGTCAGCGTCGAGGAGTTCATGTCCCAGTGGATCAAGTTCGCCACCGACGAGCTGTTCTACGACGGGCAGTACTTCGGGCTCCCGGTGGACACCGACACCCGTGCCCTGTTCGTGAACAGGACTCTCGCGACGGAGGCCGGGATCGACCCGGCGCTCCTGGACCCTGCCAACGGACCGATGTCCTACGACCAGATCTGGGAGATCAACGACCAGTTCAACGTCCAGGACGACCGCGGCACCTACGAGAAGGTCACCTGGATCCCCTGGGACGATCAGGCGTCGCTGCTCATGTGGGCGATGGCGAACGACGTCCCGATGTTCTCCAACGAGTCCTGCCACGTGCTGCTGGACTCGCCGGAGATGCTCTCGGTCGCAAAGATGTACGCCGGATGGGTCGAGCGCCTGGACTTCGCGCGCCTCGATGCGTTCAAGGCCACGTACCAGCCGCCCAACGCACCGCCCACTCAGACCAGCTTCTTCTCCGACCGTCAGCTGTTCCAGATCACCGGGTCCTGGGCGGTCAAGGGCCTCAAGCAGTACAAGCCCGACATGGACTACGGGCTCACGTATCTCCCCGTTCCCAACGAGGGCGACGACCCCTTCACCTGGGCCGGCGGCTTCGCGCTCGCGATGCCGAAGGGCGCCAGCATGTCGAAGGCGGCCTGGGACTTTTTCAAGTTCTATGCGGGCTACGAGGGCCAGAAGATCCTCATGCCGAAACTCACGAACATCCCCACGAACATCGAGACGATCAAGGACCCCCAGGGGTGGAGCCCGGACATCAAGTTCTTCGTGGAACTGATGGGCGTGGCGAAGTCCCGGCCGCCGCTGCCGGTGGGCACCAAGCTGTGGGACGCCATGTTCACCATGCAGGGCAGCCTCAACCAGGGCTCCGACACCCCGGAGAACCTGGTCAAGGAGGCCCAGCAGTACGTGGACCCGACGATGCAGCAGTTCTGCCCGATCTCCCTGCCCGAGGGCTTCGGCGAGCCGGACCCGAACTTCACCCAGGAGGATGCCGCGGACGTCGGCTGATCCCGCTCCGTCCCCCCGCGTGCCCCGTCACCGCCGCCCGGCGGAGAAG